>ONKF01000068.1 GCA_900318335.1 uncultured Prevotellaceae bacterium
AAAATTGATTATGAGGCGCCATTTAAGTTTCGTTGTGATTCTCCTGATGTGCATAACAGCGGTGGCACAGGACTATTCTTTCGCATCGGAAGGAAGTATAGTAGCTAAACCTGACACTATTCCTGTTGCATCGACCACCGATAGCGATGACTGGGTCAACGACTCGCTACTGAATGTGTTTGATAACATCCAGCTCAAGGATGTGGAGGTTACTGCTCAGAAGCAGCTCATTAAGCAGGAGGTGGACCGCATTGGCTACAATATCGAGGCCGACCCCGACAGCAAGACCAATACCGTCATGAAAATGTTGCGCAAGGTGCCCCTGGTTACCGTAGATGCCAACGATGAGATTCGCGTCAACGGGCAGACCAGTTTCAAGATTTTCCGCAACGGGCATCCAGACCCGTCGCTCTCCAACAATCCCAAGGATATTCTCAAGGCAATGCCAGCCAGCAGCGTGAAGCGTATCGAGGTCATCACCGAGCCGGGTGCCAAATATGATGCAGAGGGGACAACCGTCATCTTGAACATTGTCATGGCCGATAACTCGACCCTGAAGGGAGTCTCGGGCATGGCAAGTGCCAATGCAGACAATATGGGTTATCTGGGAGGTTCGATAGACCTGACTACGCAGCTCGACAAGGTGGTGATATCAGTGGATTATGGCATTAATCACGGTGTTGGACACGACGATGAGAGCACCAGCTCGTCCTTGAACCATTACAAGGAGAGTGGGGCTGAGCTGGTGAGTGATGGCACCGATAAAACGGACAAGATGACGTCTCAATACGGCTACTTGAGCGCCAGCTGGGAGCCCGACACGCTGAACCTCGTATCCATGTCGTTGGGCGGACATATCTATGACTTCAGTGATAAAGCCTTTTCCACGAATTTGATGCGTGACGCCGCTGGGCAGACCATCTATAGCTATGGCATTGACAATCACGACCATTATGAGGGTTATAGCATGAGCACCCGCTTGGATTATCAGCGCAGCACGCGCCTCAAGGGCGAGACTATCACGCTGAGTTACATGCTCAGTGCTCAACACAGCGAGAACAAGGACAAATCGTTGTACACCGAGCCTTTCAATTTGCCAGTGCCTTATAATGGTGTGGATCAGAAGGACAAGCAGGACTTTGACGAGCACACTGTCCAGCTCGACTGGATGCGTCCTTTTGCCGAGAAGAAACATACCATCGAAACCGGAGTCAAGTACATCTACCGCATGAGCCGCAGCCACAGCATGATTGACTATCTGGACATCGAGGATGACATGGACATGCGTTTCAAGCATGTGACTCAGGTGGGCGCTGCTTATGTAAGATATACCTTTACCAGTGGCCCGTGGTCGGTGCGTGCCGGTCTGCGTTATGAGCACAGTTACATGCGTGCGTCCTATCCCGACGGTACTCAGGAGGCTTTTGATGCGCAGTTCGATGACGTAGTGCCTAGTGCCAACCTGCGTTATAAGATCAATGATGCCAACAGCCTCAAGTTCTCCTATGCTACCAGCATCAACCGCCCGAGCATCTACTACTTGAATCCCGCCATTGTCGAGAGTCCGACAAGCCGCTCCTATGGCAATACCGACCTGGGTAGCGTGCATTATCACTCGATGAGCATGACTTTCATGCATGTGGGATCGAAGTTCACTTTCAATGTCACGCCGCAATTCTCTTTAAGCAATAACGGAATCGGCTCAGTAAAGTGGGCCGATGGTCTGGTTCAGGTATCCACCTATGCCAACACATTAAAGAGGCGATCAGGCTATCTGTCGACCTACGTGCAGTGGATGGCGCACGAGAAGACCAATATCATGCTCAATGGCTCGGTCGGCTATAACTACTTCAAGAGCAAAGAGTTGAATCTGAAGAATGATGGTTTTAGCCATAACCTTTATGTTAACGTGACCCAGTATCTGCCATGGAGCCTGGAACTCACAGGCTATGCAGGCATGTGGGGCGGAGGCACCTATGACGTGTATGGGCACCGCTCGAGTACGTCGTTCTCCCATGGATTTGGCTTGCAGCGCTCGTTCTTGAGCGAAGAGCGCCTAACGGTTCAGCTCTCGGCAAGTAACCCGTTCAAAAAGTACACCAAGTATTCGCAAAGCATAGACCAGGGCGATGTGACTGGATGGTCGAGAGGTAGATATCTACAGCGCAGCTTCGACATCTCGGTCAGCTTCCGCTTCGGTTCGCTCAAGGCATCGGTGAAGAGAGCAAAAAACTCCATTCAGAACGACGACCTCATGGGCGGCGACAACTCCGGCGGTTCATCAAGCGGTGGCGGTAAAGGCGGCCATTAACACACTCGCTGTGCGCTCGCAGTTTAGAGTACTTCCTGTTGAGGGGAGTGAAGTGCACCCCAAAAGTTTTGTGTCTAACTTTTGGGGTGCACTTCATTTATCTTTCAGTAAAACAGGCAAGGATTGCGAAATTTCGCTAAACACTCATTTTCTTTTAGATTTCGGTGATTT
>ONKF01000069.1 GCA_900318335.1 uncultured Prevotellaceae bacterium
CCACGGCGTCTGCGGGTCGGTGATGACATATTCGCGGTGTTGGTCGTCAAAGTGACCGTATCTTTTGTTATCCATATCTTATAATTATTGTTCGAAATTACGTTCCATGATTTCAAGACACATGCGCGAGTTGTGATAAGGGCATTTCCAGAAGCCCGCCTTGTCATCGCGGCGGTTGATGTTGCCCTGGGCATCGCGACTCCAGAACCACTCGCCGCCCTCGCGGTCGATGAGGTTGTCCTTGATGTATTGCCAGCAGTGCAGCGCTTTTTGCAGCGCGCTCTCGTCGCCGAAGTGCTGATACAGGTTAATAAATCCTACCACAGTCTCGGCCTGTACCCACCAGTGGCGGTCATCATCTACATAGCCGGTGTCAAGATTGGCCTCGTGTACCATCGACCCGTCGGCATTCAAGCCTTTTTCGCTGGCTTTTGCCACGAGTTTCACGATGGGTTCCACTTTGTCAAGCACGGCCTGGTCGCCCAGCACCAGTGCCGCCTCGTGCATGAGCCATGAGCACTCGATGTCGTGTCCGTAACTCTCGAGAGCACCGGCCTCGCGGGTCCAGTCCATAGCAAAGAACAGGTCCAGATGATGCGTCTCGGGATTCAGAATCTTGTCGGTGAAAATATCGATGAGGTTGCGCAGGGCTTTCTCCACACGCTCCTCAACGTCACTATCGACGGGGCTGGCCTTGCCTTCCTTGAGGCAGCGGTACAGGTTGGTGTAGGGCTCGATGATGTGTAGATGGGTGTTCTGCGACTTGGGGAAGTTGGCGTCGAGTTCCGACAGGCGCATGTCGGCAATCTCGTTCCAATCGCGCGTTTGAGCCTCGATATAGCCGTTGTTCACCTTGTCTAACGAATGTCGCTCGATGCAGTCAAACAACTTGATGGCATAATCCAGCGCCTGCTGGTCGCCGGTAGCTCGGGCATACTCGCTCAGGCCATAGATCATGAAGCCGATGGCGTAGAACTGCTTCTTGGTGTCTTTGGGATTACCCAGATAGTCCACCGACCAGTAGGTGCCGCCGAACTCGTTGTCGTAGAAATACTCAATAATGTAGTCCTTGATGAGTGTTGCCGCCATCAGGTACTCAGGGTCGCCCAGCACGCGGTAGGCTGCCGAGAAGGCCCATAGGATACGGGCAGATAGGATGCCGCCCTTGTCGGCGTCCTTGACGAGCTTGCCCTCACCGGTCATCTGGCCGTAGAAACCGCCGTGCTCGTCGTCTATCATATTGGATAGCCAGAAGTCCAGGATGTTGTTTTCCAGCACATCCTGAACTTCGGCTTTCAGCGTCTTGATATCGTCGTTCATCTTACTTCTTGATGGGATACAGGTGGAGCAGGTAAAGCATGATGATAATAATGGCGGCAGGGAAGAGCGAGAACAGTGCCCACACCATGTTGCGGACTGATTCCTCGTCGGTGATGGTTACCACCGTCTGGCCTGTTGCAGGGTCAGTACCCGAGATGAAACCGGCGATGCCCAACAGCAGGGCAACCAGCGAACCCGAAATGGCCGTGCCAAACTTTTGTGCCATAGTACCCGACGAGAAGATGAGGCCCGTCGACGAGGTGCCGTTCTTCTCGGTGGCATAGTCGGCCACGTCGGCATACATCGACCACAGCAGCGGGGAATAGGAGGTCACCATGCAGATGATGGCTGCAACGGTAAAGGCTTTGCGCTTTGAGCCCATCCATTGGGTGAACTTGGGTGAGAGACCACCAAAAATCATGCAGGTCACCTCACCAAAGGTCATGAATACCGTGTAGTTGATGATCAGGCCGCTCACGGTCACGTCACCGTGCAGGCAGTATTCCATCAGGTAACCGGCCACGGCATAGCGGAAGCCGTTGAAGAAGTTGGTGCAGATGCCGATGAGCGTCAGGTAAATCCAGGGCTTGTTCTTGAACAAGTCGGCAAATGGCTTGAAGGAGAATTTCTCGGCACGAATGGGTTTCAGACGCTCCTTGGTCAGCAGACCGCAGGCCAGCGTCATGATGGTGGCCAGGAAGCCAAGGCCAGCGCCCAGCACGGCATATTGATGTGCCTCGGTGCCACCTACCATCTTCTGCAGATAGGGGAACGAGAGCAGGGTGATAAAGCCCATAGCATAGGCGCCTACCATGCGGAACGACGAGAACTGGTTCTTCTCGTTGTCATCATCGGTCATCACGCCCAGCAGCGAGCCGTAAGGCACGTTGACGGCA
>ONKF01000066.1 GCA_900318335.1 uncultured Prevotellaceae bacterium
CCAGATAGCATTATTCTCATACCGTATTGCCCACTTGACCGAGCACTTGAAGGTCAACAAGAAGGATCATACGACTCAGCGTGCACTTAAGATGTTGGTTGGTAAGCGTCGCAAATTGCTCGATTACCTGATGCGTGTCGACATCAACCGTTACCGTGCCCTCATCGCTAAGAAGGAACTCGGTATCCGCAAGTAATTGCACGAGAAAGAAACGCTCAACACAGAAACACCGCCGCAATCGATTTGCGACGGTGTTTTGTTTTACACATCAAGCAGGTCACAACGTGGCAGGGTCACCGAAGAGGTCAACCAGGGCCTCAAAACGGGCAAGCGTGTCACCACCGAACTTGGCGAGGGATTGACGGGCGCGGTCAAGCGTCTTGGGGGGCTCGTCAGGACGGCTCTTGGAGAAGAACTTGTCAGCATAGCAGACCAGTTTCTCCTCAAGGCTCTCGGGCAACAGGTCACGCGGTGGCGTGATGGGCAGGTGCTGGGCTATTATCTCGGCTGCCGTGATGCCTGCGCCGGTGTGACGCTCGCACACGCGTCCATGACGGTACAATCCCATGCCGTCAAGCATACGGCGCCCCAGAATGCCATGCAGAATGTATGGCTCAGTGCCGTGGCAATGGATGCCAGGGGCATCGGTGAGGCACATGCCGATGTCGTGCAGCATGGCTGCTTCCTCGACAAACTCGATGTCGAGAGGCTCATGACGGTCGATGAGACGCTGCCCCAGCGCGACCGCCATATCGGCGACCTGGCGGCTATGATGAACCAACACCCGGTAATCATCATTACCGGGTGTGTAGTATCGCTCGATGATTGATAAACAATCAAGCATTGTTATGACGGGGATTAGTCTACCACGACATTCCAGCCGTGCTCATCAGGATAGTCACCCATCTGGATTGCACGCAGGCGGTTGTAGAGGGCAGTTACCTTGGGACCCACATTGCCATCCTTGCTGATAACATAGTGTACATCCTTGTCCATGTCAACGACCTCGCTGATGGGAGCGGTAACGGCTGCGGTGCCGCACTCGGCAGCCTCATCGGCCTCGGCAAGCTCCTCGAGGGGAACGGGACGGGCCTCAACTTCCATACCCAGGTCACGGGCAATCTGCTGCAGACTCATATTGGTGATCGAGGGCAGGATAGAACCTGACTTGGGAGTGATATAGGTGTTACCCTTAACGATAAAGAAGTTAGCGGGACCGCACTCGTCGAGGTACTTCTTCTCCTTGGGGTCAAGGAAGAGAGCTGCGCTGTAGCCAGCAGCCTTTGCACGGGCGGTAGCACCCATACCGGCAGCGTAGTTACCACCCACTTTCCAACGGCCGGTGCCACAGGGAGCAGCACGGTCATACTCGCGGAAAACAGCAACCTTGGTGCAGTGGAAACCCTCCTTGAAATACGGGCCTACAGGAGTAACAAAGATGATCACGGTATAATCCTCGGCGGGGCTAACACCAACGCGGGGCGAGATACCGATTTCTACGGGACGCAGGTAGAGTGAACTGCCACTGCCATAAGGCGGGATGAAGCGCTCGTTGAGCTTAACGACCTTCTTGCACATCTCCAGGAAGATGTCCTCGGGCAGCGGTTCCATGAGGATACCACGCGCACTGTTCTGGAGACGCTTAGCGTTCTCGTCGGGACGGAACATGCGGATCTTACCATCCTTGCCACGGAAGGCCTTCAGGCCCTCAAAGATTTCCTGGCCATAGTGCAAGCAGCTTGCAGCCATGTGCAGATTGATAGTCTCGTCCTGGGTGACTTCGATTTCACCCCACTTGCCGTCCTTGAACGTGCAACGCACGTTGTAATCGGTCTTCATGTAACCAAAAGGCAGATGTGCCCAGTCAATGTTTTCTAAATTAGTCATACTTTCTGTTTAGTTAAGGTTATTAAATGGTTTTAGTCATCTTCAACTTATTGATGAAATGGGCTTTTCTTGGTCATATGGCTACTTTCTGGGTGATGTTTCCTATCCTGACCAGATAGATGCCTCGAGAGCCTATTCGCAACTCCGACGTGCCGGGCTGCAGCGTGGCCTGTGACACCATCTGTCCCAGAATGGTATAGACCTTAACATTGATGCGCTTGGGAGTCACAATTGTAATCGTGCCCTTGCGGCCATAGATCTCGATGCCATCGCTGGTTCGCGGGTCATTCCAGGTTTTACCCTCAACATCACGTTTGGTTTCATGCCATTGGATCTCGGCCAGAGCAGTGTTACCCAGCCCAAGCGCAAATACCAATGTCAATATGGCCAACAGTCTTTTCATCGCTTTTAATCAATCAACAAAGATATAACTATTTTTCGGAGCATCCAAACCTTTAAAGATTTTTTTCTTTTTTGCCATAAAAAAACAAGAGGCACCACACAACACCCCCCTTTTCATCTCTCCCATCTGCCCTGTCGATGTATTGCGAGCCAGTGGCTCGTAAAAAAAACGAGGGAGCCGCTGTCTCCAGTGACTCCCTCTTAGGGGGCGGTTACCTACTCTCCCACTTTCGCAGTACCATCGGCGTGGTGAGGCTTAACTTCTCTGTTCGGAATGGGAAGAGGT
>ONKF01000065.1 GCA_900318335.1 uncultured Prevotellaceae bacterium
ACTCCAATTAGGGAAATATACTTAATTTTGCCACATTAAATAACCTAATAACATTATCTAAATGAAACGTCAACTATTGTGCTTATTGCTGCTCTTAGTAGTGCTGCCGCTTGGAGCGCAAATCAGAGGTAACAACATCGTAGTCACCGTGGAACCAGACCATCAGGACTGGAACTATAAAGTGGGCGAAAAATGCAAGTTCAATGTCGAGGTGCGCCGCTCGGGCACATTGCTCGACAACGTCGACATCGACTATGAAGCCGGTCCCGAGATGTATCCTGACGTGAAGAAATCAACCACCTTGAAAAAGGGGACCATGAGTTATACGGGCCAGATGAAGACTCCGGGCTTTTATCGCCTGAAAGTCACCGCCCACGTGGGTGGCAAGGATTACTCGGCATGGTGCACCGCAGCCTACTCGCCCGAGAAGCTGAATCCCACGACAGTTGACCCGAAAGATTTTGACCAGTTCTGGGCAAAAGCCATTGAGGAGGCCCGCTGGACCCAACTTGAGCCTACCAAGACGTTGCTGCCCGATCGCTGCACACAAGACGTTAACGTCTATCAAGTCTCGTTCCACAACGTGCGTTGGGGAAGCCGCACCTATGGCATCCTGTGCGAGCCTGTCAAGCCCGGCAAATACCCTGCCCTGCTGCGTGTGCCCGGAGCCGGAGTGCGTCCCTATCAAGGCGACGTCTATACAGCTTCACAAGGTTTCATCACACTCGAAATCGGCATCCACGGCATCGACGTGACCATGCCGCAGAGCGTCTATGACAACCTGGCAAATGGCGCTCTCAACTGCTATTGGGAATTCGGCATGGACGACCGTGACAAGAGCTATTACAAGCGCGTTATCGTGGGTTGCGTGCGTGCCATCGACTACATTGAGCAATACACCGACTGGGACGGTAAGAACCTGGGCGTGACGGGTAGCAGCCAGGGCGGTTTCCTGTCGCTGGCAACGGCCGGACTCGACAAGCGCGTGAGCTGCTACGGTGCAGTGCACTCGGCCCTGTGCGACCACACGGCTTCGCTCCAAGGCGTGGCTTGCGGTTGGCCCCATTATTTCTACTGGATGTCGCCCGAGCAGCGCAAAGCCAGTCAGGACAAGATCGAGACCTCGCGTTATTACGATGGCGTGAACTTCGCCCGCCGCATCACCTGCCCAGGTTGGTTCTCGTTTGGCTACAACGACGACGTTGTGCCTCCCACGACGGCCTATGCGACCTACAACGTGGTAACTGCCCCCAAGAAGTTGAGCGTCTATCAGCAGACGGCCCACTTCTGGTACCAGGAACAATGGGACGAATGGCTCCAGTGGCTCATCGACCAATTGAGGAGCAAGTAAAAGTAAATGATACAGTAATTTAAGCACAAGAGCCTCCAGAAATGCTGTAATATCCAGCTAACTAAAAGACAACAATATAACAACTACAATATAATGGGTGAATTCAAGAAAAAAATAACCGCTTTGCGCAAGCATCACGAGGAGTTACTGAACCGCAAGAATGAACCCCTCGCTTGGGGCAACGGCATCTACGAGAAATACAAGAATCCAATCATCACCGCCGAGCATACTCCGCTTGAGTGGCGCTATGACTTCAACGAGCAGGATAACCCCTACCTGATGCAGCGCATCATGATGAACGCGACGCTCAATGCAGGCGCCATCAAGTGGCAGGGCAAATATGTAGTTGTTGTGAGGGTTGAAGGTGCCGACCGCAAGTCGTTCTTCGCTGTAGCCGAGAGTCCAAACGGCGTGGACAACTTCAGATTCTGGCCCGAGCCCATCACGATGCCCGATGATGTGATTCCTGCCACCAACATCTATGACATGCGACTCACGGCTCATGAAGACGGCTGGATCTACGGCATCTTTTGCGCAGAACGTCACGATGACACTTGCCCGGGCGACCTGAGCGCCGCCACGGCTACTGCCGGCATTGCCCGCACCCGTGACCTCAAGACCTGGGAACGACTGCCCGACCTCAAGAGCAAGAGCCAACAGCGCAACGTGGTACTTCACCCCGAGTTTGTAAACGGCAAGTATGCCTTCTATACCCGTCCCCAAGACGGCTTCATCGACGCAGGCAGCGGCGGCGGCATCGGCTGGGCACTGGTGGATGATATCACCCAAGCCGAAATCGTTGATGAGAAAATCATCAACGCGCGCCACTATCACACCATCATGGAAGTGAAAAACGGTGAGGGTCCCCACCCCATCAAGACGCCACAAGGCTGGCTGCATCTTGCCCACGGCGTGCGCGGCTGCGCTTCGGGACTGCGCTATGTATTATATATGTACATGACAGCACTCGACGATCCCACCCGCGTTATCGCCCAACCAGGCGGATATTTCCTCGTTCCCGAGGGTGACGAGTATATCGGCGACGTGATGAATGTGGCCTTCTCTAACGGCTGGATTGCCGACGAGGACGGACGCGTCTTCATCTACTACGCCTCGAGCGACACCCGCCTGCATGTGGCCACCTCAACCATCGACCGCCTAGTGGACTACTGCATGAACACGCCGCAAGACGGCCTTACCACCACGGCCAGCGTGGAGACCATCAAGCGACTCATCGAGAAGAACCGAGCAACCAATAAAGAATAAATAATAACAAATCATAAACGAGGCGAAGGACTGAAACATTTCCCGATTCCTCACTCCCAATTCCAAATTAAGAGAAATGGCAAGTTTAAAAGAAAAAATCGGCTACGCCCTTGGTGATGCGGCTGCCGGTGGCATTACCTGGAAAGTCATGTCAATCGCTTTCCCGTTGTT
>ONKF01000064.1 GCA_900318335.1 uncultured Prevotellaceae bacterium
ATCGTCATCGATATAGACATCACGGAAGTAGGTCTGGCAATAGAGTAGATCCTTGGGCTTTACCACGACCTCGGGCAGGTCATAACCGGCCTCGTCAAGGGTGATTCGGCCGTCTGTGATGTCAGCCACGGCGATCGTTAGGGGATTATAGGCCACTTGCGACAGGTGGATGGTGGTGTTTTCGCCAACACTCTCAATCCAACCGTCAATATCGGTACTTGCAATGAATTTGCCTTGGGTGGTTGTAACTGTTACATAGGGGATTGGCGTTCCATCGCCATCCACCACTTGGATGCGCTGCGCATGCAATGGTATTACGCATAGCAGCATTAGGCAGGTAATAAGAATCGTTTTCTTCATCATCATGAAAACTTGTCAATAACTATGTGTAAATAAATCCGTTAAAGTATACCAGTTTGTAAGCACTGCAAAGATACGAAAAGTTTCTTGTTCATTATGGCATGACAAGCCATAAACTGATAGAATAATTTTTTTCATTACATTTTCCAGAGGAGCGCTCCCCTTTTTTACGCCGTTCAACGCCTTTAGACGCCTTTCAACGCCTCATCGGCTTGCTGGAAAACGCAGTACATCAGGTGTCAGGAGGTTTTTAAAGGTTTTGGGAGGCGAAACAAAAACCCGCTGCATCCCAGCGGGTTTTATGCGTTGATTTAGGGTCATGACTTGAAATTGAAACTATTATCGTTGATTGTCTATTACATCAAGAGAACCTTCCACTTTTTCTTCTTCGGATTTAGTCTTTGTCAATGAATTTATTGATCTGTTCTTGAATGTTCGGAGCCAGTGGGGGAATCTTGTTGACTTTCTCGAATCGGCGCAGTTCGTCGATGTTCATTTCAACCTTGTTGTCCTTGCGCAGTTGTTTGTATTCCTTTTTGTCAACGTAAGCATAATCGGTGGCAAACGACTGGTATTGGATAAGGAATTCGAGCTTAGAATACCGATGACGTCCAATAATGGTGTACTGTGTCATTACGAAGTCATCAGTTCGTGAGTTTCCGATAGAGTCGGTGCGATAGACCTGATAAAGTGTTTCCGTACGGCGCTGTTGCTCCACAGTGTCGGGGACAAAAGTTTTGCCTTTTTTAGCGGCTTCTTCTTGTTTCTCTTTGTTCTGTATGTGATATACAAATGCACTCAAGTTGATTGACACTGTGCGAGTGCTCTGCTCTGCATCCCAGTGGATGTAACCCAGTTGACAAATGCTGTCGGAAATAATCAGTCGCCCGTCACCGGCATCGGTCAAGGTGACAAGTCCCTCCTGCTGCCATCTGCATATTTTATCATAATATGATTCTCTGGGTAATCTTAGGATCTTGTCATGCCTCCCAGAAAAGCTATTGTAGAGGGTTTTCCAGAAACCGCTTTGCGCCCTTGAAAGGTGGTGTGTCTTAGCGGACACCTCTTTTTTTGCGATATCATAGGCGTTGTCAATGACGCCGGCACGGTAGAAGATGGGGCCTTCTTCATCGATATATACGTCGCGGAAATAGGTCTGACAATAAAGCAGCTCTTTGGGCTTTACCACGACCTCGGGCAGGTCATAACCGGCCTCGTCAAGGGTGATTCGGCCGTCCTTGATGTCAGCGACAGCAATCGTCAGGGGCTTATATGCCACTTGCGACAAATGGATCGTGGTGTTCTCGCCTACGCTCTCAATCCAACCGTCAATATCGGTACTTGCTATGTACTTACCTTCGTTGGTTGTGACTGTCACAAACGGGATGGGCGTTCCATCGCCATCCACCACTTGGATGCGCTGCGCATGCAATGGTATTACGCATAGCAGCATTAGGCAGGTAATAAGAATGGTTTTCTTCATCATCATGAAAACTTGTCAATAACTATGTGAATATTAGAAATATTAGAATTCGCTGAAAAAATTCGGACGGATCAATAAGCCGATGCGCAGACGGCAGTGGTACTTGTTGTAGTCCAGCATGTTCTCGCCATAGCCATCATAGAAGTGCAGCATGATGAACTGGTTATCCCTTGGCCGGATGCGGTAACCCACGTTGACGGTGGAGTTGAAATTGAGGTTCCAGCCCTTGCGCTTGACAAAGGTGACATCGGCCACCCAGCGCCCGTTGGTGGACAGGAACTGGGCGCCGGCCTGGAAGATACCGCTGTACTTGAGGATGTCCTTGTTGTTCTCTCCATCAATGATGGGAATCCAAGTCTTGGCATGTACCATGAGTTGCGGGTCAATAAGCGCCCTTCCGCTGAGCGTCACCTTGTTCCAACTGCGCGATGCCTCGCCGTCACGCCCGTTGGACTCATGCTCGAGCATCAGAATTGCCGAGCCCACAGCCTTGCCGTTACGGACAATCAGTTTCTGAAGACCGATGCCGGGGTTGAAGTTCAGGTCGTGGAAGGGCAATGACTCCTCAAAGATGTTCCACATCGCCTTCTGCGTGTAGCTCAAGAACAGGTGGCTGTGGAAAGGAAGGATGGATTTGGTCAGGCGCTGGCGGAAACTGATTTGGAACTTCACGTCGCTGTTATACTCGTTAGGCTTCTCGTTCAATGGCAAACCCACCGTGAAATAGGTATCCTTGAAAGGCCCGAAAAACGGCAGTTTGTCAAACTCCTCGATAACACTGTCGGCATCAAATTGCCGCTTGTCCTTGGTGATATTGGTGATTTGGGCCGACATAGTGCCACACATGCAAGCCAACACGAGTAAAAATATAGTTCTTTTCATTGTTTTCATCTTTTATAGTTAGGATTAAATTAGTTAAAGCACAGTAAAGTTGACGATATCGATGCCGTGGAACCTGCGGTAGACCTCTCCATTGAGCCACACCACAATACTGATGCTGTATTGGTCGCCTGGCACATCATACATCTCCAGGGAGAGCGCATACCAGTCGTCTCCATAACCGATGACCTCCATAGCCCAAGACCAATACAAGCCTTCCTGGTCTGAGGTCAGATGGTAGGGCATCCCATCAACCCACAGCATAGCTATCTCGTTATGGTCTTCGTCTTCCTGAACATCGCTGCCCACAGCATAGGTGTGGCCATTGCAGCAAGTCACCGAGTTGACGTAGGCCACAGGCAAGCCTTCGCCAGTCCTGTCGTGAGTATCGTAGAGGCGCGGAAGTATCTGCAGCTGTCCATCGATCCACAGGCAGGGGTCCTCGCCATTGCGTCCGCCAATCACCGTGTGCGTGCGGTCATAGGCGTATACGGCATAAGCAGCGGCATTGATGTCCGCTCGTGACTTGGGAAGGACGGTCTTGACATACTTTCCCTTGCTCTCGCTGTAGAGCACCGCATTCTGGTACATGTTATCGTCCATGGGGTGGTCCCTTCCCACCACATAACAGCGACCCTCAGTCACCGACATGCATTTGTCGGCTGGCTGGAAGTCAGCGCAGTCTTCAAGCGGGAAGATGCCGCTGTTCCTCAAGATGTTAGGGTAGTCAAACAGGAAGATGTAGTAGTCCCACTTGCCGATGCCATCGGTCCAGTGTTCCACATCGTCGATGAAATCCACGTGCAGGGTGTTCCACTTGCCGTTTTTCCAATAGCCCACGCGCTCCTTGGTCGTTTTGCCCGACACGAAGTAGTCATCACCATCGCTGATGATTTCGTTGGCCTCCTCGCAGTTAGGTAGTTCCTTGATTTTTTGGCCCGACTGGTCATAGATGTAGCCTTCGCTGGTGAGTAGCAACACTGTGCGCTGCTCAAGCGGCTTGATGGGACTGACGGGATCGTCGTGCTCACAAGA
>ONKF01000062.1 GCA_900318335.1 uncultured Prevotellaceae bacterium
CAAGGTGGACCGTCCCATCAACGTCATCGGCGACAAGAACATCAACACCAACCTGCGCTACAAGGTGGGCAAGAGCCTGACCTACAACGGCAAGCAAGTGTATGAGATCAAGCAACCCAAGCGCGTGGGCCTGCCCGCTCCCAACATCTCGAGCACCTACATCTTTGCGATGAACCGCGACTTCTTTGCTTATCCCAACAACTACAACTACTACGTTTCCTACTATAACGACACGTTCCAGCACGGCGGCATCTCAATGGAGGAGATGCTCGTGCCCATCGTGACGCTATCCCCGAAATAACCACCCTTTAGACTATCCATAAATAAAATAACTAAATGAAAACCATTGAAATAGCGATTCCCAATCTGGAAGCCCTCGAAGAAGCCGCCTACAAATTCATGACCGAGATGGGCGACCTCACCGTCTATGCCTTCTACGGCGAGATGGGCGCCGGCAAGACCACGTTTATCAACGCATTGTGCAAGCAGCTTGGCGTCGAGACCGATGTGACCAATTCACCCTCGTTTGCCATCATCAACGAGTACCGCAGCGACACCACCGCCGAGCTGATTTACCACTTTGACTGCTACCGCCTGGAAAAGGAGGAAGAAGCCGTTGACCTGGGCGCCGAGGACTACTTCGACAGCGGGGCGCTGTGCTTTATCGAGTGGCCCGAGCGCATCGACGGACTGCTGCCCGACGACACCGTGCGCGTGGACATCACCGTCAACGAGGACGAGAGCCGCACCCTGAAGATGACATTCCCCACCGCCTGACCATGCCTCATTATATCAAGGTCAGCCAGACGGCGAGCACCAACACCTACCTGTCCCGCTTGGCAGCAACGCTGCCGGGCGGTACGGTCATTTATACCCCCAGCCAAACGGCAGGCCGCGGCCAGAAAGGTAACTCGTGGGAGAGCGAGGACGGCAAGAACCTCACTTTCTCACAGCTGCTCAAGCGCCCGCCCGTCAAGGCCCGTGACCAGTTCTACCTGAGCGAGGCCGCTGCGGTGGCAGTCGTCGAGGCGCTAAGTGCCGAGGCTGGCGACGGTTTTACCGTCAAGTGGCCTAACGACGTCTATTGGCAGAACAAGAAGGTGTGTGGCATGCTGCTGGAGAACTCGCTGGACGGTAGCGACATCGCCCATTGTATTGTGGGCATCGGCATCAACGTCAATCAGGAGCGTTTCCTGAGCGACGCGCCCAATCCAGTATCGCTCATCAATATCACGGACCACGAACACGACCTGATGGCGCTATTGAAGCGCGTGTGCTCACGCATCGAGCAACTCGTAGCCGAACTGGCCGATGACAATGCCCGCACCAACCTGCACCAGCGCTACATGGCCGCCCTGTACCGCAACGACGGGCAGTTGCACCCCTATGAGGACGCAGCGGGCAAGCGTTTCATGGCCAGCGTTGACGGCATCGCTCCCGACGGCACGCTCACCCTGCGCCACGAGGACGGCACCACCCACAACTACCTTTTCAAGGAAGTCAAGCACATCATTGGCAACACAGTCCTATAACAACAAAAAAAAGAAAAAAATGAAAACAATAAATACAACAAGTACAAAGGCATCCGCGCTCTCACAAAGAACCAGCGATTAAGGACTAACTATTTGTATTTATTGTATTTATTGTCTTCCTTTGATACATGAAATCATGAATATTGTCGTTTATTGCAGTGCTCAGGACGAGCTCGATGAGAAATACCAGCAGCTGGCCACGGCATTGGGCCAATGGATCGGGAAGAACAGCCACAGCCTCGTTTATGGCGGTGTCAAGTCTGGCCTCATGCACGTCACAGCCCAAGCCGTACACGAGGCGGGCGGGCATTGCGTGGGCGTCATCCCCGAGATGTTCCTGCACCGTCTGGATCCACTGTGCGACGACGTTGTGGCCACTATAGATCTTGCCGACCGCAAGCAGCGCATGATTGCTATGGGTGACGTGTTTGTAGTCCTCCCTGGCGGCATCGGCACCCTCGACGAGTGGATGTCGACCCTCGCTGTGATGTGCATCGGCGATGAAGACCGCCGCCCCATCATCGTCGCCAACCTGGACGACATCTACGATTCCACCATCCAGCAACTCGCCGACATGACCCGCACCCCCTTTGCCCGCGGCAAGAACCTCACCCGCACCCTCGTCGCCACCACTGCCACCGACCTCATCACCACCCTCAACACCTTCACTTCACACTAAAGTTTAAAAACAAGAAATACAAAAAAGACAAATATATTTATTGATATCAATAAAATGTTCTTCTTGTATTTCTTGTTTTCAAATTCCAACAACGGACGCCCCTCTAACTCTAAACTCTAAACTTTAAACTCTAAACTGCCAGCACAGCGAGCATCTAGCACAGCGAGCATCTAGCGCAGCGAGCATCTAGCGCAGCGAGCATCTAGCGCAGCGAGCATAAGAAGTCATCAAGGTCTGGGACGTGCAGTTTCTTTGCGATCTGGATTTTCTTGTTATAAACGGTGCCGATGCTCTTGTAGCCCATCGTCACCATAATCACTGTGCGCGAGAAACCGCAGCAATAGAGGGCCAACAGGTTCAATTCGCTGTCGTTCAATGTGCCACCCGCCTCTTCTTGCGCCTTGACGAGCACGTTATCGTGGAGTTCGTTGACCAGGGTTTGCAGATGTGACCAGTAGCTACTGTCATCGCTCACGCCGGGCACGGTCATCATCTCCTTGAACTTAGCGGCAAACTTGTCGCTGTCATATTGATAGGACCAAGCCATCAGTTGATGCACAGCGTCAATCTGCTGGTTGATGATGGCACGCAGTTCACCGCTCTGGGTTTTCTTGTTCTCATCATTCACGAGGTCCTGCTCACGCGCGTCAAGCCGCTCCTGCATCTGTTTAAGGCTCTCCAGCGAGCCGTTAAGGTCCGCCTTGAGCATCTCCACCTCGTTCTGCCTCATTTTCAATTGGCTTCTGTTCTTCCACAGCAGGAAGGCCAGCGCCAGCAGTCCAAGGGCCAACAAGGCAGCCAGAAGCAAAGCCCCTCGAATGCGGGACTCATTTTTGACCTGGTTTAACTCCGCCAGCTGGACATCATATTTCTTCTCCACCTCCAGCAGGCTATGGTTCAGCCCATTGATGGTTATCGAGTCGGCCATGCGATGAGCCAATTGGAGATAGTTTTTTGACTTTTCTTCATTCCTCAGGTACTCGTGTTCCAGATCGGACATCAGCTCGTAGTACACGATGCTGTCTCGCGCATTGGTCGCCCGGGGTGCCCGCTTCAGGTAGTAAACGGCAGAATCCCCCTGGCCCATGAACAAGTAGGACGATGCCAGCCGATAGTGGGCTCGGGGATGGTCGATAATGGCAGGATTAGCAGAGACAGCCTCCAGACCATATCTCTTGCCCAACTCGTAATTATGTTCCCGCACGAGATAGTACTCTGACAGCGTATAGCGATTGGCAAAAGCATGATACTCATCGCCCTGTTCCTGGGCCAACTTGATCGCATCCTTCATATAAACCACTGCCGAATCATGCTTATCATCAATATTACGGTAGATGCCCCCAATACTTGTCAGGCACACAATCTCATAATGCTTGTCACCAAGCGCCCTGAAGACAGGAAGCGCTTCCTTATACTTCTGCAAGGCCAGGGTGTTGGTTCCCACGACCTGTGACTGGTACAGCGTGCCTAGCCTCAGTTTGGCGTAGGCGATCATTGAACTGTCGGTGGCTAACGGCAACTGTTCGGCATGATGAAAACTCTCCACCGCCCGTTCCAGGTCGCCGATGTCTTCACAGACGCAGCCTTGGGAAATAAGCGCTTTCAGGTACTTCAAGTCATCACCCGACCTCTTGTAATAGTTGACGGCCTCGTTAATTGCCGAATCGCTGGTGCTGGGGATATAGTTCTTGTATAATGCCATTGACAGCAACACGGCATGATAGGCCTGCTCCTGTTTGCTCATCTGCCCGGTGTTCATCTCTTGCAACAGGGGCAAGGCTTCCTGCTCATGATAGTGATACACCATCGTGTCGATGCGGGCAAG
>ONKF01000070.1 GCA_900318335.1 uncultured Prevotellaceae bacterium
GCAGTATAACCCCATTCGAGGCCCGTGTGGTTTTTCCACCCGTCAGAGACAAAGTCATATTTGGCCGAAGCCGTCACGATATTATAATCATTGGTGTCGACGATAAAATATTGTTTAATGATTGTAGAGGACTCGCCGCCAGGGTCAAGAGTAGGCTTAATGTACTCATAGAGATTCTGGTCGTCTCGCTGTCGTGATGTCGCATAGTCGGCTATCAGCAGCAGTTGTGAGTGGTCATTGCGTTGCCACAGGTAACTGGCCGATGTGCTGTTGCGTTTAATGATGTCTTCAGTAACTGCGAATCCGTGAAGGTATTGGGCGGTCTTCAGCCTTGAGAATTGGTCGAGATTCAATTTGCGGTAATTGCCATTGAACTGCAAGCCGAAGACGCTCTTGTGTGTGAAGGCATAATTCAAGCCGGCAAAGAACTGGAAATCATCCCCGCTGCTTTGGTAGGATGTCGAGTCGGTTTTTGTATAACTCCACGGTTCTATACCATTTCCAGCGATTTCGGTCAACCCTTGAGTAAAAGCGACCGTGTTTAAATGGCCATAGGAGAATGAGGCGTTGCCCGACAACTTATCGCGCTTGCCATCGATGGTGACGGTAGTGGTATTGGATTTCTTGTGTTTGATGTCGAGCACATTCATCAGGCTGGCGCCCAAATTGTCTTTGTAAGGGCTGTGGGTGTACAGCTTGACGACGGCGGCCACATTGGAGGCATATTGGGCATCAGGCTCTCGGATGATCTCCACGCGCTTGATATTTTGCGAGGTGACGGCTTTCAGCTCTGCGTTGTTGGTGATGCGGCGGTCATTGATATAGACCTCGGTCTTGCCGTCACGGCCGATGAGGGAGATGTCCTCGTTCATGCCCACGATAACACCTGGCGTCCAGCGCAGCAGGTCGAGTGCGTTGCCGGCATTGCCCATGATGGTGCCGCCCAGGTTGCGCAGGGTGTAATTGGCACCGTCGCGTTCAATCTGCATCTTGGCAGCGGTCACCACGGTTTCCTTGAGGGCCGTAATGTCGGGGTGCATCTTGATGGTACCCACGTTGTCACGGTTGCATAGGCGATAAGCGGTCTTGTAGCCCACGTAGGAGATGCGGGCGATGACCTTGCCGTGCTCGATGGGAATGACGAAGCGGCCGCTCTCGTTGGTAACGCCGCCGCCCACCATCGACGAGTCGGCTGGGCTGAGCAAGGTGACGTTAGCATAGGGCATCGGCAGGTTGTGCTCATCCACGACCACGCCTTTGAGGCGGCGCTCGGTCTTGAGGATGGCTTCAACGTAGATTTCGCGGTTTTCCTTCCTGGTCATCTTGATGGGATAGAAACCGATCATCTGACGGATGGCGTCGGGCACGGACTTGTTCTTGACCGTGGTCGTCACCTTGTAGTCTGAAGACGATCTTGTAGCGGCTTGTGTGTTGTTGCAGATATTTCAAGGCATCGCTCATCGACACGTCACTGAAGGTGTGCGTGATACTTTGTGCAACGGCCGTGAGCAGCAGGGCAAACGCCATGCACATGAGCAATGTGATTGTTCGCTTCATGGGTAGGGTTACTTCAGGTCTTTCGATTCCACAATCAGCTGGTTACCCTCGTGCCGGATGGAGATGGCCTCGAAGTTGTTGAGCATCTCGACCACCTTGTCCAGCGAGTATTCCGGTTCCCATTGATAGAACAGGCGCAGCGACCGCACGTCGTCCGAGCGGTACTCCACCTCCACGCCATAGTGAGCAGCGAGTTCGGCGAGCACCTGCTCCAGCGGTACTTCCTCAAACAGGCGGGGCCCGGCAGCCATCGACAAGGTGTCGGGCGTGGGAGTCTGCGCTTCATCGGTGGCGGTATTCTCTGGGTTATTGCCTTGCTGGACGACCTTCTCGGGGTGGTTTTCGCTGTGCCTGAGGCCGAAAAAGCTGGTATGCACCGCTGCAATGGCGATGCCCACACAAGCGATTACCACAACGGCAGCTGCGGCGATCTTGCGCCACAGGGGCACGATGACGGCCCGCTCATGCTGCTCACCAGCCAAGCGTTGCCACTGCGCGTCAATCATCTCGTCGCTCAGCCGCTCGTCGGCCTGCTCGCTGGCAAGGGCGCTGCGGGTCTTTGCCATCAACGAGTAGAGTTCGCGGCACTCATCATCGGCAAGGATGTCCTGCCACTGCCGCTCGGTGTATTGCTCGGGATGCTCAAGCATCTTCAACAGT
>ONKF01000061.1 GCA_900318335.1 uncultured Prevotellaceae bacterium
TACCATCGACCTGGCCATCGCGTCGGGCATCTTGACAAAGGAGGACTTAGCATGAACAGTATCAAAGATAGAGCAGCCCTGATTGCCGAGGCTGCAAAGCAGATGAATAAGGAAGTCTATAACGACTCCAAGATGAAGAAAGACCCGACACCCCGCTTTGAGTTGCAGCGCAAGTGCAACAAGGTGGTGACGCTTGAGGAAGCTATCAAGAAGAGCGGCCTCAAGGACGGCATGACCATCTCGTTCCACCACCACTTCCGTGGCGGTGACAAGGTCATCAACATGGTAGTAGCCAAACTCGCTGAGATGGGCTTCAAGAACCTGACCCTGGCCTCCTCAAGCCTTATCGACGTGCACGAACCCCTGATTGAGCACATCAAGAACGGTGTTATCACCCAATTGCACACCAGCGGTCTGCGCGGCAAGCTCGCTACCGAGGTTTCCCATGGCCTGATGGAGAAGCCCGTTGTGTTCCGCAGCCACGGTTCACGCGGTTATGCCATCAAGAGTGGTGAGTTGCACATCGACGTTGCCTTCCTGGGCGCTTCATCTTGCGACCCCCTGGGTAACGCTGCCGGTTTCTCGACCAGCGAGAATGCTAAGAGCATCTGCGGTTCACTGGGTTATGCCCTGCCCGATGCCAAGTACGCCGACACGACCGTCATCTTGACCGATGACCTCGTGGACTATCCCAACCAGCACAACGCCATCAGCGAGGCCGACGTGGACTACGTTGTCGTTGTTGACTCGGTGGGTGACTCCAGCAAGATTTCTTCGGGTGCCATCCGTGACACCAAGAACCCCCGCGACATCCTCCTCGCCAAGCAGGCTGCCAAGGTGGTCATGAACAGTGGCTACTTTGAGAACGGTTTCTCAATGCAGACCGGCTCGGGCGGTGCTTCGCTCGCCGTGACCAAGTACCTGCGTCAGGGTATGATCGACAAGGGCATCAAGGCCAGCTTCGCCCTGGGTGGCATCACCAGCCACATGGTTAAGCTGCATCAGGAAGGCCTCATCGGCCGTCTGATTGACGTTCAGTCGTTTGACAAGGTTGCTGCCGAGTCACTGATGAACGACCCGATGCACAAAGGCGTTTCGGCCAATGAGTATGCAGCCATGCTTGAGAAGGGTGCTGCAACCCACTTCCTGGATGTCGTTATCCTGTCGGCCCTCGAGGTTGACGTTAACTTCAACGTGAACGTGCTCGTTGGTAGCGACGGTATCATCCGTGGCGCCATTGGCGGTCACCCCGACACCGCTGCCGACTCGGCCCTGTCAGTTATCGTTTGCCCGCTGCTGCGCGGCCGCATCCCCTGTGTCGTTGACGAGGTAACCACCCTCATCACCCCGGGTAGCAACGTTGACGTTGTCGTTACCGAGTATGGTATCGCAGTTAACCCCAACCGTCCCGAGATCAAGGAACGTCTGGAGGCTGCCGGCCTGAAGATCGTGGACATCCACGACCTGGCTGCCAAGGCCCGTTCGATCATTGGCGATCCCGCACCCCTGCCCTTCGGCGACAAGGTTGTCGGTGTCGTTCTGAACCGCGACGGCTCTGTTCAGGATGTTATCAAGAACATCGTGGATTAATCCACCTACTGAGAACGAACCAATAAAACTATAGACATCAGCGATGGAGATTACGCTCGACGCCCTACTGCAAAGCCGTGACAACCGTCAACAGCTTCAACAGCAGTTACTCCAGCAGCATCCCGACGGCACCCTCGTGTGCCTGACAGTGGTGATGCCCGGAAGCGTCAAGCGTAATCTCTACTCGGTGGTGACCGCACAGGCCGCACTCACCGCACTGCTCGACCGACTGGGAGAGCACGTGCAGGCAACACGCGCCCGTGACCTGGTAACCGGCTATGAGGCCTACCTCATTACCGACTTGCCGGCACTCGAGGCCAAACGTGTGACTTGTGACATCGAAGACAGCCACCCGTTAGGGCGGCTGTTCGACATTGATGTCATGGGTGCCGACGGTATGCCCATCAGCCGCCAGGAGGTGGGTGGTGAGCCCCGACGCTGCCTGCTGTGCGAACACGAGTCCCGCTGGTGCATGCGCAACCACAGCCACTCCCAGGAGGAGCTGATGAGCCACATCGAGAAACTGGTCAACGACTATGTACGATAACTTTGAAATCTGCGACATGCCGCTCTCGCTCAAGTCCAACAGGACCAAGGTGGAGCGCTTCCTTGCCGACAGCGGTCTGCGTCTTGAGGACGTGGACTATTATGCCGCCGTCACCGATGATGACGGCAACATAATTGCTAGCGGTGGTCTGCAGGGCAATGTCATCAAGTGCATAGCCGTGGGCGAAGCCGCCCGCGAGACAGGTTTGAGCAACAAGCTCATCAGCCACCTCATCGGCATGGCAAGCCAGCAGGGAGCCGACTCGGTAAAGGTTTATACCAAGCCTGATAACCGCACGGTCTTCCAGAGCATGGGCTTCCGTGTCATTGCCAGCGCTCCTCATGCCATCCTGATGGAAAACGGCATGAGAGGTATCGGTGCTTATACCGACTACCTGCGCCACATGCGTGGCGACCGCCCCGACGATGCTGCAGCCATCGTGATGAACGCCAACCCGTTCACCCTTGGCCACAACTACCTCATCAGGCAGGCTGCCCAGGCAGCATCAACACTCTATGTCATCGCCGTGCGCGAGGACCGTTCAGTGTTCAGTTATGCCGAGCGCCTGGCCATGATTAAAGCCGCCTGTGAGGAGATGGACAATGTGGTGGTGGTCGAGGGAAGCGACTATGCCATCAGCGAGTTGACGTTCCCCACCTACTTTCTCAAGCAGGTGACCGATGCCACCGACACCCACATCACGCTCGACCTGGACCTGTTTGCCCGTCACATCGCGCCCGCCCTGGGCGTGACCACACGCTATGTGGGCAGCGAGCCCATTGACGCGCTGACCGCTCGCTACAACGAGCTCATGCGGGAGCAACTGCCATCCCATGGCATCAAGGTCGAAACCGTGGAGCGCCTGGTACTGAACGCCCAGCCTGTGAGCGCATCCAGTATGCGCCAGGCATTGAATGGCGGTTCATTGAGCCACGCGGCCGCTCTGGTGCCTAAAACAACCGAGCCCTACCTGATCGCCCATCTGGCCACCGACGCCCTGCGCGCCGAACTCTACACCACTCCCAAACCCGGGTTAGTGGACCGCAACGATAACGGTGCCCACAAGGACATGAATCTGGCCTTGATGGACAAGAGCATCGATGCGTTGCATCCCTTCATGGTGCGATTGGCATTATATGGCAACACCTGTGGTGAGCACTTCGAGGTTCCTGATGCCCAAGAGGTGCGCCAAATCGGTATCGAGGCCGAAAAAGCCATGCTCAACGCCACCGGCGGTGTAAACACCCATCGCGGAGCACTGTTTGCCATGGGGCTGACAGTTATGGCCGCCGCATGGTGCATGGCACGTGACGGCATGGTCAACAGCAAGCAGTTGCGGGAACTTATCAATCAGGTCGCCGACGGATTCACTCCCACGACGGGCACCCACGGCAACAATGCCGTGAATGCCCATCGCGTGACTGGAGCCCTGGACCTGGCCAAGGCAGGTTATCCCCAGCTCTACAACGAGTGGTTACCCGCCTATCGTGAATGGCTCGCCAGCGACGCCACGACCGCCTGCCACCGCCTGCTGCTGCTCATCATGAGCCAGCTGGATGACACCAACGTCATTCACCGTGTGGGTTACGAACAGGCCCAGCAGGTGAAACAGGAGGCCCGCGCATTGCTCGACAACTACAGCATGGCCGGAATTGAGCAGATGAACCGCGACTATATCGCCCGCAACATCTCTCCAGGCGGCAGTGCCGACATGGTTGCGCTCACATTATTTAATCACGCAATATTGAATTAATAACCCTATATCAATTAACATTTAAATTTTATCATGGTAGAATTAATCAATCAAGGAGTTTACTTAATCAACGGTAACGAAATTCGCACTGATGCCACTGGTCTTCCCACGCCTGACGAGGCTCGTGAGAACACCATCACCTATGGCATCCTGCGCAGTCACGACGTGGACGGCAGCAAGGGCAAGAAGATGCGCATCCGCTTTGACGCGATGATGTCGCACGACATCACCTACGTGGGCATT
>ONKF01000060.1 GCA_900318335.1 uncultured Prevotellaceae bacterium
AGGAGCGGCGGGCCTGAAGATGGCCACGTTACCGGTCTTGTCGATTTTGTACTCCAGATTGTGTTTCTTGGCGAAGTCCACGAGCCATGCGCGGATCTTGTCTAACTTACCTTCCTCATTGCCACTGGGACGGGGCACCTTGGTAATCTCGTCAAAGATTGACCATACTGCCTGCGGATTCAGATCTTTTACTTGCATTGTAAAATTATGGTTAAATTGTTAGTTATTAAGTAGTTAATTGAATTATTTTCAAAGCGCTTGGTTTGCAACCGCTAAGTTACAACTTTTTCTTGAATCCTCACTTAATTGTTAATAAAAAAACCGAGGAATTAAAAATTTAGCTATCTTTGCAACAAACAATTTTTCATCATCGATATCGTTAAAAATCTATCTTTATGAAACTTTACAAGGCTAACATCATCTTTACTCGCGAGAAGGACCGGTTTGAAGTTGTGGAAAACGGTTATGTGGGCGTGGAGAACGGGCGCGTTGTGGACGTGGCCAGTAGCGCCGACGCTTTTGGCCAGCAGCCCGGAGAGGTGATAGATTACGGCGACTGCCTGCTCATTCCGGCCATGAACGATATGCACGTGCATGCGGGGCAATACCGCAACCAGGGCATATCCATGGACTTGGCACTGCTGGAATGGCTCAACAACTACACCTTCCCCGAGGAGGCGAAATACAGTGACACAAGCTACGCACGTCGCATGTACAGCCGCTTTGTGCACGACTTGTGGCGCTATGGCACGATGCGCACCGCTACCTTCGCCACCACCCATCTTGAGAGCACACGCCTGCTCATGGAACTGTTCCGCGAGGCTGGTATGGGTGCATTGGTCGGCAAGGTAAATATGGACCGCAACTCCATCGACCCCCTGCTGGAGACTGTCGATGATGCCAAGGCCGCGAACGAGGCGCTCATCGCCGAGTGGAACGACCCCGACGGTCTCGTCAGACCCATCATCACGCCACGTTTCATTCCCTCATGCTCGCCAGCCATGCTGCGGGCTTGCGGTGAACAGGCACAAAAGTACCAGGTGCCCGTGCAGTCTCACCTGTCTGAGAACCTGGGTGAAATCGCCCTGGTGCGTGAGTTGGAGCCCGAGAGCCGCTTCTATGGAGATGCCTATGACCGCTATGGCCTGTTCGGGCAGACACCAACCATCATGGCCCACTGCGTCTTCAGTGAAGGCGAAGAGCTGGAACTGATGAGCCGTCGCAACGTGATGGTGGCGCATTGCCCCACGTCAAATATCAACCTGATAACCGGAATCGCGCCCATTCGCGCCTTACTCGACAGGGGTATAAAAGTGGGTTTGGGCAGCGACATCAGCGGAGGCCATGACATGAGCATCATGCGCGTGATGGTCTATGCCATTCAGGTTAGCAAACTTTACTACCAGAAGTACAAGAACGATCGCTTCCTCTCGCTCTCCGAGGCATTCTGGATTGCCACCAAGTCGGCAGGCAGCTTCTTCGGACGCGTGGGCAGCTTCGAGCCGGGCTATGAGTTCGATGCCCTCGTTATTGATGACAGCGACCTCAACCACGGCAACTACACACTGACGCAACGCCTTGAACGTTTCATCTACATAGGCGACGATCGTCACATTGCAGTCCGCTTCTGCCGCGGTCAAGAAATCCCCGAGCCCCGCATCCTGGACTAATCCAAAAATTGCCAATATGCCATTATCCCATAATCTCGTCAATCAGTTTTAGTGTTGGCTCAACGGATTGAAGGTCGGTAAGGACATTCGCCTTCTTGCCTTCGACGGCGTTAATGAATGTGGAAACCTCCTGAAAATAGCCTTGAGTGTAGATGGAGTTATTGGCAAGGATGGGCGAGAAGTTGTCGTGTCGGTGTAGATACTCTACCGATTGGCAGTGAGGGAAGAGTTTCTCTATAGGGATGCCTGCGATGACAGTCTGATTGGGAACAAAACTCAACTCCTCGCATTGGGTCAAGTGATAGCAGCCTGAGCGGGTGTGGACAGTCAGTGACTGTCGCGCGTCTTGCCAGGAGTGGCAGGTGGATAACTCTATCGTTCCAACTATGTCCTGATGGCGAAGCATCAGGATATAGGAATGCTCAGCAATCTCTAAATAGGAGATGATTTCGCCCTTGCCAAATAGCCATGTGACCAAGTCCAGCGGGTGGATGTATAAGTCGAGCAAGGCATCGCCCTCGGGATAAGCCCCCGTGAGATAGTGCAGGTCATAGTTGAGCAGTTGTTCACCCTTTAATCGGCGCTTGAGTATTTGGACAGCTGGCGAATAACGCTGCTGCAACCCCACCATCGCTATCCTGGACCTGATAGCCTCCTGCATGGCAATGAGTTCTCTCAGTTGGGCGACCGATTGGCAAGGCGGTTTCTCGATAAACAAAGATTTGCTGCTTTGCAGTACTTGTGAGGCGATGTGAAAATGGGCATTAGGCGATGCTGCAACCAATACACCCTTCACTTCATCGTCGTTGAGGATATTATCAAGTCGGGTCGTCGCCTTTATCCCTTTAAATTTGCGTTCGATGAGCCGTGCCTTGCGTTCACTGGTCACGCAGATGTATTTCAACGGCACTTGCAGGTAGTGAAGCACGGGATAAAGGTTGGTCAGACTATGTTGTCCCATGCCGACGAAGGCGTATTGACAACGATAGGTCTCGTTGAGATAGCGCTCGGTGCGCATACGCTTATAGCGGTTGATGAATTGCTTTATCATGATTTCAACAGTTTATGATAGGTCATTTTGGTGTCATCTGTCCATTGATAGGGACCATAGAATCGCTCAATGAGTGTTTTTGGCAGTAAACGCTCGAGGTTGCGCATCAGGATGATGTCATACTTGCGGTGGAAGTTAATCCAGCACCCGTTACACTGCCAGGAATACCGACATTGAGTTTCGCAAGCCTGATTGCCGTTGAAAATATCATCCAGCGACTGATTGTGGATGTTGCCCAACTTGACGTCCAAATTCTGGCACAAAGGCACGTCCCCGTTGCTGTGTATGACCATGCTGCTCATGATGCTTTGGCAGCATAGCTTCAGGTTGCCACGTCGCCACTGGTCATAAAGGGCGACAAAATCATAATTCTCCTGAGTCTTGTGGATGTTGCTCGGTATCTGCTCTGTGTAGTCGTTCATCGTGAGCAACTCGCTCGTAGTGTCAAAGAACGCCATCGTACCATAGATGCCGATGCGCACATCAATGCCGTAATGCAAGGCCACATTGATGACATGCTCCATATCCTTGAACGAGTTCCACGGCGACAGGCAGAACATGAGCGACAGCGGTACCTCGTCCTTCAATGCCTCAACGACCTCAATCACCTTGTCATAGCCATCGCAGCCGCGCATCCTCTTGTAGGTTTTCTTGTCCCCATCGAGTGAGACATACAGGTGGCGCGGGCGGAATCGCTTCACGGCATTGATAACCCGTTGAGGAGCGAGGCCATTAGTCAGCAGCGTGTAATTAGGGTGGTGCTGATGAAACCATGCCATGATTTCATCAGCCTGTGGATGCAGGATGAATTCTCCTCCTTCGAGCCCGACGGTCGTCCTGCTTGTAATGCAACGGCTCTGCATGACGCGCCTGATGTCTTCGAGCGACAGGTGTTCACGCTTTTTCTGCCAGATGTTGCAGTGCTTGCAATGTGACTGGCAAGCCGTTGTGGCATAAATCATCAGTTGGCTCAACCGCTTGTGCTGTGGTCGGGACATATTGTTGAGATACAATAGTCCGTTATACAGGTAATCAGTCAGTTTATACATAAAAAATCCTTGATGGTTTGGTTCTCTACAAGTGTAGATGCACTCAATCCATCAAGGACTGCACGAGTATCGTTAGTAATTGAATTGAATCGCTACAGCAGTAACTATCGTTTCAACAGAATCTCAATTTGGGTTGTGACATCAGAAATGTTGACCACCCCATCTTCATTGACATCACCACGCTTGTTTTCCAAAATGCTCTCGTCAAACTTCTGTCCCTTATAGACTATTTCACCCCCTTCGACAACATGGCTTAGGCCATAATAGGTACCGTAACCCGTTGGCAACACCAGGAAGAAATCAAGCGTGTAACTTGAAAATGCATCGATGCCCACTCCCTCAATGATACGGAAATCTCCCCCACATAGGCTTCCAACATATTGCTTAGCCAGATGAGTGCCAAGTGCTATTGTGTCGGTGTAGAAATGCTGATACTGGTCATCATAACCTGATTGGTTTACAAGTTTATCCCAGTAGGCTACGGGATCATTGAAATCATATAAGATAAACTCCTTGCCTTCACTGATGAGGTCATAAATGCCGGGTGAAAAGGAGTTTCCGATAGGGCAATCGGGATACATTTTGCCATCTGGCACTATCGCGTATACGATCTTGTCTGCTTCACGCATGTAGATAGGCACTGTGTCATTATTGGCGTTAATGGCACCGCCATGGTACTTGTGCATGGCTTTGTAGGTGAGTCCGTTGATGACGGTATCG
>ONKF01000058.1 GCA_900318335.1 uncultured Prevotellaceae bacterium
TGAAAAAGTTCAGAAATATTTTCATCCTGTTTGTGGTAGCCCTTGTTGGGGTTTCGCTCACAAGCTGTAATGATGAGGACCTGGTCACCGACCCCTATAACAAGTCGGGTGTAAACCTGCTGGCCTATGGACCGTCGCCCATCCTGCGCAATACTGAAATCCGCCTCACGGGTACCAACATGCAGAAGGTGGACAAAGTCATCTTCCCGGGTAATGCCATCGTTGAGCGCTCGGGTTTCAACCGCAGCGACAATGAGAACATCTATTGCAACGTTCCCGACGAGTCTGTTCCCGGTCACATCAGGTTGGTTGCCGGCAACGATACCATCGTTTCGATTGGTACGCTCGTGTTTGAAGAGCCCATCGAGGTGACCAATGTGACTCCTGTCAAAGGCCTGAGTGCAGGCGACATCATCTCAATCACGGGTGACTATGTCTATAACATTGCTGAGGTTATCTTCACCAGGAGCGCCTCGGTGATCGCCGAAGACTTTGAATATGTTTCGCGTCGCGAGATCCGCGTTCGCGTGCCTCTGGCAGCCGAGACCGGTACCATCACCATGAATGACGGTGCTGACTGGGAGTACACCTTCGAGACTCCGCTCGAGATCGTTTCGGCCAGCTATCTGAGCCTTGAGCCTGCCGCAGCCGACTTTGGCGAGCAGATCAAGATCCACGGTACCAACCTGCACACGGTAGAGCAAGTGCTGTTCGCCGGTGGTATCGCTTCTGATTTCACTGTTTCGGAAGACAACAGGACCATTACCGCAACCGTTCCCGCCGAGTGTAAGTCGGGTGCTATCTCGCTGCTGCTCTATTCGGGCGCTGCATTGCAGACCGATGCGTTTTCGGTTCCCACCGTTGTCATCACTGGTGCGTCACAGAACACCGACCTCGTTGCTGGCGACGTTGTCACCCTGTATGGTGAGAACTTCGACCGCATCATCGAGGTTAAGTTGCCTGGTGGCTCTGAACCCTTGAGCGCCGATGAATACTCTATCGCCGGCAACACTTTGACCTTTACCGTTCCCGAGTATCTGGTTGACGGTGATGTGGTGGTTAAGCAGAACTCCAACATCACTGCTACCTATCCTCTCGAGATCCGCAAGCTCGCCGGTGTTATCTGGCAGGGTAATGAGGAACTGAGTGGCTGGAGCAGCTGGGGCGTATTCAACTGGAGTGGCGACCTGTGGACCAAGTTCCAGGAGGCCATCACCGGTCCTGGTCAGATGACCGTTCACTTTGTCGCTACCAAGAGTAACCCCATCTTCAACTTCCGCATGGGTGACTGGAGCACTCCGCTCAGTGGCCTGGCAGACATGTATGGTGCTGATGGCAACATCACTCCTGGCCCCGATGTCACCGACCTCGTGTTCAACATCACTGGCGAGGAAGCCGCTCAGATGTTTGGCAACGGCGGAGCAGGTATGGTTATCTGGGGTGACGGCATCAAGCTTCAGTACGTGAAGTTTATCGGTGCTGGCGCCGAACAGGTTATCTGGGAAGGCCGTGAGGACACCAGCGGCTGGGGCAACAACATCACCATCGGTAGCGATACGTCGCCCGAGCTGGCTGCTTGCAACCCGCAGGAAGGCAGCGTGGTTCGCTTCTATGGCGAGGTTGGCGCTGGCTGGCAGGCCAAGATTGTTGAGGGCCACTGGGGTCCCACCTATCTGGCTGTTGCCGAGGTTGGCGAGGGTGAGTTTAGTGCCTATGACTTTGCTGGCAACGGCAACTGCATCAAGTTGACACTCACTCAGGCTATGCTCGATGCGGCTTACACCCAGCAATGGTGGGGCGGCACGTTCATCGTCCAGGGTCAGAACTTCGTCTTGACCAAGGTGACCGTAGCTCCCATGTAATCCAATTGACATTCAATCTCTAAATGATGAGGATGTGTCATAATGGGCCTGTAGTTTTTTAATCGGCCTGACGGCCGAGAAATTAAATAGAATAGAAATTTTTGTTTGATTTCTCCGTGCGTAGCACGGATATAAAAACTGGCGAGATTTATGACACATCCTCATATATTATAACACACTAATGATGAAATTCCCATTTAACTGTCGGCGAGTCCTCTCTTGGTCTGCTATCGTGTCGTTAGCATTGATGCTGACTTCATGTCATTATTACAAGGAGGAAAAGGAAGACACTCATCAGGAGGAAGACCTCATTGCCAATATCGAGGGTTATGGCATCGACACCATCGCTGTGGAGCCCGGCGACACGCTGTGCTCGGCACGCGTTGATGATGTGTTGCGCCACTATCCCGAGTTCTACCATGCCGCCAAAAAGGCTAAGAAGGCCTATGGCGAATGGCAGGAAATGGAGGCCGAGGCCCGTGTGGGCACCAAGACCCAAGTCATGAGTCTCGACGCCATCTTGAATGATGCACTCTATGGTCCCGACAATGTCGCCGAGATTGGCGAGTGGCCTGATATGGCTCCCATCGACAGCGCTTATTTCAAACTCATCGGTCAGAGCGTGCTCAAGCGCAAGTCGGCTATAGGCCATGCCCGCCGGGCGTGGATTTCCTATCAGGACTGCTTGCTAAAGATGGCGCAGACGGTGCCCGAGCAATGCCGTGCCCGCTACATCGCATCGATCACTGCCCGAGTACAACAATTTTGCACAACATTACAAGGTAAAGACAATGAAAAGAAATCATCTCGTTAATCTTGCGTTATTCGCCCTCATGCTGCTGCCGGCGGTATTCACTTTCTCCTCGTGTGGTAGCGAAGATGACCCTGATGACCCCACGCCCAGCGTGAACGTGATCTTGCGGGGGCAGTCCATTGCCGAGGGAGCCGAGGTGGATGCTGAAACCACCACTGTGCTCACCTTGACCTATAACACGACGGTCAAGGTCGTATCCTCGACCGGCATAACGGTGGGCGGAACTGCAGTTGCTGCCAAGAGCAATCCACAGACGACCATGGCGGTGGATATCCCGTTGTCGCTCGTTGCTGGCACAGACTATACTGTCAAGGTAGCCAAGGGCGCTATCGTTTCTACTACCGACGCTACGGCATCGGCTCCCGAGTTTACCTTGAACTTCAAGACCAAGAAGGCTACCGTGATTCCTCCCGCCGAAGGTCAGGAACCTGTGGCTGCCACTACCGAACCCGCCAAGAAACTGCTGGCCTACTTGTGGTCGCAGTATGGCAGCAAGACCATCTCGAGCGTCATGGCCGAGGTGAACTGGAACCATCGTCTGGCTGACTATGTGAAGGGCGTGACTGGTAAATATCCCGCCATGAACTGCTATGACTTCATCCAGATCTATGTTCCCCAGAACAATTGGATCAACTACAACGACATAACGCCTGTCAAGGAGTGGTCCGACGCCGGCGGTATCGTCCAGCTCATGTGGCATTTCAACGTGCCTCTCACTGCGAGCACCGTTCCCGGTAGCGATGGCTCAGGCGTGACCTGCACGCCCAGTGAGACCACCTTCAAGGCGTCCAATGCCTTGACCAGCGGCACTTGGGAAAACCAGTGGTTCTATGGCCAGATGGACAAGGTGGCCAGCGTCTTGCTCAAGTTGCAGGATGCGGGCATCGCTGCCATGTGGCGCCCCTTCCACGAGGGTGCGGGCAATGCATGTGCCAAGCAACAGGCCTCATGGACCAAGGCTTGGTTCTGGTGGGGATATGACGGCGCCGATACCTACAAGAAGTTGTGGGTCGCCATGTTTGACTACTTCAAGCAGAAGGGCGTGAAAAACCTCATCTGGGTATGGACCACCCAGAATTACAACGGCAATAGCGCTAACTACAACCAGGACACCGACTGGTATCCCGGCAACCAATATGTGGATATCATTGCCCGCGACTTGTACGGCTACAACGCCGCTCAGAACAAGCAGGAGTTTGACGAGATTCAGGCTACCTATAGCGGCAAGATGGTTATCCTGGGCGAGTGTGGCGCTGACGGTAACACCAGCTTTGCCAACATTGCCGACGTCTGGGGTGCAGGAGCCAAGTGGGGTTCGTTCATGGTATGGTATGGCAGCAACTTCTGCAGCGATGCCTGGTGGAAGAACGCCATGAGCAATGCCTATGTCATTACCCGCGACCAGCTGCCCAACCTCAAGTAACGGCACGGACATTTTAGTGAAACATTAAACAGGTAGGACGCCATCCAGCGCCCTACCTGCTTTTTTCATTAGTGTCCGTGAATAGCTCCGTAGGGCTTAAAAGCAAGCCGCCAGGCCGATATAGAGGGCTTGGCGGCTTTGTGTTGGTGCATTTACAAACAACCAGGTTGTGTTGAATTAAAAAGAGTGTTGTTCCTGTTGTTCAACGTTGTCCGTGTTGTTTGAAAAAAACTTGGCGTCTTAGCGTGAGGCAACACGTGCCCACACGGAAAAACGGAAAAACTATTGCCGAACAGCAATAATTATTTATACACGTTGACAATCGAGTCGGCAACTTGTTCCATCGACCAGTGGAAGGTGGCCTCGCTGCGGTCGGCTCCGTCAACGAGCAACATCCAATAGAACGAGGCGGCACCATACCTCTTGCACAGGCGGTTCATGTCGCCAGCCTGCTTGCCGGCCTCAGCCTTCTGGGCAGTGGTGCTGTTCTTGTCAATGGTGATTTCGCCGGCACCGTTGGTGGCATACTCGCCGATGATAACGGGATATCCCTTGGAGATGAAGTAGGTTTCCAAATCCTTGAACATGCTCTTGAGAACCTCGCGGCATTCAGGGGTCCAGGTCATGTTGTAGACGTGCAACCAGTCCCAGGGGTCATAGGAATGCACCTCGACGGCGATGTGGCTCTGGTTACCGCAGGGGTCGGTGGGGATTTTAAGACCGCTCAATACGGCGGTACCATGGGCAGCGGCATAGGTCGAAACGATCAGGTTCCTGTAGGTGTTGTTGCCACCGGTGGCGCGCACTGCCTCGACAAACTTGGCGGCATGCTGGTTCACGTACACGAGATCGGACAGATTGCTGGGCTGGTTCCACTGCTGGGCAGTGTTGAGCATCTCGTTATAGCCTTCAAACAGCAGGTGCTGGTCGTAGTTCTGGAAACGGGTGGCAATCTGTGTCCACAGCTTGGCATAGCGGTCGAGTTGCAGCGTCGGGCTGGCGACAACCCAT
>ONKF01000056.1 GCA_900318335.1 uncultured Prevotellaceae bacterium
CACGGGTTCCTTCTGAAGGAATGTAGAAGTCAACATGAAGAAAGTCAACAGAAGCACCGTCACATCGGACATAGCGGTCATGTCGATGCGCGTCTCTTTCTTTTTAATTTTGACTTTTCCCATATTTCTAAATTACCTTAATCTGTTTGTTTAAAAACGATTACTTAAACAGCTGCTAACCAATAATTAGTGAGTAGCGGAGAAGGTAGAAACAGTTGCGAAGCCCAGCTCATCGATAGCATAGGTCATGTTATCGATCTTGTTGGTGTAGAAGTTGTAGCCAATCAGTGCGAGGGCAGCGGTTGCAATACCGAGGGCGGTATTAACAAGTGCCTCCGAAATACCGGTTGACAGCTCGGTTGAGTCAGGAGCACCCGAAGCAGACAGAGCCTGGAACGACTTGATCATACCCAACACAGTTCCGAACAGACCGATCAGAGTACCGAGGGTGGTCAGGGTAGCGAGAACGGGGAGGTTCTGCTGCAGAGCGGGCATCTCGAGAGCGGTAGCCTCCTCGAGGGTAGCCTGGATCGAAGCAACCTTCTGCTCCTTGCTCAGGATAGTGTCCTTCTCCATCTCTTTGTACTTCTGGAGGGTTGCGTAAACAACAGCGCCTACAGTACCTTTCTGCTTGCGGCAGAGGTCCTCAGCCTTGGTGAGGTCATGGTTGCGCAGAGCAGCCTTAACGTCCTCGACGAACTTGGTGGTGTTACCTTTACCTTTAGCCTTGCCCAGAGCGATCCAACGCTCAACGCACAGAACAATCACAGTGAGGAAGCAGGTGATAAGCACGGGCACAACGACACCGCCCTTATACACAGTACCCAGCAGGTTGAGGGGACCTTCCTTGTTCACGGCATCCTTGAAGTTGCCGGGATTGCCCAGAACGAAGAGATAGAACAACACTGCTAAGATAAAGCAAACGAGAATGACGAGCGATGCGCTCTTGATACCACTAACTTTGCTGCTCACTTCTTTCTTGGCAGCGGTCTGTGGCTTCTGAATGTTTGTTTGTTCAGCCATAATTTAAATTAGTTTTAAAAAATGAATTAATAAAATTATAAATTTAGTTATTAAAGTTTATCGTCAAAACCAGTGGTTAAACATACCAATCAACCTGTGACAAGATATCACAAGCGATTGAAACACAATAAATTTCACGGCAACAGGCGACCACCAGGGCACTTCTCAAAAGCCTTTTTGCCTAAAAAATTAACGCAAATATATCACAAATATTTGAAAACACCACACATTGAAGAAATTTTTTTCTCGTTTTTTTATTAACAATGACTTTTTGCCATCGGCAGTGGAATGGGACAGGAACCCCAACTGGTCGTTAAATCACATGATCAGAAATGGCAAAGCCCGGACGCAAACGAGGTAAAATGGGGTCTTATGACAGTTTTTATCTACAATGGGATGGATTTTTTCACTTTTTTTGTATCTTTGTCCCCACATTATTAAATATAATACAAATAAAAACAATAATAGTAATTTTATGGCAACTGTAAGACTCAAGAAGGGATTGGACATACACCTTGTGGGTGCCATCGGCGACGACACGATTGTCGCTACCAGCCAGCCACAGAGTGTTGCCATAGTCCCCGATGATTTCCATGGGGTCATCCCCCGCATGGAAAAGAAAGAGGGTGAGCGCGTCGCCTGCGGCGAGCCCCTCTATCACGACAAGAATTATGAGGCCATCAAGGTTGTTGCCCCCGTGAGCGGCACTGTCAAGGAGGTGCGCCGTGGCGAACGCCGCCACATCGACGCCATCATCATCGCTCCCGACCAGGGAGGCGAAGCCGTCACGCTTGACCTGAAGCGTCCAGCCGAGGAAGTGCTGTTGGCATCAGGCCTGTGGGTAATGATGAGGCAGCGCCCCTATGACGTGGTGCCCGTGCCTGGTGTGCGTCCCCGCAGTGTGTTTGTGACCGCGTTTGACTCGGCGCCTCTCGCCCCCGACTTGGATATCGTGCTGGGCGACAAGCGCCAGTACATCGCCAAGGGTGTCGAGGTGCTGAAAGGCATGACCGACGGCAAGGTCTACATCGGCGTGCGCGAGGGCCAGAACATCGACGCCCCCGGAGCCGAGGTCAACACCTTTGTGGGTCCCCACCCTGCCGGCAATGCCGGCATCCAGGCCGCTAACACTGAACCCGTCAACAAGGGTGAAACCGTGTGGACAATGGACATCGTCACCCTGGCCCGCATCGGCGAGTTGTTCACGACAGGCAAGGTGAGCTTCGACACCGTGGTAGCCGTTGACGGTGAGATGGTGCAGCAGCCCCGCTATGTCAAGACCGTCATGGGTGCCGACCTGGAGACCGTTCTCAAGAACGAACTCACCAACGTGGCCCACAGCCGCATCATCAGCGGCAACGTGCTCACAGGCGTAAAAGTCATGCCCAATGAGTGGCTGCTTGCCCCCTATCGCCACATCACCATCATTCCCGAGAACAACAAGCCCGACGAGTTCATGGGCTGGGCATCGCTCAATCCCAAGCGCTACTCGATCTACCGCACATTCACTACATGGCTTGGCGGCCTCAATAAACCCGTCAGCATGGATAGCCGCATCAAGGGCGGTGAGCGTGCCATCGTCCGCACGGGCGAGTATGACGCGATGTTGCCGATGGACATCTATGGTGAGTTCCTCATCAAGGCCATCATTAGTGGTGACATCGACAAGATGGAACAACTGGGCATCTACGAGATTGCCCCCGAGGACTTTGCCCTTGCCGAGTTTGCCGACACCAGCAAGTTGGAGCTTCAGCGCATCGTGCGCGAGGGCTTGGACAAACTGCGTGCCGAGATGTCGTGATATTCACTTCTCACAGGCTGTGAGAAGTGAAGGTTAGAGGTTAGAGTTTAGAAACATGACGCCTTGAACTTGAGACATCAGCAAACATTCACAAGTAAGAATCAATTAATATCGCTATTCAACAATATCATTGAATATGAAAGCATTAAGGAATTTCATGAACAAGATTGAGCCCTCGTTCCGGCCTGGCGGCAAGTTCGCCAAGTTAGAGTCGGTATATGACGGCATGGAGACTTTCTTGTTCACGCCCAACGCCACGTCGCGGTCGGGCGCCCACATCCACGATGGCAATGACCTGAAGCGCACCATGATCACCGTGGTGGTTGCCCTGCTGCCGGCCTTGCTGTTCGGCATGTACAATATCGGCTACCAGCACTATCTGGCCATCGGGCAGTCCCACACGGGCTGGATCACGATGTTCCTGTATGGCCTGCTGGCCATGCTACCCGTTATCGTGGTCAGCTATGGCGTGGGTCTGGGTATCGAGTTTATCAGCGCACAGATTCACCACAAGGAGATTCAGGAGGGTTTCCTGGTTACAGGTATCCTGATTCCCCTGATTGTCCCCATCAACACGCCGCTGTGGATGACAGCACTTGCCACGGCGTTTGCGGTTATCTTTGCCAAGGAGGTATTTGGCGGCACCGGCATGAACATCTTTAACGTCGCCCTCATCACCCGCGCATTCCTCTTCTTCGCCTATCCGTCACGCATGAGCGGTGACGAGGCGTTTGTCAAGATAGACAGCGCCCTGGGCATGGGCGGAGGCACGGTGGTTGACACCTTCACGGGTGCCACACCGTTGGGCCAAGTGGCTACCAGTATAGGTGAACCCGCCATGACCAATATCGTGGGCGAGCCCATCAGCTGCATGGACGCCTTTATCGGTTTCATTCCCGGCTCTCCCGGCGAGACCTCGATGATCGCCATCCTGATTGGCGCCGCTATCCTGCTGCTCACGGGCATTGCCTCGTGGCGCATCATGTGCTCGGTATTTGTCGGCGGTCTGGGCATGGCAGCGCTGGCCAACGCGTTGCCCAGCGCAACCTATCCCGCGTCGATGCTCGACCCGATGACCCAGCTGTGCCTGGGCGGTTTCGCATTTGGCGCCGTATTCATGGCAACCGACCCCGTCACGGGAGCCCGAACCAAAGTGGGCCAGTATATCTATGGCTTGCTGATCGGCGTGTTTGCCATCCTGATCCGTGTTTACAACAGTGGCTATCCCGAGGGCATGATGCTCGCCATCCTGCTGATGAACGCCTTTGCGCCCCTCATCGACCACTGTGTGGTATCGTCTAACATCAAGCGCCGCGCCCGTCGTGCCGCTAATAAAGAATAAGGAGGGATAAGCTATGAACAAGAACAGTAATACTTATCAGATCCTGTATGCTGCCGTGATGGTGCTTCTCGTGGGCACCCTGCTGGCGTTCATCTACATGGCACTCAAGCCCAAGCAGAATGAGAACATTGCCAACGACACGCGCAAGCAGATCCTGAGCGCCCTGCACATCGCGTCGCCCGATGATTCCCAGGTGAAGGACACCTATGAGAAATACATCATCCAAGACCTGCTGGTCGACGCCCAGGGCAATGTCACCGACTCGGCCAAGAACGTGGCCTTTGACGTGGACATGAAGAAGAACGTGAAGCTCGCCGAACGCCAGTTGCCCGTCATGAAGTGCAAACTGGATGATGGCAGCATCAAGTATGTGTTACCCGTGTATGGCGCGGGATTGTGGGGTCCCATCTGGGGCTACATCGCAGTCAACGATGACGGCAACACCATCTACGGTGCCAACTTCTCACACGAGGGCGAGACGCCGGGCCTGGGTGCACGCATCACCGAGCAGTCCTTCCAGGACAACTTCAAGGAGAAACACCTGTTTGTCGATGGAGAGTTCAAGAGTGTGGCTGTGCTCAAGAAGGGCCAGAAGGCCACCAACGGAGCCGAGCAGATCGACGCCCTGACGGGTGCCACCATCACCAGCCGCGGCGTGAGCGACATGATTGCCGACTGCCTCGCCCCCTACGAGCCCTTCCTCAAGAAGATGCATGCTACTGAGCCAGTGGCAGTTCAAGAAGATACTAACGTAAATCAACCCGAATAAACCCTTCACGATTATGTTATCCAAGAAAAATAAAGAAGCGTTTTTCAACCCGCTGTCCAAGGACAATCCCGTTCTGGTGCAGATTCTGGGTATCTGCTCCGCGCTTGCCGTCACCGCCAGTCTGGAGCCCGCGCAAGACCGTCCCCACCAACATCCGCATCATCGTGCAGCTGGTGGTTGTCGCCGCGCTGGTTATCATTGTGCAACAGATTCTCATCGCCTACAACTATGACGTGAGCAAGAAACTGTCGGTGTTCATCGGACTGATCATCACCAACTGTATCTTGATGGGACGTCTCGAGGCGTTTGCGATGCACAACAGTCCCTGGCCGTCGTTCCTCGACGGTATCGGCAACGGATTGGGCTACACCATCGTCCTGCTGATTGTGGCATTCTTCCGCGAGCTGCTGGGTTCGGGCACGCTGTTCGGTTTCCACGTGATTCCGCAGTGGTGCTACGAGCACGGCTATATGGACAATGGTCTGATGATTCTGCCTCCCATGGCACTGATTACCGTGGGTTGCATCATCTGGGTTCACCGTGCACGCAACAAGGAATTGCAGGAGAACTAATGAGCATGTTTAACCATTAAATCCACAAGAAACAATGGAAGAACTTAATCTGTTTATCAAGTCGATATTCATCGACAACATGATATTTGCCTACTTCCTGGGCATGTGCTCGTTCCTGGCAGTTTCCAAGAACGTGAAGACGGCCTTCGGCCTGGGTATTGCGGTCACCTTCATGCTGGTGGTGACCCTGCCCATCAACTTCCTGCTCAACAAGTACATCCTGCAAGAGGGCGCGCTGCAATGGCTCAGCCCTGAACTGGCGGGCGTGGACCTGAGTTTCCTGGGTCTGATCCTCTTCATCGCTGTGATTGCTTCGGCAACCCAATTGGTTGAGATGGCTGTGGAGAAATTCTCCCCGTCGCTCTATGCGTCGTTAGGCATCTTCTTACCGCTCATCGCGGTAAACTGCGCCATCCTGGGTGCCTCGTTGTTCATGCAGCAGCGTGACTTCGGGTCGGCCGGTACAGCAATGATCTATGGCGCCGGGTCGGGTATCGGCTGGCTGCTTGCCATCGTGGGCATTGCCGCCATCCGCGAGAAACTCGCTTACAGCGACATTCCCAAGCCCCTGCGCGGTGTGGGCATCGCATTCATCATTACTGGTCTCATGGGTATCGCATTCATGAGCTTCCTGGGCATTAAATTAGGATAAGGAGGACACAAGATTATGATACTTATATCAAGCACTTCTATCACAGTATTGGCGAGCGCGCTGGTGTTCCTGGTGCTCACCCTGTTGCTCGTCATCCTGCTGCTCGTGGCCAAGCACTACCTGGTGCCGTCGGGCAAAGTGAAAATCAACATCAATAATGGGACCAAGGAGCTGGAGGTCAACAGCGGTAATACCCTGCTTAACACCCTGCACGAGAACGGCGTGATGCTGTCGAGTGCCTGCGGTGGCAAGGGCAGCTGCGGCCAGTGCAAAGTCCAGGTGACCGAGGGTGGCGGCCAGATTCTGCCCACCGAGTTGCCCCACTTCTCCCGCAAGGAGCAGATGGACCACTGGCGCTTGGGTTGCCAGGTCAAGGTCAAGGACAGCATGTCCATCCAGGTGCCTGACAGCGTGCTGTCGGTCAAGGAATATGAGTGTACTGTCGTGAGCAATAAGCTCGTGTCATCGTTCATCAAGGAGTTTATCGTGGCCCTGCCCCCGGGCGAGCACATGGACTTCATCCCTGGCAGTTATGCCCAAATCAGGATTCCCGAGTATGAGATGGACTACGACAAGGACATCGACAAGGAGTCGCTGGGCGAGTACCTGCCCACGTGGGAGAAATTCGGTCTGTTCGGCCTCAAGTGCCGCAACGACGAGGCTACCGTTCGTGCCTACTCGATGGCCAACTATCCCGCCGAGGGTGACCGCTTCATGCTCACCGTGCGCATCGCCACACCTCCGTTCAAACCCAAACCTCAGGTCGGTTTCATGGACGTGATGCCCGGTATCGCATCGAGCTACATCTTCACCCTCAAGCCTGGTGACAAGGTCATCATGAGCGGCCCCTACGGTGATTTCCATCCCATCTTCGACAGCAAGAAGGAGATGATCTGGGTGGGCGGTGGCGCCGGTATGGCCCCGTTGCGCGCACAGATCCTGCACATGACCCGCACGCTCAATTGCCGTGACCGCGAGATGCACTACTTCTATGGCGCACGCTCGTTGAGCGAGGTCTTCTACCTCGAGGACTTCCTGCAGCTGGAGAAGGATTTCCCCAACTTCCACTTCCACCTGGCACTCGACCGTCCCGATCCCGTTGCCGACGAGGCTGGCGTGAAGTACACGGCAGGCTTTGTCGCTCCCGTGATGCGCGACACCTATCTGGGCACCCACGAGGCTCCCGAAGACTGCGAGTATTACATGTGCGGTCCCGCCATGATGAGCCAGACGGTCAACGAGGTGCTCGACTCCCTGGGCGTGGATCCCTCGTCAATCCATTACGACAACTTCGGGTAATCTCCACACTACCCTACCTAAACACAGCGGGCGGCCCCTACTCCAGGAGCCGCCCGCATTTTTATTATTCTTGTCTTCTAAGCCATTATCAGCCTTGTCTCATTATTTATTAATGGGCAGGGTCTGAATCCAGGCTTTGAGGCTGTCGACAGGGGGATTGCCGTTGAGAACCTTGCCAGGGAGAATCCAGTTGGCATTGGGAGCGCTGGCCTTCTGCAGGTCTTCGCCACTTTTGCCCATGTCGCTGCCGCCGCTTGTGGCAAACGGGATAATGGTCTTGCCCGTCAGGTCATACTGCTCGAGGAAAGTGTTGATGATTCTGGGAGCGGTGTACCACCAGATGGGGAAGCCCACGTAGATGGTGTTGTACTGAGCCATGTTCTCGACCTTGGTGGCCACAGCGGGACGTGCGGTCGAGTCCTTCATCTCGATGGTTGAACGGCTCTGCTCGTTACGCCAGTCGAGGTCTTCGGCAGTGTAAATCTTCTCAGGGACGATTTCAAACAGATCGGCGTCGGTTGCCTCGGCGAGGGTCTTGGCTACCTGGGCAGTGATATGGGCCTCGCTGGCCGAGAAATAGGCGACGAGGGTCGTGCGGGCTGCGCTGTCGGCGGTGCCAGCCTCATCAGTGGCAGAGGCATTGTTTTGTGCAGTGTTCTGGCATGCGCCCAGCATGAGGGCGGCAAGCATGATAAATGCTAATTTCTTCATAATCGTGTAACTTAATTATTTTTGGTTAATGAATCGTCATGTACACATCAAAAAAACTATCCGTACACCGGGCATTTACCATGGTCACGGATAGTCAAACTTGATTATTATGAAACCTTATTTCTTCAAGTCCACCTGGCCGGGAGTGGCAGGCTTCTCGGCGCTCACCTTAGGAGCGGTTGTTGTTGCTGCTTCGGGAGCCTTGGCAGGAGCGGGAGCTACCTTGCCACCCACCTTGTTGTAGCGCTTGTTCAAGCCCTCAACAACCTCCTTGGTCACGTCATACTTCTCGTCGATATAGAGCGTGGCGCTCTTGCGCAGTACCATGTCAAAGCCTTTCTTCTTGGCATAATCCTTCATGAAGTTGTCGATGGAGTCGAGCAACTGGATCTGACTCTGGTTGAGCTCATTCTGGATGCTCTGCTGGAGGCTGGCCAGATAATTCTCGGCATCGGCCTGCATCTTCTGCAACTTGGCCTGGTCGGCGTTGAAGGCCTCCTCGGTGAGGTACTGGTTATTCTGGTACTTCTGCTGCATGGCGTTGCCAAACTTGCTGATCTCGTTACCACGCTGCTTCTGGGCAGCATCAAACTGGTTCTGACGGCGCAACATAGCCTCGTTGATGTCCTTAGCCAGGTTGTAATTGGCCATAATGGAGTCCTCGTCGATGTAACGGATCTTGAGATTCTCGAGAGCGGCACCGTTAGCGGCCTTAGGAGCCTCGGCAGCCTGTTTCTCGTTACATGACGTTGCAGCCATCACGAGGACAGCGGTCAGCATAGCAAGCTTGATGTAGTGTTTAATGCAGTTCATTTCAAACGATGTTTTTTGACTTTTCTTTTATTGTTGTTAGTTGTTATAAAATTCCTTGTCACGTGCACAAGTGATACCGCGCTTACGCATCTCGGGATTGTCATGAATGTGGGTATTTGGAAAACGTCCTCCCTTCACAAAGAAGATCTTCACGCCCAGCAGCAGCACTGCCAGCCCCACAATAGCCAATGTCAATAGCAAAACCTTAATCATCGCGCATTTGTGCAAAAAGACCCGCAAATTTAGTGATACTTTGCGACTTGAGGCACGGTTTTTTGCAATTATTTTGTCCACAATGTTATTTCACGGGCTTGATTTAACAAAAATTCAAAGCGCTAAAGATTAACTAACACTTCCACCCCACCCCCTATGTACGTCTCCAAGGGAAAAAATGAGTAACTTTGTAGTCCAGTATGTTGCGTTGTCAACGCAACATACAAGGCAACGTAATAAACAAGAACCGATCATCACTCACTCCCAATGAAAAAAGAGACCTACAAAGCACAACAGCCCTTTGCTGGAGAGAAAAAGCCCTCCATGCTTCGTCGCTGCGTGGGTCATGATTACTCGGGCCGGCAGATTTACATGATCACGATGGTCACCGAGGGGCGGCGACAGCTATTCGGTCAAGTGGTGAGCAAGAGCAATGTGCCAGCAGGCAGCGACGATGCGCCCCGCATCGAGCTGTCACCCCTTGGCCAGCGCGTGAGCGACGAGTGGTGGGCGGCCTCGCTGCACCATCCCGAGGTCAAAGTCCTCGCCCTGCAGATGATGCCCGACCACCTTCACGGCATCCTGTTTGTTCAAGAACAGATGGAGAAGCCCCTGGGCATGCTCCTGCGCGGCTTCAAGCAGAGCTGTAACCGCCACTACCGCGAGCTGGTGCTTGACATTGCCCCGCCAGTCCCGTCTGTTGCGTTGTCAACGCAACAAACACAACCCAAGAAAAACCGCCGCAACGAGGACCGCTCCCACGGCATGCTGTTCGCCCGTGGCTATAATGACAAACTGCTGCTGCGTGAAGGCCAACTGGAAACCTGGATTCATTACCTCAACGACAATCCTCGCCGCTTGTTGATGAAACGCGAGCATCCCGACCTGTTCCGTGTCCAGCGCAACGTGGAAGCGGCAGGAATGACCTTCTCGGCCATCGGCAACCGCTTCCTGCTCGACCGCCCCATGCGGCTGCAGGTGCAATGCTCACGCCGCCTGAGTGAAGCCGAAATCCAAGAACAGGTCACACACTTCCTAACGGCTGCCCGACAAGGCGCCGTGCTTGTATCCCCCGCCATCTCGCCAGGCGAGAGAGCTGTCATGCGAGCAGCATTCAACGAGGGTCTCCCGCTCATCTACCTGCAAGAGAACGGCTTCACCGACTTGGCAAAACCCGGTGGCACAAGAATGGAAGCCTGTACCAGAGGGCAACTGCTCATCCTCGCTCCATGGGAGCACCACAACGAACGGTTGACCATCCGTCGAGACCAATGCCTCAAACTCAACGACATCGCCCGCCTGCTCACGACTGTTCCTTGAATTATCGAAAAAACATCTCCATCGTCATGCAGTCTTTTCATCCAATATGGTATCATAACAATAAAGGACAACTTTATTGGATGGACATGGAGCGTGTCATCGGGGCAGCTCTGGCTGGTGACCAACAGGCTATCGCCAAGCTCTATAATGGGGCAATCGTGCCGTGGCCGAGGAATTGTCCCATGATGCCTTTGTGCTCGCATTCTCCAAACTGGATCATCTGCGCAACCCTAACCGTTTTGACGCTTGGTTGTCAAGCATTGCGGCCAACGTGGCATTGCGGTACAAGCAACGCCATCATACGTTGATCACGGTCCCTGCTGATGACATTTCAGATGAAACTTGGATTGCAGAGGAGCCTACCGACATGCCGACGATGGACGAAATCATAGCTGCTGTAAACGCCCTGCCCAATGGCTACGGCAAGGTGTTTAAAATGGCGGTCATGCAGGACATGTCGCACAAGGAAATCGGCGAAATCCTGGGCATTGCCGCCCATTCCTCATCATCGCAACTGGCACGCGCCAAGAAGATGTTGCAGCACTCGTTGACCAAGTATTGGGCTATCATCCTGCTTGCGCTGCTCACACCCCTGGCTTTGCTACTCCTGCGCCAGCCCAAAACCATCGACGAGCAACAGCCAAAGACGGCTGAGACGAACGAGCCCACAGTCACCGATGACAATCCACAAGTGACCGAGCCCGTCAATCAGCAACGCAAAGAAAGCCGCGACATGGCCATCACTGTCCCCGAAAGATACAAGCAGCCAAATGTGAGCATCACAGACACAGCTCAGCATGAGGAAGTGCCAAGACAGATGGTTGACACGACAACTGTTCCTGTTGAAAATGCGTTGCCTCACCTCAAACTGAACGGCGACATCCACTTTGCAAACGTCGGTCAAGTCACCACCATCCGGCCCACGAGAGACGATTTCAAGCGCTGGTCGGCTGATCTGGCCTACACGGGGCAACCATACCCAGAGGCAGATCGGATGATGCCTCACAACTTCATCGTCACCGATTATATAGCGCCAAGCGTTCCTGGTGAACCAGACCCAACAATGTCCATTGATAACTGGAGCGATTATATCGCTTATCTCGAAGTAAAGAGTGACATCACGAGTGAGGTGTCTGAAAAGGATTTCATCATGCGACAGATTGCAACGAGCAATGAGCCGCTGAACAATGGCCAAATCGTGCGCAAGACTCACCACAGCCTGCCACTGACTTATTCATTGTCATTGAGGTATCAAGCAAACAGGAGAATTGGCATGGAGAGCGGTCTCCAGTACACAAGACTCAACTCGTTGTTCCAGACGGGAGAAGGCATCAACCGCATCGATGAGAAACAGCGCATCGATTACCTGGGCGTACCTTTGAAGGTGTCCTATAGGATTTGGAGCGGCAAACATGTGGGCATCTACACTTCGGCTGGCGTGACACTGGAGATTCCGGTCAAGTCAACAATCACGACAGAGTATATCTTGAACAACCAGCCCGAACTGCGGGACAGTCATCACCTTGATGTGCCGTTGCAATGGTCAACGGGCATTGGCATCGGTGTTCAGTACAATATCACGCCCACCATCGGCATCTTTGCGGAGCCTGGCGTGCAGTACTACATTCCTGATGGCAGCGGCTTTGAAACCTACCGCACGCAGCATCCGTTCACCATCACAATTCCCGCCGGATTGCGATTCACGTGGTAGTTAAAATCAACAAAATGATGCAGTCATTATTCGGCTTGTGGTCTCATAGGTTATAGAACGATATAGTAATCTTTAATAACCTAAAAAAAATAACTGCTATGATGCAAAGAAGCATTCTGTTTGTAGCCCTTGCCTTGATGGCGGTGTCACAGGTTGTGGCTAACGAGTACATGTATACGCCTTTTGTACGCGAAGGGGTAAAGTGGGTTTACTATTATGTCAATGAGGATGGTTTCTATCCTGCTGACACCTTATTGGGAAAAGGCAAAGTCTATATGAACCTTGAATTCAA
>ONKF01000055.1 GCA_900318335.1 uncultured Prevotellaceae bacterium
CGTAAGACGGTCATCGACTATGACAACAACACGCTCTACAACTATGATCCAGACATGCTGTCCTTCTCGATGGTGGACCAGAATGTGCTCTACAACACTTATGGCCTGATGGGCGGCTATGGATTGAACCCCAGCGACTTTGCCAGTCTGCGCAATATCGATAACCGCTTCGTGTCCTTCTTTGCCAATGCAGCCTATACCTATGACAACAAGTACATGCTCTCGGCAAGCATCCGTTGGGACCGCTCCAACTTGTGGGGAACGGGCTCCAAGTACCAGAACAAGCCCATTTGGAGCATTGGCGCCGGATGGAACATCGACCGTGAACCGTGGTTCCATGTCAGCTGGGTGGACCGTCTTAAGCTTCGTGCATCTTATGGTATTGCCGGTAATATCGCCAAGGATGCAGCCCCCTATATGACAGCAAGCTATTACAATAACGCCAACGTGGGCGGTGTTTATGGCTCGGTGAACACCCGTCCCAATCCCACCCTGCGTTGGGAGAAAACCACCACGACCAACATCGGTCTGGACTTCGCAGTGCTGAACAATCGCCTGAACGGTAGCATTGAGTTCTACAACAAGATGGGTACTGACCTGCTGGCCAACACGATGGGCGTGCCTACCGAGGGTTTCGGTTACACGACCTATAGCATTAACAATGGCAAGATGCGTAACCGTGGTGTGGAACTCACCTTGAACGGTCAGATTGTCCGTACTGCCGACTTCCGTTTTGATGCTACGGCAACCTACAGCTATAACAATAATAAGGTGGTTTATGTCAATGTGGAGGCTCCGGTTTATTTCCTCCAGCTTGACTATCCCGATGCTTATCCCATCGTGGGCAATCCTTACAATGCCATCTATGCCTATAAGTGGGCTGGCTTGAGCGCCGACGGTCTGCCTCAGGTGCTGGATGCTTCGGGTAATGCAACGGCTTCTAATCCTTCGGACTTGGCCGCTATCATCTATGCAGGCAGCACCGAGCCAATGCACATGGCATCGCTCCACCTCAATCTGGGCTACAAGCAGTTTGACTTGTCTTGTATGTGGCTGTTCCAGGGTGGACACAAGATGCGCAATACCGACCTGCCCATGCTTAACTCGGCTTATAACTACACGCTGTGGAGTTATGTGACCTCTTTGGGTGCAGTCAACAAGGATATAACCAACCGATGGCGTCATCCTGGTGATGAGGTCAAGACCGACATACCCGCAGCCATCTTTGGCGAGAACCCCTTGTTCAGCGATGCGTCGCGCACGATTTACGGCTATGCCGACAATAATGTCATCAGCGCGACCAATCTGCGCCTTGCTAATATCTCGCTGGCCTACAACCTCCCCAACGCTTGGCTGCGTAACATCAGCCTGAGCCGTGCGCGCCTCCAGTTCAATGTGGAGAATGCCGTGACGTTTGCCAAGAGCACCTCGGCCAAGTACCTGTTGGGTGGCTACAATGCACCCAACTATGTCTTCGGCCTCTATCTGGATTTCTAAAAAACCGGAAAATAACAACTAACAACTATAATATTGAGAGATATGAAAACTAAGATAAATAGACTGCTTTTAGGATCCTGCCTGGTGCTGCTTGCATGCTTGTGCAGTTGTGATGATTATCTGAGCAATGTGCCTAAGGGACAGAAGATTCCCACCACGCTCAACGACTTCTCGGTCATGCTTGCCGATGAGTACACTAACTGCCGTGAAGATGTGACACAGGCGATCCTCCTGCTCAACGATCGCTATGTTTCGGATGGCAACCTGTCCTATTATGAGTTGTGGAATGCCAACTACTTCTGGAATGAGGATGCTGACCGCGTTGCCATGAACAAGAGTGATGAGACAACCTATTACAATGGATATGCCGGTATCTCTACCGCCAACCTGCTTATCGAGAATGCGCCCACAGCGACCGAAGCCACCGATGCCGAGCGGGGGCAAGTTGTAGCACAGGCCAAGATCTTGAGGGCCATGAAGTATTTCACCCTCGTGAACTATTATTCCAAGACCTATGACGCAGCGACAGCGGCTACCGATGGCGGTGTGCCCCTGATTACCAGTGCCGAGGTGGGTGCTTCCTACACGCAGCTTTCGGTCCAGGGAATCTATGATTTCATTCTTCAGGATATTAACGAGGCTTTGCCTGCACTGCCCGAAAAGGCATTGAACGTGCTCTATGCCGATAAGGCGACCGCCTATGCGCTGGCCGCACGCGTCCACCTGCAGATGGGCCACTACCAGGAAGCCCTGACCAATGCCGATGAGGCGCTGAAACGCAATAATCAACTGTTTGACTGGGTACAGTTCTACAATGACAATGCTGACATACTGAGTGCCCCTGACGTCTATCAGACGATCACTTCGCCCATGGGCTTTGACTATGTGGAGAACTACATCTTTTGTCATGGTAATAATTCCTACTCGGGCAATGACCTGCAGATGCGTGAAGACCGCGGCAGCCGCTTTGAACAGGGCGATGCCCACTTCATGAGCCGCTGGAAAATCCGCACCATGGCAGGTGCCACCTATTACAACCCCAACACGGGCGGTTACTATAACCGTGGCGGCTTGACGACAACCGAGGTCTATCTCATCCAAGCCGAGTGCCTGGCCCGCACGGGCAATGTCGCTGGCGCGATGGAGGTGCTCAACAAGGTGCGCCAGAAACGCATCCTTCCCGAGTTCTACCAAGACTTGACCGCTGCCAGTGCCGATGCCGCTATCGACTTGATCGTCAAGGTCAAGGATGATGCCTTGGTACAGACGATCATCCCTTTCTGTGACGCTCGTCGCTTAAACCTTGAGCCGGCTCATGCCCGCACCTTGACCAAGGTCGAGGGTGGCAAGAACTACTCGCTCTCGCCCAACAGTCACATGTGGGTAATGCCCTTCCCCATGGGTGCTGTAACTAATTCAGGCAATGGTACCGTAACCCAGAATGTTGAACGTTAAATGATTATAGAGTAATGAAGAACGTATTATTCGCATGCCTGTTGTGCATGCTCGTGTGCAGTTGTAATTCCCGTCAGTATAAGGTCGAGGGTAATGTTGCCGGACTTGACGATGGCACCATTGTGCAACTCGTGCCTATGAGTCACGACAATGAATCGCCTATTGCCGAGGCTACAGTCAATGGCGGTAAATTTACCTTCAAGGGTGAGATTGGCGACAGCCTGCCGATGCCCATTTGTGTCAACCTCATGGTCAAAGACTCGTATGGTGTCGAGACCTTTATGCTCGAGAAGGGAGATATCACTATTGAGGGCAAGGCCACCAAGGGTGAGCCCGACCAGAACGGAGTAATCAATTACACTTGGGACGTCACTGTCAAGGGATCACCGCTGACCGACAAGTTCAATGTTTACAAGCAGCGTCGCGCCGATCTCGACAAGCTCTTCAATGACTATCACGAGCAGCACGCCCAGATTATCCAACAGGTTAACGAAGCCCGAATGGCTAAGGACAGTGCCCGAGAGAAACAGATTATGGAGACCGAGGAATACAAGGCCTTCGATAAAGCTGAGAAGGATTTCTTTGCCAAGGTAGAGGAGACCTACAAGGGCATCGTCGATGAGAACAAGGATACTTATTGGGGCCCGATGATGGCCATCTATCTGTGGACCTATTTTTCAGCCAATGATAAGCCTCTCTATGAATCTCTATCGCCCGAGGCACAGCAGAGCTGGTACGGCAAGAAGATGATTGACGAGATCATGCCAGCCGGTGATACTGGCCAGAAAGCCAAGCAATTGACCGTAAAAGGCGATGACGGCAAGGAACTGACACTTGAAGACCTGGCACAGGGCAAAAAGTTGTTGCTTATCGACTTCTGGGCATCGTGGTGTGGACCCTGCCGCAAGGAAATTCCCAATGTCAAAAAACTCTACGATCTCTACAAGGATAAGGGATTTGAGGTCGTGAGCATCAGCATCGACAAGAACGAGGCTGCATGGCGCAAAGCCCTCCAGCAGGAACAGTTGCAATGGCCCAATTTCCTGGACAGCATGGGTGCTGCCGATGCTTACAAGGTGCGTTCTATTCCGGCCATGTTCCTTATTGATGCCGAAACCCTCACCGTTATCGAGTCGGGAGAATATGCCCGTGGGGAGTTCCTTGCTCAAAAACTCGCCGAACTCTTCGGAAATGAATAATAAGTTTTTTCATAAATTCAAGTGATGTTCATATTGGAGATTCGGGTGGAGGGTAATAAACCACCCGAATTTCATCAAAAACGTCATTTATAGATTATCAACAGCAAAAATGAAAAAACTATTATCGGTATTCATTAACCCCCGAGGGTAAAATAACACGCATTATATTAGGCGAGGATCCCACTTTCTACGACTTCCTGGATGAAGTGCTAAAGTAGTTTTATTAAACCGCGGCTCAGCCACGATCCACACAACAACTTACAACTTACAACAAATGAACCATACCCAATCATTGATTATCGGATCCGGCCCTGCCGGATACACTGCTGCGATTTACCTGGTGCGCTCGGCTATCGACTGCTTGCTCATCGAGGGCTTGCAGGTGGGTGGCCAGTTGACTCAGACGACGACCATCGAGAACTTCCCGGGTTTTCCCGAGGGCATCGACGGTTTCCAGTTGATGGACAACATGCGCCAGCAGGCCGTGAACTTAGGAGCGAAAATGAAGTCAGGCCTCGTGACGGCTATCGATATGAGCCAGCGCCCCTTTCTCGTTACTCTGGATGGCGGTGAGCAACTCACAGCCGACACCATCATCGTGGCCACGGGTGCCACGGCCAAATACCTGGGCCTGCCCGACGAGACGAAGTATGCCGGGCAGGGCGTATCGGCCTGTGCAACCTGTGACGGCTTTTTCTACCGCAAGAAGGTCGTTGCCGTCGTGGGTGGAGGTGACACTGCCTGTGAGGAAGCCGACTACCTGAGCCACCTGGCCAACAAGGTCTATCTGATCGTGCGCAAGGACTACCTGCGTGCCAGCGAGGCTATGCAGCTGCGCGTCCAGGAGAACGACAAGATCGAGATCCTGTTCAACACCAACACCGTGGGCCTCTATGGCGAGAACGGCGTGGAAGGCGCCCACCTCGTGCGCTTCAAGGGCACCGACAAGGAGGAACTGTTTGACATCGCCATCGACGGTTTCTTCCTGGCCATCGGCCACCGTCCCAACACCGAGTTCCTGGGCGGGCAGATCGACCTTGACGAACAGGGCTACATCAAGCTCAAGGGGCATAATACAGCGACCAACGTCGAGGGCGTGTTTGCCGCCGGCGACGTGGCCGACCCGCACTACCGCCAGGCTATTGCCGCTGCCGCAGCCGGCTGCCGTGCCGCCATCGACGTCAAGCAGTACCTTTCAAGGTAAATAGGGCATTGAGAGAACTGTGAAAGAAGCGACCTCGCCAGGGGCCGCTTCTTTATTTGCTGGTGGTTATCGGCATTCTCTGAGGATTTGCTCGATTTCGTCGGGAGTCAGGCGCTTGCAGCAGCCAGGAGTGATGACGGTAGAGTCTGCGATAGCCTTGATGGTGTCATCGGCAAGCATGATGCCCATGTCGGCGAGGCTGGCAGGCAATCCCCAGCCGTCATGCGATATGTGCCGTTATTAAACTCAAATGTGCATGCCCCCTGATGGCAATAGGCGTGGCACAGATAGCCAACATAGGCGCTAACTCCCGTCAGCCGATCCTGGATAATAATGTGTTCTGTCCCATTCATCGGCTGCAAATTTACTCATTTACAACTAAAAAACAAAATTCCCACCCGTGGAACCGAAAAAAAAGAAGTAGCG
>ONKF01000053.1 GCA_900318335.1 uncultured Prevotellaceae bacterium
CTTTTAGATTTCGGTGATTTTGATAAATCGTTCTCGCTCGGCAATGCTCATGCAAGCCTGGCATTACGCTCACTCAATCACGTTTTTATTGTTCATGAGGCGCTGGTACTCGCCCTGACTTTTATAATTTTGGAAAAGTTGCTCAACCGCCTATGTCTTGAAAAGACCTATATCCAAGTCACAAATGAGGTCTCAGTGCTCTTGTTATTTGTTGATAAACATCAATACTTGCTGTGCAATTGACCTCATTCCTTTTACCGTGGGATGATTCTGTTTCTTGTCAATATCTTTTAGCTCGATATATGGAATGTCGTAATGGCTACAAATAATTTTGGTCGATTCCTTAAAATCTTTGTCCAAGATGTCATTGATGAGAAAGAAGATTCTGACATTGGGATACCTCTCCTTTGCCTGCTGGAGCAGGTAAGCCAATGCGGGACGATAGGTGAAGAAATCGGCCTGGTCGAAATTATCATATTGATAATCGCCCAATTCCGCCCCAGCCCAGTCGTCGTTGGTGGCTCCAAAGATGAAAATCACATCAGGGCTGCCCAGGCGAGGCAACCGGGTGACAAACGACCTGTAGCTGTAATCTTCATTGTTGTAGCCGTGGTTGCTGACCGTGGCACCGCTGTAAGAGTCAATTTTCTCAATGAGGCAGCCAGCCTGATTGATGACCTGCCACCACCAGGTCTGAGTGACATTGTCCACATCGGTTCTTGAAGTGTCGGTAGGAGTATAGTACCATGTCTCGTTTCCCTCAGGTATATACCCCTGAAAAGTCGAGTAAGAGTCACCCAAAACGGAAACACGTGGCCGATTCTGCGCACTGGCAAGCAGCGGAATCAACAGCAAGAGAAGCAATAATTTTTTCATAACTAATAAAGATTGATGTTATTATTAGCACAAATGTAGCAAATATTTTTTACTAAACATTCACTTTCTCTTAGAATTAGATAAATTTGGATGCGCCTTAACCATTATAGCCAGCTTTATGGTCTTCGGCTTTCACAAATTTTAGATAAATTTGGATGCGCCTTAACCATTAAAGCCAGCTTTATGGTCTTCGGCTTTCACAAATTTTAGATAAATTTGGATGCGCCTTAACCAGTAAAGCCATGTCCTTGCGGGTGATCATCCCGAAGATGTCAAGGTTCTGCGGACAGTCTGCCAGTGGCAGTTCTATCTCCATGCTGTAGTCGTCGGCATCGGTGAAGATGCGGTTTTCCGATACATACTCTATTGACGAGCCTTTCTTGAGGGCGGCTTGCTGCCCGTTGATGGTGAGTATCATAAAGCAAAAGCGGTTGATTTACTCTGACAAAGGTAAATCAACCGCGTATGATTGGAAAAGACGGCAATTAATCCCTATGATTCTATTTCAAATAGATTGATAAAACGAAGGCCAGTAAACAATATTTCTTTTCCCCTCATTTCTCCATAGTCATAGAACAATTCAAACGAAATGTTAGGGCGACGAGCGCAATATCCATATGGCATAAAATCTAACAAATTTATGCCCAAATCCACTGCCTGTCCTTTCTCCAGCCAGTCACTAAAAGTAAAGCTGCCATCCATACTCTCAAACAATGCCAAAATCTGATTTTTAACTTCGGCTGCAGTACCATGCTCCACATGATACTCAAAAAAATGATAACTTGAAGGAGCTTTCTTCTTTTGAAGCCATTGTTCAAATTTGACTGGGTTCAATTTTTTCACTTTCTCCACAACCTTCAATTCCTGCTTTTTGGGCGGCCACACAAACGACAAACGTTCACATTCAGGAGTATTACGCTTAATGCGCCCATCTGGATAGCAAAACTGTCTGAAGACAACCATACTATATTTATAATCACCCACTTGATGCGTTTTGTCGTAGCGCACTTCATCATCATATAGCTCGTAATAGAGATGGACTATGTCATCAACTATTGCAAAGGGTTGGATCCAGTCGCCTGGTTTAAGATGCTGTTGGAATTCTTCTCTTTTTGTCATGAATAATGAATAATCCTTTATTGTTGTTATTCCTAATGTGGACTATACAATGACTCATTACACCACGTGCAATGAATTGGCATGCCACAAACAATTCTATGTTTATTGCAAAGGTAGCGATTATTTCGCTAAACACATCATTTTCTTTTAGATTTCGGTGATTTATTATTCATGAGGCGCTGGTACTCGTCCTGCGCCTGGTTGGATAAACTTGGCGGCGCCTCAGCAAATCGAGCGAGCTCGTTTGCATTCGGCTTGCACAAGTTTTCGCTCGTTGAGGCGGGCGATAATCTCTTTCAAGTCTTTACTCTCCCGGACAATCAACTGCAGCACATTTGGCTAAATTAAAGATAAATAACTTCTGATATGCGGGGTTTTTCGAAAATTAATGGTAAATTTGTCCGTTTATAGTGCAATTTAAAATGAAAATAGCCATACAACTGTTTTTGATGACGGCATTTGCGCTGTATGCCACCGTGGCACAGGCTGCTGTCAAGACCGAAGGCAACTTCGTGACAATCGACATCGAGAATGCTCAGGCAGGTGCCGCCCGCGTGGTACGCCTGCAAGTGGTGAACGACAACATCGTGCGCGTGCAGGCCACCTGCGAGGCACAGCTGCCGGCCAAGCCGGCCAGCCTGATGATTGTGCCGCAGACGGCCAAGCCCAAGTTCACGGTCACCGACAATGGCGACAGCTATTGCGTCAAGGCCAAGAACGTGACGGCAACCGTTAACAAGGCCGATGGCCGCATCAAGTTCACCGACGAGAGCGGCAAGGTCCTGGCGACTGAGGCCGTGGGCGGTAAGTCGTTCAAGCCATTCAAGGTGCCCGAGCGCGAAATCGGCGTCGGCACCCTGACCGACGATCAGAGCAAAGGCTTGACCTGGACGCTCAAGTTCGAGAACCAGGATGAGGCGCTCTATGGCCTGGGACAACACCAGTCGGGCGAACTCAACATGAAGGGCAAGAACGAGGACCTCTTCCAGTATAATACCAAGGTGAGCGTGCCCATGGTGCTGAGTACCAACGGCTACGGCATCCTGTGGGACAGCTATAGCTATTGCCGCTTTGGCAACCCAGAGGACTACCTGCAGCTCAACCGAGCCTTCAACCTCTATGACAAACACGGCAAGAAAGGCAGCCTGACGGGCACCTATACCGACAAGAACGGCCAACGCCTGGTGCGCGGCGAGGACTCCCTCTATTTTGAGTTTGACATGCCCGCAGGATCGGAACTGGGCAAGTTGACCGAGCCCGGCGGCATCAAGAACCTGCCGAAGGGCTTTGCCCTGAACGGTGCGACGGTAGTCTATGAAGGCTTCATCGAGCCCAAGGAACGCGTGAGCGAGACGCTGCGCCAGTTCATCCTCTACTATGCTGGCTACATCAAGGTGTACATTGGCGGCGAGGAAGTGGTTCCCGAGCGCTGGCGCACTGCATGGAACCCCAACGCATGGAAATTTACCGCCCAGGTGCCCGCAGGCAAGAAGACGCAGCTGCGCATCGAGTGGCAACCCGACGGCGACGTGTCTTATTGCGGACTGCGCGTGTCGGCACCCCGCAGCGCTGCCGAACGTGAGCAACTCACCGTGTGGAGCGAGATGAGCCGCGACATGGACTACTACTTCATCGCCGGTCAGAGCTTTGACGAAATCATCTCGGGCTACCGCACCCTCACGGGCAAGGCTTCGTTGTATCCCAAGTGGGTGCTGGGCTTCTGGCAGAGCCGTGAGCGCTACAAGAGTTCGCAAGACATCGAGCAGACGCTTGCCGAGTTCCGCAACCGCCGCATCCCCATCGACAACATTGTTCAGGACTGGAATTACTGGAAACTGGAGAACTGGGGCGACCACACCTTTGAGGCCTCGCGCTACCCCACCCCGCAGGCCATGCTCGACTCGGTCCACGCCATGGGCGGCAGATTCATGATAAGCGTCTGGCCCAAGTTCTATGAGACCGTCGACAACCACAAGGCGCTTGATGCCAAAGGCTGGATTTACAAGCAAGCCATCGTTGACGACATCCACGACTGGCTGGGATTCCGCGGCTCGTTCTATGATGCCTATGACGCAGGTGCCCGCAAGCTGTTCTGGAAACAGATGGACGACAACCTGTACAAGAAATACAACTATGCCATCGACGCCTGGTGGATGGACGCCAGCGAGCCCAACATACGCGACTGCACACCCATGTGGTACCGCAAAGCCCTGTCCGGACCCACGGCATTGGGCAGCTCGACCGAATATTTCAACGCCTACTCCATCGTCAATGCCGACGCCATCTATACCGGCCAGCGTGCCACGGGCAACAACAAGCGCGTGTTCCTGCTGACCCGCAGCGGCTTTGCCGGCGAACAGCACTACTCGACCGCCACCTGGAGTGGCGACATCGGCACCCGCTGGGAGGACATGCGTGCCCAGATGACGGCAGGCTTAAACTTCTCGATGTCGGGCATCCCCTTCTGGGGCATGGACCAGGGCGGCTTCTGTGTCGAGAACCGCTATGTGGCCGCTCAGCAAGAGTTTGACCAAACGGGCTACGAGAACAGCGACCTGACCGAATGGCGCGAGCTGCAAGCCCGCTGGAACCAGTTTGGTTGCTTCATCCCCCTGTACCGTGCCCACGGCCAGTGGCCCCTGCGCGAGGTGTTCAACATCGCACCCGAGGGTCATCCCGCCTATGAGAGCATCGTCTATTACCACAAGCTGCGCTACCGCATGATGCCTTACCTCTACTCGATGGCCGGTTGGGCCCATTTCAAGGACTACACGCTTATGCGTGCACTGGTGATGGACTTTGCCGACGACAAGAACGTGCTCGACATCCCCGACCAGTGGATGTTTGGTCCCGCCTTTATGGCATGCCCCGTGGGCTATTACAAAGCCCGCAACCGCCAGGTCTACTTCCCCAAGCAGAGCGGCTGGTATGACCTGTACAGCGGCGAATTCATCAATGGTGGCCAAAAGCTCATCGTCGATGCCCCCTATGGCCGCATTCCCGTCTATGTGCGTGAAGGCAGCATCATCCCCTTCGGTCCCGAACTGCAGTGGAGCGACGAGAAACCCGCCGAACTCATCAACCTGTATGTTTACACCGGTGCCGACGGCCAGTTCCAGCTCTATGAGGACGAGGGCACCAACTACAACTATGAGAAAGGCAAATATGCCACCATCGACTTCAACTACGACGAAGCCACGCGCACGCTCACCATTGGCGAACGCAAGGGCAACTTCAAGGGTATGCTCAAGCAGCGCCGCTTCAACGTCGTTGTCATCACCCGCGACAATCCCCGCGAGCTCGACCTCGAGAATCCCGCAGGGCAGATGGTAGAGTACAACGGCAAGCAAGTGACCGTCAAACTATAATGTGTGAACTAATAACAAAAGACAATAGCCAATAACCAAAACAAGAGATAATGAAAAGATTAATTTCGACCATCGTCATAGGCCTGATGCTGACAACGACCACCGTATCGGCACAAAAAACGAAGCCGATTTACCTGGATAACAACGCCCCCCTCGAGCAACGCGTCGAGGATGCGCTGTCACGCATGACGCTGCACGAGAAAATCCAAGTGATTCATGCCCAGAGCAAGTTCACCAGCGCCGGCGTGCCCCGCCTGGGTATCCGTCAGCTCAACATGGACGACGGCCCTCACGGCGTACGCGAGGAGCTGGAATGGAACACCTGGTCACCTGCCAAGTGGACCAACGACAGCATCGTCGCCTTCCCGTCACTCACTTGCCTGGCAGCCACCTGGAACCGTGACTTGGCAGCGCTCTACGGCGACGTACTGAGCGAGGAGTTCGCCTTCCGCGGCAAGGACATCCTGCTGGGCCCCGGTGTGAACATGGCCCGCCTGCCATTGAACGGCCGCGCCTTTGAATACATGGGTGAAGACCCCTATCTGGCCGGCGAAATGGTAGTGCCTTACATCAAGGCAGCCCAGGCCAACGGCGTGGCCTGCTGCCTCAAGCACTTCTTCTTGAACAACCAGGAGGTGGACCGCTTTGCTGTCAATGTCAACGCCAGCGAACGTGCCATCAACGAGATCTATCTGCCCGCCTTCAAGAAGGCCGTCGAGGAGGCCCACGTGTGGAGCGTCATGGGCAGCTACAACTTGTGGCAAGGCATCCACTGTTGCAACAACGACTCGCTGCTGAACGGCATCTTGAAGCGCCAGTGGGGATTTGACGGAGCCGTCATCAGCGACTGGGGGGGCACGACCGACACCTGGCAAGCCGCCACTGGAGGTCTCGACATCGAGATGGGCTCCTTTACCGACGGCAAGATCAAAGAATCGGAATATACCTACGACGACTACTATATGGCCCGCCCGATGGAGATACTCATCAAGGAGGGCAAACTCGACGTATCCCATCTTGACGACAAGGTTCGCCGCGTGCTCCGCACCATGTTCCGCACCTGCATGAACCCCGACAAGGCCATCGGCAAGCAGTGCAGCGAGGACCACTACGAGGCCTGCCAAGTCATCGGCGAGGAAGGCATCACCCTGCTGCGCAACCAGAAGAACATCCTGCCCATCGCCCCCGAGCGTTACAAGAAAATTCTCGTTGTGGGCGAGAATGCCACCCGCAGCCTCACTCAGGGCGGCGGCTCATCGGAGCTCAAGACACTGCGCGACATCAGTCCTCTTGAGGCCATCAAGAATCTCTATGGCGACAAGGTGGATTATGCCCAGGGGTATCTCTCGGGCCGTGCCCTGTATGACAAGGTGGACGAAGTCAACCCCTCGGAGCGCGTGCGCTTGAGGGAAGAGGCCCTGCTCAAGGCCAAAGAGGCTGACCTCATCATCTACATCGGCGGCCTGAACAAGAACCACAAGGAGGACTGCGAGAACGGCGACCGCTTGGGCTATGACCTGTCATTTGAACAGAACGAACTCATTGAGGGCCTGGCCAAAATCCAGAAGAATATAATTGTCGTCACCTTTGGCGGCAACCCGTTTGCCATGCCTTGGCTCAACAACATCAAGGGCCTGCTGCATTGCTGGTACTTGGGTTCGATGGGCGGCGAAGCGCTGGCCAGTGTGCTTAGCGGCGAGATCAACCCCAGCGGCAAACTGCCCATCACCTTTGCCAAGACACTGGAAGACTATCCCTACTATAAATATGGCAAGAAGGCCTATCCCGGCGAGAACAAGCAGGTTTACTACAGCGAGGGCATCTACATCGGCTACCGTCACTTCGACACCCGCAAGGTTAAGCCGCAGTTCCCCTTTGGCTACGGCCTGAGCTACACCTCCTTCAAGTATGGTAAACCCGTGCTCTCCTCGCCCAGCATCACCAACGACTCCCCCATCACAGTGAGCGTTCCCGTGACCAACACGGGCAAGGTGGCAGGCAAGGAAATCGTACAGCTCTACATCGGCGACATGGAGTGCAGCGTTGACCGCCCGCGCAAAGAGCTCAAGAACTTCATCAAGCTCAATCTCGCCCCCGGCGAAACCCAGATGGCCGAATTCACCATCACACTCGATGACCTGAAATACTACAGCGAAGCCCTCCATGGCTGGACCGTTGAACCCGGTACCTTCCGAGCCTACCTGAGTACCAACTCCAGCGACGAGGGCTGCTATGTCGAATTCAGCTATTGATTCCTAATCATGCGCCAAATGAAATTGCAACGATTGCTCTGGCTTGCGGCAAGTGTCATCACAGCCTTGCAGCTCACGGCACAGCCCGCAGGAGCCTATCTGAATCCTGTCATACCGGGCTTCAACCCCGACCCGTCGATTTGCCGCGTCGGTAACGACTACTATGTCGTCAACTCCACTTTCCAGTTCTTCCCAGGCGTGCCCATCTATCACAGCACAGACTTGGTGAACTGGGAGCAAATCGGCAACGTGCTCACACGCGAGTCACAACTGCCGCTCAACCAAGCCTCGTCGTGGCTGGGCATCTATGCCACCACCATCCGCTATCACGAGGGCACTTTCTACATGATCACGACCAACGTGGGCAACGGCGGTAACTTCATGGTCACCGCCACCGACCCGCGCGGCCCGTGGAGTGAGCCCATCTGGCTCAAGCAGCAAGGCATCGACCCGTCACTCTACTGGGAAGACGGCCATTGCTACATGGTGAGCAACCCCGGCGACAAAATCTGGCTATGCGAGATAGATGACAAGACGGGCGAACAGCTCACCGAGAGCGTTGCCCTGTGGTGCGGCGACGGCGGCCGTTATCCCGAGGCGCCGCACATCTACAAGAAAGACGGCTACTACTATCTGCTCATCTCGGAGGGCGGCACCGAGCTCGCCCACTCGCTCACGATAGCCCGCAGCAAGAACATCGAGGGTCCCTACATCTCCAATCCCGCCAATCCCATCATGACCAACTGCAGCCAGAAGGGCCAAGTCCTGCAGGTGCAGGGCACGGG
>ONKF01000051.1 GCA_900318335.1 uncultured Prevotellaceae bacterium
CAAGCAGTGGCGCAACGAGACCTTCCAGAAGGCCTATGACGACTTCATGGAGACCATCCCCGAGGAGGAGCGCGAGGAGAAGGAACCGATGATCAAGCGTTATTACGAGGAAGTGCAGCGCGACGCCGTTCGCCGTTGCATCCTCGACGAGCACATCCGTCTGGATGGCCGCAAGACCGACGAGATCCGTCCCATCCTGTGCGAGCCCGACTATCTGCCTTATCCCCACGGCTCGGCCCTGTTCAAGCGTGGCGAGACTCAGGCGCTGGCTACCGTAACCCTGGGTACCAAGGACGACGAGAAGCTCATCGACGACGTGTTGCGTCACGAGAACGAGCGCTTCCTGTTGCACTATAACTTCCCCGCCTTCTCGACTGGTGAGGCCCGCGCACCCCGTGGCGTGAGCCGTCGCGAGATTGGCCACGGCAACCTGGCCCACCGCGCCCTCAAGCGCATGATCCCCGAGGACAACCCCTACTGCATCCGCATCGTGAGCGACATCCTGAGCAGTAACGGTTCGTCATCGATGGCTACCGTCTGCGCCGGCTGCATGGCATTGCTCGACGCCGGTATCCAGCTCAAGAAGCCCGTTGCTGGTATCGCTATGGGTCTGATCACCGACGAGGGTAACGTGAAGCACGCCGTGCTGAGCGATATCCTGGGCGATGAGGACCACCTGGGTGACATGGACTTCAAGGTGACGGGTACTGTTGACGGTATCACCGCTACCCAGATGGATATCAAGTGTGACGGTCTGCCCTATGAGATTCTCGAGCAGGCACTGCACCAGGCTAAGGAAGGCCGCCTTCACATCCTGAACCTCATCAACGAGGCCATTCCCCACGCCCGTGAGGACTACAAGCCCCACGTGCCCCGCATCGTTACCATGGTTATCGACAAGGAGTTTATCGGTGCTGTTATCGGCAAGGGTGGCGAGGTTATCCAGGGTCTTCAGGAAGAGACTGGTACTACCATCAGTATCGAGGAAGTTGACGGCAAGGGAATCGTCGAGATTGCTGCTGCCAACAAGGAGAGCATCGAGGCTGCTGTTGCACGCATCAAGGCTATTACCGCAGTTCCCGAGGAGGGTCAGGTCTACACCGGTAAGGTGGTCAGCATCCTCGAGTTTGGTGCCTTCGTTGAGTTTATGGCTGGCCGTGATGGTCTGCTGCACATCAGCGAGATCAGCTGGGATCGCCTTGAGAACATGGAGGCCAGTGGCCTGCACGAGGGCGACGAGGTCACTGTCAAGCTCATCGAGATTGACAAGAAGACCGGCAAGTTCCGTCTGTCAATGCGTGCCCTGCAGGATAAGCCCGAGGGTTATGACGAGCGTCGCCAGGGTGGTGGCCCCCGCGGTCCCCGTGGTCCCCGTCCCAACGGTTCCGGTCCGCGTCCTAACGGTCCGCGTCCCAACGGCAATGGTTCCCGCGGTCCCCGTCCCAACGGCCCGCGTCGTCCCCGCCGTGACGACCGTCGCGACGACGAGTAATCGACTCATCCCTATCAACAACATAAGTGCCGAGGCTCAAACAGGCCCCGGCACTTCGTTTACCACCCTCAATTGGACTCACGCTAAGTTTCTTTGCTCACAAGATTTTTAGGCAATAGGGGCATCCGCACCCCCTAACTGTCGGCTGATTAAAAGGATTAAAATGATAGCATTCGCGCTCCGTTGACAGGAGCGCGAATGCCTCTTTAAACTTTAAACTCTAAACTGCTTGCGCAGCAAGCATTTAGTCGTCCATGCCCATGAAGCGGCCTGAACCGTCAAACCTCAGTTCAACACCATTGTTGAGCTCGACTTCATAGCCATTGTATTCCTTGTTGATCTTGGTGATGACCGCGTTCTGATAGGAACCTTTGACATGGGAGGCGATAGCCTTGGGAATGAAGAAGGCGGGAACGCCTTTCATAGATTCCACTTTTTCCCATTGGTTGTTGGCATCAAAGTCGATCTGGGTACCGTCGTTGAGATATACATCATATTCCAAGCCACCATGATCGTGATCAGGCTCAACGCCAGTGATCGTGGCATTGGGGAAATGCTGCTTGATGAAAGTGGTGATTGCGTCAGGCAAACCTTGGGCCGTTGTGGCAGGAGCATCGGCGGGAGCGGCAGCTTGAGCCTGAGGCATGGTTGAATCAACTGGAGCGGCTTGCACTGGCTGTTCTTGAACAGGCACAGGAATTTGCTGCTGCTGATTAGCGTCATTATTATTACCGGTACAGGACCAGAGCGTAAACATGACTACGCCAATAGACAAAACTTTAAAATACATCTTCTTCATTTGTTTGAGTTTTAATGTTCTGGTAATGAAGGGGCTAATATGCCGCCCCTTGTAATTGTTCACGTTCTTGATTAGTCGTCAATGTCAATGACGTCAAAGGTGGGGCTGTATTCCACTTCAAGGCCATTGTTGAGCTTCACCTCATAGCCGCGACGGTTGCGGTCGATCTTGAGGATTTTAGAACCGGGGAACGTGGCATTGATGTTAGCCTTGATCTGCTCGGGAATCAACTCTATGGGTACAATCGTCGAGCGGCAGTCAATCTCTTTCCAGTTGCCCTGTTTGTCAAACTCCACTTTCTCACCACTCTCGTAGCGGATGGTGTAATCATCCCAATCTACGGTCACCACCAGGGGCACCTTGTCAGCAAAATACTGCTTGTGAAAGGCCTGGGCCGCCTCGGGCATCTGGTTGAAAGTGATCACTTGGTCATGGTCGGCCTTGGCGTTGAAACTCACGACCATCATGGCCACCAACAGAAGAATAGCTTTAATCCTTTTCATCGTTATAAAAATGTCAAAAATATTATAAAATTGCGACAAAGGTACAACATTTCTGGGAATATCAACGGTTTAATCAATTATTTGCATCAATACACATCTCTTAAGGCTGATGAAAGGCAATATTTCATGCCCATAAAGCCGAGTATCGGCCATACTTGTTCTTAAAGAATCGGTTTTTCTTGCTTTTCTTGTTTGTATCAAAGAAATTGGCGTATATTTGCACCAACTTTTAACATGCAAGAACGATGAAGAGTTTTATTGTATCTGGCTTTTTTGCCTTAGCATTATTGATGACGGCTTGCAGTGACAAGCCTGTGGTTCCCGAACAGTTACCCAATCCCGTCAAGACGTTTATCCAGCAGACCTACCCTGGACAGACCATTACCTTTGCCCAGAAGGACTTAGAGTTGACGGGCTGGAAGTATGAAGTCTTCATGGCCGACGGCACTCACATCGAATTTGACACTGACGATACGTGGGACAAGGTCGAGAGCCCCATGGCGAAGCCAATCCCCATGCAGTTGGTTCCCGCGCCGATTGCTACTCATATCCAGGCCAATTTCCCCGGTGCCTTCGTCACCAAGATCGACAAGGAACGCAATGGCTATGAGGTTGAACTGTCCACCAGCATGGAACTGAAGTACAACAAGCAGGGAGCGCTGATTGAAATGGACGATTGAATGCTCGCTGCACGAGCAGATTAGGGCTCAGTGAGACATCCTCCCCCTGACTACCAAGAAAATAGGAACTATAACTTAATAATTTTTCAAACTGATATTTATGAAAAAGATCAAATTTTTCCTGTTGATGGCTATGGTCATGACCATGAGCTTGACGATGAGCGCTGATGACGATGATCGCGTAATCACCTACGATCAGCTGCCTCAAGCAGCACAGACGTTCCTCAAGGCAAATTTTGCCACTAAGGTGCCCCTGTTGGTGACCGCTGACTGGGATGATTTCACCATTCGCTATGAGAGCGGTGAGAAGATTGAGTTTGACAAGTCAGGTAACTGGAAGGACATCGAGTGCTATGCCGGCAAGGTGCCCAATGCCGCTGTTCCTGCTCAGATCAGCAGCTACATCAGCCAGACCTACCCTGGCAAGTCCGTCATTAAGATAGAGCGCCACCGCAGTGTCTATGAGGTGAAGCTCAACAACGGCATGGAGATTGAATTCAACCGCAATTTCCAGGTCATCGACATGGACTACGACGATTAATTTTAGGTGTTAGGCTTTAGGTGTTAGGTATCAGCAATCACTTGCTACCTGACACCTAAAGTTTTTGTTAATCAGTGGATTTCAAGGCAATATATCAACGATTCAGGCGATGGCAACAAGACCCGTTTGCCTATAGACTCAAGGACCCGTCGTCGCACCATTGCAGCAATTGCGGTAGTGAATTTGTGGGCAACTTCTGCCCCATCTGTTCACAACGCGAGGGCATGGGGCCCATTACGTGGAAGAGCGTGGCCCAGAGCATTGGCGAGTTGTGGGGCCTGCACAACCGGTCTCTGCTCTATTCTATAGTGCAGTTGTTTTTCCGCCCCGGTTACTTCATTGGCGACTACATCAGCGGCAAGCGGCAGGTGAGTTTCCCGCCCGTCAAGATGCTGGCGATTATAGCGCTGCTGGGAATCATTGTCAACTATCTCACAGGGGCCACTGTCGGCGGAATGTTCAATAACGACTTCGATTTTGCGGGCGACAAGATGTTGTTTATCGACAACGCCTTTGAGTGGATGAACTTGCACCCCGACTTGATGTCGTTGATTCTGTTGTCCTATCTGATTATCCCAAATTACTTCATCTTCCGGTATGCGCCACGCAACCCCGCTCACACCTTGCCACAGGGTTTCTTTATTCAGGTTTTCACAGCGATTGTGTTTCTGGTGATTAACATGTTCTCTGAGATCACATCCCTGTACTGGTCGGCGTTTGTGCTTGGCAACGTGTGGCTCTACTGCGCTTACATGCAACTTTTCGGATACGGCTTGTGGGGAACTCTATGGCGCTTGGTTGTGGCACTGGCTTGCGCCCATCTGCTGGCGCTGCTCATGCTCGGAATCGACTTTAGCATCCACATGATACAGACTGGAAATGACAATTTCGCCAGTGGGTTCAAACTCTTTGTTAAGCTTCTCGTCAGAATGGTAACTAACTCTGATGTATGACAAGACGATGTATCATGGTTTTTAGGCTTCAGTGATCATCAGCCACCTGATGACAGTTGACCCATAGAACCTGTAACCTTAATGAAAATCAATGAATATCAAGACAGCATACGGACGGTTCAAGGCATGGCAGCTAACCCCCTTTGACAACGAGTTCACCTCTCATGAAACGCGGCATTGCGTTAACTGCGGGCATGATTTCGTGGGGAACTTCTGCCCCTATTGCTCGCAGAAGTCAGGTCTTGGCCCTATCACATGGCACAGTGTGTGGCACAGTGTTGCCGAGGTGTGGGGCATGCATTCCCGTTCGTTGCCTTACACACTGCTGCAACTCTTCCTGCGTCCAGGATATTTCATCAGTGACTATATCAACGGTAAGCGGCAGGTGAGTTTCCCGCCGGTCAAGATGCTGGCGGTTATTGCCGTGTTGGGTGTAATGGTCGATTTGCTGACAGGTGCCATCCACGGCATGTTTCAGACCAATACGGGTGAAAAGATGGCTTACATCACTAATGTGTTTGCCTGGCTGAACGTCCATCTCAATGGCGCATTCCCGCCGCCGAGCGATTTTCTGAGCAGACTTCTCGATTGGCTCAATAGGCACCCCGATGTGCTCTCTTTGATCATGCTCTCCTTCCTGATCATTCCCAACTATTTCATTTTCCGCTTTGCCCCTCGTAATCCGCATCACACTATCCCGCAGGGCTTCTTCGTGCAAGTGTTCAGTACAGTTGTGTTTTTGATCCTGAACATGCTCTATGACATCACTGGCTTAGGATGGCTTGTGTTCTTTCTTGGCGTGGTGCTCATTTTCATGACCTACAAGCAGCTCTTCGGCTACAGTGTGTGGGGCACACTGTGGCGTTTGGTCATGGCTTTTGTGTGTGCCATTACATTATGGTCAGCCTTGTTAAACACCAACTATGGCATACATATGCTGCGAAAGGGTCAAATCGATGTCGGTGGAACTTATTTATTCAACATCCCGTTCGCCCTCGGTATTCTCGTCATCATTTTGAGCCTCTGCTACTTCATCAGCAGGAAAACACGCAGTAAAAAGTGATGCTCGCGTTGCTCGCAGTTTAGAGTTTAGAGTTTAGAGGTTAAAGGGGCATCCGCTTTCTGTTGACAGGAATGAAAGCGGATGCCCCGTTAAACATTAAACTGCGAACGCAGCGAGCATTGGCACGTGAGATTTGTAGTGCCGTGTTGTCATTACATTCTGGCCTTTTGCTTCTCGCCGGCTCCGGTGCCGCGGTACTTGCTGCCTGCACTGTTGAACTTCCAGGTGAGGTCAAGTAAGAACGTGCGGCGGGCAGGGTTGCTGGTGGTCAGCTCGCGCGGGCCGAAAATTGTAGCCCAGGCCTTGCTGGTGTTGAAAATGTCCATGCAGCGTGCGTCAACAGTCAGTGAACCAAGGTGTTGCAGGCTGATATCCTTCTGTACTCCGATGCCGCTATAGAACCTGCCCTTGGTGATGCGGAAGTTGTCGTAGTCACCTCGCGACGTCCATTGCACCATGGCATTCAAGCGCCAGTCGTGCGGCAGCTCGATGTCGTTGTTCCATGTCAATCCCAGATACGGGTGGTTCAGCGTGAGGATGGAACCGTCGGCTGTCGGCGTCTTGTAGTTCAGGAAGATGGCAATCGCCGTCCAAGTGGGATGCCAGCAACCAAACACGGGCCTCAACGACGGCATGATGGTCAGTCGGTTATAGCTCTCCTTGCTGTTGATGGGATGCACGAGACTGACGAGCGGATCATCGGAGCCAGGATAAGGCTCGGTGGACATCGTCTCGGAGTCCTTGATGCGTGCGTAGTTCAGCGACAGGTTCATCCACTGGTAGGCGGCATTGAAGACCAGGCTGTGGGTGTAGGTGGGCTTCAGGTAGGGATTACCGCTCTGATAGCTGTAACGGTTGATATAGACGGTCGAGCTGGTGAGGCTGCTGTAGGCGGGGCGCTGGATGTCGCGGCGGTAGGACAGCGACAGCTGC
>ONKF01000067.1 GCA_900318335.1 uncultured Prevotellaceae bacterium
GAAGAAATTGGGCTGCAATGCCTATCGTGCATCCCACAACCCGATGACGCCTGCGCAACTTGACATCTGCGACCGCGAGGGCATACTCGTCATTGACGAAAACCGGCTTTCGGGCATCAATACCGAGCACCTGAGGCTGTTGGAAAACATGATTAAGCGCGACCGCAATCACCCGTCGATTGTCCTGTGGAGCGACGGCAACGAAGAATGGGGCATGGAGAATACCATTCAGGGCACACGCATTGCAGCCGCCATGCGTGAATATACCCGCCTGCTTGACCCCACCCGCCATTCAACAATGGCCAATGCTGGAGGCTCTGAATTGATTAAGGGGCTCGATGTGGTGGGATTCAACTATATCGCACAAAACGATGTGGATAACCGTAAGAAAGCCAACCCCACATGGAAAATCGTGGGCACCGAAGAGACCACTGGCTGCGGCACGCGTGGAGTCTATTTTGACTCACCCGACCAACCCGGCCACATGGTAAGCATCAACCGTGGCACGGAGCCGGGTGTGGAGAACGTGATTGAGCGCGGATGGAAATTCTATGACGAACGTCCTTGGGCGGCAGGTGTCTTCTATTGGACGGGGTTTGACTACCGTGGTGAGCCCAATCCCCTGTCTTATCCCGCCCATGACTCGGAATTCGGCATTCTTGACTATTGCGGATTTCCCAAAGACGAGGCCAGCTATCTACGGGCATGGTGGACCGACGAACCCGTGCTGCACATCTTCCCTCACTGGAACTTGCAAGGCCATGAGGGCGAAGAAGTGGAGATATGGGCCTATAGCAACTGTGATGAAGTGGAGCTGACCGTGAACGGCAAGAAACTGGGTCGACAGGCGATGCCCAAGAACGGTCACCTGAAATGGAAAGCCGTCTATCAACCGGGCCGCGTAGTTGCCACCGGATACAAGAACGGAAAGCGCATCTTGAAACAAACTATCGAGACCACCAACCCTGCGGCAAAGATTGTGCTGACAACAGACCGAGGGCTCATCACCGCCGATGGACGCGATGTGGCCATCGTGACCGTTGAGGTTCAGGACAACAAAGGACGTATAGTTCCTGATGCCTGCCCCATGTTGACCTGCTCACTTGAGGGAGACGGCCGCATTTTGGGTGTCGGCAACGGAGACCCGTCCTACCTTGGTCCCGACCATCCCGATGAACTGGACTGCCACACATTCCAAATCCCGGCATTCAACGGACTGGCCCAGATTCTCATCCAGAGCGGGCATACTCCCGCTGCCCTTCAACTGAGCTGCAGCAGCGATGGTTTAAAGCCAGGATATTTAAATATCACTGCAGAATAAACCAGAAAGAATACATCGGGATGTGAACCTTTGCTATCAATAACAAAACAATGACATGATATCACCCGTATGAAAACAATTCAACTGAACAATGGTGTCGAGATGCCCGCACTGGGATTTGGCGTATTCAGGCTCTCGCCAGCTGAATGTGAACGCTGTGTGCTGGACGCCATCGAGATGGGCTACCGCAGCATCGACACCGCTCAGGACTATAAGAATGAAGAAGGTGTGGGCGCTGCCATCAAGAAGTGCGGTATCCCGCGCGACAGGCTGTTCATCACCACCAAGGTGTGGATCAGCAACGCGGGCGAGGACAGGGCAGCAAGGAGCATCGACGATAGCCTTCGCAAACTGCAGACCGACTATGTTGACCTGCTGCTGGTCCATGAACCCTATGGTGACTGCTATGGCACCTATCGGGCTATGGAAAAAGCCTATCAGGCTGGCAAGGCAAGGGCCATCGGACTGAGCAACTTCTATAACGTGCGTTTTATCGACATCGCCGAGCACATGGATGTCAAGCCCGCTGTGTTGCAACTCGAGACCCATGTGTTTGCCCAGCAAAAGGCCATGCGTGCACTCATCAGGGACTATGGCACGCAACTCATGGCATGGGGACCGCTGGCACAAGGCCGACACGGTTTCTTTGAAAACGAGACACTCAAGGCCATCGGTGCGAAATACGGCAAAACCAACGCCCAAGTGGCCCTCAACTGGCTGGTGTCGCAAGACATCATACCAGTGCCCAAGACATCGCACAAGGAGCGCATGGCAAGCAATCTTGACATCTTTGACTTTGAACTCTCCAGCGGGGACATGGAGGCCATTGACCGCTTGGATCAGGGCGAAACGCTCATCAACGACTTCAACAACGACACCGACTTGGCCCAAAAATTCCTCGGCCTCAAGCCCTGGCCCTAAAAATGAGGGATGCTTTGGACCATCAACAAGGAAAGCCGGCAAACTGTAGTGCCGGCTTTCCTTGTGATAGAATAACTATTATCTATTATCTATTAACTGTTAACTGTTGGATTACTTCACCTTCTTGATGTCCTTGACGAAGAGGATTTTCTTATCCTTTGCCATTTGCTTGAAATCATCGGCTGTGGCGATGCCTGGCGCTGCGCCAAAGTGCTCACGCTTGAAGTTGCGCCACGGCAGGAAATAGCAGGGATGGTGCTTCTCCATGATGGGCAGCAGCACGCGAAAATCTTCTTCGGTGCCCCACTGATAGGCGTCAAGACCTAACAGATCAACACGCTCGTCACCAGGCCAGCGGTTATAGAATTCCTGCGGATCGACACCCAAGTTGGGTGAGCAACTCCACACGATGGATGCGGACAGGCTCTTGTTGAGGTAATCTTGGGTGAGATTCCACAAGCGCAGGAAATCCTGGTCGGTGCAATTGCCCTTGCCCCACCAGAACCATCCGCCGTTGTACTCGTGCCAGGGACGGAAGATAACGGGAACAGGCTTGCCGTTCTTGTCGGTGAGCGAGAGGATGAATGCCTCCACACGCCTGAGCCACGTCATGAACTTGTTGTGGCCCTTGCCACCGGGCAGAATCTCCTTGACCGTGCTCTTGGGATCGAGGACAAGGCCGAGCTGACCGGTTTTCTCAAGATAAGGCTTTGCTGCCTCAAACAACTTGATGTCGCTCTCAATCCAAGCGGTGGTGCCCAACATGGGATTGCGCGGATGCCATGCCCATCACACCAGGGTAGTCGCCAACCAGGTCATAGGTGTCGGAACGTCCCTGTTCCCACTCCCAGGTGATGCCATAGAAGGGGTCGTCCTGATGGCCGTACATGATGCCGCGTTTTTGCAGCTTGGTGAGGCGCTCAATCAACTTTTGCGCCGGGGTTTTCTCAACTTTGGGTGCACGGGCTCCTGCCTGTGATGCGCAAAGGACAAACAGCAGGGCGATGAGCAACAGTCTTGGTTTCATCATTTTCATTTTTATTATTATCGTTTAAGTGATTCTTTTAGTCGATAGTCCTGAGTTAACTCCTAACTTCTAACTTCTAACTCCTAACTCCTATCTGAGCTCGAAGATGCGGCTGGCGTAGTCGCTGGCCAGGGGCACTTCAAGACCGATGTCCATCAGGAAGCGGCCGGTGAAGGTCTTGCCGTTGAGTTCGCATGGCTTTTGGCCCACCTTGATGTTGCGCTCGGTGATGGTGTAACTGCGTTCGGGATCAAGACCCGCAAGCTGGATGCGCGGCAGGGGCTGGTCAACGTAGTTGTCAACCTTGTAGACAAACCACACGGCATGGTCCATAGCATTGTTGCTGAACATGATGGACGAGACGCCCTTGCGGTTATACGGCGAAACCAGTCGATAGAGGTTGCCGGTCTGCACGACGGGGCGCAGCAACTTGTAGTCGGCAAACGCCTGTGTGCACTGGTCGTGTTCCTCCTGGCTCATGTGCCGCGGTTGCAGCTCCATGCCCAGACGTCCGCTCATGGCCACGTCGCAGCGGAACTTGATGGGGATGACACGGCCGCCCGTGTTCCAATAAGGAGAGCCACCGATGTGCTGTGCCATGGCGTTGGCAGGGAAGAAGTAGGAGGTACCATACTGGATATAAACGCGCTGCAGGGCATCGTTGTTGTCGCTCACCCAGAACTCGTCGAAGTAGGGCAGCAGGCCATAGTTGGCACGGCCACCACCCCGCGGATGCGCTTGAGCACGTTGATGAGTCCGCGGTGCCACAGGATGGAGATATTGTTCTGCTTGTCCTTGGGCAAGTATAGCGAGCCGTAGTTCTGAATTGAGGCATTGGCATCCCACTTGATGTAAGCGATGTCGGGATTCTGCGTCATCAGGTTGTCCACGATGCCGAAGATGAAGTCCTGCACCTTGGGGTTGGTAAGGTCGAGCACAACCTGTGTGCCGCCACGGCCTTGTTTGAGTTCGCGGCCCTTGGTCTGGAGCATCCAGTCGGGGTGTTTCTCGTAGAGTTCACTCACGGTGTTGCACATCTCGGGCTCAATCCAGATGCCGAACTTGATGCCACGCTGA
>ONKF01000050.1 GCA_900318335.1 uncultured Prevotellaceae bacterium
GAACATCACATTGTACTTGAAGTTCCAGGGCAGGTCAAAGTCGAGTTTGCCGTAGGTGCGGTTGATAAACTCATTAGTGACGCGGATGTTACGGCCGATTTCATCCAGCGGCGTGATATTGTAATCAGGGAGCGCGTAGCCTGTGAGGATAGCGAGATCGGACTGTCCGAGTCGTGACTCCTGAGTCGAAGTGAAATGGGTGCCGTCCTCGTTGCGCAGGCAGTCATAGGGCATAAAGGAGTAACCGGGGTTCATGGGATCATAGGTTTGCAGGTTACTCTTCTTGTAATAGGTATAAGTTCCGACGTTCAGCATCAACCAGTCGGTAATATCCAGCTGGTCACGCAGGTCGATATCCCACGAATTGTCGTTGGTGAACTTGTCGTTCATCTTGTTGTTGCGGTAGGTGACAGCAGCACGGAAGTTATTGTTGTCACTTGCACGGCCCACGCTCAGGTGATACTGCTGGTAGAAGGCGTCACGCTTGGCATACTTGGCCACATCATCGAAGTAGCGGTAGCCCATCGATGCGAGCTGATTCAAACGGCTCTCCATTTCGCTTTGCGAGATGTTACCTGCATAGTAGTTGGCAATGGTCTGAATACCTTGTGAGGTATAGACCTTGTCGTCGATGATAGAGCGGGCATAGTCGGCAGCGCCATCGCCCTGCAGGTTGGGGTTAGTTGCGGCCCACTCGCGCTCCAGGTCGATGATGTCGGCGGCATCAGTCAAGCGGCTCTTGTTAAAGGAATAGGGATGCCAGGTCAACGATGTGTTAAAAGACACATTGGTGCGCTTGCCCTTGGCCTTCTTGGTCACAATGACAACGACACCATTGGCGGCACGGGCACCATAGATGCTGGCTGCAGCCGCATCCTTGAGAATGGTAATGCTCTCAATCTCATTGACATCGATATTGGGCACGTTTTCGTTTAGCCCACCCCACTCGTCATAGCGAGTCGATTCGACGGGGAAGCCATCGATCACATACAACGGGTTGGTCACACCATTCATCGTTGTGGTACCACGAATGAGATTGCTGTTGGTGTTGAAACCGGCGACCTCACCCTCAAGCAACTGGGACAAATTATCATAACGCTTGTTAATGAGATTGTCGGCAGTCACCTTGGCAAACGAACCCGTGGCTCTCTCCTTGGAAATCTGCTGATAACCCGTCACCACCACATCGTCCATGACATTGGCGTTATCCTCGAGGATGAGCACACTGTTGCTGGAAGTGGCCTTGCGCTCAACGGTCTTCTTGCCGATGTAGGTATACACGAGCGTGCTGTTGGGATCAACACCCTCCAGCATATAGTTGCCATCCATGTCAGTCACGGTGCCGATGTCGGTGCCCGAGACGCGCACGGTAACACCGATGAGTGGTTCACCATCGGCATCCACAACTTGACCCTTGACCGTACGCTTGGGGGCATCGGCATCAGCGCGGTTTCCGCTCTTGGAAACCTGGATGAAGCGGCCGTCAACTTTACTGGTCAGTGGCAGGCCCTTGATGAGTGCCTTAACCGCATTGGGAGCGGTGGCGTTAGTCACATCGACTGTCACCTTGTAATCTTTGACAGCCTCATAGGGATAATTGATCTTGTAATAACCTGATTGTTGCTCCACTTGCCTGAAAGCGTTGGGCAACGGCGTCTGGCTGACCTTGAGAGTCACCTTCTGCCCCTGTGCCAGCACCGCCAAAGGCAGTATCAGCAGGCACAACAATGTGATGAGTTTTCTCTTGTTCATTTGAAATGCAGATTTAGTTTAAGATTCAACTTATTCTGTCCTTAATACTGAGAAAAAATAAGCGGGGTACAAGACTCCGCTTAATAACTTGACAATTTAACATTTTTTAATCAATGACAATCACACCGCCTTCTATGCGGGCATGGACAATGCCTAATGCATTCAGGTTGGCGATGGCTTCGCCCAGGCTCTTGTTGCGCTCGACGACGAAGTGTAGCTGCACGTTCATTTTACTGGTGTCGTCAAATGAAACATTCACACTATACCACCGTGCCAGTTCCTGCATGATACTGAAAAGCGTCTGGTTGTCAAAATAAAAGAAGCCCTCTTTCCACTGTGTGTAGGGGTAGGTATCCACTGCCTTGACCGCCAGCTGCGAGCCAGCGAGTGAAGCCTGCTGGCCTGGGGTGAGCACTTGATCGGCATCTTGGGTCTTGACAAGCACGCGACCCGTAACCAGCGTAACCGAGGCATCACGAGCCGAGCGCGCCCGCACATCGAAAGCTGTGCCCAATACCCTCGTCGTGAGATAATCGCTATAGACGATAAATGGGTGCTTGGCGTCTTTCTTCACCTCAAAATAGGCTTCGCCCTGGAGGCGCACCTCTCGCTTGTCACCGGTGAAGCGGTCAGGAAATTCCAGATGGCTCTCGGCGTTGAGCCACACCTGGGTGCCATCGGCAAGCGTTAAATGATAATCCTTGCCTCGTGGTGTGGAAATTGCCATCAATTGTGCGGGAACACTAGAAGACTGATCAAGCTTCATCTGCTTGCCGCTGGCTTGTTTTTGTTTGCCATCAGCAGTTGATATGGTGACATCATCAATCTCGTCTGGAACATTGATGGCAAATGATGTTGCATCTACATGAGCGACACTTGTCGTTGGGCTTGTCCAGAACCTATATCCAATAATAAGCGCCAGAGTCGCCGCAATGCCAGCAACCCAGCGAACCCATGACCGAGTATACATCGGCACAACCCCATCTGCGTCGGTATCATTCTCATCGGTGAGTTCTAATTTCTCTCTGACTTCCTGCCACTGCCCATCAATATCGGGACATGAGACGTGTTCACGAGATAATGCCTCGCGCAATTCCCATTGCTCATGAGGATTGAGCGGTTGAGGTTCTTCTATGTTCTTGTTATCCTGTTTCATTTCACTAGTTGATACATGATAATAACAACAGCGGTACAAACTTTAACATTTTTTTACCCAATGAAATCCTCATCTGGGCAAATGAGCGTTGAATAATCTTCTTCACACCATCAACACTGATTCCAAGCATGTCGGCAACATCCTGATTGCTCTTCTGCTCGTAGAAGCGTAAATACAAGACACGTCTCACTCGTTCGGGCTGGCGATTGAGCACTGCCTTCAAGTGTGTTATACGTGCCTCATATTCATTCCAGTCTGTTTCGGTATAATGCTCTAAATCATTCAGCACTTCTTCCATCAATGGGACTTGACGGTTACTCTGTTTCAATTGATCAAGGCAACGGTTGCGTACACTTGTATATAGATAGGATAAAACTGTGTTCTGGTCAATGGTTTCTCTTAAACGCCACACGTTAACAAAGACTTCACTGACAACATCTTTGGCAATATCCTCATCGTGAGTAATGGCATGTGCATGATAATACAGCCGTTCATAGTTTTGCTTGAACAGATTCTCATATTCATGGACTGTCAAAATCCCACTTTGATTCATCCCCACATTATTATATTGAATTTTAGTGGGCACAAAGATAAAAAAAATTCTCAAAACAGATGAATAATGATATGAAAATCATTTTATAACTGATGAGCGAGCTCAGAATGTGACATGAGGGTGCGCAATCACAATAAAAAATTTCAAAATCTTCAAAAAAATGTACACCAGTAAATGAATTGAACGTATATAGGGCAAACAAGCGAGAATCATAAACTTTACAAACTAAATAATAAGAAATAAAATGATGAAGAAGATTGCGACATTATTGACGATGGTGACGGTAGCGATGCTTGCCGCCGCCCAGATGGCTAATCCTGTGACCTTCACTTCGCAGTTGAGAACCACCAACGGCTCCAGTGAGGGCGAAATCGTGTTTACAGGCAAGATCGACAAGGGATGGCACGTCTATTCGACCAACCTGGGCGATGCGGGCCCCACCGAGGCCGCTATCACCTTCCACAAGAAGGATGGCGTGGAGCCCGTGGGCAAACTTAAACCTGTGGGCAAGGAGATCTCGCAGTTTGACGAGATGTTCGGGGCCAAGCTGCGATACTTCGAGAACAACGTGCAGTTTGTGCAGAAGGTGAAGTTCACCAAGCCAAACTATGTCATCGATGCCGACCTGGAGTATGGCGCGTGCAACGACCAGTCGTGTCTGCCGCCCAGCAGCGTGAGTTTCAAGAAGGCCGGCAAGTCGCCCGCCGTTGACGGCGAGGCCGATAAGAACAAGTACGAAGACGACAAGGCTGCCACCGAAGCCGCTGCCAAGGCCAAGGCCGACTCGCTTGCTGCCCTGGCAGCAGCCGCAGCCGATAGCGCTGCCATGGGTGCCCCCGTGGATAGCGCAGCCCTAGCGGCCCTGGACCATGACTCGCTGTGGAAACCCGTTGTGGGCGACATCCAAGCCATCGACGGCACCGCCGGCGGCAGCAGCAGCCGCTCGCTGTGGTGGATCTTCCTGATGGGTCTGCTGGGCGGACTGGTGGCGCTGTTCACACCATGCGTGTGGCCCATCATCCCGATGACGGTGAGTTTCTTCCTCAAGCGTGCCAAGGATAACAAGAAAAAGGGCATCAAGGACGCCGTTACTTATGGCATCTCGATTGTTGTCATCTACCTGCTGCTGGGCCTGATCGTGACCGCCATCTTCGGTCCCAGCGCCTTGAACGCCCTCTCGACCAATGCCGTGTTCAACATCTTCCTGTGCTTGCTGCTCGTGGTATTCGCCCTGTCGTTCTTCGGCATGTTCGAGATCAAGTTGCCCAGCAAGTGGTCCAATGCCGTTGACAACAAGGCCAGCACGACCAGCGGCCTGCTGTCCATCTTCCTGATGGCCTTCACGCTCGTGCTGGTATCCTTCTCCTGCACGGGTCCCATCATCGGCTTCCTGCTGGTTGACTTTGCCACCAGCGGCAACTTCTGGGGGCCTGCCATCGGCATGTTAGGCTTTGCGCTGGCCCTGGCGCTACCATTCACGCTGTTCGCCCTGTTCCCCTCGTGGTTGAAGTCGGCCCCCAAGTCAGGTGGCTGGATGAATATCCTCAAGGTGACGCTCGGCTTCATCGAGCTGGCCTTTGCCTGCAAGTTCTTCTCGGTGGCCGACCTGGCCTACGGCTGGCACCTGATGGACCGCGAGGTGTTCCTGTGCCTGTGGATCGCCATCTTTGGCCTGCTGGGACTTTACCTCATTGGAAAGCTCAAATTCCAGAGCGACATCGTCATGCCTGGTGACGAGACCAAGCCCATGCCTGTGATCTGCATCATGGGCGGACTGATCTCGATTGCCTTCGCCATCTATATGATTCCGGGCTTGTGGGGCGCACCGTGCAAGGCCGTGAGCGCCTTCTCGCCTCCCATGAACACCCAGGACTTCAACCTCAACACCAAGGAGGTGCGCGCCGCCTACACCGACTATGAGCAGGGCATGGCCGCTGCTGCCGCCGGCGGCAAACCCGTCTTCCTGGACTTCACGGGCTTTGGCTGCGTAAACTGCCGCAAGATGGAGGCCGCCGTGTGGACCGACCCCACCGTGGCCGACAAGCTGAACAAGGACTATGTCCTCATCTCGCTGTTTGTCGATGACAAGCGCCCGTTGCCCGAGCCCATCGAGGTGACCGAGGAGAACGGCGAGAAGCGCACCCTGCGCACCATCGGCGACAAGTGGAGTTACCTGCAGCGCTACAAGTTCGGCAGCAACACGCAGCCGTTCTATGTGTGCGTTGACCCGCAGGGCAACGCCCTGAGCGGCTCGTTCAGCTACAAGGAGGACGTCCCCGCCTTCCTCGACTTCCTGGACGGCGGCCTTGACAAATTCCGCCAATAAACCCAAAGAAGAAAACAATAAATACAATAAGAACAATTTTCATCACCACAATCTTTTATTTGTCATTATTGTATTTATTGTTTTCCTTTAGAAAAACCAGATAATAATGATTGAAGAGAAAACGAGAGAGCAGATTATCGCGTTGATGAGGCGCGAGGTGGTTCCTGCCGTGGGGTGTACCGAACCCATGGCGGTGGCCCTATGTGTAGCCCGAGCTACCGAGGCCCTGGGCACGAGACCTGAAAAAATCACGGCACTGCTCAGTGCCAACATCCTCAAGAACGCCATGGGCGTAGGCATCCCCGGCACGGGCATGATAGGCCTGCCCATCGCCATCGCCCTGGGCGCCATCATCGGCAAGAGCGAGTACCAGCTCGAGGTCATCAAGGACGTTTGTCCCGAGGCCATCGAGCAAGGCAAGCAATACATTAATGAGGGACGCATCGACATCCAACTCAAGCAGGGCGAATGCGACAAACTGTATGTTGAGATCCTGTGCGAGGGAGGTGGCCATACCGCCAGCGCCATCATCAGCGGGTCGCACACCCGCTTTGTGAACGTCACGCGCGACGCCGAGGTGCTGCTCGACCAGCAGGCGCACGGCAGCAGCGATGGCGACGAGGGCGACATTGAACTCAAACTTCGCCTGGTCTATGACTTCGCCATGCAGGCCCCACTCGACGAAATCAGCTTCATTCTCGAGACCCGCGACTACAACCTCAAGGCCGCCCAGGAGTCCATCAAGGGCAACTACGGCCACTGCCTGGGCAAGACCATGGACAGGCCATTGAGTCACGGCATCTTTGGCAACACCATCTTCTCCCGCATCCTCTCCAAGACCGCACTGGCCACCGATGCCCGCATGGGCGGTGCACTCATCCCTGTCATGAGCAACAGCGGTTCGGGCAACCAGGGCATCTGCGCCACCAATCCCGTCGCCGTCTATGCCATGGAGAACGAGAACACCGAGGAGGAGCTCATCCGTGCCCTCACGCTGAGCCACTTGACCGCCATCTACATCAAGCAGAGCCTGGGCAAGTTGAGCGCCCTGTGCGGCTGCGTGGTGGCCTCGATAGGCAGCTCGTGCGGCATCACCTATCTGATGGGCGGCGACTATGACCGCATCTGCTATGCCGTGAAAAATATGATCGCCAACCTCACGGGAATGATCTGCGACGGGGCCAAGCCCAGCTGCGCCCTGAAGATCGCCTCGGGCGTCTCGACGGCCCTGTTGAGTGCCGTGCTGGCCATGGAAGGCCGCCACGTCACCAGTGCCGAGGGCATCATCGACGACGACGTGGACCGCTCGATACGCAACCTGACCGTCATCGGCGCCGATGCCATGTGTGCCACCGACAGCATGGTCCTCGACATCATGACCGGCAAATCGTAATAATATCAATTGATTTTTCATGCATCCATCAAAAGATAAAGCGGCAAAAGCCGCTTTGTTCGTTAAGTTTACCACCATATAACTCATGGAATAGCTAATCAACTCAGCTATTGACCAACTATTCCAGTTTGCCTTTCGTAGTGACGTGTCAATTCAATAAGTCTGAGTTCTACTGACTACCCGGATGTACTTGGCGTTGGGATATTTCCTTCTCGCCTTGTAGTGAACATACATCCTGCTTCTGCTCATGCTCTCGATGGTGATTGTCTTGCCATCCACC
>ONKF01000049.1 GCA_900318335.1 uncultured Prevotellaceae bacterium
CTCGTCCTGGGAGGAGTGCATCGAGGGGTCGTCGGCCACGAGGACCACCAGACCGCCGTTCACACCCGTCATGCCCGAGTTAACGAACGGGTCGGCGCAAACGTTCAAGCCCACATGCTTCATGCAGACCAGGGCACGCTTGCCCATGAAGGACATACCGAGGGCAGCCTCCATAGCCGTCTTTTCGTTAGTACACCAGCGGCGATGAACGTTGCGTTCCACCGCTAACTTGGAATTCTGAATGTACTCCGTGATCTCGGTCGAGGGAGTACCCGGATAGGCATACACGCCACTCAGACCCGCATCAAGCGCGCCCTGGGCGATAGCCTCATCACCTAAGAGTAACTTTCTCATTATTATAAGGTTTAACTAGTATTATCTCAAATAGTTAGATGTATTAGAAGTATATTTCAACTCACAAAGTTACACATTAATCTGCATCCCACAAAATTTTTAAGCATTTTTTATAATCACACTAAAAGCATTCTGGACTGCAAATTGCATAGTAGTGCCATTGATACTCGACTACAACGCGAATCGGCAACAGGAGTTCCTCATTTTTAATTATCTGGAGACGCGCTTGCAAGTTATTGGATAATTTTGATTACCTTTGCGGCAAAATAACATAATTAACATATAGACCTTATCATACTTTTTATCGAGAAAAATGATTAACCAGCAATTACTGAATCCTAAGAGTATTGTCGTCATTGGCGGCAGCAACAACGAGCAGAAACCCGGTGGCGCTATCGTGCGCAATCTGAAACAAGGTGGCTTCAAGGGTGACCTTTATGTCCTCAATCCCAAGGAGGACGTGGTACAAGGCATCCAGGCCCATCACGACATGAAGGACCTGCCCAATGCTGACCTGGCCATCCTGGTAGTGGCAGCCAAGTACTGTCCCGAATATGTGGACTACCTGACCGAGCACAAGGGCGTCAGGGCATTCATCATCATCAGCGCCGGCTTTGGCGAGGAAACCCACGAGGGTGCTATCCTGGAGCAGCACATCCTGGACACTTGCGAGAAATATGGCGCCGCGCTCATCGGTCCCAACTGCATCGGCCTGTTGACCACCAACCACCACAGTGTCTTCACGCTTCCTATTCCCGCCCTTAGCCCCAAGGGTGCCGACTTCATCAGCGGCTCGGGTGCCACCGCCGTGTTCATCATCGACTCGGGTGTGAGCAAGGGCCTGCAGTTCAACAGCGTGTGGTCCATCGGTAACGGCAAGCAGATCGGTATCGAGGACGTGCTGGAATATATGGACGAACACTTTGACCCCGAGCACGACTCCAAGGTCAAGCTGCTCTATATCGAGAACATATCTCACCCCGAGCGCCTGCTCAAGCATGCCCGCTCGCTCATCAGCAAGGGTTGCCGCATCGCTGCCGTCAAGTCGGGTTCCAGCGAGAGTGGTAGCCGTGCCGCATCGAGCCACACGGGTGCCATCGCATCGAGCGATACCGCCGTTGATGCCCTGTTCCGCAAGGCCGGCATCGTGCGCTGCTATTCACGCGACCAGTTGACCACCATCGGCTGTGTGCTCACGTTGCCTGAGATGACGGGTAAGAATGTCGCCATCGTCACCCACGCCGGAGGTCCCGGTGTGATGCTGACCGACGCCCTCTCCAAGGGCGGCATGAACGTGCCCCTGCTCGACGCCAAAATCGGCGAGGAACTCAAGGCACAGCTCTATCCCGGTTCATCGGTAGCCAACCCCATCGATTTCCTGGCCACGGGTACTCCCGAGCACCTGGGCATCTGCATCGACTTCTGCGAGAAGCGCTACGACAACGTGGACGCCATCGTGGTGATCTTCGGCACACCGGGTCTGGTGCCCTGTGATGATGCCTACGCCGTGCTGCACGAGAAGATGCTCACCTGCAAGAAACCCATCTTCCCCGTGTTGCCGTGCCTGAACATTGCCGGCCGCGAGGTGAAGGAATTCATCGATAAGGGCCATGTGAACTTTGCCGACGAGGTAGCCCTGGCCGAAGCGCTTATCCGCGTGAGCAACACGCCCAAGCCTGCCACCACCGACAACCTCTGCCCCGAGGTTGACGTCAAGGCCGTTCGCGCCATCATCGACGGCATCAAGGAGGACGGCTACATCTCGCCCGACAACGTGCGCGCCCTGCTGCAGGCAGCCGCCATACCCGTCGTGCCCGAGAAGGTATCGGCCAACCGTGACGAACTCGTTGCCGCAGCCCGCGAGATGGGCTATCCCATCGTTGTTAAGGTCGTTGGCCCCGTACACAAGAGCGACGTGGGCGGCGTGACGCTCAATGTCAAGGACGACAAGCAGCTGGAGGCCGAGTTTGACCGCATGATGCAGATTCCCGACGCCACCGCCGTGATGATCCAGAAGATGATCAGCGGCACCGAGCTGTTTATCGGCGCCAAGTATGAGCCCACCTTCGGTCACAACGTGCTGTGCGGTCTGGGCGGCATCTTTGTCGAGGTGCTCAAGGACGTGCAGTTTGGTCTGGCTCCCCTGTCACAGCCCGAGGCCGAGCACATGGTGCGCTCCCTGAAGGGTTACAAGATCATCCAGGGTACCCGCGGCAAGCAAGGTCTTGACGAGGCCACCTATGTGAAGATCATCTGCCGCCTCTCGACCATGCTCCACTACGCTCCCGAGATCAAGGAGATGGACATCAACCCGCTGCTGGCCGGTCCCGACCACGTGACCGCCGTCGATGCCCGCATCCGCGTCGAGAAGTAACATCACCAGGGCAGAGCCCTGGCCCACGTGACAAAGCCCCGTGTGACGTGTCCCGTGGGCCGGGGCTCTGCCCCGGTAAAAAGAAACCATAATAAAGAAAAAAGAGCAATGGCACTGAGCGAGAACAAGCAGCGCTGGCTCGCCGCCCACCCCGAACTGGGGCGGAACCAGTCGATGAAACGACGGCATGACCGCCACGACTACCAGTCGCCATGCATCTACATGATTACCCTCGCCATCAACGGACGGCGCCCGCTATTGGGCGCCGTTTGCAGTCCTGACGACAGCCATTCCCAGCCCTGGTTCAATCCCTCTCCCCTCGGCGACCTCATCGCTCAATGCTGGCGCGAAATACCCCAGTTTTATCCCCAAGTAAGGCTGCTCTCCATTCAACTCATGCCCGACCACCTGCACGGCATCATCCATGTGACAGATCGATTGCCACGCCATCTGGGCCATGTCATCAACGGCTTCAAGGTCGGTTGTAATCGGGTTGCCCGTGCGCTGGAGTTGGCCCCCCTCTGGGAAGAGGGTTACAACGACCGCATCCTGCAAGGCCGGGGCCAGCTCAATGCCATGTTCCGCTATCTGCAGGACAACCCGCGCCGTCTGTGGACCAAGCGCAACCATCCAGAAGTCTTCAAGACACAGCAAGATATCCTAATTGGCGACCAGAATGTCACCGTCATGGGCAACCGGTTCCTCCTCGACAGCCCCAACAAGGTCGCCGTGAAATGCTCCCGAAAAATGACCGACGATGAACTGGAACACACAATCGCACGTTTCCTGATGACGGCGCAGCGTGGCGCCGTGCTCGTGTCGCCCCGCATCAGCCCTGGCGAGAAAGCCGTGATGGATATGGTCCAAGCGGCAGGATTCCCGTTCATTCAATTACTCGAGAACGGGTTTTCCCCATATTGGAAACCGGGTGGAGAGATGTTCAACGCCTGTGCCAGCGGCCAAGTCTTGTTCGTCGCCCCCTGGCCCTACCACAGCGACCGCCACACCATCACCCGCGACCAGTGCAACCACCTCAACGGTCTGGCGGCTCTCATCTGTTCGATGTGACCGAGGTGGAGCCTCGGTTCATGGGAGAATAACACAGCGACATGCCATGAGGGCATATTAAAGATGCACAATATATCAATGATTGAAGAAGATAGACGGGTGATTAACAAAAAAACGTTATCTTTGCAAAGTCATTAATACCGCCAACAATAAACTAATAATATGAAAAAAGGATATCTTGTTAAAGCGATTGCCCTCATGGCGTGCCTGATGTGCTACATCGGCACTATGGCTCAGGAGGCCTATGCGAACTACACGCCGACAGACTCGACGCTGACGTTTTACTACGATGATCTGCGCAGTTCCCGCCCCGGCACTACCTATTCGATGAATTCAGGGGACAGTGATCCCGATTGGTATACTAATAGAGTTACAGACAGAGTCATCGTTTACCATCTGGTGTTTGACCCCACATTTGCCTCGGCCCGTCCCACATCCACTCACAGCTGGTTTCGCGGTATGGAGAAACTTTCCTCCATTACCGGCATCAAGAATCTAAATACCAGTGCGGTGACAGACATGGGTAATATGTTCCTACGTTGCCGATCTTTGAGATCCGTTGACCTGAGTGGTTTCAACACCGCCAATGTGACGAACATGACATCCATGTTTGCAGGTTGCCAATATTTTACTTCCCTGGACTTGAGCGGCCTCAACACCGGGAAAGTGACAGACATGTCTTTCATGTTCCATAGCTGCACATATCTGTCTTCCCTGAACCTGAGCGGTCTCAACACATCTAATGTGACAACCATGCTAGGAATGTTCAATGGCTGCACATCGTTGACATCCCTTGACCTGAGCGGTTTTAACACAGCAAATGTGACAACCATGCGAGGCATGTTCTATGACTGCGCTTCGTTGAAATCCCTTGACCTGAGTGGTCTCAATGCCTCTAACGTGACAACTATGGAAGAGATGTTCTTGGGTTGCACATCGTTGACATCCCTGAACTTAAGCGGTCTCAACACCTCTAAGGTGACAAACATGGAACAGATATTCGGTAAATGCACATCCTTGACGTCCTTGAACCTGAGTGGCATCAACACGTCCAGCGTGACAAACATGAGTTTCCTGTTCGATAACTGCCATGCTTTGGATTCCATTGACCTGAGTGCCTTTAACACCGAGAATGTGACAATCATGGTTGGTATGTTCATAGGCTGCAAATCCCTGAAGTCCATTGACCTGAGCAACTTCAACACCTCGAATGTGACAACAATGAGTGCCCTGTTCTATGGCTGCTCCTCGTTGACGTCCCTGAACCTGAGCGGCCTTAACACATCGAGTGTGACAAGCATGGATCAAATGTTCTGCGCATGTAATGCATTGACCTCCATCGACTTGAGCGGGTTCAACACATCGAATGTAACAAGGATGGAAAGGATGTTCGCTGACTGCACATCGTTGAAGTCCCTTGACCTGAGCAACTTCAACACATCTAATGTGACCGACATGGAAAGGATGTTCTGGGGGTGCACATCGTTGACGTCCCTCGATGTGAGCAACTTCAACACCCAGAATGTGACAACCATGGAAGAGATGTTCTATGGTTGCACATCGCTGACGTCCCTGAACCTGAGTGGCCTCAGCAACGATAATCTGGTAAGCATGTCGAGTATGTTCGGTTACTGTAAGTCTCTGAAATCCCTTCATCTGGATGGTTTCAACACCGCTGAAGTGACAAGCATGAACAGCTTGTTCTACGGCTGCACATCGTTGACTTCCCTGGACCTGAGCAGTTTCAACACCTCCAACGTGTACAACATGACCAGCATGATCAGGGATTGTACATCATTGAAATCGGTTGACCTGAGCAGCTTCGACACCCAGAATGTGATGTTTATGTCATACCAGTTCATGGGTTGCAATCAACTGGAAACAATATATGCAGGCAATGACTGGTCAACAGACTCCGTGACTCAATCAAGTCAAATGTTCTATGGTTGCACCAATCTTGTCGGCGGCCAAGGCACCACATATGATGAGAAACACGTGAATGCCGACCGTGCCCGCCTTGACGGTGGCCAAAGCGACCCCGGTTATCTGTCCATCAAGGGTGGCCCCGCTCCCAGTGTTGCCTATGCGCTGCTCTCCACCGATCAAAAAACGCTGACATTCTACTACGACAACCAGCGCGACTCCCGCCCGGGAACGTTCTACTTGCTGAATACCGCAGACCCCACTCCCGGCTGGTCGGTTGTTGCCGACAGCATCACCCAGGTGCAGATTGACACCACATTTGTCAATGCCCGACCCACTTCCACCCGCAATTGGTTCAGCAGGATGAAAAACCTTGACGACATCACTGGAATCGCCTATTTGAACACCATTGCGGTAACCGACATGAGAAGAATGTTTGCGGGCTGTGAATCCTTGACGTCGCTGGACCTGAGTGATTTCAACACCGAGAATGTGACAAACATGTGGGCGATGTTCGCCGACTGCTATTCCTTGACTGACCTTGACCTGGATGGTTTCAGCACCCCGAATGTGACGAACATGGCACGCATGTTCTCGGGCTGCTATTCCTTGACTGACCTCGATTTGAGCCACTTCAACACCTCTAAGGTGACAGACATGGCTGGCATGTTTGCAGGCTGTGGGGCTTTGACCGATCTTGACTTGAGCGACTTCAACACCGGCAACGTGAAATACATGGGTTGGATGTTTGAGGGCTGTGAATCGTTGACGTCGCTGGACCTGGGTCGCTTCAACACCTCTACTGTGAGCGAAATGGAATATATGTTCCAGGGCTGTGAGTACTTGACCGACCTTGACCTGAGCTACTTCATCACCCGAAAAGTGCGGAATATGGAAGCCATGTTTAATGGCTGCTCTTATCTGGAAACAATATATGCAAACAATGGCTGGCGAACAGATGCTGTGGCCGAATCCAGTCGAATGTTTTCAGGCTGCACCCATCTTGTCGGTGGCCAGGGTACGGCCTACGATGAGAACCATGTGGATGCTGCCCGCGCCCATATTGATGGTGGCCCAAGCAATCCGGGCTATCTTACCGGCAAAGTGGTCTCCACACTCGGCGACGTGAACGCCGATGGCGAGGTGAATATCGCCGATATGAATTGCATTATCGGCGTCATCATGGGAGACACCGACTCCTATGATGGACGTGCCGACGTGAATGAAGATGGCGAGGTGACTATCGCCGATAACAACGCCGTTATCGACATTATCCTGGGAGGGGGCACACCCACCCCACCAACTCCCGACCAAGACTACGTTGACTTGGGCCTTCCCAGCGGCACGCTGTGGGCGACACACAACATCGGAGCCAACAGCCCCGAGGAACCAGGCGATTACTTCTTCTGGGGAGAGACCGAACCCAAGGATTATTATTACTGGTCCACCTACAAGTGGTGCAACAGCGCTTATGACATGACAAAGTACTGCACCCAGAGCGCCTTCGGAACGGCTGACAACAAGACCGAGTTGGATCCTGAGGACGACGCGGCCTACGTGAATTGGGGTTCACAGTGGCGCATGCCTACCATGGAGCAGCTGAAAGAGTTAGTAGAGCAGTGCACATGGACTCATCAAACACTGAACGGCATGGAAGGTCGTCTGGTTACTGGCCCGAATGGCAACTCCATTTTCTTGCCTGAAGCAGGCTACGCTTATGCTGACTGGATAAACAGTGTGGGAGAAATTGGTTGCTATTGGTCGCGCACGCTCTACCCCGACAGCTCCAGCTCCGCTTACTGCCTGCACTTCATGTACGACTTTGGCAGCCCAGAGTGCAGCGACGTTCACCGTATCAGTGCCTATCCCGTCCGCGCTGTGCGCGTGCCGTAGCAATCCTATAAGCCTTACCTGCTCTTTAGGGGACTGCTATTAAGCATTTGGCGTTTATAGCAGTCCCCTGAAGACATTTTTACGGCCTGATTTGGCCCAAAATTGGAAAGAAATGGCGCGCGAGGTTGTTAATCTTTGTTAAATATCACAAAATTACAGCCTTTTTTAACGGGTTCACACCCTAAACGGGGGAAAAGTTTTGGTGGGGAAAATGAAAAGCAGTACCTTTGCGCGCCGATTATTACCAAAGTAAGAGCCCATTAGGGCAAAGTCGTGCGGGATTTGGCCGTCCTGCATGGCGTTGTTTGGGCAATTAACTAACTATTAATTAGGATTTTAAAAAGTGGATACTTTAAGTTACAAGACAATTTCGGCTAATGCCGAAACCGTTCAGAAGGAATGGGTGGTAGTGGATGCTACCGACCAGATCCTGGGTCGCTTGTGCTCCAAGGTGGCAAAGCTGCTGCGTGGCAAGTACAAGACCAATTACACCCCGCACGTTGACTGCGGTGACAACGTGATCATCATCAACGCCGATAAGGCCAAGATGACTGGCAAGAAGTGGACCGAGCACCAGTACGTGCGCTACACCGGCTATCCCGGTGGCCAGCGTTTCACGGCCCAAGACCCGTCTGGGTGCCCAGCTGCTCAAGAACGTGCACATCTACAATGGCCCCGAGCATCCGCACGAGGCACAGCAGCCCAAAGTTATTGACATTAACAAACTGAAATAAGAAGTATGGAACAGATTAATGCAGTAGGTCGCCGTAAAGCCGCTATCGCTCGCGTGTATGTGAAAGAAGGTACTGGCGAAATCACAGTGAACAAACGCCCGTTGGCAGACTACTTCCCCAACCCCATCCTGCAATACATCGTTAAGCAGCCGCTTAGCACCCTGGAAGTTGCCGAGAAGTATGACATCAAGGTTAACCTCGTCGGTGGTGGTTACAAGGGACAGGCCGAGGCCCTGCGTCTCGCTATCGCCCGCGCCCTGGTGAAGATCAACCCCGAGGACAAGAGCGCACTGCGCAAGGAGGGTTTCATGACCCGCGACCCGCGTGCTGTAGAGCGCAAGAAACCCGGTCAGCCCAAGGCCCGCAAGAGATTCCAGTTCAGCAAGCGTTAATCGCCGCATGACGAAACCGGCAATGCTATTGCCGATGCTTGCTCTACATTATATTATAGATGCGCTACGTGTAGCGCGAGCTATACAGAGTTTAGTATCCAAATCGCATAGACTCACACTGGGAACTGCGGTGGCTACTATGCGATTGATTTAGTTGAACGTAAACAATTTATTAAAAAACAAAAAACAATGCAGACACCTAATTTTGACCAACTGCTGGAGGCTACTTGCCACTTTGGTCACCTGAAACGCAAATGGAACCCCGCTATGGCGCCCTACATCTTCATGGAGCGTAACGGTATCCACATCATCGACTTAGCAAATGCACTGAAGAACATTGCCAAGAGCGGCAAGCGCATTCTGTTTGTTGCCACCAAGAAGCAGGCCAAGGACGTGACCCGCGAGCGTGCCATGAGCGTTGATATGCCCTACGTTATCGAGCGTTGGCCCGGTGGTATGTTGACCAACTTCACCACTATCCGCAAGGCTGTGAAGAAGATGGACACCATCGACAAGATGGAGACCGACGGCACCATGGCCAAAGTTGAGCCGCCAGCGTGCAAAGCTCGAGAAGAACCTGGGTTCGATCAAGAACCTGAACCGTCTTCCCAGTGCTCTGTTCGTGATTGACGTGCTCAAGGAGCATATCGCTGTTGCCGAGGCTAACCGTCTGGGTATCCCCGTGTTCGGTATCGTGGACACCAACAGTGACCCCAGCAATGTTGACTTTGTTATCCCCGCTAACGATGACGCCAGCAAGTCGATCGACATCATCCTGGCCACCGTTTGTGAGGCTATCAAGGAAGGTCTGGAAGAGCGCAAGGTTGAGCAGATCGACAACAAGGACGCCGAGGGTGACGCCGAGGAGGTAAAAGAGGCTCCCAAGCCCCGCCGCCAGCGCGTTCGCCGTCCTGCTGCCGTAGCCGACGAGGCCCCCAAGGCCGAGGAAGCTCCCGCTGCCGAAGAGGCCCCCAAGACCGAGGAGTAATCGAGGAATAATTCCACACAATAACAACTAACAAATTAGTTAATCAAAACAGAATTATGGCTGTAACCATCAATGACATCAAGAAACTGCGCGACATGACCGGCGCAGGCTTGAGCGACTGCAAGAAGGCGCTCATCGAGAGC
>ONKF01000048.1 GCA_900318335.1 uncultured Prevotellaceae bacterium
AAACCAACTGTTACCTGTCATGATGGAATCGTTGTCAGCAGTTTCTTTGTCGTACTCATGTTATACTTCAGGCTAGACGATTTCGATATGATACTTACAGCTTGAATGTGATGGGGAGGGTGAACCATACGCTCACGGGCTCACCATTCTGACGGGCAGGGATGAAATCGGGAAGCAACTTGCAGACGCGGATGGCTTCGGTGTCCAAATAAATATCCACCGATTTGGCGACCTTGATTTCAGTCACTTTACCCGTCTTGTCAACGACAAAAGTCATAACGACTCTGCCTTGGGTCTTTCTTTTGGCAGCCATCGGCGGGTATTTGACATTCTCTTTAAGGAACTCCATCAGGGCTCTCTCGCCTCCAGGAAACATCGGCGGCTGGAAATCCTCGGGCACATCTGAACCCTCACTCACCGTGAGCGGCTCCATCTCATCGAACAGCTTGAAAGACACTGGTATCGTGTACGGCATGTCGGTGAGTTCCCCATCCTGTTTGGCCGGGATGAAGTCGGGCATCATCTTGACAACCCTGACGGCCTCGTCATCCAAGTCCTTGCGCACCGAACGAAGCACTTTGACATTATCAATCTTTCCTGTCTTCTTCACCGTAAACTGCACAACGACTTTTCCTTCAACTTTATCCTGAGCCGCTTGTTGCGGATAAACGATGTTTGCATTGAGGAAGTTGATCAACGCATCATCACCACCAGGGAATTGGGGCGGACACGTTTCGTCAATCACTGTATCTTGAGCACTCACAGTCATGCATGCCAGCATCGCCAGCAGCAGTGTCATCAGTCTCTTAGTCGTGTTCATATTTAATCTTGAGTTAGAATCATATTGATGATGGCGTTGATGTCGGCGATGTTGATCTCGCCGTCGCCGTTGACGTCGGCAAGGTTGATCCAACCGCCTCCGTCAGGGTTGGGTACTCGGGTGTGGCCATGGCTGCTGCCTCCATTGATGATGACAACCACACTGTTAGCATCGGCAACGGTGATTTCGCCGTCGCCGTTCACGTCACCAGGGATAATCGTGGTGGCATCAAACTCCTCAATATGCCTGAAAGACCCCCAGACGGGTACCTGCTCGTAGATTTCTTTCGTGCCCAGGGGGACATACAATGTGCAGTTCTCGTAATGGTAGTCTTCAAAGGTGGTACTCATGCAGCCCTGAGGATCATGGCTGAAGTTGTAAATCTCGGTCAGATATTCACACCCTTCAAAACATGAATGCTCAAGGTTGGTAATCTGTGCAGGCAGAATGATCATGGTGATGCCTTGGTCTTGATAGGCGCCTCGTGCAATCCATGTCACCTCTCGTGGTAATACAGTACGTGAACAGGCTGTGAACAGAATGTGCCGGTCATGCACCACGCTGTTGTTCACCGTGGTGATGATGCCATTACAGTTATTCCTCGAGTCATAGACAGGGTTGTTCTCGTCAACGGTAATGACCTCGAGGGCGGTATTGCCCACGATGGCATAGTCGTCCAAGTTGACCACTCCGCTGCCCAGGTGCAGTTCCCTGAGCGACTCGTTATGGGCAATGCCCCATTCCTCGATGGTGACAACGCTATTGGGGACAGTGATGCTGCGCAATTTAGGACACAGGTTGAAAGCTGCCTCGCCAATGGTCTTAACCGTATTGGGAATGGTTACCTCTTCAAGGTCGGGCGCCCACTGGAAAGCTGTAAACCCTATCCTGGTCACGGGCAACTTGGTGATGCCGTCAAAGGAGACGCTGTCGCGTATGTTGGCGTGAACCAAGCCGGCATAGTTGTTCTCATTGTTGGGGTCATCAGGGTCGCCGAAAACGACTACAGCCTCCTGGACACTGCCAGCCCAATATGTGCTGTAATGCACACCGTCAACGACTATATAGGCATGGCTCACCAGCGTGGCACACGCAATCAGCAAGATGATAAATAGCAATCTCTTCATATTGTCATCGTTTTCAGTTTATCATTTTTTCTTTAGCAAAATAATGCCAGAAATAAACACTAGAAAAATCGAAACTATCTCACTACTCGATGAGGATTTTCTTACCGTTCTCGATGGTTATGTGCCTGACAAGATTATGTTGATGATGGCGTTGATGTCGGCAATGTTAACCTCACCATCCTTGTTTACATCCGAGAGACCATCTGAGTAGTCTAAGCCACCTAGAATAATGTCGATAAGAGAATTCACATCAGCGATATTGACCTCGCCGTCACCATTGATATCCTCTGAGTAGGAAGGTGTTGTGAAACCGATTCTGCCGCTATAGACCGTATGACTCGATGGGTTATCGGGAATGGGGTCCTCGGTAACAATCTTGATGATGACAACATATCGGCTCGATGGCTTTAACCCCGTCAGTTTCAGCGGTGCACATTGACCGCTGAAATTGACGCTGTACATGTCCCCGCCTTGTTGGGGCGACACATCCAGTTGTTGAACTCGTATGGCACTGTTTCCTTGAAGCACGAGCGGGCGAACAGTGGCAGTAGTGGGGGTTAATTCAACATTCTTATATAAATAAGCGATAGGGCCGTAGTTGCCAGGAGTCTCGGTAATGCTGAACTCTTTCCATTCGCCATAATAGACATTACCCGCCGCTGACTTGTAGTATGGACGATAGCGGTAGGGCACATCTATGGCAATCCTGTTGACGATGTTTGCCAAGTAGCCGTCAAACGAGTAGGCGGCTTTCTGCATAGTGGAACCCTCAACGCCGATGCGTTCCCATTCATAGCCGCATCCTGTCTCCTCGTCTACGATATTGCTCCACCCCTTGAACCTGACCACGTTCTGGTCGATGGTGGCGGCCTCGGTGCCCACCATCCTGAGCGGTGGTGTCGTGAACTCAAATGGAATGGTGCGGTTGCCGCTCGGGCTATTGATGACGCAGGTGGCGTGATAGGTTGTCTCAGGCTCAAGTCCAGTTGCCTTTAGCCGCTTTGCGTAGTTCTTGCCCTCAAAGGAGAAGTACACATTGTTGGGCACCTCGCCATCGGTAATGATCTTGCTGGCAGGGATATCCACTGCGGTGGGCGATACATTAGGATCACTCATGCAATCTTCCCTGATGCTGCGTGTCTCGCCAGTATAGGTCACTCCGTTAAAGGCCACCCAAGGCGTAATCTTGTGGCTGTAGGGTTGTCCCTTGGTGAACGGGGTGCACTCAATGATGCAGCTGTCACCATAGTTAAGAATCACGTTGCCCCGATAGTTATTGTTCTTGAAGATCACGCCGCATGAGTCAGGGACAAAGCCATTGTCGCAGTTGATGGTGAACATGGGTGCCAGCAACTTGTCGTTGATTCTCAATGAGGTATAGTTGCTGAATTGAACATTGTTGGTCTCAATCACATCCTCGATTGAGTATTCATGTCCCAATGGGTCCATAAAATAGACGGAGATATTGTTTTCTCCAGGTAACATGCCTGTAAATATGATGATGTTGTCCTGAGCTTCAAAGTTCAGGGTATCGCCATCGTTACGGAATAGTGTGGCGTGCGTCAACACCATGTCCCCGTTGCCCGTAATCGTGGCACCAGTCAACTTGATGTCTGATTTACTGTAGGTGCTCTTCAGCGTCAACCCGTTCCACTTTGGAGTTTGAGCATAGATGCTGTCGTTGGGAACATAGATTACCGTTGATGTCGTGAGTCCCGACGGACTGCTATAGGCTTCAAAGGTGGGTGGAACCGTCGTCAGCATAATCAAATTTTCAAGCGCACTGCACTCATCGAATACCCATTTCCAAATCTTGTTAACACCCTTGCCAACAACAATTTCTTGCAGTGCTGTACAATTGTAAAACAAGTTATATTGGATTTCCTGTACTTTGTCAGGAATCCTGAAATACTTCAGTGAGGAGCATTTTGCAAAGGCGTTCCCACCGATTGACTCCAGGTTATCGTTCGTCTTGAAATCGGTGAGCGCTGTGCAATTATAGAATGAATAGTCGCCAATAGATGTTACCGTATTTGGCAATATAAAGGTTTCCAATGCCTGGCACTGTCTGAATGCCTGACGTCCGATGTTCACAATAGAATCGCCCAGTTCAACCTCATGTAGTATGAAACAATCTTTAAAGGCATTATCATTGATGTACTTGACACTACTGGGGATCTTGATGGATTCCAGTTTCTGACACTTCTCAAAAGCACCATTGCCGATGGTGGTTAATCGGGAATTATCAGCAAAGGTTACATGTTTGATTCCTGAATCCCGAAAAACCTGATCTCCAATGTGCTGGATGCTGTTACCGATGACGACACTATCCAAGTACGGGCAACCTTTGAATACACCATCTCCCATTCGTTCCACTGAGTTGGGAATGGTGATGCTGGTTAAACTACACCCAATGAAGGCATAATCATCTATCTCAATTACCGAAGTAGGGATTTCAAAAGTCCTAAATTCACATCCCCCGAAGGCATACTTGCCGATAGTTGTTACGCTGTCATGCAGGATGATGGTTCTCAATCGACTGCATGATCTGAAAAGACCCTCATTGACGCTGGTAATGGCGTGTGGCATAGTGAAACTGGTTAATCCAGAAGAATCAAAGGCATACTTTCCTAAATCGGTGATTGACTCAGGCAGATCGATTTCTATAGGGCCGAAATAATTGTATTGCCGGAAGCTTCCTAAAAACGCATAATCCCCTATGGTTGTCAGTCCCTCAGGAAAGGTGATGTTTTTCAGGGTGAAGCAGTTGGCGAATGCATTATTCCCAATCGTGGTGACACCTTGGGGCAATGTCACGTTGTCTAACATTGTGCAGATGTCAAAAGTGTGTTCAGCAATGGTCGTGAGCCCCTCGGGCAGGGTAACCGAGTAGAGAGATGTGCATTCTTCCAGCATGTGGGGGCTTGTGCTAGTCATTCCCTCGGGCAGAGTGAAGGTAAACAGCTTGCTGCGAAAGAAGGCATAGGCGCCAATCTCGGTCACAGACGATGGTATAGCCAATTCGGTTATGCCACATTCGGCGAATGCGTATTCACCAATTCTAGTCACGGTCGAGGGTATGGCAACGCTACTGAGCCCTGACGAGCCAATGAAGGCGCTGTCGCCGATGGCCGTGACTGTGTAGGTCTCACCATCGAAGGTGACGCTTTCGGGTATATTCACGTTGCCGCCGTAGCATTTCGTTTGCCCGTTGTTAGTGACAATGGCTTGGTCTCCGTCCACATTATAATAAATGCCGCTGCTCTCGAAGTCATAGGCACTGACCATTAGGCAACCCGTTATCAACGTTAAGGTGATTAGCGCAATGCGCTTGTATAATGAAGTAGTTCTCATAACTATCAGTGGCTTTTGGTTTATAACTATTGATTTCCTTGCAATATCTCGTCTAAGATGGCATTGATATCGGCGATGTTCACCTCACCATCATTATTGGCATCGAGTATGGGATTGTTGGTCTCACCCTTGATGATCGCATCGATGATACAGTTCACGTCAGCGATATTGACTTCACCGTCATCGTTCACGTCATTATTGGTGACAGCATAGATATACACAAAACTCTTCCAACCCTCTGCGTTCTTATACTTGTTCACCGAGCCTTGAGGGACGATAAGTGCTGCATGATTGTAGCTGCCGTCAAATGCGTTGTTAGTTGTCATTATGGGTGGCGTGGTGGCAAGGCAATTAACGTATGCAATTTCGTGAGAGCTCGCATCCAAGAGGCTGTCCAGCATTTCATTGGATATTGGCAGATCGGGCCAGTAGTCTCTGGAAAAAGTTGCAAAAGCATTGTCACCTATTCTTTCTACGCCACTACCGATGGTGACTCTTTCAAACTCATTAAACACAAAGGCATATGCTCCAATTTTCTTGACGGAGTTGGGAATAACAATATCTTTGATTTGATTCGGTTTATTACTGAGAAAGAGCCCAGGATGAGTGAACGCACAATAACCGATGACCTTGATTGAGTTGGGGATTTCTAAACTCTCCAACCAAGCACACATGGAAAAAGCGCCTTCGGGTATTGTGTCTATCGAGTTGGGAATGACTAAATGTCTAATCCCCGTTGCACAAAATGCGTAATTGCCAATATCTGTTAAGGTGTTAGGCAGATTGATACTGAGGTTTTCACTAAATGCGCCAGCATACAAGAATGCCATCTGCCCGATGGTTTTAATGCCTTCTGGCAATACAACATTACGTAGGCCAGTACAGTAAGCAAATGCCGAATCGCAAATGGCGGTCACCTTGTCGGGAATAGTTATTGAACTCAGACTTTGGCAACCATAAAAAGTGTGACGATCGATTTTGGTGATGTTTTTGGGTAGGGTAATCTGAGTCAAGCTGGATTGCCAGAAAGCGTCGTTCCCAATTTCAGTTATAGAGTTTGGTAAAACTACTTTCTTGATACCGCTGTTGTTAGCAAATGCTTTGGAAGAAACACCAGTTACGGTCATTTTGTTACCATATAAGTATACGGCATTGGGTACTGTCACGTCTCCGTTGTAACAGTTGGCATTACCATTGCTGGCAACACTGGCCTCGTTATCACCCCTAATGCAGTAATAGATACCATTATTTTGAAAATCATAGGGAAGAGGCATAATATTGGAAAACTGGCCCCATACGTCAGCGTTACGATAGGTGTCAACTCGTGAGTGAGGCACTTGCAGTGTCACGTGGGCGAATGTGGCGCTATCTAAGCCGCCATGCTGGTTGTCGAGATCAGGAGGTACCAATGGCAGGCTCGTAATGGAGGCTAAGTTGTAGCAGTCCTTGAATACTTCACCATCGATGGACAGGTTCATAAAGTCTGCATCAAGTGTTACATCCTTGAGCGCAGTGCAGTCTTGGAAAGCTCCGACACAAATGGCCTCGACCGAGTGTGGGATATAGACATTGGGCAGATTGTAACATGAAGCAAAGGCGTAGTTGCTGATGAAACTAACCGACGTGCCCAAGTCAAGAGACTTCAGCCCCGAACAACCATAGAAGGCACTATCCTCAATGGCATAGATGGTGCTAGGGATAGTCAAGCTGGTCAATTTAGAGCAGCCCATGAAGGCTTTCTTGTCGATAACGCTCACCCTAAGAGGGAACGTGATGCCTTTCAACCCTGAGCAACCCATAAATGCTTCTTCGCCGATGGCCGTGATGGTCTCGGGCATCGTCACGCTGCCCACCTGACCACAGTTCTTGAATGCTCCCTTGCCGATTGCAGTGACAGTAAATTGCTCACCGGCATACACCACCTTGTCAGGGATGGTAATGGCGTTTGCTGTATAGCTGCCGCCTGTGGGGGCATGGCAACTCACGGCTACTTCTGTTGGACTGATGACGGTGTAATAGATACCGTTAACACAAAAATCATAGCACCAAGCATCGATGTGGGTGAACCGTCCCCAGAAAGGATCCAGCTTATAATCGGTGAGTGACAAAGATTGTACATACAAGGTCACATTATTCAGCATCTCTTGGGTGAAGCAGTCTCCTATCATGACAGGAGGCATGATAGGATAACAGCAGATTGATTTGAGTGCGGGGCATCCGTTTAGGGCTCTCTGATTGACAGTGATTTTGGCACTGCCGTCCCCGATACTGATGGTCTCAAGCAATGTGCAGCCGTTAAAGACATTAGCACCGATAGATTTGAGACTATTAGGCAAGGTGATGGTGGTTAGGCTCGTGCACCCAGCAAATGTCGAGTCTTTAATAGCTGTTACTGCATCCGAGATCTTAATCTGCCTAAGTTGCGGACAGTCTTGAAACGCCTTTTGACCTATGGTGTTGACATTGTAGCCGATATTAACGCTCGTCAACTCAGGGCAACCCTTAAAGGCGCACGCATCGATAGCCGTGACATGATAGGTATGGTAATCATCATTATGTACTGTGGGAGGAATGACAACGTCACCACTGTAGCAGCCCAACTGGCCATTATTGGTTGTCACCCGCAGTTCATTGGACGCAATAATGTCATAATAGATGCCTTCAAACTCAATGTCATAACCCATGGCTGCTGTCGGTAACAGGAGCAGCAAGGTAACCAGGGCAGTATGAAATAATCTCCGTTTCATATCGATTTGATATTTTATTATTCGTTGCAAAAATAGTCTTCGGTTTAAAGGCTCGCAATACCCATTTGGGTGTTTATGCTCTGTATTGTGATGTAGCGGTCACAGCGTGGTAACCGGTCACTGCAAAGTTACTGCAAATAATTGGATTTTTCGTGAAATTGGGCTTCATTGTGACTTCATTTTGGTAGTCATAAACCATTGATTATCAGATGGCCGAAAAATAAAAAGTTCATTTTGGCATAATTCGGCCCGATGAGACATGACGTAATTTTGTGAGTAGAAAACTACAAATTTCGCGAATTAGATAATAAAACAACAATAAATACAATAAAAACAATAATTGACAATGACCCATTTGTATTTATTGTACTTATTGTTTTCCTTTTTTATAAAATATGAGATTAAGATATATCGCTTTTACCGCATTAATAGTTGTTCTTGCTTTGGCTCTGGCCTGCTGCAACGGGGGCGGTGATACCGCCACTATGCGCGAATTGGCTGGCATCGACTCGCTGCTGTCAAAGGCTCGCCAGTATGAACTAGCGCAGCACCGTTTGGATTCTCTCCATCCCGACGGGTTCAACCAGGCCGAGCGGGCCTACTATAGCCTGCTGCTCACCCAATCGCACTACAAGAACTATATCGACGACACGACCGATGCCGTGATCAACGAGGCGGTGGACTACTATGAGCACCACGGCGACCGCAAGAAATACACCCGCTCACTGCTCTATAGGGGCTGTGTATATCAGATGATGGGCGATGCCGAAAAGGCGATAGCGTCCTATAAGGATGCCGAGAACGCGGCCGAAGATGGTGACCTGGAGAACAAAGCCTTCGCCAAGCTGCGGTTGGCGACCCTCTATGCGGACAATTCAAACTATGCCGACCTGAAGATCAGGAAATACAAGGAGGCCCTTGACCTGTACAACCAGCTGGGCGACAAGCACTACCAGATTGTGTGTCTGACCGACATGGGCGGTTATTACCGCAGCTTGCCCGATAAACGCGACAGCGCCCTCTATTACATCAATCACGAGAACTGGTTCCTGTTCCAGAACCTGTATCAACGGGCCGAGATGTACTGCCTGTTGACCAAAGAGTATGACAAGGCACGGGTTGATATCCTGAAAGCCATAGCGGCCGGCAAGGATGAGATTGACCATCCACGCGCGCACTATGTCGCTGCCGAAACCTATCTGAATCTGGGAAAGCCTGACTCGGCCCTCTACTATATGAATCATGTGCCCGCCAGCGGCATGATGAGCAACCACACCAGTGATACGGTCATGTATTGTAGGCTCATGAGTGAAATCGCCAAAGCCAACAAGGACTGGAATCAGTTCACCACCTATTATGAGCGGGCCAACGAGATGGCCGACTCGATACTGGTGACCAACATCAACAAGAACTACCTGGCCATCGAGAAGAAATATGACATCCAACTCGAGGAGCTCAAGAAGGTGAAGAGCGAGTCCCGCACGAGGGGCGCCATCCTGCTGGCTACGCTGTTGGCCCTATTGGCGCTGGGCGTGACCTTCCTGGCATGGCGCTACCGCAGTCGCCTGAAGCAGAAGGAGACCGAATATGAATTGCTGCGAACCGACCTCGATGCGTCGCTGGCAAGCCTGGAGCAGATGAGAGCGACCATCAGCACTCGGGAACAGGAATTGAAGGCGGCGCAGGACGAGTTGCGAGGTAACGAGACACGCATGGGCGAGGAACTTGCGGCTCTGGAAGCCAAGCAACGCAAGAGTGACGAGATGCGGTCCATCGTCGACAACCAGATACAGGTGATTCGCCAGTTGCTGGAACTGTCCCATCAGCCCAACGAGACGAATTTTACCCGCAAGTTCAACGAAGTAATGACACTGCCCGTCGAGGGAGCCGTCCCCACCGACTCCTACTGGAGCAACCTGCACAGCCTGACCAATGAGCTGCACAGCGGCGTGCTTGATGAGGCACAGCGCATCGCCGGGGGCACGCTCAACGAAAGCGAGATGAACTTCCTCCAACAAGAAAATCCAAATAGCCAAGAAGCTCGGCGTCAACAACCTCGACGACTTCGTCAACAACTACCGCCGCTAACAAGAATCAAAAAGGAAGACAATAAGTACAATAAAAACAATAGCTTTCGCGCTGTTGAACTTGTTGTACTTATTGCCTTCCCTTAGTGTGTCGTGGGGTATCAGAAGCGGTAACCCACACCGATGCAGAAGAGTACCCAGTCGGCTTTCTTGAGGTACTCATACTTGATTTCGCCGTTGAGCATCAGGTGATCGCCGATGAGGTAGTCGATACCGCCACCCACGTTGAAGCCAATCTTCATTTCGCTGTCACCATCGACCTTGATGTGGACATCACCCACGCTAGCATTGATGTCATCCACTTTCCAGAATGCGGCACGGATACCGGCAAGAGGATAAAGACGGATCTTGTCGCCCAACTCAAACAGATAGTGCTGCTCGGCGTTGAGATCAAAGCAGGACACACCGTTCTTCTTGAAGTAGTAATTGCCCGAAATGGCCGAACGCCATGCGTGAGAATAGTTGCTCTGGAACTTCAAACCCACACCGGGCATGCTACCCTCGGTGCCAAACACAAACTGACCGCCCAGGGACCACTCGCCCACGTCGGCACTTGCCATCATCGACGTGACGGCCATCAGCATAATCAATAAAAACTTTTTCATTGTAACTAAGTTTTTTAAGATTTATTAAAAATTATAGCACAGAAATCGTCTTTTCAGAATCGCCAAGCTACCCCAATGCTGAAAAGCCCTTGGGTCTTGTCTCCATTATAGTGGCACTTTGACTTAGCATCAGGTGCTCACCGATTAGGTATTCCGCGCCAAGGCCAGCAAAGGCGGTCATGTGCTCGTCGCTATCCGTCTCCCTGCCACCTAGGCCCTCAAAGGTGATGTGATCGGTTTGTAATCCTAATCCAACCAACGGGAACAGCCTCACCTTATCGCCCAAATAAATGAGGTAGTTATGCTCCAGGGCAAAATCGGTGCTCCACACGTCATTCTTCTTGAAGTAAAAGTCGGCAAGCAGGTTGATGCGCCAGTGATAGAAGAAATTATACTTCAGTGACACACCAGCCGCCACCGCTTTCTTATGGGTCCCATAGGTGGCCTGCGTTCCCAGGGCAAATTCGCCCATGTCGGCTCTTGCCACAAGCGCGCTCAAGAGCACGAGTAATGTTATGACTGTCTTTTTCATTATCTTATCATTATTTTTGCCGGTTTATTTCTTAAATACGACTTGACGGGTGGTGAATTCGTCGGCTGCATCAATGATTTGCAGCAGATCCTGCCACTGCGATGCTGGATAGTCACCCTTGTTGTAACGCATATTGACCGCCAGCGTCAGCCGATTGCCCTCGATGCTGGCCGTGGCGTTGAATTCGCCTGCTGAGTTCTTTACCTGCTGTTGCAGTTTGGCCAGGCTCTCTTGTGAGACCTGATAGCCGCTGGGCACATTGATGGTGATATTCCACCTGACCAGCGCCGGGCAACGCCTGTTCACATCGAAGGTGCGGCGGCGATCACTGCCCTCGACCTTGCTTTGTGCACCAATCAGTTTACCGGCACTCACCACCAGGTTGGAGCCGGCGCGTTTCACCCAGCCATCCATCGTGTAACGGGTCTTATAGACGAATGCAGGTTCACTGGGGTTGATGCCGGTATTGAGTATCTCGCTACTGATGACGCTGGCAGCGGCCTGATCATGATAGGCCTTGATTTCTTCCTTGAAATCGTCCTGCTGTTCCTCACGCTCCTTGGCAAACTTCTGCGTCGTGCCCTTTTTTGCACCTCCTGAAATACGCTCCATGTAGGGTTTCTTGCGTCCCAGATATTGGTCATAGGCGTCATACTCTTGCTCGTCGGTCATGATGGTGGCGATAGACTCTTTCATGGCGCCAGTGAGCGACTCAGTACGCTCAATGTCCATGGCCATCCCGTCTATGCTGGCATTCACGGTTACTTGATTGACGTTGTCGTCGGCAGTGGACTGCGGCAGGGTTACCATGTCGCTTTGGGACTTATCGCCCTTGAGTTTGTTGACCACTGCAGCACGGCGCCCTTGGAAACAGGCGGGTAACAGTCCTGCTGTGGTCCCCTGGTAGGTTGGCGGTGCGAAGTAGGTGCCGCCTTCGGTCTTGATGAGCCAGCTCGTGTTGCCGTTATAGATGAGCTGGTCGAGCGGTTCATTCTCATAGTCGGTGGTGACGACAAACTGGTAGGGAATGTCCCGCATGTCCAGCATCTCGCTCATCATCAGCATCAAGCGGAATGGCGAATAGGTGTCATATTTGTCAAACGCCCTGTAAGTATACACTAGGCCGCTGTAGATGAGTTTGGCGGCCTCCTCTTTGTCTGCCAGTTTTTTAGCGGTAGCGAGCTCGTCTTTCATCTGCTTCTTGTTCTCGGGCCAGTCCAGATACTCCTTGATGATTTTCTTGTCGGCCTTCATGAAGTTGAGGTCATCGGCCAGGATGCTGCTGAAGTCGGGGTTGGCCTGCACATCACGTGTCAAAGATATAGAGCAGGGTGACGGGTGACTGCTCGATGGGATTGTACCACAGCGTGGGCTCTACCTTGTTCATATTGTTGACTTCGGCCTCGAGCACGGTGTTGCCCTCGTCGTCAAGGCTGCTGGCAAAGTCGGGAGCGCCGTTGAGGGTACGGTACTGCACCGTAAACTTCTTGTCGATGACACATCTCACCTTTTGCTTGACGATAGGATACTCCTCCAGAAACCAGAACCTGAAGTGCGGCACGTTGCGGTCGTGGACAACGAGTTCGTCATAAGTGAAGATGTCCAGAATGTCGCCCACTTCGAGGCCCGGGACTGCCAGCTTGTGGCTCACGTCCTTATCCTTCTTGCCCTCGCGAGTGGTCATGTAGTCGTCGGTGTTGACATCTACTATACGCCCGTCGGGCTTGATCACGCGCACGCCCAGCACCTGACGATGCTCATCGGTGAATGCACCCGAACGCGCCTTCTTGAACGTGGAATAGTCAAATTCCGAGAATTTCTTCATCGCCGCAGCATCATTGAGCTTGATGAGCATGCGGTTGAGCTCATGGCGTCCTAGCTGCTTGCTGGTTTGGGGAATCCACAGCGTCATGTAAAAGCGAGACTTGCGGGTCACCTCGGCATCAGTGCAGCTTGCCAGGATGACCGCTGAACACACATTGGGATCACTGTACTGCTGCGGGCAATTGTAGTTCTTGAACATCGGGTCGTCGTCACTCCATACCTTCTCGCGCAGTTCAGCTGCAAATTTCAGGTACTTTTTCTCGTCATCGGCATGTGCCGGGGTCAGCGTCAGCAGCATCACCAGCAATGCCAAGCATTTAATAATTGATTGTCTCATATCGTTTTGCAATTGGTTGTATTGTGGTCTCAACTATTCTCCACTAGTTCTTGACAAGTACAATCTGCTCGTGGGCATGCTCGTTCCACTGCTTGAGCTGTGCATTCCATGCCATGATCTTATCAAGCGGCACACGGGGATGGTGCAATGACATCACCTTGCGGTAAATGACCGTGTTGCCTTCTTGTCTGAAGGTGCATGACAGGTCCGCTACATCGGTATGGCGGTCATAGTCATCAGGCAGTTGTTCGCATCTGTAACCAATGGGCAGGGTTAATGCCACTTCTCGCACCTGGCGACATGGGAAAGGCAGTACATAGTCGTTCTTGCGGTCGGTGGTGTCGATGGGGGCGGTCATCAGCATGTTATCGGGATCCAGCTCGACAAACAGCTCATTCTCGACCTGCTCGACCGAGTGCCCGTCGGTCATGGTCGCTGCGACTACTGCCCACGCGCTGCGGCAGTCCTTATCTTGCCAGGCGGCACCTTCAATCTTGTTGGCGTGATCCTTATCGTTAAGGGCATTGTTCATGAACTGCATGCGGTCGGCAGCCTCATTGTCGTCAAGCATGCTGAGCATCATCTCCTTCATGTCGCCCTTGAACCAGCGTGAGGCCTTTCCATTCAGTTGGAACTGATTATTCATTGTCAGGTCGATGTGTACGCTGTCGCAGTTGGCACTGGCGGGGAAAACGGGCACGGTGCGCAACGAGGGGGCACCTCCAGGCTCCTCGACCATGACTTCCATGCCCTGCACATTGCTGGGGATGTGGCCCAGCGGGATGTGGTTGCAGGTGGCGTCAAGGTAATAGGTTTTGCCCTGCCACTCTAGCGTACAGATGGCATGATTGATAGCAGCGAGGGTGGGAATCTCGCTCATCAGGCACGAGGCCTCACGAGTGCCCACGTCGGTCAAGCGGGCGTCAAAACCTTGGGCCACGAGCAGCGTTTTCAGCAACAACGCCATGCCTTTACAGTCGCCGTAACGCTTACGCACGACCTCGGCCGGGGTATCGGGCTGATGCTTACTCACACCTTCCTCAAAGGCGACATAGCGGATATTGTTTTGCACCCAGGCATAAGTGTTCTTGATCTTGTCCAGGTCACTATGGCATTCGCGGTTTATGTCAGTCAGGATATCGTTCAATGACGGTATGGCGGTATCGACATCCGACAGCTGCCGTCCCCAGGCAAACATGTCGGCGGCATCCTTGAAGGAACCTACGACGAACACCGTGGGATAGACGCTTGCCACGGTCGGCATGGCTTCTTCCTGCTTGATGGGCGCCATGTCGTTGATCGTGTAGGTCACTACCCTA
>ONKF01000054.1 GCA_900318335.1 uncultured Prevotellaceae bacterium
GGGTAGATTGCGGCTACCTCAGTGAACATGTAACTGATGTGAGCAGCAGCCTGGTTGCCGTCACACGTCATGAATTTCTTTTCCTTACTCATAAATTTTAGAAAAAACTGATATAGTTAGTTATTAGTCGTTTTTATGCTAATTGGTTTTACAGGGTGCAAAGGTACGCATTATTTTTTTAATAAGGTATATTTAAAGGCTGAAAAATAGTTATCCGCTTCGTCCACAAGAACGTTAAGGAAGACAAGTACAATAAATACTATGCTATCCAGCGTGGTGTAATATAGAAGACAAGAAAGACAAGAAACACAAATTTATTGATTATCAAATAATTATAAAAATTGTCCTTGTTGTCTTTCTTGTCTTCTTTACTTTATTGGTCGGAATGAATCAAACAGCGAGCAATAATAAAAAACTTAGCGGCTTAGCGTTTTTATTCAACCATCAAATATGGTTGGTTTTACGGTTTCCAGCGGAGGAAGTCACGCAGGTGCATGTGGTAAATGCCTTGGAAATTGGTTCCGCTGTAGAGTGAATCCATTGAGACGACGTACTTGGGGAAGTTGTCTTTGATGAGAGCCAGATTGCCAAATTCACGAGTCACTGTTTCCTCGTTGGCCAGCAGATAGGTTGCCTGGACATAGATTGTCTGCTCTCCCTTGGTCGCAACAAAGTCGATTTCAGCTTTTTGAAGGTAACCGACAGTGACATTGTATCCTAACCTGATCAGGTGCAGATAAATGGCATTCTCGATGACTTTTTCCATGCTTTGCGCCAAGCCTCCTTGTACCAATGAATTGCGGATGCCGATATCCTCGAAGTAGTATTTGTCATTGACTTCAAAGAGTCGTTTGCCATGAATATCATAACGGCTAACGCGGTGAATGATGAAAGCATTGCACAGGTAGTCAAGATAATTAATTATAACTTTGGTCGACGAGTCAACGCGCTGGCTCTTGAGGTAGTTGACAATATTTGTTGCCGAGAAGGGTTTGCCTACATTGTCGCTAACAAAACGTACCAGATTTTTCAGTAGGGGCACGTTGCGGATTTCTTCCCGTTCAACGATATCCTTGAGAATGATGGTATTATAGACGTTTTGCAGATAATCGTTGACTAGGTCTTCTTCTTGAAGCCCAATGCGATATAATTGTGGCATACCGCCATTGGTTAGATAACTGATGAGTGATTGGTTATTATCGGGTAACTGGTGGAATTCAAGGAATTCAGTGTAATCAAGACTTTGAATATAATATTCCACACAACGCCCCGAAAGATAGGTGCTCAATTCACTAGAGAGCATCTTGGCGTTGCTGCCTGTGATGACAATTTCGCAAGCTTCTTGCGAGTGTAGGCTCCTTAGAGTGAGTTCAAATTCCTTGATGTTCTGTACCTCATCAATGAACAAATAATTGGTCTTATCTGTTAACAGATGTTCCTTAACGTATTGGGTTAATTCAGTATGGGTGCTGATGGAATGGAACAGTTCGTCCTCTTTGTCCACATAGATGATGTTGTTGTTGTCATTTGCTGACAACTGGTTGATGACCTGCTTCATGATAAAGCTTTTCCCAACCCTTCGTTGGCCAGTGAGTGCGATGATAAGACCTTTGCCAAACAGGCGCAACACTTTATCTGTGTAATCCGGACGGTTAATGATGTTCATAACGAGTCTTTTTAAGTTATTGTGTCGCAAAGATAATTAATTTTTGTGGAGTATAATTCACAAAATGATGAAATATTTTAATTTTGTGACTTGTGGGTAACAAAAATCACGAAATTCTAGATTTTGTGGAGTGTGGGTTACTGAAAAAAAATGCCGCAGGGGCCATGGTGGCGACCTGCGGCAGTCTTGTTATGAAATTCTGATGTTACTTCTTGATGGGGGCCTCCTCGAGGGCCTTGACGAGCAGTTTCCAGAAGGGCTCGGCTGCGGGGATGTAGGCACGCTCGATGGTGGTGTGCGGGCTGCGCAGCGTGGGACCGAAGCTCACGACGTCCATGTGCGGGTACTTGCCCAGGATGATGGAGCACTCCAGACCGGCATGGTCCACCTGGATGATGCCGTCCTCGTTGAACAGCTTCTTGTACAGGTCGAGCAGCATGTGCAGGGCCTCGCTGTCGGGGTTGGGATCCCAGCCGATGTAGTCACCGCCGGTCTCAACCTTGAAGTCGGCGAGGTGGAAGCAGGTCATCAACATCTTGACGATGTACTCCTTCATGTCCTCACGGGCCGAGCGGGCGAGAATCTTCACCGATGCCTTGCCGTCCTCGATGTCGATGATGGCGAGGTTGCTCGAGGTCTCTACCACGTTGGGGTAGGCGGGGATGAAGCGTACCACGCCGTCGTGGCAGGCGTACAGCGCTCTGAGGATGGTCGTCTGATCATCGAGAGCCATCTTCATCTTGGGACGGTCGATGGCCTTGAGGGTCAGGTCCACATTGTCCTCGATGAGCTTGAACTCGCTCTCGAACTGGGCCTTCATGGTCTTGACGAGTTTCTTCAAGCCCTTCAGGTTATCCTCGGGCACGACAACCACGGTCTCGGCCTTGAAGGGGATGGCGTTGCGCATGTTGCCACCATGCCAGCTCACCAGGCGGGCCTTGTGGTCCACGATGGCCAGTTGCAGCAGGCGGGCCATCAGCTTGTTGGCGTTGGCACGGCCCTCATGGATCTCGAGGCCGCTGTGTCCGCCCTTCAGGCCCTTGAGGGTGATGCGCACTGCGGTGTCGCCGGCAGCGGTCTTCACCTCGTTATACTTGCGCGTGCAGGTAACGTCGATACCGCCGGCGCTGCCGATGACAAACTTGCCCCAAGTCTCACTGTCGAGGTTGAACAGGATGTCGCCGTTCATCTGGCCCTTAGGCAGGTCGTTGGCGCCATACATGCCCGTTTCCTCGTCCTTGGTGATGAGGCCCTCGATGGGACCGTGCTTGAGGGTGTTGTCCTCCATGACTGCCATGATGGCTGCCACGCCCAGACCGTCGTCAGCACCCAGGGTGGTGCCGCGGGCCTTGATCCAGTCGCCGTCGATGTAGGGTTCGATGGGATCGGTCTCGAAGTTGTGCTTCGACTCGGGTGTCTTCTGGGGCACCATGTCCATGTGGGCCTGCATGGTGATGCACTTGCGGTTCTCCATACCCGGGGTGGCGGGCTTGCGCATCACGATGTTGCCGGCGGGATCCTGGAAGGCCTCAACGCCGATTTTCTTGGCGAAGTCGAGCAGGTATTGCTGGATTTTCTCAACATGTCCCGAGGGACGGGGAATCTGCGTCAGCGCATAGAAGTTGCGCCAGATGCACGTCGGATTCAGTTTTTCAATTTCGTTCATTGTCTTTCTGTTAATGTCTTACAGGTTATAAAAAGAATTATAGTTTGATTACGGCTGCAAATATAATAAATAGTTTCTATTTTTTACTCCTTAGCCCTTAGTTTTTTACTGCCATCCGCTTTCTTCCTAATCAAACAACGAGGAATTTTCAAACAACGTCTGTCGGTTTTTGTCAAACAACATGAACAACAATCAAACAACTTCAACAACATGAATCTTAAAACAACTGAATCATCTGAATATATCTGAACCCATGCGGATGCTTGAGTCAGATCATTCAGATTTCTCAGTTGTTTGATTTCTAGCTGTGGGGGTTATCCTCGTTTTGCCAGTGTGAAGAAGCCTCCATTGGGGTAAAAGAATATAACTACTCTTGTTCTCTCAGCCAGCGCTTGAGCAGGAAGGTGAGGAAATAAGGAAATGTGTAGAATTGGCCATTAAAGCCGATGTTGGCGGCACACAGCTTGATGCCGTGTTTGATGTCTGTGCCCGGTTTTTGATGTGATGGGTCGGTGAGTTTCTTGAGCGAAGCACTGGCCGTGTTGTTGGCTTTCACCTCAACGGGCCACAGGTGGTTGGCGCTCCTGACAAAGAAATCCATTTCCAGCGAGGACCTCTCGTTGCGATAGTAATACAGATTGTACCCCTGCTTCACGAGCATGTCGGCCACGATGTTCTCATAGATGGCACCCTTGTAGGTGGAGAAATTCTTGTTACTGCGCAGGTCGTCTTGCGCCTCCTCATCAAGCGAGGCGATGAGCATGCCAGTATCCCGATAATAGACCTTGTATAACTTGGAATCATAGTTGCCCTTGAGCGGCAGTGACAGTTCGTGCAGACAGTAACAGATGTTGACAATGCCTGCGCTATCCAGCCACTCTACAGCGCCAAGGTATTGCCTGTTACGGGCATTAGCGACAAGCTTGGTGACCTGAAAACGCTTGTTCTCTCGAGCCAGAAAGGTGGAGATGTGGCGATACACAGCCAGCACTTTGGCCTTTTCCATGCCGACGGCATACTTCGTGATATCTTCCTCATAGTCCAGCAACAACTGTTGTTGCAGTTGCAGGATGCCCCCGAAGTTCCCCTGGGTGACAAATTTGTTGACGACCTCGGGCATACCGCCCAGCACCATGTAATCGCGGAACAATGCGGTGAGGCGTTGCATCATGAGTGCGGACAGCGGTTTCACCTCCTGCATGTGGCGGTACAGGTCTTCAACGAGTGAGTTGTCATAGCCACATGCCCAAAGGAATTCCTCAAAGTCCATCGAATGCATCACGAAATCCTCTTTGTAGCCCACACTATTGGACTCGATCTGTTGGTAATACACGCCCATCAGCGATCCCGAACAGATGACGTCATAGCGGCCATCGGTCTTAAATGCTTTCAGGCTTGTCGCGCAATCGGGGCATGCTTGCAATTCGTCAAAGAAGATGAGTGTTTCGCCAGGCACAAACGTCTGTTGAGGATTAATCAGGGTTATGTTCTTGACAATGTTATCGACCTCATAGCCATCATCAAAAATACTGCGGTAATGGCTTTGCAGCGCAAAATTGATTTCAACAACATGACTGTAATGTTGTTCCGCAAAGTGGCGGATTGACATGGTTTTTCCAACCTGGCGGGCACCCTTGACGATAAGAGGCTTCTTGTCTGTCCGTTTCTTCCACTCAATCAGGATGTTATCTATCTTGCGTTTCAGCATAATTTCTCCGTTAATCACATTATCGGCAACAAAAATAGGAAAATTTCACATTATCGGCAAATTTTTTCTCTAAAATTTCACATTATCGGCATTTTTTATCAAACAACATGAACAACAATAATGCTCGCGTTGCTCGCAGTTTAGAGTTTAGGGTTTAGAGTTTAAGAGGGCCACCGCACCCTCGCTGTCAGGAGTGGCGCGGATGCCAATCACATTAATCCGCTGAAGATGCTCGCGTTGCTCGCAGTTTAAAGTTTAAAGTTTAGAGTTTAGAGGGGCATCCGCATTCCTGCCAACGTGGTGGGGTGCGGATGCTCGGTTCAGATCATTCAGAACTCTCAGTTGTTTGATTTATAGCTGTGTGGTTGTGAGAGTTTGTCTTTATATCCTTGTTGGCAGGGGCGGTTTGTATTTGTTGTATTTATTGTTTTCTTCTTTGGTTTTATTTGTGTGCCCTCCAATTTTATGTTCTGTTGTTTGTGTTGTTCACAGTTGTAAAAGTTGTTTGATAAAAAAATGCGGATGCTTCACTAAACTTTAACCTCTAAACTGTAAAAAACAAAGGACTAAAAACTAAAAATTAGATACTATTTTATTATATTTGCAGCAATTATTAACTTTTAATCCAATACGACTATGAAAAAGAATCATTTACTCCTTCGTTTGGTCGTCCTGGTGACGGCCATGGTGTGCGCCCTCGGCGCCAGTGCCTACGACTTCGAGTATGGAGGCTATTACTACAACATCTTGACTGACAGCACTGTCGCAATCACCTACAAGACCTATGCTGGAAACTCTGAAACTCTTACAGCGGCAATGTGACTATTCCTGAAGGTGTTCGCAACACCAGCACTCACACTTACTATACCGTTACGGAAATCGACATGGAAGCGTTCATAGGAAGCACGAGCCTGACCAGTGTGACAATTCCAAATACGGTAACCCTTATTGGTTCACGTGCTTTTCAAAATTGCACAGCACTTCGGTCGGTTGTGATGGGCAAAAATTGCTCGTTTTATGACCCCTTTACTTATGGGTATACGCTTAATGTCTTCCAGAATTGTCCGAATCTTACTTCCATCACTTGCTGGATGTTTAGTCCAGATAAGTGGTTTGAACATGATGGTTACTATAATTTTGACCAGTCTGTACTCAACAACGCAACTTTGTATGTGCCCCGCGGTGCCGTCCCCAACTATCAGGCTACAGAGGGCTGGAGGCTCTTTGCCCACATCCAGGAAGCCCCAGGTGACTACAACTATGACTTCTATCAGGACGGCATCTTCTATAAATTCAGGGGCGGTAGTCAAGTGAAGGTCACCTACCGGGACGAAGATTACAATAACTATAGTGGCACGGTTACTGTCCCTGCGACGGTGACTTATAACAATACTAACTACACGGTGAAGGGCATCGGCGATTATGCTTTCAGGGATTGTGGCAACCTGACGAAAGTGAACCTGCCTGCCACGATAGATTCCATCGGCTCTTATGCCTTTACGTACTGTTCCAAGCTCACCGATATTGACATCCCCAACGGAGTGACTTATATCGCCGATGGCGCTTTCGCGAGCTGCAGCACACTCAAATCCATCATGTTCCCGGCTGGCGTGACTAAGATATACGGCAGCACCTGTCGCGGTTGCTATGCGCTTGAAACCGTCTGGCTCCCCGTTAATCTCACCAATATCTATGCCGGCTCGTTCTCTTACTGTAACGCTATAAAGAACATCTTCAGCCTGAACGAGATTGCACCAAGCCTGTACAACTCGTATATTTTCAGCAGTACAGTCTATGAAAACGCAACGCTTTATATCCCCGAGGATGCCTACGCCAACACCTACACATCAACAAATGGCTACTGGTATAATTTCGCTACTCAGAAGCCCTACGACCAGTATCTGTCCGATGCCATCAACGCCGCTGGCACCGACATCACGTTCTCCACGCCATCGACCGACAATTACCCATGGCTAATCAAGACCAACGCAGGCCGCACCTGTGTCCAGTCGGGCAACACAGGCATCCACAGCAGCACATCGGTTATGACAGCCACCATCACGGGAGCCGGCAGCCTGTCGTTCGATTTCAAGGCCTGGGGTGAGGGCTCATCAACAGCGTATGACTATTGCGTCTTCATGGTCGATGGCGTGGAGAAGTTCCGCTATGGCGCCCGCGACAACGCCTGGGAGACCTACACGGTGGAACTGGGCGACGGCACCCATACGCTCACCTGGAGTTACACCAAGGACAGCAGCGTCCATTCGACAGGCGACTACTTCGCCATCAGCAATGTCCGCTTCACATCCTACGCCCCCGAGGCCTATGCCTGCTACACGCCGTCGAACACGACGCTGACGTTCTACTACGACACCCAGCGCAGCAGCCGCACGGGCACGACCTACGACCTGAATACGGGCTCCAACGACACCGGCTGGGACACCGACGGCACCAAATCCTATGTGACCAAGGTGGTCTTTGACCCCTCGTTCGCTGGTGCCCGCCCGACGACCACCTACGGTTGGTTCTATTCCATGAATAATCTTGAATCCATCACGGGCATGGAGCACCTGAACACCAGTGAGGTGACCAAAATGTCTTGGATGTTTACGAATTGTAAAAAACTAACGAGCCTTGATTTGAGCCACTTCAACACGTCCAAGGTGACTAGCATGAATTCCATGTTCGGTGCCTGCTGGGGACTGACGAGCCTTGACTTTAGCAGTTTCAACACGTCCAAGGTAACCAATATGTACAACATGTTCTATGGCTGCACTAATCTGCGTACCATCTACGTGGGCAGTGGCTGGAGCACGGCGGCCGTGACGTCCTCGAGTGATATGTTCTTTAACTGCACCAGCCTGGTGGGCGGACAGGG
>ONKF01000047.1 GCA_900318335.1 uncultured Prevotellaceae bacterium
CGCTCAGTTCCGCATCATCTTTGAGGAGGTTTACGAGCAGAACTACAAGGCTGAGTTCGAGAAGCTGGGTCTGGAGTACTTCTACACCCTGATTGACGACGCTGTTGCTCGCGTTATCCGCAGCAAGGGCGGTTACATCTGGGCCTGCAAGAACTACGACGGCGACGTGATGAGCGACATGGTCAGCACCGCCTTCGGTTCACTGGCTATGATGACCAGCGTACTCGTAAGCCCCGAGGGCAACTACGAGTATGAGGCAGCCCACGGTACCGTAACCCGTCACTACTACAAGTATCTCAAGGGTGAGGAGACTTCCACCAACCCCATGGCTACCATCTTTGCATGGAGCGGTGCCCTGCGCAAGCGCGGCGAGAAGGACGGTATCAAGGAGCTCATGAACTTTGGTGACCAGCTCGAGGGTGCTTGCTTCGATACCCTGAACGCCGGTATCGTTACCAAGGACCTCGTGAACCTGATGGAAGGTGTTGAGGCTAAGGCTGTCAACAGCGCCGAGTTCATCAAGGCCATCCGCGCCAACCTCGAGAAGCGCCTCGGCTAATCCCCGACAACGCTTTTCCAGCAAGAAAATTGAGGGCTGTGGCACCAGTTGCCGCAGCCTTCTGTGTTATCTATAGAGTTGCCAAGATATTACGGGCTGGCAGCCCGTAACACTCTAAACAGCCCCTGCCCCTGCGATTTGTTCGGTGTATTACGAGCTGGTAGCTCGTAATCTGAATCACCCTGTTGCAGGAACAAAGATTTGTCATTACCTTTGCCACTATGGATAACAGCAATGAGAAGCGGAAACGCTGGATAGCCGCTCATCCCGAACTCATCGTCAAGCCCTCGATGAAGCGGCGCAAGGTAGGGCACGACTACTGTGGCGTCGCCATCTATATGATAACGCTTTGCGTAGAGGGACGCCGTCCTATCTTGGGCACATTGCGCGGTCCTGATGAAAAACACAAGAAGCCTTGGATATACCCTTCACCCATTGGATTGGCCGTCAAACGTGCTTGGAATGAAATACCTCAATTCCACCCTCAAGTCAGATTGCTCGGTTTTCAGCTGATGCCTGATCATGTACATGGCATCATCTATGTAAAGGCTCCCTTGCCACGGCATTTGGGATTTCTGATTCAAGGCTTCAAAAAAGGGTGCCGTGATGCTATCAAATCTATTGAGCCCTGTGGCGAGGCCTTGTGGGAAGAGGGCTACAACGATCGTATCCTTCAACATGGAGGGCAATTGGACAGATGGATTAAATACCTGATTGACAACCCCTATCGCTTGTGGGTCAAGCGCCAACACTCAGACTTGTTCCTCCAGCGTACAGGCATCGTCATTGATACAACCCCTGTTACAATAATGGGCAACCGTTTTCTCCTCGATTATCCCGATAAGGTGGCTGTTCAATGCTCCCGGCGACTGACAAAAGAAGAAATCGCAAGTGAATGTATCCGTTTTCTCACAATGGCAAGTCAGGGGACTGTACTCATTTCACCTTGTATCAGTCCCGGTGAAAAAGAAATAATGGGCACAGCGTTTGAGGCTGGCTATCCCATTATCCTTCTTCTTGAGAATGGTTTTGCTCCCTACCAGAAGCCCTATGGACGCCAATTTGAAGCCTGTGCTCAAGGGCGCTTGCTGCTCATTGCGCCATGGCCTCACCACGACGATTTCCGCAAAATCACCAGGGCACAATGCAACAACCTCAATGCACTCGCCCGTCACATTGGCGACAATGATTTTCACTTTGATCATCACATGTAGAGTTGCTTTTTACGATATTTACTTGGTAAAAATAGTTTAGGGTAGTATTGTTTTTCTGTATAATTTCAGTTACATTTGCGGGTGATTAACCAACTGTATTTTCAACCTAATCATGTTTTTAGCTATGAAACGATTCATTACTCTTATTACACTTGTTGCAGCATTGCTCATCCCGAGCATTGCCACAGCTCAACGCATGCCCGCCAAGGCCAGCATGAAGCTGTCACAGTTCAAGGCTCCGGCACAGGCTCCCGCCCGCGCCGAGGAAGAGCCCATCATGGATGTGCCCGAAGGCACTCTCTATGATAACATGTATGCGTCATCATTTGCCTTCGGCCTGGGCTGGGGCGACATCTACATCCAGGATGTGGATGGCGGCATCGGCAAGGTGGTTGAGGGCACCGACGGCAACCTCTACATCTACAATCCCATCTCACAGGGTTACATCTGGTTCTCCATCCTGCCCTGGATCAAGGCCGAGCCGGCAGGCGACGGCAAGTATGTGGTGAAGTTGCCGCAGCTCTATATCATCGATGTGGGCGATCCCTATTATGCCTACTGCATGCACTATGACGAGGAATTGGGTATGCCCGTTGTTGAAGAGGAAGGCGAAATCGAATTCACCTGGCAGGACGGCGTGCTCACCCAGTTGGGTGACAAGTTCATTGGCCTGTGCGATGCTACCGCCGACTGGTTCTACATGGCCGACCAGCACATCGTCTATGCCCCGCAGACCGACGAGATCACTACCCTGCCCGAGGACATGTATGTACAGAGCTACACCATGACCTACCTGTCCGACCCCACCGACCTCACCAAGACCAGAGAGACCGTTGTGAGCATCGCTATCGATGGCGAGGACATCTATATGGGTAACCTCAATGACAACAACCCTGATTCTTATATCAAGGGTCGCCTCGCTGATGGCAAGGCCATCTTCCCCACCCGCCAGTATCTGGGTCCTGACGCCTACTACAACGGCCACATCTATGTACTGACCGGTGATGCCTATGTTGACACCGAGACCTACGGCAGTCCCGTGTTTAACTACAACCTCAACGACGAGATTGTCTTCACCGTTGATGAGGATGCACGCAATATCGTTGCCGAGTGGCCCGCAGCCATGATCACCAATGTCGGTCCCACCACGCTGTCGATCCTCAACGACTATGTGGCACCGGCCCTCACCGCATTTGACGAAGTGCCCGCCGTGCCTGCCAATCCCGTCTTCACCGACGAGGACATCACCATCAACAGCACCGCAGGATTCACTGTGCTCCACTTCACCATCCCCACGGTAGATGTTGACGGCAACAAGCTCAACGAGAACAAACTGTACTACAACATCCTCCTTGATGACCAGGTGTACACGTTTGACCCCGAGACCTACATCGGCTTTGCTGCCGCCATGACCGACATTCCCTATAAATTCCAGGATAACGTCAACTTTGACATCTACATCAGCAACGGTCGCCACACGGTATATCTCTATACGACCGAGTTTGACCGCGTCGGCATTCAGAGCTTCTACACCGCAGGCGACGAAGTGAACCGCTCAGAAATCGTCTATGTCAACAATCCCACCCACTCGGGCATCAATGAGTTCACCACTGGTGCACAGGTTGTTGACACCCGCTACTATGACCTCACTGGTCGCGAACTGCCCACGTCTCCCGCAACAGGCCTCTATCTGCAGCGCGCCACCTACAGTGACGGCACCACCGCCACCACCAAGGTCGTGAAGTAAAACCCTGACAACTTCTATCCTCCTGTAGGATTAACTTAAGCGAGGACTGTGGCACTTGATGCCGCAGTCCTTGCTTTTTATTGACCCGATGAATTGAATGTATCGAAAAATACAGTAACTTTGCATGATTAATCGATATGGAGGCAAGTGTATGATCAGTTATTGGAAATGCAAGGATGGATTTAGCGAGATCAATCAGTGGAAGTCGGGGTGCTGGATTAAGGTCACCAAGCCGACGGCTGATGATTTGGCACTGCTGAAGGAACGCTTTGCGGTGCCCGACTTCACCCACGATGCCGAGGACATTGAGGAACGCCCCCGTGTGGACCACGAGAACAACTGGACGCTGGTATTCGTGCGATTGCCGAATAAGAGCATCGATGACGATGGTGAGACCATGTTCTCGACAGCCCCGATGGCCGTCCTGATACGTGACGATGTGTTTATCACGGTCAATTACTATGATAACGAGGTGCTTGACGATTTCATCCGTTGGAGCAAACAACGCCGCATCAACAACTGCAAGGGCTATGACCTGTTGCTGTCGCTGATGCTGTCCACGTCGGTGTGGTACCTGAAGTACCTCAAGCAGATGAATGGGATGATGAGCGTTGCCGAGGAGCGTCTGGAGCGTAAGATGGACAATGACGAACTGATGCGCACGATGGGCTTGGGCAAATATCTGATTTACTTCATGACCTCTATCAAGGGCAATGCCACCGTGCTGGCCCGTCTCAAGATGCGGCTCCGCACATATCCCCATGACGAGGATCTGCTCGAAGACGTTGAGATCGAAACCCAACAGGCACTTGACACCGCCAGCATCTATAGCGACATTCTCAAGCGCCAGCAGGAGGCTTTCTCGTCGGTTATCGGCAATAACCTGAACCGCATCATGAAGACGCTCACCGTGGTGACCATCCTGCTGATGATACCCACCGTGATTGCAGGCTACTACGGCATGAATGTGCCCAACGGCATGGAGGAATGGGGGCTCGGATTCCCATTGGCACTCGCCATCTCGATTGTGCTGATGGCGCTCGTCTACTTCTTCATCCGCCACAGCAAGTTCTTCAAATAACCAATTAATCCAGATAAGCCTGATTCAGCTTACCTGGATTAACTATGGTTGATTATCAATGCCCTTTTTACTTCATGGCATAGGCAGGGCCGCTGAAGCCGACCAGCTCTTGATAGGCCAGGACACCGGCCTGCGAGAGCTCGATTGTCGTGTAGCTGCCGTCGCGGGTGGGCACACTGACGTGGGTGTCGTCAACGAAGGTGAACAACTTCACTTCCTCGCCATCCTTCTCGATTGACCAGGAGTTCTCCTGGGCATCGAAGTTGAAGCGGGTCACCTCTTTGGTCTTCATATTGGTGATGACATAGCCATCCTCGTTGCTGGCAACGAGATACTGGGCATCCTTGCCATCGACCACCTTAGTCTGAGCCACAACAGGGTTAGAACCCGACCAGAACTCAATGCTGTTGAGAATCAGAAGGTCGGCAAAGAGACTGAGCTCATACACGGGCAAAATCCACATGGCCACAAACACGACCTCGTTCACGAACTTATTGTCCACCTGGCTGTTCCAAGCCTTCACCTTGTTAAAAAGAGCGAAGCTGCCAATGCAGGACTGCAACATCATCGATGCAGAGAGTGCCACAACGGTGGCAACGATAAATTTCTTCTTACTCATGACAATTCTGTTTTATAGTTGGTTTAATCTTATTTCTTGTAATTCTTCTTGTAGAGTTCGTAGCAGTTCAGCACCTTGACGACATAGTCAACTGGCTCTGTGCCACGGCAATAACCATTGGTGCACACCGAGTCGTTGTAATACTCGGGATCCATCTTCCACAACATGGCCTGCTCGACATTCTCGCTCCACACCCTCGGGTTGAGCTCGTACTTGCGGGCCAGGGCGATGGCGTCGGTCACGTGACCCGACCCGGCATTATAGGCCGCCAAGACAAACTTGATGCGGTCGCCAGGACCCGTCTTGCTGCGCATGATGCCATCCAGTTCCCTCAATATCTTGGACGCTATGCGTATGCTCACCTCGGGATTGCCGAGTTCATTTTCTTGAGCGCCAAAGGATTTGGCCGTTTTGGGCATAACCTGCATCAGGCCTCGCGCACCCATCCAAGAGGTCGCATCGGGGTCGAAACCCGATTCCGAGTAAGCGATGGCCGCCAGGAGTCTCCAGTCCCAACCGATTTCCTTGGCATACTGCTTAAAGATGGGGTCATAGGGCGAGATGGCGCCCGGAGGAGTGATGGCCAGGGTATCGACCTTGACCGAATCGGGTTTGGGGCCACGGTTCATCTCGAAGTAATGCTTCATGGCCTGCTTGGAATACTCCTGGGCATTGCTGCTGGCAGCCCACATGTTGATGCTGTCGGCAAGCCACTGGTCGCGCTGGGATACTGCCCATGACGAGCGTTGCTCAAATCCCACCCTGAGCTGGATGTTGATGCTGTCATAGTAGGTCAGGTTCATCTGGGCGATGTCACTGTCCACAATGGTAAAATCTATCTCGCGTCTCGACACCCGCTGTATCAGCTCGGTGGGCAATGCGGCTTCGCCCTCGACCACATGGATATTGATTCCGCCACCCACCTCGTTGTCCAGATTGCGCAGCCGCGATTCATATTTGGAGCCTTTCTCGACATACACGTCGCGGCCGATGAGCTCGGTCACGTCGTGAATCATCCCCACCCCACTGTGCTGCACCAGCACCTGATGGGTCTCGTTGACAGCACCGCAATGCAGCACCCGGGCCTTGTACTCGGCTGTGACAGGTATCTCACAAGCGAGAACGTCCACCATCTTCTTGTCGAGCATCTTCAACAGGTCGGGCATGCTGCGCGCCACCTTGAAACGCAGGGTGATGCCATTGGAGCGCGCAAAGTCGCAGATGCGGTCATAGTCATAGCCCATCGTGTCGCCCTTGAGGATGAAAAAGCCCGTGGGGCTGTAGAGTGTTCCCACGGTGAGCGTGTCGGGCAGTTGATGCTGTGGCACGGCAGGCTGCTTGCTGCCGCCACACGACAGGGTCAATGAGAGCAGCATCACTATAATCAGTGAAGGTAAAATGCCGCGCATGATTGCTTACTGGATATTGGGAACGATTAACAGCAGATAGATAAGTACCGCGGGAGCGACAAGCAGCAGGCTGTCGATGCGGTCCAGAATACCGCCATGACCCGGCAGGATGCTGCCCGAGTCCTTAACGCCCACAGTGCGCTTGATGAGCGATTCCACCAGGTCGCCAAAGGTGGCGAACACGGCCACAATCACGCTCAGTCCCACCCATGTGCCCAAGTCAGGCACCTGGAAGAACTCGTCAAACCAATAGTGGGTGATATAAGCGCCGGCGACACTGGCGACGATGCCGCCGATGACACCCTCCCACGATTTCTTGGGCGAGATGCGCTCAAACAGGCGGTGACGGCCAAATAACATGCCGAAACAATAGGCGCCCGTGTCATAGAGCCAGATGAAAATGAACATGCCCAAGAGCAGACGCGGGGCCGTGATACTCATGATACAGTTGAGCAGCGACACGGGTAACGCGATGTATCCCAACGAAAAGAACGAACGCTCCAGGCTGTGGACCGCATTCTGCTGCGGGCGGTACAGCTGCACGATGGTGCGCAGCAGCAGATAGATGGCAATGGGAAGCAACCACGACGCACGCGGCTGAACCGTCGTCCCCTCATAGTGCATGTAGAACGACACGAACAAGCCCACACCGCCCAGCATGTCAATGATATTCACGAGCCATGACTGGGAGCCATCGTTCTTGGCCATCGTCACCATCTCACCCATTCCCAACACAATCAGGAGGGGGAAGACCAGCAGATACATCACGGGCGAATTGTCGAGCAGCAGGATGGCTCCAACAATCAACGCGATATATACCGCTCCCGAAATGATGCGTTTAATCACATTTATCATGAGTATATTCTTTATTGGGTGCAAATGTACAATTTTATCATGAATTGAGCAACTTCACGGCACGGTGTTGAGAAAAAAACGGAACCGCCGCCATGCCGATTAAACGGGAAACCTCCCCGCGGCAAGGCGGGAAGGCTTCTTTTTCCTTGGGAGAGGGGCGACTTGTCTCAATTGACAATCATCGACTCTAATCCTCTCGGCAACTCGGCGTTAAACTGGTAAGCGCGGGCAAACTGTCTGAGGAACTCAATTGTTGCCTTCTTGGGCCTCTTGATTGCAGTCTTAACACCATTTTCATTGTTAGTCGAAGTAGTCATTTTGTGCATAGGCAGTCCTGTTTTTTATTGTTACATTTTTATAACGCAACATGGTCACCTAATATTATACTGATTATCCGATTTAAGGTTTTTTTTGTTTTAGAGCATCAACCAGCCCCCGACAGTGATCTGCACCAGCCAGGCGTACACTGGTGTAAAAAGAAAACAATAAATACAATAAGCACAATAGATTGGATATCAGTAAATTGTGTTGTTTGTATTTCTTGTTTTCAATAATAAAGTATTTGTGGTTTGTGTTGTAAAAGGGTTGTTATGGTTGTTTGAAAAAGTCATGAGCGCGGATGCCCTTCGCATAATTCGTGTAATTCGTAGTTTAAAACCCGCCAGAGGCAGATGTGTAGACCTCCGGCGGGCTTTTCAGGATCAAATGTGTGTTCTCCAAATAAGGAACATTCTCTTCCTCCCTGTTCGGGGAGAAGGATGTGCCGCGCCGCGGCACTCAATAAATACTAAACCATATTTAAGATAAAAATGAGTCCGAAATCACTCGTTGCCAGCCAGCAGTAGGTCAATCAGGCCGGTCAGGTCGTTGATGCCAAGAAGGCCGTTGCCGTCCAGGTCGCACGGGCTCCTGAACATGGCATGATCTTGCAGCAGCAGGTCG
>ONKF01000013.1 GCA_900318335.1 uncultured Prevotellaceae bacterium
TGTGTTATGTTCTTTGAGCCTCTTGTCGGATTCGAACCAACGACCCCGAGATTACAAATCACGTGCTCTGGCCAACTGAGCTAAAGAGGCATCTATCGTCGCGCATTGGGAAACGGGGCGTTCCCGATTGCGGATGCAAAGGTACAACCATTTTTTAAACTGGCAAATTTTTTCTTACTTTTTTTTGAAAAAAGTTTTCAACGATTATCGCAATATATGTCTAACCTATTGATTCACAGTAGAATAACCACACAAGGATAATCTGCTGCATTTTTCGTGCCACTTTCACATTTCAGCCCCTTATATCTATTATATAATGTACGCGATACCATTTCACCCACCACCCCCCTCCCACGAGGGACTCCATGGAAAAGAGCCGGGGCACAAAGATCATGCAGCCCTCCCACAGATGGCACATTTGCCCCATGAGCGACGTCCCCCGCCGGCGGCATGCGCTGGCAGGGGACGTGATATGTCTTCAATTATGTGGGACGGCAGGAATTACTTGTCGCGGCGGCCCTTCTCGATCTGGCGCTTGAGGGCGTCCACACAGTTATCGATTGCCTCCTCGAATGTGTCGGCTACCTTGCTGGCAAACAAGTCCTCGCTGCGAGGTACCTTGAGCCTCACGGATGCCTCCTTGTTCATGGCGGTCTCGGGTTTTACGACCTTGAGAATGATCTCGGCAGTCGAGACGAGCTCGTTCTGCTTAGCCAACTTCTCTACTTTCTTGTTGATGAAGTCATTCAGTTTCTCGGTTGCTTCAAAATGGATGGCATTAACTTTAATTTCCATATTAACCTCCTTTTTTAAGTGCCCGTGGATGGGCGAGTTCATAATTATGTTGAAGTTCACTCAATGTCACATGGGTGTATACCTGGGTAGCGGCGAGGCTCTCGTGCCCCAGCAGCTCCTTGACGCTGTTGAGCTGCGCGCCATGGTTGAGCATGACGCTCGCAAAGGTGTGGCGCAGCACGTGGGGGCTGAGCTTGCCCGTGCCTCCGGCTTGCGCCAGCCCGTCGTGAACGACGTGATAGACGAGCGAGGGATACAGGGGCTTGCCCCGGGCTGTTACCAGCAGGTTGCCGCACTCGGGCCTCACCTGGTCACGCATCACGCGGTAATCGTCGATCCACTGCGCCAACTCGCTGCCGAACGGGACCAGGCGGTCCTTGTCGCGCTTGCCGTGCACCTTGAGCTCCCGCTTGACGGTGTCGACAGCCGAGTCCTGCAGGCCGATAAGCTCGCTCAGGCGGATGCCCGTCTGGTAGAAGAGCATCACGATGAGGCGGTCGCGCACCTCGCCGAAGTCGTCACGATCGATGTCGGCGTCAAGCAGAGCGTCGACGGTCTTCTCGCGGACGAGTTTGGGCAGGGGCTTGGGCAGCTTGGCCAACTCGACCTGGGCAGCAGGATTAGTGGAGACGAGGTTTTTCCTCAACAGATAACGGTAGAGTGCCCTGAGGGCCTGAACACGGCGGCGCAAGGTCGCAGGGCAGTCACCATGGGCTGCGCGTGCCATCAGCCACGACCTGATGTCACCTGTCGTGACCGAGATCAAGTCAAGCGGCCGCCCGCCGGCAGTCAAGTAGTCTTCCCACAAGACGAGGTCACGGCGATAGGTGTCCACCGTTCTCAAGGACAGATTGCGCTCGTGTCGCAGGTATTGCAGGAAACTCTCAACTGTAGCATTCATAGGCATACATTCCAGTGTGTGACAAGCAGCTCGTCGGGACATGGTGGGCCCGAGTCGCTGGTTTGCGGTGCTAAAGATAGCAACTATTTTTATCCGATGCAAATTTTATACCAAAAAAATGCCTAAAACCGCAAAATATCTTCTTTAACCCACGATTCAGCGACAATCTGTCACATCCTGACATCAGGCGGCCACCCGGCATGACAGCTGCGGCCATAACAGTGACGGGAGCCACCCTACTGGGCGACTCCCGTCGTGTATCTGAGTCAAGACTGCTGTATTAATCCTCGCGGGCACGCAGCTGCTGTACATACTCAGCCTTCATCATCTTCTTGCGGTTGGTGATAGAGGGCTTCTCAAAAGCCTGACGGCCACGCAGCTCCTTAATAATACCGGTCTTTTCAGTTTTACGCTTGAATTTCTTGAGGGCGCGCTCGATGTTGTCGCCTTCCTTTACGGGAACAATAATCATAATGAGTTTGTTTTGTTTTTAATTGTTTTGTATTTGTTATTAATTTGAATTTCTCGATAAGTTTGCGGCTCTATATGGATGGCACACCGCCGGCGAGCCACGTGCCGAGCGATGCAGTTTTGGGTCAATATGTATTGATTTTCAATCTCTTAAAGCAGGCTAAACGACCTCCTTTCATTTTTTAGCGCCGCAAAGTTACATAATCTTTCCACAACCCGCAAGCATTTTTTTGAAAAATATTTTCACGCCTGATAAAAAAGGCAATGCATGGCACCCCGAAAGTGATGCCATGCATTGCTGACCAAAAATGATAATGTGTAACTTTAATATGCGACAGGAAAAGTCCTGTTGTTCATGTTTACTTCTTGCGGTTGCGGACGGAGCGGATGCCAGTGTTGACGGTCTGGGTGCTGGTCTTGGGCTTGCGCTCCTTGATCTTGGTTTTCTTGGACTTGGCTTTGGTCTCCTTCTTGGTGGTTGACTTGGACTTGCTGCCACGCTTGGTGCTGCGGGTGACGGTCTTCTCCTCACCGCTGTCGGCGGCAGCGTCTTCACCTTCTACCTTCTCGGCACCTTCTTCACCCTCTACGAGTTCACCCTCGGCAGCTGCGCGGGCTTTCTCCTCGGCTTCGGCACGTGCCTGAAGCACTTCCAGAGGTGGTACCCACAGGTCCTGGTTGAAGCTGCGCAGGCGCTGTTCGATGCTGTCCTGGGCGTGCTTGTAGGCCTCGTCCTCGGGGTAGAGCTGACGCAGGGACTGGTTGCGCAAGTTCTTGGTTTTATAAATCTCACCTGTGTACATGTTCAGCTTGAAGAAGTCGTCAATGCTGTAACGGGGCAGGTTGTTGTCGTCATCGGTGAAGACATACTGCTGTGCCATGTAGGGGCGGATGTCGTTGAGCTTGACCCAGAACATGGGGTAGCGCACGGCTTCCCCACCCCACTCATCCATGCGGTGGAGCACGGGGCACAAAGCCTCGACACGGGCCTTCATCTGGTTGCTGCGCGTGTCAAACTCCCACTTCTCGATGATGTAGTAGCTGAGCACCTCGTTGCTGGGGATGTCGGCGTTCTCAAACTCGTAGATGGGATTCTTGGCTGTGCTGCCCTTGGCCTCGGTATAATAGATGTGGAAACGGTCCAACATCTCATCGACCTTGATCTTGAACTCGTCGGTGAACATCTCGCGTCCGTCCAGGTACTCATAGGCCGAAATCTGGTTCTTGGCCAGCAGGCGCATGATGATGAAGAACAGGTTCTCACCGTCGGCATTGGGCTCCTCAGGATAGTAGAGGGCGGGGTTCTTGCCCTTGGTCAAGTCGATGGAGCGGTAGATGACCTTCATCCACTGCAGGTCGGCATCGTTCGGCTCGCGCACCTCGTAGAACGACTGCTGGCGGTCGGTGACCAGGGGATTGCCATCCTTCTGGCCTTTCTTGCCACGGTCATTACCCCTGTTGCGCGACACACCGCCTGTAGTGGAGCTTGAGGACGAACTCCTGGTGACGCCTGACGTAGCCGGCTTGTCATCATTGCCAGTGCGGCTTGACACTTGAGCATTAACGCTGACTGCTGAACCGATAAGCAGTACCGCGATGATCAATCTAAGAGTTTTCATATCTTCTTGTTGTTCTGTTTTATCAATTTACGGTTAGTTGACAATCACCTCGATGGTGGAGATGTCGCGGGTGATGCCGTCAGGACCGGTGGCCTTGACATGGGAGATGTAGAAGCGCTTACCGTGCTGCAGACGGCGCATGGCGGTCTTCTGGCGCTCGGAGAATTGCGAGCCGTTGGAAACCTCGGGGATAGCGTTACCCATCGAGTCAAAGAATACGGTCTCGAACGAAACGACCTTATAGTCGATGTTAAGGATCTCGTCATCGATGGCGGCATCCAGTCCAGGGGCTGCCATGAGCAAGTTCTTGGGGAAAGGCTTGCCACCCTTGTAGCGGTTGACCTGGCCGTTGGCGTCCTTATAGGTAATGAAGGGCGTCGGGTCGGGCAACTTACGCACCCTGAAGGTGGTGCTGCCCACGTTGGTGCGCTGGCCGTCCATCTCGGCAGTAACCGAGATGACACACTCGGCACCCACCTTGGAGGGATGCGCTACCCAGCCGTCACCACTCTTGGTGAGCGTGCCGTTGGTCATCGTGGCGCTGATGCTGCCCTGAGGCACACCAGGCACAGCGATGCTGATGGGGTTGTTGATACCGGCATAGAGCACATTCATCATCGTGGCATGACAGTGTAGCTTGACTTGAAGTCGCGGCGCGTGACAGTGCCGTCACGTCCCAGGACCTCGATCCAGCCCGAGTAGTCATAGGTTCCAGCCTTGCTGGTTCCCACCTCATATATACCGTTATTATTGCCCAGGCGACCGCCGTTGACATAGACAACGGGACGCTGGGTGGTGTCGATAGCGGCGAGCACAATCTGGGCGCTGTACTTGGTGCCACGCATGACGATACGCGAGTCGGGCACCACAAAGGCGTTGACCAGGTTCACACGGAGGTCACCCAGGTCGACATTGGTCAGCATCTGGTTCAAGACCTCACCCTCGGCGTAGCGCACATCGTTCTGCAGTTTGGTCAACAGCGTCACGGCTGCGATACAAGGCATATTGTCAAACATGTACTCTTCCCATGTCTTCTTGGTCAACTCCTCACCACGCTCCTTGGGAACAGCCGTCGAGAGCACGGTTTCCAGGTTCTTGCGCTTCTCGGGGTCATCGAGGAATGAGGTGACAAACTGGCGGTACTTTTCAATCTGTGTTCTCAGCATCTTGCCGTTGCCGGGTCTTCCCGACCCTTGCGGTGGCAGCATGACGATGCTTGCTGCTTCGGTATTATCGCGGTTGCGGATGTTGCTCATGTCCGCTTCCTCACCGTCGGCAGTCTTCACGATCTCGAATTTCAACGAGTCGATGAAGTTATAGAGTTTGTCGGTCTCCCCCACCACCTGAGTTCCCTTGTCGAGCCACATCTTACCCTTCTCGGGGTTCTTCTCGTTGAAGGCCTGGAGTTGGGCATAGAGAGACTGGTTACGAGCGGTGATGGTTCGGTTGGAGCGTGCAAGACCGTCCTGCACCTGACTGAATCCGTTGAGCACGTCGCTGGACACATTCAGTGCAAGCATGGCCGTCAAGACGATGTACATGAGGTTAATCATCTTCTCTCGCGGCGACATGCGGTTGACGCTCTTATTTTTTGAGGTTGCCATCTATCTGTATATCTCTATCGGTTAGAATAGGAATGATGTCGTTAGTTTAATCATAGTTATGACGCCATTACGCGTCCTGATCGTTGTCGGGCTCGATACCGGGCATGCCAGGCATGGGACGGTACATGTTGACTGTCATCGCCTTGATCATCTTCTCATAGACGCTGTTCAGCTGCTTCATGTAGCGGGCCATTTTCTCGGTCTCGTCACAGTAGTGGGCACTCTCGGCGGCACTCTTCTCGTACATGTCGCGGATGTCCTTGAGGCCACGGTTCACGCGGTCGATGTTCTCGAGCTGCGACGAGATGCTCTTGAGCTGGATTTCATAGATGGTATTCAAGCCACTGATGTTGTGGTTGAGGGCCTGCATCTGATCCACATAGCCTGTTGAGCTCTCGGTGATGTTCTGGCTATTGTCGGTGATGGCACGGTAACTGCCGAGCAGTGTCTGGCTCACCTCGTTCAAGGCGGTAGTCGTGGCCTGCAGCTTCTGCATCTGCTCGCTGATGCCGGCCATCTGGCTCAGATACTGCTGGGTGGCATCGGTCAATTCGGCCATGCGCGAGAGCTGGTCACTGGCAGCCGCCATCTTGGCGATGCTCTCGCTCAGCGACAGGGTGTCCTCCTCGCTCAGGTTCACGCCTTGAGGCAGTCCCACGGCGTTCTTGGCATCCGAGACACTCACATTGATGTCGCCTCCCTCATATCCTTCGCCACCGGCACCGCCGATGAAGATGCCGCCACCAGTGTTGAAGTCAGGACGGTCCTCAGGGTTCTGGCTAGCAAGCACGGGGAACACTTCTTCCCAATGATACTCCTTCTCGGGCTTATCAAATGCTGTCAGGACGAACATGAGCACCTCGGTACCCATACCGACACTAAGCAGGACATTACCCAGGGGCATGTGCAGAATCTTGAACAGCGCACCCAGGATAACGATGGCAGCACCAATACTATAGGCAAAGTTGAAAAAACGCTGGCCACTGTCGCTCTTGAGGAATCGGCCTGCTTTCTTTTTATATCTCTTGATCTTACCCATTTTTACTTGAACTATAAAAAATTGAGTGTAATGATTTGATTACTATTGGTTTGATTATTATGCGACAGGATTAGTCCTTGCAGCAGTTCTTACGCTTACCCTTGACGATACCCACCTTGGAGCGGACGCAACGGAAGCCGATGTAGCTCCTCTGCTCGTTCTGGTACTCCCACATGCGCAGGTCGGAGCGCAGGTTGTGCACGACATCCTTCCATGAACCGCCGCGAACGATCTTGCGCGACATCTTGTAGGGGTCCTCCTGTGCCACATAGTAGCGGTACTCGGGGTTGATGTCGTCGGTCATGCGGTCAATGCTCTCGGTATAGGCCGTCGAGGTCCACTCGCTCACGTTACCCGCCATGTCATACAGGCCGTAGTCGTTGGGCTCATAGGTGCCCACAGGCGAGGAGATGATGTAACCGTCCTTGACGTAGTTACCCTCGTCGGGCTTGAAGTTGGCATAGAAGCAGCCCTCGTCCACCGTCAGTGGCAGGTCACCCTCCCAGGGGTACTTGTTCTTGTTCTGGCCAGCACGGGCAGCAAACTCCCACTCGGCCTCGGTGGGCAGACGGAAGGGTTCCACATAGATGCCCTGATTGCCGAGCGACTTCTTCAGGAACTCAGTACGCCAGTGGCAGAATGCGTTGGCCTGTTCCCAGCTGACACCCACAACGGGATAGTTGTTGTAGTTGCCGTTGGCGAAATACATGCGCACATAGGGCTCCTGGTAGGCATTCTCAAAGTCGTTGACCCAGCACGTGGTATCAGGATATATATTAACAATGTAGGTATTCAGGAAGTCGTAGTCGCTCTGCAGGGCGCGGGTGATAGTCTGACGCACGATGCGGCCCTCATCGTCCATGAAGGCGGTGTCCTTGCTGATGGTGGGAGCCGTGTAATCCACCTCGTGGTCGGTGTTGTAGTCACGGCGTGTGGCATCAAAGCGGTGCTTGCGCTTAGCGGCCTCGGTGAGGTTATAAATCTCGTAGCGGTAGTTCATCTGGGCAGCGTCAAGCTCCTTCACTCCCGTGATGGGGTTGATGCGATAAACGCTCTCGATGGCGCGCTCCTCGTCCTCACTGGGGTTCTTCCAGGGAATTGCCTTGTTCCAGTTGAGGTGCGGGGTGATGGGGTTACCTTCCTTGTCCTCCTCGATCTTGAACTCCTCGTTGCCACCATAGGCGGGGTCGGCGAGACGCTCACGGATAATCGAGTCACGCACCCAGTAAACAAACTGTTTGTACTTAGAATTGCTCACCTCCATCTCATCCATCCAGAATGCGTCGACCGACACGCCATGGGCGGTCGAGTCGATACCCCAGATCGAGTCACGCTCGTTGGGACCCTCACGCATCGATCCCACGTCAACCAGCACCATACCAAAAGGTGTGGTCTCGTTAAACACGGTAGAGCCGACGCCGGTCACTTCACCGCCGCCAGAGCCACCCTTACGGACTGAGCTGCAGGAAACAGTCGCCACGGCGACCAACAGTATCAGAAATAATTGTTTCATATTCTTACATTAAGCGTACGCTTTTTTGTTTGTTCTTGTTCTTCTCGCGGTTGTCGAGCTTCACGTTATAGGTCACAAACACCTCGTGGCTACCGAATGTCGCCTTGCTGATGGCCGACACCGGGTAGTCATAGGCATAGCCGATGTAGGCATCTTTAAGGTTCACACCGATGAAAGCAGTCACCGCATCCTTCCAGCGGTAGCCGGCACCGATGTTCAGCATGCGGTTATAACGCATGACAGCAGCCACCTGGGCTGTCCATGCCTTGGTGTCGGTGACGAACATAGCCGAGGGCTGTATTTCAAATAACGTATTATTGAAGGGAATATTGCCGCCACCCATAAAATAATAGGTGCGTCTCACGTTGAACTCATAGTAATCGAGAGTCTCACGGGAAATCTTCAAATTAATCGATGGCGAGGTCACATGGGTCATCGAGAAGCCTGCCCAATAGTGGGGTGCCGAAAAATAGACGCCCACGTTGGCATCGAATGCGGTACCCGACACATCCTGCGTGGGAATGGCCTCGTCATTGCCCTGATGGGTTTCATCCTCGGGCATGACGACATCCTTGCCGCGGAAAGTCTGCGAGAAAATACCCGGCTGGATACCGACACTCAGGGTCTTGCGGCCGAAGCGCTTTTTCCACGCGATCTGTGCGCCAATGCGGGTGTTGGTGTACAGACCGATGCGCTCAAACTCAGCCTTCACGCCCAGTCCCAACCGCTGCTCAAGCAACTTGTAGGGCATATCTACCGTGAGGAAGAAAGTCATGGGCGCATGCTTGAAGTCCACCCACTGCATGCGGCTGCCCAGGGTCATGTGGATTACATTATCATCACCTGCTACAGCAGGGTTATAGTAGGACTTGCCCACCCAGAAGTGGGAAAATGCCGCATCGGTCTGTGCCAATGCGCAAAGCGTCACAACGGCACCCAGTGCCATTGTGACCAACAAACGTTTTATGTCATGCAACTTTCTTGTCATCAATTGTTGCTCGTTTTCATTCAAAGTAGAATGTGACCACCACCATATCGTTCTTTATCTTGTTGACGCTCTGGGTAAAGCGGTACAAATCGGGATTATCCTCAAGGTCAGGACGGTTGCGCTCCAGCAGATTCTTCAGGCCGAAACAGAACTTGATTTCGGGACAAAGCTTGAAGAACGGCATATAGATGTCAAATCCCATGCCCACGGTGAGCATCACGTCATTTCTCTTGAGGCGGTACTGATCGCTACGGTCCTTGGCCAAGTCACAGGTGTACATCGCACCGGCAGTGAAGTAGGGTCGCAAGTTGTGGTAGCGTTTAGCGCTCATCTTCAGGTCAATGGGGACCACAATGTAAGTGGACTTGATATTCTGGCTCTGCTTGTAGTGGCTCTGTTCCACCCAATCGGGATTGCCCCTGTGGTTAAGGAAGCGCACCACTTTATTACCAAAATACAAACCTGGCGACACCCTCAAGTTGAAGTGCTCGTGTAGCCTCAAGTCGGCGAGCACGTTCACACTGAAGCCCGGTGAGTGAGAGGGCACGTCGGCATACCACTCCTCGCCGTCATCGGTGACGAAGCCGTTGTTGGTAATGGCGATATTCTGGAAATTCATACCCACCGAGAAGCCTAAGTGCACCTTCTTGGTGTCGGCATAGGGGCGGTTCAGAATCATGTCATTATCCTGGGCATGCACACTTGCGCACCCCAGCAGCATCAGCACCGTCAATGCAATATGTCTCAGCTTAGTCAGGTCCATTTACCCATATAAACGCAAATTTTCTTCGGTTATTGCTCAAATTGTAAAAAACTGTTACAAAACCCTCATGAGACAACCACCTCATCCTCCCTCGGCAAATCAATAATTATAATGAGCCTTTTGGAGCCAGCAATCTGGACACGGGCCGCGTAAAATAACGGTTCACCAGCCATGCCAACGGCAGCAGCAGGGGGAACACAAACCACGCCAACTCATGATAGATATCGAGGCCAAAGTGACCTGCCAGCGGGGAAATCCAGTAGTTGAAAATATGAAACGCCACAAATTGCAGCACATATATCTCAAAACTCACCTTTCCCAGCCACTGCAGCGGCCAGCACAGCAACAGGCGGCCCACAGCGCCCTCCTGACCATCAAGAAACGCAAAGGCCAGCAATATCGCCCCCTGAGGCAGGTACCAGTTAATGACATCCTCCCAGGGTTTGAGCCATGTGGTGGTCACGTTGACCGTAATCACTACTGCAAGCAACAGCAAGACACCCACCTCGATGCAGGTAGCCGCGCGGTATCCCACCACTGGGTAACGGTCGCGCAAGACGCGGTAGAGGTGGAAGAGGAGCAGTCCCACCGTGATGTCAACCACATGGGACAAAGGGTTGACCACCACCACCTCACGGCCGGGGATGTCGAGTGGCACCAGGATGGCCATCAAGGCCAACGTCAAGACAGCAGTCAACGCGATCTTGTAACGCAGTCGCCAGCGCCCGATGCAACGGGCAACCAGCGGATAGGCAGCATAGCAGAATACCAGCACACTCATATACCACGCGACAGGATTGATGCCGTAATGCACATGGTGGACGGGCGACCACGACTGCAAGAGCAGGGCGACCAATGATGCCGTACCCCAATCGAGGTCAGACGGAGTATAGACCAATGCCAGCAAGACAAGGGCGGCAAGCGCCAACCAGTGCAGAGGGTAGATGCGCAGGAAACGCTTAAAGACAAAATCACGGTATCCGCCCGAGGTGAGCCGGTCAAACGGATGCCTCATGGCCAGCAGGAAGGCGCTGGAGAGGAAAAAAAACGTCACTCCGGTCACCGCGATATTCCATATCCAGCCCCAACCGGCATGGAATAGCACCACGGTAACTGCCATGAGTCCTCGCCACGAGTTGATTGTCTTAATCATTTAATAACGATGGTTTACAGCTGCGCACTTACAGTTTGGGGGTGCGAAATTACAAACATTTGATGAAAGAAGGTGCAAAAACTCAAGTTTTTTGTAACTTTGCAGCCGCAAAAATGACAAAGAAAGGCGAAGAGGCAAATATTAAGGCAAAAAGCCGAAGTTCTAAATTCCTGAAGGACATCGGTATATATGCCATCGGAAACATCGGTTCCAAGATCATCACGTTCATGATGGTGCCGATGTACACCTACTTTGTCCACGACACATCCGACTTTGGCTATTATGACCTGTGCTTGACCGTGTGCCTGCTGCTCATGCCGTTTGTCACGGTGCAGCTGCGCGACGGCGCCTTCAGGTTCCTGCTCGACTGCGATGACGAGAACCAGCGTCAGCGCATCGTCACATTTGTGTCCCACACGATGGTGACGACGATTGCCGTGTCGGGCATCATAGCATTGTTGATGGCGATGTTCACCAACATCGGATACCTGGGCTATGCCTTCGGGCTGCTTATCGCAATGTCTTTACAGGAAGTTTACTCTCAGGTTTTCAGGGGATTAAGAAATAACCGAGCCTTTGTTACCGTGGGTATCCTGTCGGCCTTGGGCATCGGTGTGTTCAGCATCTGGTTTGTCGCCGGCCTGGGATGGGGCATCAAGGGCATCTTTATGGCCAATATCTTTGCCCGTGTGCTCGCATTGGTACTGGTTGAGTCCCGCGTGCGGCTCATCACACGCCACACCCACTGGGGCCTCAATGCCGGCAAGGTGGGGCGCGACATCCTGCGCTACACCCTGCCCTTGTTGCCTGGCTCATTGTGCTGGTGGCTCACAGGCAGTAGCGACCGTCTGTTTATCACTCATTATCTGGGACTTGACGACAACGGCGTGTATGCTGTGGCCATCCGATTCACGGGCATCATCTACACGCTGGCCATCATCTTCTACCAGGCATGGCAGGAGACCGCCATCCTGCAATACAACAGTCCCGACCGCGACCGCTTCTTCTCCAAGATGTTCAACAGTTACATCTTCCTGCTGGCGCTCATCCTGGTGGGCTATGTGTTCTTGCTCAAGGTCAATTACGGCTGGCTTGTCGCCGACGAATACAGCGAGAGCCTCAAGTATATTTATCCGTTGGGACTGTCGGCGGTGGTATTTGCTCTGGCGGCGTTCTTTGACATGGGCTACCAGTGCGCCAAGGACACCCCGCGCACCCTGCCCGCCATCATCCTGGCAGCCATTGTCAACGTGGCCCTCAACTTCGCCTTGATCAAGCCGCTGGGCGTGTATGGCGTGATCATCACCCAACTGGTGACCTACCTGGTGCTGTTCACCTACCGCTGGCATGACATGAAACGCTATTTCATCCTCAAGATAGACAAGCGCACGGCAGTGCCCATCCTGATGATGCTGTTGAGCATCGTACCCTTCTACTTCAATGACAACAAGATGGTTGACATCGCCTTTATGGTCGCTGCCATCGCCCTGATGGCATGGATGTGCCGCCATGAGTTGCGGGAGCAAATCGTGGCAAAAATCACTAAAACTGCACACTCTACAAAATAATTACACGTTATCCTCGTTTTGATAGTAAGTAAATACTATTCAACAATTACAACCGTATGAAATCAAGATTACTTATAATGCTGGTTGCTGCGGCCACGTTGCTGTCATGCACATCCACCAAGGAAAACTCCCTTGCCTACTTTAAGGACCTGGAAACCAGCCCAAACGGCACCTTAGCCAATCCACAGGGCATCTATCCCATCCGCATCCAGCCCGATGACGAGCTGGTCATCGTTGTAACCTCGGCCGTGCCCGAGGCTACCGCAGCCTATAACCTGCCGATGGACAATCCCGCCACCCGCGGCAACCTGCGCCAGACGACCCAGCCCCGCACCCAGACCTATATCGTCGATGACCAGGGCTATATCATGATGCCCGTGCTGGGACGCATCTACGTCAACGGCAAGACCCTGGGTGAGATTTCGAAGGAAATCACCGCCATGGTGGCCAAGGACGTTCATGACCCCTATGTCCGCGTGGACATCGTCAACTTCTCGGTCGATGTGATGGGCGAGGTCAAGAATCCGCAGCGCGTGTATTCTGGTCACGAGCACTTCACCATCCTCGACGCCTTGTCGCAGTGTGGCGACCTGACCGAGTATGGCAAGCGCGACCACGTGTATGTCATCCGCACCGAGGAGGGCAAGCGCGCCTATCACCGTCTGGACCTCACCAACAGCGAGGTGTTCAACTCGCCTTACTTCTACCTCAAGCAGAACGACGTCGTGTATGTGGAGCCTAACCAGATCCGCATCGACAATTCCAAGTATAACCAGAACAACGCATTCAAGTTGTCGGTCATCTCGACGGTCGTGAGCAGCGTGTCGGTCATCGCATCGCTCATCATCGCGCTCACCCGCTAATCACAATTCAAGAACATCATGGCAAAATTCAACACACCTCCTACTGCTCAACAAGAGGAGCAGATTGTGGATTTCAGCGCCTTTGTGCGCAAGTACAAGCGATACTGGTGGCTCTTCCTGTTATCGCTCGTGGCTTGTATTTCACTGGCATTTGTCTATCTCAAGTTTGCCAAGCGCATCTATAACGTCAAGGCAGTCGTGCTCGTTGCCCAGGAGGATAACGGTGCCGGCGCCGGTGCCAGCCTGCTCAAGAGCATGAAACTCATGGGCCAGGGCAGCAAGGTCGATGATGAGATGATCGTCTTCTCGTCCCAAGAGTTGTGCACCCAAGTCGTCAAGCAGCTGGGCATCAACCACAGCTACCTTGAGGACAAGGGATGGTACAAACCCGAGAAAGACCACTATAACACCTCGCCCATCGAGGTCATCGCCCCCGAGGAGATGTTTGACACCCTCTCGAGCGTCAAGTTCAAGATTGACTTGGACAAGACAGGCAAGGCCAACATCAGGGCCACCAGCGGCAAGGACAAACTAGCCAACGTCAAGGGAGTCACCCTGCCCACGACGCTGAAGACCACCTACGGCACCTTTGCCATCAAGGCCACCGATAAATACAAGCAGGGCAAGCCCTGCCACATCACTGCCCGCCTGACGGGTAACCAGATTATGGGCGAACGCCTGAATAAGCGCATCAAGGTTAAGTTGGCCACCAAGAAGTCCAACGGCATCAACCTGAACATTGCCGAGAACAACAAGTCGCGCGGCAAGGACATCCTCAACAAGCTCATTGAGCTGTATAACGAGCGCGGCCAGCACGAGAAGGACGAGCAGGCCATCAATACCGCCAAGTTCATCGACGAGCGTCTGGCACTCATCTACAAGGGGCTGACCAGCAGCGAGGCCGACATCGAGTCCTACAAGCGTGCCCACAAGATTGTGGATCCCGAGTTGCAGGTCAAGTCGGCTATTGCTAAACAGGAGCTCAGCGACCGTGCCATCATCAAGCTGGAAACCAACAGGCAACTGCTGGGCATGGTCAGGGACTTTGTCAACAATCCCGCCAACAAGCATAGCTATATCCCCTTTGAAGTGGACTCGAGCGCCGCATCAGGTTCCATCAGGGCTTATAACAACCTGCTCGCCAAGCGCCAGGAACTGGCACAGTCGGCCAAGGGCGACAACCTTGCCCTCAAGCAGATTGATGAACAGATCGAGACCATGCACCACAACGTGCTGCAAGGCCTCAACAGCTCTATCAAGGGCGTTGACATGCAGCTGAACAAGGTTCGCGGCCAGGCCAACCAGACGGCCGGCGACCTGGGCCAAGTGCCCACCCAGGAGCGTGAGGCCCGTGAGCTGCTGCGTCAGCAGGGCATCCAGAACACGCTCTACACCTTCCTGCTCGAGAAGCGCGAGGAGAACGCCCTCGTGCTCGCCGCCACGACCCCCAAGGGCAAAATCGTGGACCATGCCTATTCCGAGACCACGCCCGTGAGTCCCAACAAGATGATTATCCTGGCCATGGCACTGCTGGCAGGCTTGATGCTGCCCATGATGCTCGTGTACCTGAAGGACCTGTTCACCACCAAGTTCTCCAATCAGGAGGAACTCGAGGAGATTTCCCAGGTGCCCTTCATCGGCCATATCCACCACAACCGCCACAATACCCAGCTGGTTGTCAGGGACGGCAAGACTTCCTCGATTGTGGAGCTCTTCCGCTATGTGCGTAACAATCTGCAGTTCCTGCTCAACAAGGAGGACGACAAGGTCATCCTGGTCACCAGCAGCATCAGTGGCGAGGGCAAGTCGTTCATCAGCACCAACATCGCCTCGTCGTTTGCCCTGCTGGGCAAGCGTGTGGCCCTGGTAGGCATGGACATCCGCAACCCCAAGCTGGCTCAGATGCTCAACCTCAACGAGATGCCTGGTGTGACCAGTTACCTGTCGCGCAGTGATGTCTCGCTCGAGCAAGTCGCCCAGCCCTGCAAGGAGGTCAACGGCATGGACGTGTTTGTCGGTGGCGCTATCCCGCCCAACCCGTCGGAGTTGCTGCTGAGCGACCGCGTGAAGGACTTCTTCAACGACCTGCGTGAACACTATGACGTGATTATCGTGGATTCGGCTCCCGTTGCCCAGGTGAGCGACAGCTTCGCCCTGGACAAGTACAGCAACGCCACGGTCTATGTCACCCGCGCCAACTACACGCGCCGCAACCTCATCAAGTTCATGAACCGCATCGCCGCCAACAAGCAGCTGAAGAACATGTGCGTTGTTCTGAACGATACCAAACCGAGCAACGACAACACCTACGGCTACGGCATCACCAACAACAAGGACGAGGATTAACCCCACGACACATTGTAGATGGATAGAGCGCTCATATTCGTGACGTTGGCCTTTGCGCTGGTGTTCTACATCGCGCGCGAAGGCAATCGCCTGACACGTGAGCGCCTATACGAGATCATCATTGCCATTTACACCTTCTCGTGTTGCTTCGCCCGCCTGTTTCTGCCCATCCTCAAGGGGGATGAAGACTCCACGGGCTCATTTGGCAACAGCCTCTCGATATGGCCGTTCTATGCGATGGGGCTTCTACTGCTGTGGATTGTCGGCCACCAGAAACAGTGGCGCATCCGGCGGCCCAACCTGTGGCTATTCTTCATCTTCGCGGGCTATGGAGCCTATAGCCTGGCCAATCCCTACAACTTGGCCCGACGCGAGACGCTTGTCGAGGTATTCTATCTGCTCTCGTTTGCAGTGTTCATGTACCTGCTCACTAACAGTTTCTCGGCCAAAAACATCGTACGTGGCATCTATATGGGACTGGCGGCTACCGTCGTCTTACATTTCCTGCTTGCCATCTGCTATCCCGTGCTGGGCATGGAGAGCGCTGTCAAGATTTTTGACAGCAAGGCGGCGACACGCAGCGAGGAGCGCGTGGGAGCCGTGGGCACCATGGGCCATCCCAATGTGATGGGCACCTATGTGTCCTATTACTTCACCTTCTTTGCCGCCTGCTTTTTCACGGCCTATAAGCGCCGCGAGAGTGCCGTATTTGCCGCCATGGCCTTTATCGTAATCATCCTGAGTGCCAGCCGCAGCGCTCTGTTGGCGTCGGTAGTTGCACTGGTCGGTATTGTGGTGTTTTACGTCTATCGCCGCTACAAGTTGCTCAGTCTCCAGAGCATCCTCAAGGGCATCATCCCGCTGGGTGTGTTTATCGCCCTGTTGCTGACGGGCCCGCTCAGCTTCTTGTTCAGCGACATTGATGACCTGGACGAGATGACGACCTCCCGCCTGATGCACTACTACTGCGGCTACGAGATTTTCCAGGACCACCCGCTGGTGGGCGTGGGCTTGAATTCCCACCTTGTTTATCTTGTGGAAAACAGTTCGGCAGTCATGTTTGAACAGGTGTTTGACGCCGCCGACATCTGGCAGCCTGAGGAATTCATGTTCTCCAACCCCATCCACAACATCTGGATTATCCTGATTGTTGAGCTTGGCCTTATCGGCTTCCTGCCCGTGCTTGCGTTTATCATCTGGTATATAGCTACTTTCAAGCGACGAACGCGCAAGTCGCAGAACCGCTACTACAACATCTTGAATATATCAGGACTGGGCGTCGTGTTCTGCTGGCTTATCCAGGGTAACAGCGACTGGGCGCCACTCACGCCTCAGGTTTTGAGCCTGTCGCTCATGTTCCTCGCCCTGTCGCTCAACAGCCATTATGCGGCCGAGGTGCATCCCGAGTTTGAAACCGTCGAGGCATCAAGACGCCGCCTTGCCCAAGAAAGCCAGGAAGAAGCCGAAAGCGAAGAGGAAACCCTTAAGCCCCAACTCGCATGATACAGAATGGGAAGCACATATTGTTTCTCGCCACCGAATATGCGGCAGGCATGAGGCCCTATGCCAACGCCATCATCCACACGCTGTGGCAACCTGGTGACCATGTTCTCATCGTTGCCAAGGAAGACAGCGTCAAGCACGACTTTGACGACCTGCCCACCGAGGCGGTCACTTGGATTGATTATCCGACTGCAAAGTTCAACAAATTGGTTTACCGGTTCAAGCCAACTCGCCTGGTCCGGGAAATCGAGCGTCTCGTGACCGACCACGAGCTTCAACTCATCTATTGCCTCACCGGTGAGCTCGTCCTGGCAAGGACCGTCAAGCGATTGCAACGCTTAGCCTGCCTGCTCTATACTGTACACGACGCCGTGGGGCATGACTCCAAGTTTGAGAGTTGGGCATCATGGCTCAAGCACAGAATCCTGGTGCAAGGTCCTCAACAAAGCATCATCAGGCGCACGCAGTGCCAAATCACCAACAGCAAGGAACAGTTGCGGCAGATCAAGGAACGGTATCCTTATCACAAAGTCTATTACGCCCCATTTCCCTCTCTCGTGACCGATGATATAGCCAATGGCAACGCGTCATCCCCCGAACTGAAGGACGTGAACGGGGAATACATCCTCTTCTTTGGAAACTTGCAATTATACAAGGGGGTTCACGTGCTCTACGAAGCCTATCTCTCCCACCCCGAGCTCCAAAATATGCCTCTGGTTATCGCAGGGTCAGGCTACATCTACTTCAAGCGTCAGAAAAAGGAGAATGGCAATATTATCTTTATCAACCGCTATATCGATGACAGCGAACTCAAGGACCTGTTCAGCCGTGCCTCTGTAGTCGTTTACCCCTACATCTCGGCCACCCAGAGCGGTGTGACCAGTATCGCCAGCTACTTCGGCAAACCGATGGTGCTGAGCGACCTGCCCTTCTTTAAGCAAACCTGTGAAGGTTGCCAAGGCATCGAATTCTTCCCTGTCGGCGACACTGACGCCCTCGCCACCGCCATTGTACGCTCATTGCAGTCCACAAATACTACAAGCGAATTGTATCAGAGGGAATATGCTCCAGCTGCCATGCGCGATGCCCTTGACGCCATCATCATAGACCTCATGTAATGAATTTCACCTACAGCCGTTTGCTATCTCACAAATAAACATTATCTTTGGCATCAAGTCTAATAGATAAATTATTAGTTTCTATGAAAAAGTTCTTGAAATATAATTGGCTTGTAATGTTCACCTGCTTGGTGGCATTGTCGTCTCATGCCCGCACCATCACCATCCAAGCCGATGGCGTGAAGAAGAATCTGACGCAATATCTGCGTCAAGTGGGCGAAACTTCCAATAGAAAGGACACCGTTGTACTTACCTTTGGCACGGGCAGTTATACCATCGATGGATCTATCGTCTTCAAGAGTCACTTGGTCATCAGGGGCGAAGGTGCGCAGCGCTCAACGGTCATCTTTGACAAGGGCAACGATAGGGCTGGTTTTAAAGCCTTTACCGCCGATTGCTTCATAGACGTGTACGGCACGCCGGCCCAACAATTATCGTTAAGTATTAGCGATATCTCGTTCCGTGTAAAGGAACATAAGGGCATCTGGTGGGATGAGAAGAGCAATTACCTGTTTAAAATCCGCCACTGCAACAGCGTGAACATCCATCATATAAAAAGCTACAACTACAACGCCAGTCTCACCAACTTTGACTTGCAGGTGTGCTCCAATGTCAACATCACCGACTGCGACATCACCAACTACAACAACAGCCACAATGGCGGTTGCCTGTGGCTGCGAGGCGAGATGCATAACGTCAACATCAAGCGCAATAAGATTGTCAAATACGGAAAAGACGAGGCCGTAGCCATTTTTGATCGCCTGGTGGACCATTCCAAGAAATACATTCGCGGCAAGGTCAATCGTACCGACATTTTTATTGAGGACAACGAGTTCTACTATGGATGGGATGAGAAAGACAAGAAAAAAGAGCCGGTGTGTGACATGATCGTCTCCCTTTTCACTGACCATCGTGCAAGCGAGGACCGTTGCATGACCAGCAATTTCCACCTGCGCGGCAACACGTTCCACATCAACGACATCTGCACCCGCTGCATCTACGTCGGCTTTGATCCTGCTGATGACCATCGCGATATCTATATAGAGAACAACGAGATCATCCACAGTCCACTGAGCAGTAACGACCCCTTTTATTACAGTGATATTGAAATCCATGACCAGAGTGCGTCAACCGATGTCATCCATATCAACGGCAACAGTCTGAAAAACGACAACGCCATCGTGAACAAATTTGGCACAACAGGATTTGCCTTCATTGTCATGCGAGGCGGACAAGTGAGCATGGCAGATAACAGAGTGGTTAACAACGTGACCAGGAACCCCCAAACGGGTAAGCCTTATGGCATCGAACTCGTGTGGTGCAAATCCGACGCCAACTCCATAGTTTCAATGACAGGCAACGTGTGCAAGGGTTTGGACTGTGTTGCTCACTTCGGTGCATGGGAATTTGCCGACGCATTTTCTCTTCATGCCAGCAACAACTACTTTGCTGGCAACACGAGAGTTCTCTGTGAAAGTGTCAGGAAACTGGACTTGGATTTCAAGGGGAACACGTTCAGCAGCCAAGTTGATGAGTTCTTCCTTGATGGTTTTGCCCAAAAAGGGACCGTCATGTTCAAGAATAATGATGTCACCGTAAACACAGGAAACGGGCAATTCATGACCCGCAAGCAGAAATCACAAAACCGCATTGACAAATTGGAAATCAAGAATAATGTCTTCAAGGGCGTCAAAAGCGAGAGCGAAATGCTCAAGAACGCCACTAATGTCAGGAAACGGAAAATCAGCAACAACAGCATCTCAAGGTAACATCTTGACCAGCTACTTTTAGCATGAAGATACTGATCATCAACTGCATTCTCTCGACAGCCGAGCATGGCATCATCAAGCGCAAGGAATCTATCAGCGATTGCATGATCAGTAACTTTGCGCGCGGATTCATCGAGCTGGGGCACCAAGTGACACTGCTGGCATCCGAGGAGTTCAAGCCGACAGGCGAGGACAAGGGTTTGCCCTTTGAGGTCATCTATTTCCCATCACGGTTGCCGCAGGTGTTCAAGCCCTCGCTGCTACCGTGGCCTCGTGGGATGCACCAGTGGCTCAAGCAGCATGCGGGAAGTTATGACCTGGTTATCACCAGCGAAGCCTTCCAGATTCCTTCACTCATCGCCTCGCGGGTGTGTCCCTCGCGCCTAATCATCTGGCAGGAGATGGACCGTCACCAGCGGCTTTTATTCAAGTTGCCGTCCAAGCTATGGCACAATGCCATCGTGCCCATGTTCATGCGCAACGTGACCGTGGTACCACGCAGTGAGCCAGCCAAGCGCTTTATCAGCCATTACAGCCGCCGCGTCAGCGACGTGATTGTTGATCACGGCACCGATGCCCACACCCTCTACCCTACCGATGAACACGATAACGCTTTTATTGTGGTGTCACAACTGGTAGAGCGCAAGCGAGTTGACAAGATTATAACTAAATTTGCTAAACTTGTCGACAATGATTCCTATCGTCATTACCGCTTGGATATCATCGGTGACGGCGACCAACGACAGGAACTGGAACGTTTAGCGGCAACCTTAGGCATCAAGGACAAGGTCGTTTTCCACGGTTTCATGCCCCATGAGCAACTGGCGTCCCCACTGAGGCGCTCTCTTGCCCTGCTGGTGGACACGAGCAGCGACCTGAACATGGTGACCATTGCCGAGGCCATCACTAGCGGCACACCCGTGGTCACCAACACCAAGCCCTCCACGGCCTCGTTTATCGCAGCCAACGGGCTCGGCGTCGTGCGCGACAACTGGGACGAGAACGACCTGATAGAAATCATCAACAACTATGACAAGATGCATGAGGCATGCGTCAGAGAGGGCAAAGAGCTGACCAACGTAGCCTGCGCCCACAAGATGATCTCGATTAACCCGCCTCTTGTAAAGCAGAAAATGCACTAAGTAATTTAGATTCATTTTCCCGAATATTGTGTGATTATTGGTGCAATAAACACATGCTAATCACGTTTTTATTATGTCTAACCTTAAATAACCCAAATGCTGAAAATAAGACTGATCATATTTCTCATGGCCATCATGCTATCTAGCATTACGCTGAGTGGTCAAGGCGGTTTGCGTCCTCGCGGCGACGTGAACTGCGATTGGGAAGTGACCATCGCCGATGTCAATATAATGCTGGACTCGGTGATGAGTGGAGCACAGTATCACAGTTATTACACCTATGCCCTTGACGTCAACGGCGACAGGGAAATCACCATCGCCGACATCAACCTGCTCATCGATGCCATACTGGGTGGCGAACTGCCTCCCATGCCTTCTTACTCGGGCACCCTCCCCGTCCTCTTTATCAACACCGAGGGACATCGCGACATCGTCAGCAAGGAGGAATACCTGGATGCCGACTGGTGGCTCGATAACATGGGCAATGACGAGTATGAATCCATCGGATCTCCCGCATACCCTTTAGGTATGCGAATCAAAGGACGCGGCAATTATACCTGGACGAACCACGAAAAAAAGCCTTTCAGGCTCAAGCTAAATTATGCTCTCTCCATACTGGGAATGCCGCCAAGCCATCATTGGGTGCTACTCAGCGGAGCTGATTACTGGATTGGGCAAATCAATGACATGCTGCCGTTTGAAATCGGACGCCAGATGGGTATGTCTTGGAATCCGCACCAAGTGCCTATCGAGGTGGTACTTAACGGGCAATACATCGGATTGTATCACTTGACTGAGAAGATTCACGTCGATGTAAACCGCGTAAATATTGTCAAGCAGAAAGACAATGAAACCGATTCTACCCTAGTAACGGGCGGTTGGCTTATGGAAATTGACAACTATTATGAACCTAATCAGATTGCGTTTACCGAGGGCAACGGTTGGCCTTTCTGGGCCACACCTCATTCTCCCGAAGAATTGAGCAGTGTGCAACGGACCTATATAACAGATTTCCTCATGCAAGCCGACAGCGCTATCTATTGTGAGGACAAAAGCAATATGGAGTGGGAGCATTACGTTGACATTGACTCGCTGGCCGTCTTCTATATCATTCAGGAAATCATGGACAATGCTGAGGGCTTTCATGGCAGTTGCTATTTCCACAAACACCGAGGGGATAGCACTAAACTGATATTTGGCCCGCTTTGGGACTTCGGCAGTGCCTTTGCACGCTACACGGACACCTATGAATTCAATCATTTCATCTATGACAATGCCTCCTCAAACCTTCATTTGCGCTGGATTGCCGAAATTGCCAAGTACCCCAAATTCCAACTATGCGTGCGTCAACATTGGCAGCGATTCTATCATGACATATATCCCCAATTAGACCAATTACTGGATGAGTATGGTGACAGAATCGAGGCAGCCTGCGACTGTGACTACATACGCTGGCCCAAGTCGGAATGCGATAACATCAAGAACAGAATTGATTTTACCCGCAATAACTGCCTAAACAAAAAAATCGCTTGGCTGCAATCCCAGTGGGGCTGGCCCGAACCTGTTGACCCTAAAGGTCCCCAGAGTAAGGATATAAAAGAATAAAAGCCAAAGGGGAAAGCCACAACGTCTTAGCCTATTGCCAAATCGTACTGTTGCTGAACTTGGCTGGCAATGGATTGCCAGTTGTAGTGCTGCAGGTCATAGTGTTGGGGCTCATTAGGGGTATTGAGCAAGCGTGTGATGGCGGCACACAGCGAATCGACGTCCTTGACGGTGAAGTAGTCCTGCTCGGGCAAATCGACTTGACGCGTGCCGGGGATATCGCTGCACAGGATGGGCAAGCCGTAGGCCATGGCTTCGAGCAACACCATCGGGAAACCCTCGTTGACCGACGGCAGGACAAAGGCACGGGCATGGCTATAGAGTTGGCGCAAGTCCTCGCCACTGGTGAAACCCGTAAAAATGACTTTCTTATTCACATCCAATCGTTCCAATGACTGGCGATAAGCGCTGTCGTGGTCGCTGGCACCTGCGATGACCACCTGCTGCACTTGGGGCAGACGATTGGCCGCCCCGACGAGGTATTCCAAGCCCTTCTCGGGCGTTAAACGACCAACGGCAAGCAGATACTCACCCTGGCGGATGCCGTGCTTGTCAAGAAACGAAGTCGAATTGCTGCGGGTGACGGGATCGATACCATTGGGAATAAAAACGCTCTTGTCGAGGGCTCCGCATTTCTCCATCTGATATCGGTTGACAAAGATGACACGGTTGCTGGAGCGGAGCGAGATGCGCTCGCACTGGCGTAACAGCCAGCGGGCAGGCGCGCTCCACTTGCTGTGCTCATAATTAGGACTGTGATAGGTCAGCACCACGGGCAGCCCCATCAATCGAATGAGCGGGGCAAACATGCCGGGCCCGATGTTGTGGATGTGTACCACATCAGGGCGGTGGAACAAGATGTGCAACACACTCAACAAGGTGTGCCACACGGCCTCAAAGCCCTTGATGCGGGTCGAGGGCAGGTCGATGTACTCGATGTTGGGGAAAGACTGTTGCGACTGCTCAGTCAGGTAAGCGCGACGACGGTAGAGGCGCACACAGACGTCGTCCATGTGGGTATAGAGGTGATAGCTATGAGCCTCGACACCGCCCTGGATTCCAGGAAAACCGCGCGTGCCGATTACCGCTATCGTTCTCATTTTTCTATCGCTTATTAAAATGAAGACAATAAATACAATAAAAACAAATTTATCTAATTCTCTCGATGATAAAAAATTGTATTTGTTGTACTTATTGTTTTCTTTTTTTCTTTAGTCCCAGCAGAGGTCTTGACCCTTGCGGATGCGCCACTTGTTCTTGAGGATCCACATGATGGGCACCCATGGACGGCGCACCATGTCGTGACGCTCGGTGACGATAAAAGTGCAGTTGCGCTTGCAGTTGCGCACTTTCTCCATGGCCTCACGGGCCTTGTCGCTGGCCAGGATGTTCTCGAGGCTGTCTTCCTTGATGTTACCGAGTTTCCACTCCTCGCTGCTGCCGTTGCACGGGGTAACATTGCCCCACGGGTCAATGAAGAAGAAATCGCTCAGGGCGCCGCAAGGCGGACGGTACTCGTCGGTATCGCCACGCAGGCGGCGATGAATCGAGCGGTTGAAATAGGCTCGGCCGTAGTCCTTGAGGCGGTCCTTGAGGTGGCGACGCTTGCTGGTGAGCAGGGCCTTGACAAACTTCTCGTGCTGTTCCAGGGCCTTCTCGCTCTCGATCTGGTTGTCCTCCTTGTGGAAATACCATGAATTGTGCACCGCGCTGTTGCCCAGCTCCACGTCGAGTGCCACGCACAAGTCGTAGAGATGAAGCAAATCCTCGTAGTTGTCGGGCGAAATGACCACCGAGAAGCCAATGTTCTTGCACTTGGTCTTCTTCAGCTCCAGCATGGTGCGCAGGGCGTGGTCAAAACCGTCCTTGATGCCACGCTTGGCGTCGTTGATCTTGGGCAGACCCTCGACACTCACACGGATAAGGATATTGGGATATTTGTTGGCCAGCTCAACAATCTTGGCCGTGTTATAGCCATTGGTGCTCAGCTCCAGCAGACGGGATTTCGGGTAGAGGATTTCAAAAATCTTATCGATGTCACGACGCAATGTAGGCTCACCACCCGTGATGTTGATGCGCAACCCCGCGGGCAGGTTCTCATAGTAGGAGGCGTCTATTTCTTCGTTAGGGTTAGTCTGGAACTTCCAGATATTGCACATGTTACATTGCGCATTGCACCTGAAAGTCGTAATCAGACTGCCCTGAATTACATTCTTCATTGCTACCGTCAATAAGCCTTTTACACTTATTTAACTATTATAGTCACAAAATATTGTGCAAAGTTAATAAAAAAACGTAACGGGGGTATCAAAAACCGTAAATATCTTGCATCAAAGTGCGCAAATGGGCTTCGGAGCCAAAACGCTCGAGTGCTTTGCGGGCAATCTCCTGATGGTTCCACTCACGTGCCATCGACATGGTGATGGCCGTACTCATGGCCTCCTGGTCAAATGCCTGGAACACAACCCCATTCTCACTGTCGATAAGTTCGGGGATACCACCCATGCGCGTACCGGCAACTGGCGTACCGGCACACAGCGACTCGACGACGCTCAACGGATTATTCTCGTACCACTGTGATGGAATGACGCTTAACTTGGCCCCCGTGAGCACTTTAACGACACCCGCCGCATCGAGCATCCCCAGAAACTCGATATTGCCGCAAGAAGCATACTTCTCGCGCAGCTCGGCCTCGAGCGGGCCGCCACCGGCGACCTTGAGACGGTAAGGCAGACGCGACGCCACCTGAAGCAGGTCGGCAACGCCCTTCTCGGGCGCGAGACGGCCCACATAGCAGTAGTAATCCTCACGCGGTGAGGTCATGTCGATGGTCTGGTAGCGCTCCAGCTTGACCGGGTCGAGGAAATTGTTGAGCACCTTGACCTTGGCAGGGTCAAATCCACCCGCACGCATTTTGTCGGCCATAAAACTGCTGGGACACACAAACACGTCGGTATTCTGCTCCAGTTTACGGCGGTTCCACTTCACGGCCTCGAGCCACGCCACCGCACTGGCAGGCAGGGAGCCCTTCATGCAACGGTGGGTGAGCACCCCCCACTTAGCGCCCTTGAAGCATCGCTCACAGGGCTTGCCGTCGAGCAGGCAGTCATAGCGGGGACACAGCAGCTTGTAATCGTGCAACGTCCACACCACACGGATACCGCGCTTGCGGGCCAACTCGCCCACCACGGGCGAGAGATAGCTGTGGATATTGTGCAGATGCACCACGTCGGGGCGGAACTCGTCGAGCACGGCCTCGAAACTGGCTCTCACGTCACCCAGGCCCAATGTGCGCTTCATGGCACGCATCATATTGCCCATACCACCGCCGAAGCTCACTTCGCTGGCGAACAAGGCCTGATAACGTGACATCAGGTTTTGAGGGTACTTCATGGCAAACACCTCGGTATCCACCCCGTTGTCACGGAGCAGCGCCTCGGTATTGAGGACGACGATACAATCGCCGCCCCTCGGGTAGTAGAACTTATTGACCAGAAGCACTCTTTTGGACATGGGATTCTTTAGGCTTTAGGTGTTAAGGTATTCCGTCACACGTTGAAGCGGAAGACCACGATGTCGCCATCCTGCATGACGTATTCCTTACCCTCGATGTGCAGCTTGCCGGCTTCCTTGACAGCGGCCTCGCTGCCGTAGTGGATGTAGTCGTCATACTTGATGATCTCGGCACGGATAAAGCCGCGCTCAAAATCGCTGTGGATCACACCCGCGCATTGCGGCGCCTTGCTGCCGCGGCGGAAAGTCCACGCACGCACCTCCTTGGGACCAGCGGTGAGGAAGGTCTCGAGGTTAAGCAGGGCATAGGCCGACTTAATGATGCGGTTCACACCACTCTCCTCCAGGCCAATCTCGGCAAGGAACATCTGGCGCTCCTCGTAGTCCTCGAGTTCGGCAATCTCGCTCTCGGTCTGAGCGGCGACAACCAGTATCTGGGCATTCTCGTCCTTGACAGCCTCGCGCACGGCGTCCACATAGGCGTTGCCGCTCACGGCGCTCTTGTCGTCCACGTTGCAGACGTAGAGAACGGGCTTGTTGGTCAGCAGGAAGAGCTCATGGGCGATTTTCTCCTCGTCCTTGTTGAGCAGTTCGACCGTGCGAGCGCTGCGGCCCTGCTCCAGAGCCTCCTTGTACCGCTTGAGCACCTCATACTGGGCCTTGGCCTCACGATCGCCACCGGTCTGGGCCTGTTTCTGTACACGGTTGATGCGGCTCTCGATGGTCTCCAGGTCGCGCAGTTGCAGCTCCAGGTCGATAACCTCCTTGTCGCGCACGGGGTCCACGGTGCCGTCCACATGGGTCACGTTGTCGTCATCAAAGCAGCGCAGCACATGGATGATGGCATCAGTCTCACGGATATTGCCCAAGAACTTATTTCCCAATCCCTCGCCACGGCTGGCGCCCTTGACCAGGCCCGCAATATCGACGATCTCGACGGTGGTGGGCACGATGCGTGCTGGATTCACCAGCTTGGCGAGCTCGTTGAGACGCTCATCGGGAACGGTGATGACACCCACGTTGGGCTCAATGGTGCAAAAAGGGAAATTGGCCGACTGCGCCTTGGCATTCGACAAACAGTTGAACAGGGTTGATTTTCCCACATTGGGCAACCCCACGATTCCACATTGTAATGACATAGTCTATATCTTGTTTTTATTATATTCCAGCCTGCAAAGGTACTGCAAGCCTCGCTGAGAACAAAGAGAATTCATTCTTTTTTTATCCCGAGGCGTCGCCAACCCTCGCCGAAGGCAAAGGTAAACTTTTATTGTCATATATCCAAACCTAATGGCCCAGTGCAATCGGTTGCATTGATTTTTTAGTTCTGATGTACATTATTTATAATAATTTGGACGCAGAAAGTGTTATTTTTGTAGGTGCTTAACCCTTAGACAATAAAATTATTACAATATCATAAAAAATCTACGATTATGAAGACTAAACCGGATTTGAAATTCAACCAGCTGTGGAACATCAGCTTTGGATTCTTTGGAGTGCAGATTGCTTACGCACTGCAGAGCGCTAACATCAGCCGTATCTTTGCGACACTGGGCGCCGACCCCCACAACCTGAGTTATTTCTGGATTTTGCCGCCGTTGATGGGCATGGTGGTGCAGCCGCTGGTGGGCTACTTCAGCGACAAGACGTGGCTGGGCCGCTGGGGCCGCCGCATCCCTTACCTGCTCATCGGTGCTTTTGCTGCGATCATCGTGATGTGTCTGCTCCCCAATGCGGGTTCATTCGGACTGACTGTTGCCGGAGCGATGACCTTCGGCCTGATTGCCCTGATGTTCCTTGACACGAGCATCAATATGGCTATGCAGCCCTTCAAAATGATGGTGGGCGACATGGTCAACGAGAAACAGAAGGCCAAAGCCTACAGCATCCAGTCGTTCCTGTGCAACGCGGGTTCACTGGTGGGCTACATCTTCCCCTTCCTGTTCACCGCCATCGGCATTGCCAACGTGGCCGCCGAGGGTGTTGTCCCCGACAGCGTGAAGTGGTCCTTCTATGTCGGTGCGGCAATCCTCATCCTGTGCGTCATCTACACCATCAGCCATGTGAAGGAATACACCCCGCAGGAGATGGCCGAGTTTAACGCAGCCGCCAATGCCGAGGGCGCCAGCGAGCAAGCGGCAACCGAGATGAGCCCCGCTCAGAAGAAGCATGCCTACAAGGTATTCTTTGAGGTGGGTCTTGTACAGTTCTTCTGCTGGGCCGCATTCATGTACATGTGGACCTATACCAACGGCACCATCGCCGACACCGTTTGGAACACCACCGACACCGCCAGCGAGGGCTATCAGGAAGCCGGTAACTGGGTAGGCATCCTGTTTGCCGTACAGGCTATCGGCAGTGTGCTGTGGGCAATGGCATTGCCACAGTTCAAGAACATCAAGGTGGCCTATGCCTTGAGTCTTGTCATCGGTGGCATCGGCTTTGCCATGGTACCCTACATCCACAACCAGTACATGCTGTTTGTGCCCTACTTCCTCATCGGTTTCGCTTGGGCTGCCATGCTGGCTATGCCGTTCACCATGGTGACCAACGCATTTGAGGGCAGCAGCCGCATGGGTACCGCACTGGGTCTGTTCAACTGCACCATCTGCATCCCGCAGATTGTTGCCGCCGCACTGGGTGGCGTGCTGCTGGCAGCCATGGGCAGCGTTCAGGGCAATATGCTCCTGCTGGCTGGCATCCTGCTCGTTGTCGGAGCCGTGTGTGTATTCATCATCGAGGACAAGAAGCACAAATAATTAGGCTTTAGACATCTTGAGTGAATAACTCACTGAAAACTGATAACTAAAAACTGATAACCAAAAAAGATATGAAAGTTAGATTTAACATCGAGTACGGCACGGTTTACGGTGAAAACCTCGTGCTCAATATCGTGAATAACGCCGATGGCGAGAAAGTGGCCAGCCATGTCATGAAACCCGCCAGCGACAAAGTGTGGAAATGCGACCTGGACATTCCCGCCAAGGCTGGACAAGTCGATTACTACTATAGCGTGGAGCGCGACGGCAAGGAAACGCGCCACGAGTGGACCGTGATCACCCACCGTCTGGACCTGAATGCCGCCAAGGCCACGAGATACACCACCTATGACCACTGGAATGACATGCCCGACGACAGCTACCTGTACAGCTCGGCGTTTACCGACTGTGTGGCACTGCGTCCCCAGAATGTCCTGGCCAAGAGCAAATACCCGACCATCATCCAGCTCAAGGTGCGCGCACCGCAGCTGCGCACGGGCGAGGTGCTTGGTGTCGTGGGCAACGAGCCCACCCTGGGTGACTGGAACGAGGACAAAGCCCTGAAGATGACCGAGCATAACCACAACGAGTGGGTCATCGCCCTCGACGGTGCCGCATTCAGGAAAGCGTTTGTCGAGTTTAAGTTCGTCATCATGGGTGGCAAGGGCAAGAACGCCATCTGGGAGACTGGCGACAACCGCACGGTGCTGCTGCCCGTCCTCAAGGAGGGTGAGCATATCGTGTATGAGCTGCAGCAGGCCTACTTCCCGCTCTATCCCGTCAAGCTGGCCGGTACCGTAGTGCCCATATTCTCGCTGCGCAGCGAGGGCAGCTTCGGCGTGGGTGACTTCGGTGACCTCAAGCTGATGGTGGACTGGGTGGCCAGCACAGGCCAGCGTGCCCTGCAGGTGTTGCCCATCAACGACACCACCATCACCCACACCTGGAGCGACAGCTACCCCTACAACAGCATCAGCATCTATGCCCTGCACCCGCAGTACATGGACCTGCGCCAACTGCCCAAACTCGCTGACAAGAAACGTGCCGCCGAGTTTGAGAAACTGCGCAAGGAGCTGAATGTCCTGCCCCAGATCGACTATGAGCGCGTGAACAAAGCCAAGCGCGAGTACATGCAACTGCTGTTTGAGCAGGAGGGTGCCCAAGTGCTCAAGAGCGACGAGTTCAAGGCATTCTTCCAGGCCAATGAGGACTGGCTCGTGCCCTATGCCGCATTCTGCCACTACCGTGACCTGTACGGCACATCGACCTTCTCGAAGTGGCCGTCCAACCACACCTTCAGCGACGAGGAGCGTGCAGCGATGTCCAACCCGCGTACCAAGTCCTTCAAGGAGGTGGCCTCGTGGTACTATATCCAGTACTACCTGGACAAGCAGATGCACGGAGCACACGAGTATGCCCAGAGCAAGCACGTCATCCTCAAGGGTGACATCCCCATCGGCATCAGCCGCGACAGCGTTGAGGCTTGGGTCGAGCCCAAATACTTCAACCTCAACGGCCAGGCCGGTGCTCCACCCGATGCCTTCTCGACCAACGGCCAGAACTGGGGCTTCCCGACCTATAACTGGGACGTGATGCTCGCCGACGGCTGCAAGTGGTGGGTAAAACGTTTCCGCAAGATGTCTCAGTATTTTGACGCCTACCGCATCGACCACGTGCTCCGAGCCGTTCATTGCCGACTGGGTGCTGGACCGCATCTTCGGCAAGCTGGCCAACATCGTGCGCGAGAAATATGTAGAGCGTGTTCACGACGACATCTATCGCATGAAGCCCGAGTATGACACCCAGCGCAAGATTGAGGCAGCATTCCAGGGCAAGACCAGCGATGAGGACATCTGGCTGCGCGACGGTCTGTATGCCCTCATCAGCGATGTGCTGTTTGTGCGCGACCGCAAGAATCCCGCACTGTACCACCCGCGCATCTCGGTACAATTCGACTTCATCTACGAGGCGCTTTACGACAACGACAAGGCCGCCTTCAACAAGCTCTATAACGAGTACTATTACCACCGCAACAACGACTTCTGGTACCACGAGGCGATGAAGAAGCTGCCCAAACTGGTGCAGGCTACCCGCATGCTCGTGTGTGCCGAGGACTTGGGCATGGTGCCCGACTGCGTGGCATGGGTAATGAACGAATTGCGCATCCTGAGCCTCGAGATCCAATCGATGCCCAAGGACAACCACATCAAGTTCGGCAACCTGAACACCAACCCCTACCGCAGCGTCGCCACCATCTCGACCCACGACATGCCCACACTGAGGCAATGGTGGGAAGAGGACTGGGACCGCACCCAGGAATACTACAACACCGCCCTGTGGCATGGCGATGCCGCACCCCATCCGCTGCCCGGCTGGCTGGCCGATGACATCGTGCGCGCCCACCTGGCATGCCCGTCGATGCTGTGCCTGCTATCGTTGCAGGACTGGCTGGCTATCGACGAGAAGATGCGGCTCGAGGATGCCGATGCCGAGCGCATCAACATCCCCGCTAATCCCCGCCACTACTGGCGCTACCGCATGCACATGACCATCGAGCAGTTGATAAAGGCCGGTGAGTTCAACAGTCACGTGAAAGATCTGATTGCTCAAAACGGACGCTGATGAAACGTATCACTTCATTACTGGTAGCGATAATCATGGCATTACTCGTACCGCTATCCATCAATGCACGCACCGGGGTCAACTATGGCCCCAGTGCGAGTGCTTTTTCTGTTGAGACCAACACCGACGCCCAGCAGGTGAAACTGCGCATCTATAAGGACGGGCTAGGTGGCAAACCCGTCAAGACCGTCAACATGAAGCGCGCCCTGAAGGGCGGCACGTTGTGGCAAGCTTCGGTCAAGGGCGACCTGAAGGGCATGTTCTACACGTTCGACGTGAAATACGGCGGCAAATTCCGCGGCGAATGCGCTGGCGTGTGGGCCACCGCTGTTGGCGTGAACGGCAAGCGCGGTGCCATTGTCAACATGGCCGAGACCGACCCGCAGGGCTGGAGCGCCGACAAGCGCCCCTCAATTCCTGCCAAGGACCTCATCCTCTATGAGATGCACCACCGTGATTTCTCGATTGACGAATCGGGCGACTTTACTCACAGGGGCAAGTTCCTGGCCTTAACCGAGCCACGTGCCATCGGGCATCTGAAGGCGCTGGGAGTGAATGCAGTTCACATCCTGCCATCGTTTGACTACGCGTCGGTTGATGAGACCCGCCTCGATGAACCGCAATACAACTGGGGTTATGATCCCGTGAACTACAACGTGCCCGAGGGAGGCTACTCTACCGACCCTTACAAACCTGAAGTGCGCATCAACGAGTTCAAGCAGATGGTCCAGGCCTTGCACCGTGCGGGTATCAAGGTGATTCTCGACGTGGTGTATAACCACACTTGGGACATTGACGGCAGCAACTTCCAGCGCACGCGTCCCGACTACTACTACCGCAAGAATGCCGACGGCACCTACAGCAACGGCAGCGGTTGCGGCAACGAGACAGCAAGCGATCGCGAAGGCATGCGCCAGTTCATGGTCGAGAGCGTGAAATATTGGGTTGATGAGTACCATATCGACGGTTTCCGCTTCGACCTGATGGGTGTGCACGATATCGAGACAATGAATGCCATTCGTGCCGCTGTGCCCCAGGACATCTTCATCTATGGTGAAGGCTGGAGTGCCGGCAGTTGCGCCTATCCTGGCGAGAAGCTGGCCATGAAGGCCAACATCCAGCAGATGCCGGGCATCGCCGCCTTCAGCGACTGCATGCGCGACGGACTGCGAGGCCCGTGGGACAGCAATAGCAAGGCCGCCTTCCTGGGCGGAGTCAAGGGCTACGAGGAAAGCATCAAGTTTGGCATCGCGGGAGCTATCCAGCACCCCGGAGTGGACTACAGTAAGGTGAACTACAGCAAGGCACCCTACGCCACTGAACCCACCCAGATGATTGCCTACGTGAGCTGCCACGACGACATGTGCCTGGTGGACCGCCTCAAAGCCAGCGTCAAGGGCATTACCATCGACGAACTCATCCGCCTCGACCTGTTGGCTCAGACCGTGGTGATGACGTCCCAGGGTGTGCCGTTCATGCTTAGCGGTGAGGAGATGCTGCGCGACAAGAAGGGCGTGCACAACAGCTACGAGAGTCCCGACAGCATCAACCACCTGGATTGGACCAACCTGGAGCGTTATCCCCAGGTGATGGACTACTATAAGAACCTGATTGCCATGCGCAAGGCACATCCCGCCTTCCATATGGGCAGTGCCGACATGGTGCGCCGCAATCTGGACTTCTTGCCCACCGAGAACTGCCTCGTGGCCTTCCACATCAACGGCCGCAACGTGCCGGGCGAGAGCTGGGGTGACATCTATGTTGCCTTCAATGCCCACAAGCGCGCCCGCACCATCGAGGTCCCCGAGGGCACCTACACCGTCGTCTGCCGCAATATCAAGTGTGACCAAGCCGGCCTCACCACCGTCAAAACCAAAGGCGGCAAAGTCACCATCCCCGCCCAATCAGCGTTGATTATCCACAACTAAGCCTCACGCTAAGGCACAAAGTTAATAAACTACGAATTACGCTAACTGAACTAATTTATGAGTTCGTGAAATTAGCGTAATTCGTAGTTTTTATGCTTATTTAATTGCCCTCTAACAGAAGGTCTATTTTTATTTAGTTGACTGAATTTTGTTGGATGAGAAATAGTCGTTACCTTTGTCGATAGGTTTTATGTATACTTATACTTGTTTTTGAGCCTAAAAACCTAATGATCAACATTATACAACCAACCATAAACCTAATTATTACACATCATGAACCAACTATTGAAAGCCATCCCGGTGTTGATGGCCATTCTGCTGCCTGCTATTGCGACAGCCCACGACATTGAAGTCGATGGCATCTACTACAAAATCAACGGCAATGAGGCTTCAGTTACCTATCGTGGGACATCCGCAGGCTCCTACGCCGATGAGTATTCAGGCGATATTGTCATTCCAGCCACAGTGACCGCTAATGGCATGACCTATCCTGTCACAGCCATTGGCGAAAGGGCATTTGCCGATTGTAGTGGCTTGACAGGCATCACAATCCCCAATTCCGTTACCAGCATCAGCTATTATGCGTTTTCGCACTGCACCAGCCTGGATAATGTCGTCATTCCCAACTCAATCACTAAAATCAACGATCATACGTTCTATTGCTGCAGTAGCTTGACCAATGTCACTATCGGCAACTCTGTCACCATGATCGACTGGGGAGCGTTCTACCAATGCAGCAACCTCAAGAGCATTGACATCCCCAACTCAGTAACAGATATCGGCAACGATGCATTCAATGGCTGTAGCAGTTTGGCCAACGTCACCATCGGCAACTCTGTCAAATCTATAGGTAAGTGGGCATTTGCAAAATGCTCCAGCCTTGAAAACATTACAGTGGCAGGCGGCAATGCGGTCTATGATTCACACGACAATTGCAACGCAATCATCAAGACAGCCACCAATGAATTAACCGTCGGTTGCAACAATACTATTATCCCTGGTTCCGTCACCTCAATCGACGACTACGCCTTTATCGGCAGCGGCTTGACCAGCATCAATATTCCCAATAGTGTCAGCAAAATCGGCTATGAGGCCTTCCATGGATGCGCCAACCTTACCAGTGTCAACATTGGCACCAAGGTAAAGACCATCAGCGACAGGGCCTTCAGTTTTTGTCCAAACCTGACGAGCATCACAGTGGCCAGCGGGAATACGGTTCTGGATTCCCGCGACAACTGCAATGCTGTGTTCAACACATCGTCCAATACCCTAATTGCTGGCTGCAAGAACACAGTCATTCCCAGTTCCACCAGCGCCATCGGCAATTGGGCATTTGAGGGCTGTACGGGTTTGACCGACATCACCCTCCCCACTGGAGTCATAACGCTTGGCGACTATGCCTTTTCTAATTGCGAGAACCTGACCAACATCGAACTCCCAAACACCCTAACGGAAATCAACAGTCATGCCTTCGGCAGCTGTTCAAGTCTGGCCTGCATCATCATTCCCGCAAGTGTTAATCACATCGGTTTTGCCGCATTTCAAGGTTGCAGCAACCTGACCAGCATCAATCTCCCGGATGCTATCACTGCTATCGATGACGCCATTTTCCAATATTGCAGCAGCCTTGAGGACATTGTCATTCCCGAGACCGTCACATATATCGGTGAGGAAGCTTTCGCTAATTGCTTAGGGTTAACGGAGATTGAAATCCCCAGCGCCACCACATTCATCGGTTCAGGAGCATTCCGCGACTGCACCAATCTGACCAGCATTGTCATGAACAACACCGACGGTTACAGTCTCAGTTCTGGTGTTTTCGGTTCCGTCAGCCCGAATATGAAATTCTATAGCTACATCTCGGATCCCGCTCTGGTGAATCTGCACGAAACCGCTTTTGGCTTTGTGAATGGAGAGGGAAATTATTCCGGTCGCACACTCTATGTTCCCGGAGGTTCTCTTGACAAATATCAAACCGACAACCGATGGAGCCCATTTTTTGGCCAAATTGTGGAAATGGGCAATTACCTCTCAATCAATGATACCACTGCACAACAGGGCAAGACAATCCGCACCCCAGTGAAAATCAAAGCCAAAGCCAGTATCAAGTCATTGCAGACATATATCAAGTTGCCCGATGGGCTGAGAATGGTGATGGCTAATGGCACATACCTCATCGAGCCATCGGAGCACTTGGCGCTCACACACAGCATCTTCAGTCTTGAGATGGCAAATGGTGACATCTGTACGCTGTGCTATCCCATCAACGGCATGCCTTACAGTAGCGAGGTGGACGAGGTACTGTTCTACATCACCGTCAAGGTGGACGACAATGCCAGCGGCGACTACACTATCTGGCTGAATCAATCGCAATACACCACTCCAGACAATGAGGAAATCCTGATGGACAATGGTCACGGTACAGTAACTGTAATCAACCATTCAGACTTGCCTGGCGACGTGAACGGCGACGGTGTGGTGAATGTCATTGATGTCACCACATTAATTGATATGCTGCTGGGGGATGGCACCACCTATAGCGACAGCAATGCCGATGCCAACAATGATGGCGTTATCAACATTGTCGACGTCACCGCTCTGATTGATGCCCTGTTGGGAGGAAAACAATAGTGACCAATACTGATCTTGCCCGATCAGCAAGGAAACCGATAACCGACTCTACTGAAAAGAAACGGAGTGAACAGGATAACCCATTCACTCCGTTTTATTATTTAATCAATTATTACCGCTGATGTCAGAACTGGTTCTCGACGATGTCGGTGAGGACGTCGGTGAGCGAGAGACCGGCCGCACGCACTTGCTGGGGGATGAAGCTGGTGGCTGTCATACCGGGGGTGGTGTTGATCTCCAGCAGATTGATGTGGTCGGTGCCATCGGGGTTCTTGGTGATGATGAAGTCGATGCGGATAATACCGTTGCAATGCAGGATGTCATAGATGCGCGATGTCTCAGCTTGCAGGGCTGCGGTCAACTTGTCGCTGATGCGGGCAGGGGTGATTTCCTCGACTTGGCCGTTGTACTTGGCGTCATAGTCAAAGAACTCGTTGTCGGTAACCACCTCGGTAACGGGGAAGACAACTGATTTATCCTTGGTCTTGTAGCAACCCACGGTCACCTCGGTACCATCCAAGAAACGCTCTATCATCACATTGTCGCACTGCTTGAAGGCAAACTCCATAGCCTCATCCAACTGGTCACAGCTTTTTACCTTGGTCACGCCGAAACTGGAACCATCGGCAGTGGGTTTAACAAAGCAGGGCATACCCAGATAGTCCTTGACTTTCTCGGCTGTCCAGCCGTGAGGCACGCCGCGGCGCACCTGGATGCTGTCAGGGACCGAGCAGCCAAAAGCCTTCAGATAATTGTTCAGGGCAAACTTGTGGAACGTGAGCGCCTCGACCAGCACGTTGCAGGTCGAGTAAGGCAGGTCTATCATGTCAAAATAGCCCTGAAGCACACCGTTCTCACCAGGTGTGCCATGGATGGTGATATAAGCATAGTCAAAACGGATTTTCTCGCCGTCTTTCATAAACGAGAAGTCGTTTTTGTCGATGACCGGCTGCTGTCCGTCAGGCAAGTTAACATGCCAGTCATTCTTCCTGATCATGACGATATAGACGTTGTAACGCTCATGGTCAAAGGCCGAGTCAATACCCTGTGCCGAACGCAGGGAAACTTCATACTCTGAGGAGTCGCCACCACAAACGATGGCTATGGTTCTTTTGGTAGTATTCATTGTATTATCGCACACACATTAAAAATCGAGTGCAAAAGTACACAAAAAATCCGCTTTTTGTGTATTTTTGCAGCAAATAAACGTATAGAATATGAACAGCAAGGAACTTTACGCAATCTATGAGCAGCATCCCGTGATCACCACCGACAGCCGCGACTGTCCCGCGGGCAGTATTTTCATTGCCCTGAAGGGTGAAACATTTGACGGAAACCAGTTTGCCAGCCAGGCACTGGAAAAGGGCTGTGCCGTCGCCATCGTCAGCGACGAGCAGGTATATAACAACTATCACGGCGAGAAGCAAATGATTCTCGTGCCCGACACCTTGCAGGCCTATAAAGACCTGGCGCGCGAACACCGCCGCCGGTTTGACATCCCCGTCATCGGCATCACCGGCACCAACGGCAAGACAACCACCAAGGAACTCGTGAACGCCGTCCTCACCGAGCGCTATGACGGAATGGCCACCGAGGGCAACTTCAATAACGATGTGGGCGTTCCCAAGACGTTGCTCCGCTTGAGCGTCATGGACGAAATCGCCGTTATCGAGATGGGCGCCAGCCACCCAGGCGACATCAAGACGCTGGTCGAGACCGCCGAGCCCACCTGTGGCCTGATCACCAATGTGGGCAAGGCTCACCTGCAGGGCTTTGGCTCGCTCGAGGGTGTCATCCACACCAAGGGTGAACTCTATGATTTCCTGGCCACCCGCGAGGATAGTGTCATCTTTATCAACGCCGACAACGAGCACCTGATGGGCATCCTGCCCAAGAACGTCAAGGCCGAGTACTATACCCGCGATGAAAGCAAGGCCGGAGCCAGTGTTTACGGCCAGATTATCGCCTGCGACCCGTTCCTGCGGCTCAAGTGGCGACAAGGTGACGGCGAGTGGCATGAGGTGACCACACACCTTATCGGCAGCTATAACCTGGACAACGCGCTTGCAGCCGTGACTGTGGGTCTGCACTTTGACGTGTCGGCCGAGCAGATTTGCCATGCGCTGGAGAACTATGTGCCTTCCAATAACCGTTCCCAACTCACCGAAACAGAGCATAACCACCTGATCGTGGACGCCTATAACGCTAACCCCACCTCGATGGCAGCAGCCCTGGACAACTTCAGCCTGATGGAAGTGAGCCCCAAGATGGCCATCCTGGGTGAGATGCGTGAGCTGGGTGCCAGCAGCCGCGAAGAGCACGAGCGCATCATCGGGAAGCTGAAAGACTGCCCGTTTGACGAGATTTGGCTCGTGGGACAGGAGTTCAAGGACATTGATTGCCCATACCGCAAGTTTGATGACGTGGAACAGGTCAAAGCCGCCATCGCAGCCGACCGTCCCGAAGGCCGTTACATCCTCATCAAGGGCTCCAACGGCACCCGCCTGTTCCAATTGCCTCCCCTGCTTTAAATCAACCATCGAACAAACCAAGCGATGAAGAAAATATCCATTTTAATTCCTTGTTATAACGAGGAGCAATCATTGCCGCTATTGTATCCAGAGTTAAAAAAACTCATGGGTTCAAACGGTGACTATGATTGGGAACTCATGTTTGTCAATGACGGCAGCAAGGATAACACCCTTGAGGAACTGAAGCGATTAAGAGCGGCAGACCCCAGGGTAAACTATATCGATCTGTCACGAAACTTCGGCAAGGAGACGGCTATGCTTGCCGGATTTGACTATGTGACAGGAGATTGCACAGTAATCATCGACGCCGATCTGCAACACCCCCCAACATTGATTCCCGATATGATCAAGCTGTGGGAAGAGGGATATGAAGATGTCTATGCCAAGCGTAAGTCACGAGGCAAGGAGAGCTGGCTGCGTAAACGGCTGTCTCTACAGTTCTACAAGCTACTGCAGAGTTCTTCCCGATTTGACGTGCTGCAGAACGTGGGTGATTTCCGGCTCCTGGACCGCAAGTGCATCAAAGCCCTAAAGAAACTGCGCGAAAGTGAGCGGTACACCAAGGGCATGTATTGCTGGATCGGATTCAAGAAGAAAGAGATTGAATTTGAACAAGGCGACCGTATTGCAGGAGAATCATCCTGGAATTACCACCAGCTGTTCTCGTTGGCGATTGATGGCATCACATCGTTCACCAATGTCCCGCTGCGCATATCGACCATCACGGGAATTATAGTCTCCATGCTGGCCTTCATTTACATGGTGTGGGTATTCGTCAATGCCCTCATCTGGGGTGATCCCGTGCAAGGCTACCCCACCCTGGTGACACTCATCCTGTTCCTGGGTGGAGTTCAACTGCTGTCGTTAGGCATTATCGGCGAATACATTGGCCGCATCTATAACGAGACCAAGAACCGACCCAATTACTTCGTCCGTGATTTCAACGGCAACACCGATATCGATCCGTAATATTACTTTATAAGAATAACCAAAAATGAAGAGATTATTGTTGTTGATGGCTGTGGCATTGGGAATGCTGATCGGCCATGCAGCGGTCAAGGTGGACCGCATCGAGCCCACCAACTGGTATGTGGGCATGAAGGATCCCAGTGTTCAACTCATGGTCTATGGCGAGGGCATCCGTGATGCCGAGGTGGCCATCGACTATGCCGGGGTGACCATCGACAGCCTGGTGCGCATGGATTCACCCAACTACCTGCTCATCTATCTCAACACCCGCGGTGCCCAGCCCGGGACGATGGACATCACCTTTAAGCAGGGACGCAGCAAGAAGAAAGTGAAATACCAGCTGCTCGCCCGCGAGATGAGCGGTGACAAGCGCAAGGGCTTCACCAATGCCGACGTTCTCTACATGCTGATGCCTGACCGCTTTGCCGACGGTAATCCCGCCAACAACCAGATTGCAGGCATGGAGGCCTACAAGAACGACAGGACGCAGCCCAGCCTGCGCCATGGCGGTGATATCGAGGGCATCAGGCAGCATCTGGATTACTTCACCCAACTTGGTGTGACCGCCTTGTGGTTCACCCCCGTACTGGAAAACAATTCACCCGACGGTCACAATCACTCGACCTACCACGGCTATGCCACGACCAACTACTACCGTGTGGATCCACGTTTTGGCACCAACGAGGAGTACCGTCGCCTATGCGACGAGGCCCACAGCCGTGGCCTCAAGGTGGTGATGGACATGATCTTCAACCACTGCGGTGACTACCATCCCTGGCTCAAGGATATGCCCAACCACGACTGGTTCAACCAGCCCGACTACAAGAACAACTACCTGCAGACGAGCTACAAGCTCACCCCCGTGATGGACCCCTATGCCAGCGAAATTGACCTCAAGGAGACCGTCGAGGGCTGGTTTGTGCGCTCGATGCCCGACTTGAACCACCACAACGTCCATGTGATGAATTACCTCATCCAGAACAGCATCTGGTGGATTGAGACCGTGGGCATCGATGGCATCAGGATGGACACCTACCCCTATGCCTACGCCGATGCAATGGCCCGCTGGATGAAACGCCTCGACACCGAGTACCCCAACTTCAATACCGTGGGCGAGACCTGGGTCGAGAATCCAGCCTATACCGCAGCCTGGCAGAAGGGCAACAAGATGGGCAAACCCGAGAGTTACCTCAAGACGGTGATGGACTTCTCCTTCTACGAGAAAGTTGACAGCGCGCGGCACGAGGAGACCGATGGCTGGTGGCGTGGCTACAACCGCGTGTATAACAGCCTGTGCCTCGACTACCTCTATCCCAAGCCCGAAAACGTGATGGCCTTTATCGAAAATCACGATACCGACCGCTACCTGCACGACGGCCAAGACGTTGATGCGCTGAAACAGGCGTTAGCCCTCCTGCTCACCATCAAGCGCATCCCGCAATTATACTACGGCACCGAAGTGCTCATGAACGGCACCAAGCGAATCACCGACGGCAACGTGCGTAAAGACTTCCCCGGCGGTTTCCCTGGTGACCAGCAGAACGCTTTTACCGCCGAGGGCCGCACCCCTGCCCAGAACGACATGTTCAACTGGCTGAGTGCCTTGCTGCACTGGCGCCAGGGCAATGAGGTCATCACCAAGGGCAAGATGGTACAATTCATCCCTTACAACGGCATCTACGTTATCGACCGCAGTTATCAGGGCCGCCATGCCGTGACCATCATCAACGGCACGACCCAGCAGCGCGAGATGAAGCTGGACCGCTACAAGGAGACCTTCGGTAATGCCAGCGTAGCCCGCGACGTTCCCACCGGCAAGTGCGTGAACCTTGCCAACGGCGTGCTCACCCTGCCCGCACGAGGTACCCTTGTCCTCGAGTTCTAAAATCAGAAATCGATATAAGGGTTCGATTTACTGAATTCACCTATTGCCAATTCAAGCAAAATGACGTAATTTTGTGGTTTGATAACAAGATTCATCCAAGATGGGCAAGATACACAGGTACTATAGACGCGGAAGGCATCCCAGAGGATTCTGGGGCAGGCGTGCGCTCATTGCCATGAACGGCAAGCGGCACAAGGCCCTGCCCGATTGGGTTTTTGACCAACTGAGCCTGCAGGATAACCTCCGCATTTTGGACATGGGATGCGGTGGTGGCGGCAACATCAAGCGCCTGCTGGAAATGTGCCCCAATGGCCATGTGACGGGACTTGACATCTCAAAACTTGCCGTCGAGATGACCACCGACACCAATTACCCGGCCGTCAAGGACGGCTTTTGCCTGGTGGTGGGAGGCAATGCTGTACAGATGCCGCTGGCCAAGGAGATTTTTGACCTGGTGACCGCCTTTGAAACCGTTTATTACTGGTCCACGCTGGAAGGAGGATTTACCGAAGCCCATCGAGTGCTCAAACCTGGCGGCATGCTTGTCATTGCCAACGAGCTTGACGGGCTTGATCCCGATGACGAGATTCTGGCCCGGAGGGTGGGTCCCATGCGTGTATATACTCCCGATGAAATAGAATTCAGTCTTAAAGAGGCCGGTTTTACAGATATCAGCGTCAACCGTGACGAGCAGCGGCACTTCTTGTGCATCACTGCCAAGAAATAAGTCAGCCTCTTTATCAATTACTGTCACATCCTATCTTCTCACAAAAAACTGACTCCCATTTAGAGTCAGTTTTTTTGTGCCACCTCCATATTTCTTCGTAATTTTGCGCCTTGTTATGAATGAAGCTAATTTGATATTATTGAGTTTTGACACCGAAGAGTTTGACCTGCCCCGGGAGCAGGGAGTGGACATCGAGTTTGAAAAAAGCATCGAGGTCTCGGCTACCGGCACCAATCTCATCCTGGATACGCTGAAGCAAAACCAGGTGAAGGCCACCTTCTTCTGCACCGCAAACTTCGCCCAGCATGCATCCGACATCATGCAGCGCATCATCAACGAGGGGCATGAGGTCGCATGTCACGGCGTGGATCACTTCAGCCCCAAGGACAGTGACCCCAGGCAATCCAAGGAGATTATCGAACGTCTTACCCAAACCACGGTCAACGGCTACCGCCAGCCTCGCATGTTTGCCGTCGATGACGAGGAACTGGAGCGCATCGGCTACCTCTACAACTCATCCTTACATCCCGCCTTCATTCCTGGCAGATACATGCACCTGGATGTGCCACGGACACCATTCTATAAAGGCAAGGTATTGCAGATTCCCGCATCGGTGACACCATGGCTGCGCCTACCGGTATTCTGGCTGGCCTGCCACAACTACCCGATGTGGCTCTACAAGAAGTTAATACTCTGGACCCTGCGTCACGACGGTCAGTTTGTCATCTATTTCCATCCCTGGGAATACTACCCACTGAAGGAGCATGCCGAATGGAAGATTCCTTATATCATCAAGCGCAACTCAGGAACCGATGCCGTCAAGCGTCTGGACAGCATCATCAAGACTTTCAAAAAGCACGGGGCACAATTTGCCACGTACACTGAATTCACACAGCATTTCAACAAAACGACCCACTCATCCACAGCAAAATGACCCTTAAACTGAACGACAGCATCAAGCGAAACCCTAAGACCTCGGTTTACATCCTGGGCCTCATCGTCGCCATCATCGCTACAGCGATCGAGACCATCAGGCTGAGGTATGCCAACTACCTTGTATATACCGACTCGACCCTGAGCTTCTGGACAGGAGTTAATCCCTACACGATGGACTTTGTGGAGGCTCACGGACGTTATTTCCTCTACACACCGGTCTTCTCGGTGCTCTACTGGCCCATTGCCATGTTGCCCAATTGGCTGGGACCGTTTGTCTGGAATCTGGGTAACTACTCATTGTTTGCCTTGTCGATATTCACCCTGCCCAAGCGCTATGATGCCTACAAGGTGAAGATCTTCCTATTCCTGCTGCTGGTGCTCGAGCAGAGCGTTTTCCCGTTCCAGTATAACATTGTCGTGGCCTACATCTTCCTGTTCTCGTTCAGCCTGCTGGAACGTGGCAAGGGGTTATGGGCCGTGTTGCTGATTATGATATCGGCTACTACCAAGGTGTATGGTATCGTGGAGTTACTGATCCTGTTTTGCTATCCCAAGCCTTTCCGACGCCTCGGTCTTGCGGCACTCATTGGTATCCTGTTGCTCCTCTCACCGGCAATCAAGGTAGGCATCGACGGTCTCATCCCCTGCTATATGAACTGGTGGAACATGCTGTCACAACACCAGAGCAGCGACACCTTTGCGTCACTGCTCTATGCCTATCCGTTAAGATACATCCTTGACCAATACCGCATTGTGCAGATTGTGACTATAGGCCTGATCATCGCCTTGTTCTTTGTGAAACGCAACCGTTGGCACGAGTTTGAATTCCGCGCCACAACTCTCGGTGTCCTCATGGGTTGGATCATCGTGTTTGGCGACTCATCTGAGGTTCACACCTATCTCATTGCCCTGTCGGGTTACATGCTGTGGTACTATCTGCAAGAGCATCACACCGTGTTGGACAAAGTATTGTTCTGGGCTCTGATCGTATTCTTCGGCATCATACCCACCGATGTACTGGTGCCGTCCAGAGTTCACAACTTCCTGAACGGCACCTTATACATAAATGTATATCTCTACACCATCGTGTGGTGCAAGATGGTATGGTCAATGATTAGCGGACGAAATTCTTAAGCTCGTAGAGGGCGGGGGTTGCCTTGCCCGTCTCGTGGTCCCACAATCCGGCGTTGTACCAAGCATCGTTGACGTGCAGGGTGCTCCACATCGAGCCACCCAGGCCATACTCATTGGCCTCGGGGAACCACCAGAACAATCCCTTGACCTTAACATAAGACTTGAGGCGCCCAACCAGGTCGGCAGTGAACTGCCGTTGTCCCTCATAGGTAAGGGGCCAGGTTGACGAGAAGTCCATGTCTCCCACCTTGTAGTGATAGCTGTAGCCCGTCTCAACAATCATGATGTCCTTGTCCTGATAGTAATTGGTCAGGTTGTTGAGTGCATTGGCCAGCACCGACAAGGCCCCATGGTAGTAGGGATAATAGCTCAAACCAATAATGTCATAGTCCACCTGCTTGTCACGCATCTGGTTGTAGAAGTTGAGCATGATGCTTACCTTGGCGGCACGCTCGGTGTGCAGGATAATCTTGGCACGCGGGCACTGCTCACGGCAAGCACGGCCTGCTGCTTTAAGCAGATTGGTGAAGCGTTCCCAATTGGCCTCGTCACCGCTGTAGCACTTCTTGAGTTGGGCTGTCGGGGTACCCACGGGTCCCCACAACATGCCGTAACTGATCTCGTTACCAGTCTGGATATAGTCGGGCGTTGCGCCAGCTGCCTTGAGTTCAATCAGGCAGTCACGGGTGTACTCATAGATGCGCTGGGTCAATGCATCATCATCCAGGTCAGCCCATGCCGCAGGCGTGTACTGCTTGACAGGGTCGGCCCAACTGTCACTGTAGTGGAAATCGAGCATGAATTTCATGCCGGCGGCCTTGATGCGGCGTCCCAGCACCTTGACGGTGTCCAGGTTCTGAATCACGCCCTGACCCTTGTCGGCGGTCGAGGCATTCTCGGGATTGACAAACAGGCGCACGCGCGCTGCGTTCCAGCCCTGCTGCTTGAGCCAAGGGATCACATCAGGTATTACCTGTCCATTGATGTCATAGTAATGGGCATTGGTGATATTGTAGCGCAGGGCCATCTGCTGGTGAGCCTCATACTTGGTCAACATCGAGATGTCTCCACCCACGACAAACTGTACTTCGGGCTCTACCCCGCCATTAAGGATAATGTCGATGAGGGCATTCACATCACTGATGCCCACCTCACCGTCACCGTTGACGTCACCGATCTCCTGGACGTTATCGGTAAGAATCATGTCGATAACGGCATTCACGTCACTGATGGTCACCTCGCCATCACCATTCACGTCGCCCTTGATAGCAGCATTGGCGCTGACGAAACCAAGCGCCAGTGCCAATACCAAAAAGATACTTCTATACTGCCTTTTCATGGAAGTTGTCTATTCTATAGGATTTAAACAGCATTCAAGATAATGTCGATGACGGCATTCACGTCGGCGATGCCAACCTCTCCGTCACCATCCACATCACCAGCAAGATCAATCCTACCCGTCAGGACCATGTCGATAATCGCATTCACATCGGCAATATTGACCTCGCTATCACCATTCACGTCACCATGGACACCATCGAGGTATGGCAGATACTGGTCGGTAACATCCTTCACCTGATACTTGTTGGTCTGGGTGGTCACCTCAAAGAAAGAGGTCTTGTTGACAAAGGTCACATCCTCGGTCTGGACGTTACTCGGTCCCTGGTTGAAGACGAAGTTCATGTAATAATCCTTGCTCGTAATCATGTAAGTCCTGTAATAGAACTTCACGCCGTTAACCACCTTGGTGTCGGTGGTTGCCTGACCGGGCCAATTACCGTTGAACTGCTGGTTAGAGCTGTCCCAAGTGTAATAGTTGACAACGCTCCAGTTGTTGGGTGCGACTGTCGGGTCCTTGAGGAAGACGGTAATCTCGTAGGGCTCAAACACAGCGTTGTCGATGGTGTACTTGCGGGTAATCACGCCACTCACGGCACCATTGATGAGAAGACCTGCCTTGAGAACCGCACTCTGGCTGATGGTCACGCTCGCGCCATCGGCCACCTTGGTGCCATTGGTGGCGGTGGGCTCGCTACCGTCGAGGGTATAGACGAGCTGGGCGCCGTTGGTCTGGCTCACTGCGGTGAGCGTCACATCGAAGGCGGCATCATACTCGCCACTGGGCTTGCTGGCCCAAGCGGTCTCGGTGGTCTTGCTCAATGCTAAGCGGTAGTTGGGGCCGCTGGCTACCACCACAAAGGTGGAAGGAATATTATAGGACGTGCTACCCATAGCTGCGACAAGTGTACCACGTGTACCAATTGTGCGCTGAGCGTAATAGTTAGGCGAAGTGCCGGAGCTCAAGTTGCTCGTCTGGCTCGTGTTGGTGACGCCAGCCAGCTGTCGGGCATAAATCATCTGCTTGATGCTCTCCTTGTATTCAATCCAGTGCTTGAGGAAGATACAGGGTGTACCAGGCATGGCGAGGATGTAGGCATTACCGGCCTCGATGTTGTTGCGGATGGGATCCTGCTGCTCGCTGGCACTGCGGTACTCGGTATCGTGATTCTCGATAAAGGTGACTGCATAGCGGCGGTAGTTGGTCTCCATGCACAAGCCCTTGTTAGTGCCACCCAGGTTGGTCCAGTTGTTATAGTTGACCGCGTCGCGGATGGTGTAGCGGAAGGGGAAGTCGAATGCTGCGCTTTGTACCACGCCATCGACCTTGGTGCCATCAATCCAAGCCTTCACGATGCCCAGGTTGCCATCCCAGTACTCGCCCACCGAAAACTCAGGAGCGGCATAGGCATTGTACATGCCCGTGTACTGAGAAGCATAGCCCTTGACCATATCATAGCGGAAACCAGCATAACCCAGGTCGTTGAGCAACATCTTGACATAGGCCTTGACGGTCTCCTGCACATTGGTGCTGCGGTGATCCAGGTCACGCATACCGCCCCAGTCCTCACCGGTGTCATAGTTATTGCTCAGGCTCTTGCCGTTCTGGTTTGCCCAGGTCAGGGTAGCACCACCGTCATCGTCCTTGCAGATGTCGGTGGACTTGAGCTGATAGGTCACGCCCTTATAGACCTCGGTGGGGAAAGTCACCCAGTCGTTGATGGTCGCGCGGTGGTTGATCACGACATCGGCAATGGTGCCGATGCCCTTGCTCTTGAAGGTATTGATCATCGAGCGCAGCTGCGACTCGTTACCGAACGAGGAATTATAGTTGGTGAACCAGTACAGGTCATCATAGCCCATCGAAGTGCTGTTGCTGCACTGGGCGCTTTGGGGCACCCACACGAGTTTGAAGAACTCGGCCAATTCATCGGCCTGAGCCTCGAGTTTGGGCCAGCGGGATTCATTGTAGGAATTCCAGTAAAAGCCCTGCAACATCACGCCGTCATACCTTGACGGCCATCCCTGTGCCATCATCATCAATGGCAACAATGCAACCAGTGCTGTAGTAAAAAACTTTTTCATAGTCAGTATAGTTTTATATGGTTATATTTTCTACAAAATTAGTGCAAGTCGAGCACAAAAACAAATAAACGTTTTTGATTTTGCCGAGACGAAACCTAATTTATGCAAAAATAGCAAATTATCCTCAATTCCAAACTATTGACAGAAAAATCTCAAGAGAAAATCAATATGCAATCGTTTACAGGAGTAAAACAGGCTGGCCGTCAAGCAAAAATCAGCGGGGACACGCCCTGATGGCATGTCCCCGCCGGGATAGTTATCGCTGTGGCAAGTGTTTACTTGGCAATGAAGTAGTACTCGCCCAGGATGTCGTTGAAGATGACGTCATAGGTACCAGCCTCAACAGGAATGTTGTCACCATTCTGCACACCAATGCCCAAGGGGAAGGTGGCAGCACCCCAGTTGATGTCCCAGCTACCGTTAGCAGCGAACTTCAACTCGGTGGCGTCATAGGTAGCACCCTTCATGATCCAGTCATGGTTCTCGTGAGTGGTACTCATGCCGCTCATCAGCGTAGCCTCGGGGCTCCAGCCCTGGTAACCGCCAGGCATACCGATCATGTCGTAGATATTCACTGTGCCAGTGTACTTCATGATGGTCAGCACATCCTTCTCCATGTCGTAGGTGATCTGGTAGTAACCATCCTCGGGCACGGTGATGTCGCTGCTACCGCCGTCGTTCTTGACAAATATGCCATCCTTCTGACCCCACTGCTCGTCCCAGTTGCCGGGAGTGTGGATGAGCTTGAAGCCCTGTCCGGCGGGGAAGTAGCCAACGTAGGTGTTGATGGAGTAGTTGTCTACCTGAGGATACATGGGAATCAGAGCCACGCCGACATTGCCGGCAGCATTGCCCCACGAACCGTCACCGATGCAGCTACCCACGAGATACCACAGGTCGGGAGTACCGAGATCCTTGAGGGGCTCGATTGTGAAGGTACGCTCCATCATGTCGAAAGTCAGACGATACTTATCAGCCTCGATGTCAGCGGGAATCTTGAACGAGAATGCCACCTGATCATTGACACCCTCAACAAAGTCACCGCTCATTCCGTTCTCACCATTAACGGCGTAACCGATGAAGTTGGATGACCAGAAGTCAGCCTCGGCAACGTCCATGGTCTCCTGGGGATAGATCTTGAACCAGTTATCCTCACCAGTAGCGGGAATAATCACGGTGAACACGGGGTTAGCGTAAACGTCGCCACCACCATTGTCCAGCTTGTAAGTGGGATCAAACGGAGTCCAGCCATTGCTGGTACCGATGTAGTAATAAGCGCTCGAGATCACGGGTGCATCGGGGATGACACTAACAGTGAACTCTTCACTCCAGATGGTTGTAGCGGTCGTGCCGTCGTCCATGACACTCTTCACCTTAGCGGTGAGGTGACGCACCTCAGGTGCCTGACCATAAGCTGAAATGACATAAGCCAACAGATCATCGGCATTAATCTTACCCTCCTCATCCATAGCAAAGGGGTAACCATTCAGATAGATGGTGTACACGGGAGTATAAGCAGGATCGGTGGTTGAAGGTGCAGTGATGTCACACACCTTAACCATCTCAACGGTGTCAGCAATCTCGGCAAAGTCAATCACGCCAACAGAAGCCACAGAGCCGGAACCGAAGGAAACCACCTCGCCCTGAGGATTGCTCTGGGGCTCAGCCCAGTTCTTGAAATCCTCGGTACAGCTTGTCAGCATCAAAGCAGCTGCTGCAAAATATAAAAACTTCTTCATTTTTTTATTCTTATGGTTTTCAGTCCTCAGCCCTCAGTTTTCAGTTGCCAGTGGAATCCACATTCAACTGAAAACTGATGACTGAAAACTCGATGATTAATTACTCTACTGCAACACAAAGTTGTAGGTGCCAAGGATGTCGTTGAAGTAAACATTGTAGGTACCAGCGGCAACGGGGATATTGGAGCCGTTCTGAGTGCCGACGCCATAGGGGAAGTCGGTAGCACCCCAGTTCACATCCCAAGCATTGTCGGCAGCAAACTTGAGTTCGGTGCCCTCATAGGTCACGCTCATCAAGTACCAGTCGTGGTTCTCGACACTGGTGCTCATCGGGTTCATCACGTTATCACCAGTGCTCCAACCCTGATACTCACCAGGCATCGAAATCATCGTGTAAACACCCACAGCGCCCTCGATGCGCTCGATAACGAGCTCGTCGGTTGCGGTGTTGAGGCGGATGCGATAGTAGCCATCCTCAACGATACCGATGTTGTGGTTGTCACCATCCAGGTCGGCAAGGAAGCTGCCGGGATCCTTCACATTGGTGAAGTTGAGCTGCTCGTCCCAGCTACCAGGAGTCTTGATGAGCTTGAACTGAACACTGCTGGAGAAGAAGCCAGCGTACTCAATCTCGCCCTGACCAGTGCGGGAATCATACTCGTTACCCATGATAGGATACATGGGCAACAGACCGCCAACAGCAACGCTACCTGCACCATTGTCCCAATCCTTGGAACCGATGCCTGCACCAACGAGGTACCAGATCTCAATGGGAGCGTCAGAAAGCTCGATATAGTAGGGATTCACCTCGAGGCTAACCACATTAGAGTAAACCTTCTTGGCACCGGGAGTGACAGCCGAGCAGCGAACGTAAACGGTCTGCTTCTCGGGCACTTCGTCCTCACTCCACTGGTAGATCTTCAACAGAGCCTTGTCAAGTTCTTCGGCAGCGATCTCTCCCTTGCATACCGAGAAAGTCGAACTCATGATAGCATAGTCTGCAGCAGTAAAACCTTCCTCATCAGCATCAGCCTCATCGGTCGATACATTCCACTCATTGGTGGGTGACACCTCCAGCTGATACTCCACAGCAGCGGGCCAGCCACCGTAATCGGGCTGTGACCACTCAAAGGGGATGGCTGTGGACTCAAACAGGTCAACCAGCTTGTTCACGGGATTGTTGAGCGCGAACGTCGTGGGCTGTACCAGCGTGGGATTAGAACCATTGTCATCCTCGCAAGCAGTGAACATGAGAGCCATGCTCAACAGCATCAGTGATGATAAAAATATCTTTTTCATATTCTTATTGTCAATTATATATAATGTTAGACATTGCTGAATCAATAACCGGGATTCTGGACAAGGTTGGTGTTCACAACCAGGTCATTGGTCGGGATAGCAAACAAGTTGCGGTACTCGTCGAAGTTGCGACCGGCATAGGTACCACCCTTCCAGCTCCAAACGTAATCGGTATTGCCACCGAAGCGGTTGAAGCGGATCAGGTCGATGCGGCGACGGCCCTCGAAGAAGAACTCACGGCCCCACTCATCCAGAATCTGGTTGAGGGTGTAGGTCGAACGCTGGTCGGCGTTGGCACGGCCACGGATGGCGTTGATGGCTGCAACGGCCTCGGCAGGTGCGGTACCACCAGCCTGGCGGGTCAATGCCTCGGCATAGGTCAGATAGGCCTCGGCCGAACGCATGAAGAAGAAGTCACCATCGGGGAAGGTGGCATCCTTACCTGCGCTGCCATCGGTCTTGAAGTTGTTGTACTTGGCAACGGCATAACCGTTCTTGAACACACCGGGATCCAAGTTCTCGAGGATGCGGTCACCAGCGGTGTTGAACAACGCGCGGTCGTCACCTGCCGACTGAGCCACCTCATAGCCAGCGCCGATGGGAGCATCGTCGTTGGGGAAGAACAGACGGACAAGTTCGCGACGGGCACGGTTACCACCCCACTGCTGACTGGCAACGCCATTGGTAGCATCGCTGTTGAAGGGATCCTCGTGCATGTCGGCATCAAAGGTCGATGCCATCATGAACAACGAGGTACCCCAGCTGGTGGTGCGGATACCATCCTGAAGAACGGGGAAGATAGCCTCGGTAGCTGCGCTGGTCGAACCATTGTCGCCCATGAACAGCATCTGATAAGGAGTATAGTACCAGTCAAAGTCGGCACCCGAGCGGTTCACACCAGTGGTGTTGAGCTTGTGGGGGCCATCCATGACCATCTTGGCATACTTGGCGGCATCGGCCCAACGGGGAGTACCGGAATAAACCTCAGCATTGAGGTAGAGGCGAGCCAGCAACAGGTCGGCGGCATCGCGGTCAACACGGCCATAACCTTCCTGACCCTTCTTGAGGGCACGGGGAGCGCTCAAGCCTTCACGCAGGTCGAGAAGCTCCTTCTCCAACCACTCAAACAGGGCGGCACGGCTCACCTGCTCGGGATTCTCGGCAGTGGGTGAAGTCACCAGAGCGACATTGCCCCAACCATCGAGCAGATAGTAATAATCCAGTGCACGGATGAAGCGGATCTCGGCAGTCATCGTGTCATCATACTCTCCAAAGCTTGCCAAGTAATCATTGCAGAAAACGATACTGGTGTACAGACGATAGTACAGACCCGTCAACATCGGGTGGCTGGCATCGTAGGCATTGTAGCAGAACTCGGGGATACCGGGGTCACCCCAGCCACAGATGGCCTCATCGGTGGTCAGCTCGTTAGCATTCCACACCTGACGCACGTAGCCCGAGGTACCGCCATCGATACCGTCAACGTCGCTATCACCATTGGCACCACCGTTACCAGCGACACCGATGCAGGCGTAGCACTTGTTGAACAACTGCTCGGCATCAATAGAGTCGGCCGTAACCAGATTGGGGTTGATAGGCTTGACGTCCAAGTCGTTCACACAAGACGTGGTTCCTGCAGCAAGCAGCAGCAAAGCAGCGGGAACAATATGTTTGAAAAACTTATTCATTGTCGTTATTATTATTTTAATGTGTGATTAGAAATTGAGGCTAAGACCAAAGATGAACGAGATGGGACGCGGATACATCGAGTTGTCGATACCACTGAACACCTCGGGATCAATACCTTCATACTTAGTGATGCAGAACACGTTGCTCACGGTACCATAGACACGGCCACTGATGCCGTCCCAGCTGTTCTTGCGGGCGATACCTGCAAAGCTGTAACCCAGGGTGATGTTGTCACACTTGAGGAACGAGGCGTTCTGTACCCAACGGTCGGTAAGGATAGCATGGTTGCTATAGGTCTGATAGTTGTAGGGCAACACGTAGATGGGACGGTTGCTCAGATAGTTGGTCGATGTCAGGATTTCGCTGGCGTTCAAGTTGCTGGCACCTGCCATCAGGTCATTGAACACATAGTTACCCAGACTGGCACGGAACGACATGCCCAGGTCCCAGTTCTTCCACTCCAGGCGAGAGGCGAGACCCATGGTCACGTCGGGAGCCGGATTCTTGTAGAAGTACATATCGTCGGGGCTGATCTGGCCATCACCGTTGCGGTCAACAACCTGACCCTCGATGGGCATACCATTCTGGTCGTAAACCTGCTGATATACGCGGAACGAGCTTGCAGGGTAGCCAACGGCATGACCCTGAATGTTGTTACCGGTACCTGACGAGATACCACCAGTGGGAACATAGTAGTCCTCATCATCGCCACCAATCAGCTCAATAATCTTATTGCTGTTCCAGGTGGCGTTGTAATCGATGGTCCAGTTCCAGTCGGTAACCTGAATGGCCTTCCAGCTGATGGCGAACTCGAGACCAGTATTGCGCAGTGAACCGATGTTCTTGTTCATCATGTTGCGGGGCTGAGTACCTGCTGAGTTGTAGGCATAGTTGATCAGGTCGGTGGTCTTGCGGTAATACCAATCGATGCTACCGCTGATGCGCTGGTTCATGAAACCATAGTCCAAGCCGACGTTGGTCGTCGTGGTGGTCTCCCACCTCAGATCTTCGTTGCGGGTGTCGGGGCGAACCATCGAACCGTCACCAATCACGTCATAGAAACTACCCTGGTTGCCAGAGCTCTTGGAATAGGTGGCAATCCAACCATAATCCCAACCGATATCCTGCTGACCAGTCTTACCCCAACCGAGGCGGAGCTTCAGGTCGCTCAATGCAGTAACGTTGCGCAGGAAGGGCTCGTCGTTGATGCGCCATGCAAAGGCGAATGAGGGGAATAATGCCCAGTGTTTCATAAAGCGCGAGCTACCATCATCACGCACGGTGGCGGTCAGGTAGTAACGGCCCTTGAAGATGTAGTTGGCACGGCCGAAGAACGATATAAGATAATTCTCGCTCGCGTCCCTGGAATCGCTATAGTTGTGAAGCCTGCCGCTCACGCCCTTATCCTTGTTAGAGAGGTTTTCGGGATAATTGTCCCAATAGTGATTGGTCGTGCGATGCCAGAAGTGCTGCCACTCGTAACCACCCATGATGTCGAAGTGGTTGTCGTCGTTGAAGTCCTTGTAGTACTGGGCATAGGTGCTCAAGGTATAGGCGCGCTTGATTATCTGCTCCCAGCCGTGGCTGCCATAATAAGTGGCCTGGGGCGCGGCGGGATCAACATCGGTCCACTGCTTACCCTTGGCCAGATCGGCACCCAGGGTCAAGTGGAGTCGTAAATCCTCAAAACCGTGAACCTGATAGTCGATATCGGCATTACCGATGAAGTCGCGGCTGATGGCACGGTCATTTCTCAGGTTGAGCATGGCAACGGGGTTGGAGGTTGCCAGCGAGTTGCGGGTATAGGGCCATGCGCTGTCGTGGAGGGCAGAGCCGTCGCCCAGCCACTCGAAGTAACCACCGAAGTTGTCATACAGCGGGTCGGTGGACGTAACGGGCTGGGTGGGATCCATCCAGACTGCTGCGCTGATGGCGCCACCGTCGGCATAGCGGTTCTTACCCCACATGAACTTACCGTTCAAGTTCAGGCGCAGGTGGTCGTTAAAGAACGAGGGATTCAGGTTTAACGCGGTGGTGAAACGCTTGAAGTCACTCGTCTTCAAAATACCCTGCTGGTCGGTATAACCTAACGATATACGGTAGGGCAGCCAGTCGCCGGCCGAACCCGTCAGTGTCACGTTATGGTCATGAGAGAGGGCGGTACGGTAGATCTGATCCTGCCAGTTGGTGTTCTCCTTGCCCAGGGCTTTCATGGCAGCGTCGTAGCGGTCATTACCCTTGTACAGATTGCCCACGAACTCGCGGAACTGGTCACCATCCATGACGTCGACAGACTTCTTCTTCATGCTCACAGTCACGTTACCATTATAGGCAACACTGGGGCGCTGACCGCGACGGCCTTTCTTGGTGGTGATGATGATGACACCATTGCTACCACGGCTACCATAGATAGCGGTGGCCGAAGCGTCCTTCAGCACGTTGAAGCTCTCGATGTCCTGGGGGTTGATGATAGCCAAGCCATTTGGGAAACCCTTCACACCGCTGTTGTCCATGGGGACACCATCGATAACGATCAGGGGGTCGTTGCTGGCGTTCAGTGACGAACCACCACGGATACGGATGGTAGCGCCACCACCAGGAGTACCGCCACCACTGGTGACGTTCACACCGGCGATTTTACCACCGAGCATGTCCTGTGCACTAACGACAACACCTTTGTTCTTGGAATCGGGCTTGAGAGCCGTTACCGAACCGGTCAAGTCGTTTTTCTTAACTACACCATAACCGATGACCACCAGATTCTGGAGCATCTGGCTGCCCTCGCTCAAGGTGACTACTACATTGCTGGCTGCGGTGACCTCTTGCGGGTCGTAGCCAACAGACGTGATTTGGAGCTTGGCGCCCTGGGGCACACCCTCAAGAATAAAGTTACCGTCAAAGTCGGTAGCTGTACCCATCTGTGTGCCAACGACGCGAACACTCGCGCCGATAACAGGCTCGCCGGTAGCATCCTTAACAAGGCCATTCACAGTAATCTGTGCATAGGCACCCAGTGACAGGAACAGTCCCATCACGAGGGTAAGAATCCTAAACGGAATTCTGATGTTTACCTGCTTCATTTTTAAATTTTTAAAGTTAATATTATGTTGGTAATCAATTATATAAACTCAACAACAGTAGTGGTTATGTCTAATGCGACACGGGTCGCTGGGTTTTAAATGGCCGCTTTAAGGCAATTAAAACAAGGCAAAAATAGAAATTTTAAAGTAATTTTTCTTTTTTTATAATGTTAAATTTTCCACTAAATAAATGCAATCGTTTGCGCAATCCGTTTTTTTGTTCTATCTTCGCAGCCAAACGCAAGACACCGTTTTGCTGTAAATCATTAACCAACGCAAGTTAACCACGACTACCAATGGATGATAAAAGACACCTGACAATGAAGGATATCGCCCGCGAACTGGGCGTATCGGTTGCGACCGTATCGAGGGCGCTGAGCGACAGCCCGAGCATTTCCCGCGAACGTCGCCAGGCCATTCAGCAATATGCCCGCGAACACAATTATTTTCCTAATGTCATTGCCGAGCAGCTGCGCCACAGCCGCCGTAACCCCTCCCGTGCCATCGGTGTGATCGTTCCCGAGCTGGTGCATTACTATTTCTCGTCGATTCTTGACGGTATCGAGGGCGAAGCCTCGGCGCGCGGTTATCAGATCATGGTAGCCAAGAGCAACGAGAGCTACGAGCGCGAGGTAGAAATCTGTGAGGCGATGCTCAAGAATAAGGTGTGCGGCATCATTGTGTCCCAGGCCAAGGACACCGAGAAATATGACCACTTCCTGCATCTGGATGCTGCCGGCGTGCCGTTGGTCTTCTTTGACCGCATCTGCCCGGCCCTGAACGCCAGCCGCGTGGTCGTTGACGATTACATGGGGACTCTCAATGCAGTTTCCTATCTCATCAGCACAGGCTGCAAGCGCATCGCCTTCTATGGCGCGCCCATGAACATGGTGATAGCCAAGAACCGCTATAACGGTTACCGCGACGCCCTGTACAAGCACGGCCTGACGGTCGATGAGAAACTGGTGCGAATCTGCGACAACCGCGCCGACGCCGAGCGCATCACCCCCGCCATGATGCACATGGAGGACAGGCCCGACGCCTTCTTTGCCGTCAACGACGAGACGGCAATCGGCATCCTTTCGGTGGTGAAGCGCATGGGGTTCACTGTACCCGACGACGTGAGCATCTGCGGCTTCACTAACGGTTTCCGCGCCACCGTGTGCGACCCGATGCTGACTACAGTGGAGCAGCGGGGCAGCCAGGTGGGCAAGGAGGCGGCCGATATCCTCATCGGCCTGGTCGAGGGCACCCTCCCCACCGACCATGCCGAGAAACGCATCGTCAAGACCCGCCTAGTCGTCCGCGGCACCACCCGCCACCCCTAACCCCCCACCAACCCAAAAACAAAAAACAAAGAAAGATAAAAAGAAAACAATAAATACAATAAATACAAATTATAAACGGCTAATAATGATAAATTTAGAAAATCTAAAGAATCATCTATTTGATATAGTAGGCGCTTTATATGAAGTTCATACTGAACTAGGACCTGGTCTAAACGAATACTGTTATCAAGAAGGGTTACGTTTACAATTTGAAGAACAAGGAATCTCTTATCAAAAGGAGCTAACTTTTCATCCTTCTTACCATGGAAAACAAATGAATGCTGTGTATCGCGTTGATTTTCTGTGTAAGGGGGATATTATTGTTGAATGTAAGTCAGTTGATGCTCTTAATGCAGACATGAGGGCACAACTTTACAACTATATGCGCCTGCTTAAATGCCCGTGTGGCATCATTGTGAACTTTGCTGGAAAGAAAGCTGAAGTCGAGAGATATTTCTATGATGACCAATCGCGCAACATTTTGACGGTTGATGGACGCAGTGTTCATAAATATCGCCAATAAAATATTGTATTTATTGTACTTATTGTTTTCCTTTTTTAACAAGTATTGAACAAACAGATTTATAGTTTTTTACGTATGGAGAGAATGAAGAGATTATTAGTTGTATTGATGGCTGTGGTGGCGTTGTGTGCCAGCGCACAGCCTGAGAGGCCCAAACTGATTGTGGGACTGGTTGTGGACCAGATGAGATGGGACTACCTTTATAACTACGAGTGGGGCGAGGGCGGCTTCAAGACCTTGCTCCAGGATGGTTACCGCTGCAACAACACCATCATCGACTATGTGCCCACTGTCACCGCCATCGGCCACTCCTCGATCTACACGGGCACGACACCCGCATTTCACGGCATCGCCGGCAATAACTTCATGCTCAACGGAAAGAACGTGACGAGCGTGCAGGATGACACCGAGCGTGGCGTGGGTGGCAACGACAAGACCCGCGGCAAATCGCCTCGCAACCTTATCACCACCACCATCGCCGACCAGTTGCAACTGGCCACTGGCTTCAAGAGCCGCACCGTGGGCATCGCCCTCAAAGACCGCGCCGCCATCCTGCCAGCGGGCCATCACCCCATTGGCGCCTATTGGTTTGATAAGGACTGCTCATCGTTTGTCACCAGCACCTATTACATGGACAAGTTGCCCAAGTGGGTCAGCGACTTCAACAAGAAGCATCGCGCGGAACTCTCGTTGGAACTAAATTACGTGCCCATGGGCACCATCATGACCTTTGCCATGGCCGAGCAGGCCCTGATCAACGAGAACCTGGGCATGGGCGAGGCGACCGACATGCTCGCCATCAGCGTCTCTAACACCGACATGTGCAGCCACTACTATGGGACCCACTCGCCTAAGGTCGATTCCATCTACATGCAGCTGGACAAGGAAATCGCCCATTTCATCGAGGTTTTGGACCAGCGCATCGGCCGCGGCAACTACCTGTTGTTCCTCTCGGCCGACCATGGCGGAACCCACAACTATCACCGCATGAAGTCCCACGGCCTGCCCAGCGGCTGCTGGAACAGTCCCGACGCCCTCATTGCCGCAAATGAATTGCTGGAGAAGCGATTTGGCGTGAAAGACCTGATCAAGGCCGAGATGGAATACACCTTCTACCTGAACCACGAAGTCATTGACGCCGCACATCTCGACTACGATGAGGTGATGCGTGCCGCTTGTCAGGCGCTGGAAACTCCTGAGGAAATACAATGGGCCATCGACGTAGCGCATATCGACTCCTACCCCATCCCCAGCATCCTCAAGGAGCGCATCAAGCTGGGCTATTTCCCCGGACGCAGCGGCGAAATCTACATCGTGCCGCGCACGGGCGTGTATGCCGGCAAAACCGAGTGGGCGGGTTCCAATCACGGCACGTGGAGCCAGAGCGACTCCCACATCCCCCTGATCTTCATGGGATGGCACATCACGCCTGGCGAGACTAACCGCTTGACCCACATGACCGACATCGCCGCTACAGTGTGCGCCATGCTCCACATCCAGACTCCTAACGGCTGCATCGGCACATCGGTGTTCGAGTAACGGCCGCCTCTCACAACATTTGTTAAAGAAGAGCTAAACTGGTCTTAGTCTGCGACTAAGGCCAGTTTTGTTTCGCCATCAGATTGAAATGTGATAACATTTTTTCGTAATTTTTTCAACTATTTTAAAAATTTGTTGTAATTTTGTAACATTCTTACCGAATGACACATTAATATTGTTCCAATCACATGCGGTTTTCACTTGATTAACGCAACTTAACAGTCGCAGAATTATTATTTTTATAACTATAAAATTAAACGTGTATGAAAAGATTCTATTCATTGCTTGCGAGCCTGCTGCTTGTAACCACGGCAGCGCTTGCACAGGTTTCAATCACCGGCACTGTAGTGTCGGCGCATGACAACGAACCTGTCATCGGTGCGACAGTCACCGTTGTAGGCACCAAGACGGGCACAGCCACCGACCTGGATGGCCGTTTCACCGTCAATGTGCCTAATGCCAACAGTCAACTGAACATTTCGTATATCGGCATGACGCCTATCACCGTCAAGGCCGAGAACGGCATGATCGTTGAACTCCACAGCAACTCCCAGGACCTTGACGAGGTGGTGGTAGTTGCCTATGGTACCGCCAAGAAGAGTGAGCTCACCGGTGCCGTGTCCCAGGTGACCTCCCAGCAGATTGAAGCCCGCCCCGTGACCAGTGTCACCTCGGCACTGGAGGGCACCACGACCGGTCTGGTAGTCAACTCGACCTATGGCCAGCCCGGTAGCGACGCTTCGGTCCGCATCCGCGGTTTCGCTTCGATCACCGGTAGCAACGAGCCGCTGTATGTCGTCGACGGTGTCCCCTACACTGCCAACATCAGTGACTTGAACAGCGCCGACATCGAGAGCATTACCGTGCTGAAAGACGCGACTTCGGCCGCCCTGTATGGTAACCGCGCCGGTAACGGTGTCATCCTGATTAACACCAAGAAGGGCCGCAACGACAAGACCCGCATCAACGCATCAGTCATGCTGGGTACCTACAACCGCGGTATTCCCGAGTATGACCGCATGAATCCCCGTCAGTGGATGAACGCCATGATGCAGAGCTACGTGCGCCAGATCTACGTTAACGGCAATAATGGCGAGAACCCCGACGGCACACCCAAGGTCATGAGTTGGAGTGAAGCAATGGGTGTAGCCAATAAGGAAATCATCGATTCATATCTGAAATACAACATCTTCAACCAGCCCAACGACCAGTTGTTCAATGGTTTCAAGTTGAGGGATGATGCCCAGATCAAGAGCGGCATCGCCGACGACCTCGACTGGTTCAAGGCCGCTATCCGCAGCGGTTTCCGCCAGGAGTACAACATCAGTGGTGATGGTGGCACCAAGAACGCTAACTATTACCTGGGTGTAGGTTACACCAAGGAGGAAGGCTACACCAAGGAGTCGGGCTTTGAGCGCATCAATGGTCGCGCTCGCGTCAACCTGGAGCCCAAATCCTGGTTCAAGACCGGCTTGAACATCTCCGGTTCTCACCAGGTCATCAATTTCCACAGCGAAAATGAGAGCAGTTACAAGAACGCCTTCAGCTACTGCCGCAACATTGCGCCCATCTATCCCGTCTATCAGCATGACCTGTCTTCTCCTAACGGCGATTACATCCTGGACGAGCAGGGTAACAAGATGTATGACAGCGGTGAAGCCAACGGCCGTCCCCAGTATTCGGGCCGCCACTATCTGTGGGAGATCGGACTTGACATGGACAGGACCTACCGCAACACCCTGGCCGGCCAGGGCAATGTCACCTTTGTTCTGCCTTATGGATTTGACATCACCTTGAATGCCGACTTGAATTTGCGCAATACCGAGAACCGCGAGTATGACAACGCCATCATCGGTGACGGTATGGGTAACAATGCCCGCACCAAGCGCCTCATCTACCGCTATAAGAACTACACGTTCCAGCAATTGTTGAACTGGAACCGCACCTATGCCGACCGCCACACATTTGAGGTGCTGCTGGGTCATGAGAGCTACTACTACAAGTACAACTACCTGTATGGTTTCAAGGCTGTCGAAACCCTTGCCGGCCACGTCGACATGATTAACTTCTCGGACATCCAGAACCTGTATGATTACGAGGAGAATGACCGCAAGGAGAGCTATCTGGGCCGCGTGCGCTACGTCCTCGATGACAAGTATGCGTTTGAGGGTTCATTCCGCCGTGACGGTAGCTCGCGCTTCCATCCCGACCATCGCTGGGGTAACTTCTACAGCGTCGGTGCCAGTTGGATCCTGAGCCGTGAGGACTTTATCCGCAAGTATGAGTGGATCAACAACCTGAAACTGCGTGCAGCTTATGGTGAGGTAGGTAACGACCGTGGAGCCTCCTACTACAGCTACATGGCCCTGTATGACATCACCGTTAATGGTGGCATGGGTGCTCTGGTCAAGAGCCAGCTCACCAACGAGCTCCTGAGCTGGGAGTCGGTAAGGAACCTGAGTGTGGGTCTCGAAGGCCGCCTGTTCAACCGCCTGAACTTCAGCCTCGAGTTCTTTAACAAGGTATCCCACGACCTGATCTTCAAACTCAACCAGCCGCTGTCGGCCGGTGCCACCAGCACCAGTACTGCTGCATCACAGGTACTGATCAACCTGGGTAACATGGCTAACCGCGGTATTGAGTTCTCGATCGACGCCGACATCGTTAAGGCCAAGGACTTCCGTTTCAACATGGGCCTGAACATGACCTACCTGCACAACGTGATCACCAAGATGCCCGACATCTACAATGTGGGCGGCGAGAAGGATGAGTACGATGCAGGTTTGCAGGACGGCCAGTACAACTACCGCAAGGGCCACTCGATGTACGAGTTCTATACTTTCACCTTCAAGGGTATCGACGACATGACCGGTAGATCGCTCTATGCCTTTAACGATCATGACTGCTATATTCCCGGCATGGTGAAAGACGGTGAGGACGTCACTAATCGCAAAGCTTTAACCGCTGATGAGTATGTTGTCATCGACGGTGTGCCCTATGTTTACAACCCCGGCTCCTATGGCAAGCGCGAGTGGCACGGCTCTGCAGTGCCCAAGTTCTATGGTAGCCTCAATCCCACGATTGAGTACAAGAACTTCACGCTGGGTGCCATCTTCTCATACCAATTGGGCGGCAAGTGTATCGACTGGACCTACCAGAGCCTGACCTCGATGGGCGGCACCCCCAGTGCCCTCCACACCGACATGGAGAATGCTTGGGTCAAGGACCTCGATGGCACCGTAACCACCTATACCGATGAGCAGATCAAGGCAATGACCGTGGGTGAGGGCGAGAACAGCTATGTGAACTATCCCGCCAGCCGCCTGGATCCCAATGGAACCCCCGCGGTTTACGCGACCGACAATAGCTTCAACTCCGCTACCAGCAATCGCTACATCACCTCGTCTAACTACTTTATTGTTAAGAATATCGGCCTGACTTACCGCTTGCCCAACAGCCTGCTGAAGAAGATTGGCTTTACCAACATCGCGCTCAACGCCACAGTTGAGAACCTGTACACCAAGACTGCCCGCAAGGGTATGAACGCTCAGCAGAACTTCAGCGGTTACGTGGGTGACTACCTGGTAACTCCGCGCGTGTTCTCGTTCGGTGTGAAGTTTGGTTTCTAATCATCAATCATTACATTTATAAATAGAATACATTATGAAAAAATTCAAATATATACTGATTGCAGGTATTGCAGCACTGGGTATGTCATCATGTTCAAGTGACTTCCTTGAAACTGCGCCGACCGCCGAAACCGGTGCGGCTACCGCTTTCGAAACGACCGAGAATGTAGAGTTGGCCATCAATGGCTGCGCCCGTGTGATGATGAACCAGTACCTGAGTACACAGGGTATGTGTGGCGAGGGTTGCATCAAGATGTGGTACGGCAACTATCCTGGCCAGGACTTCTTTGTGAACCTTCCTGGATGGGCATCGCTGATCAACCAAGAGATACACGACACACCCACTAGTCTGTACACTTACTATCCCTGGTTCTACTACTACAAGCTGATCAGCAACGCCAATAGTATCGTCCAGAACGTTGACGGTGCCCAAGGCCCCGAGGATGACAAGAAGTTCCTCAAAGCCCAGGCTTTGACCTTCCGCGCCTATGCCTACATGATGCTGGCACAAATCTATTGCAAGCGCTGGGTTGATTCAGATAACGGCAACTGCCCGGGTCTCGTTCTGCGTCTGGACGAGAGTGTGGGTGACCTGCCCTTGACTTCACTGGCCGACGCCTACGAACAGATTTACGCCGACCTTGACGAGGCCATCAATCTCTATGAGGAGTCTGGCCGTCGTCGTGCGGAAATAGATTTCTTCCTGCCCGACATCGAGGTGGCTTACGCAACCTATGCCCGCGCTGCCCTGAACCGCTGTGACTGGAACAACGCATCTAAGTATGCCAAGCTGGCCCGCGCCGACCACCCGCTCATGAGCAATACCGAACTGATGAGTAACGGTTTCTGCACCCACAACAGCGAGTGGATCTGGGGTGGCTACAGCGCTAGCGACCAGACACTGTATTACTACAGCTACCATGCTTACATTGCCTACAACAGCAATGCCGGTAACGTGCGCAACTATCCCAAGTGCATCAGCAGGGAGCTGTTCAATCAGATTCCCGAAACCGACATTCGCCGCCAGTGGTGGCTTGACCCCACAGGTTACACTTACACCACCTCGACCGGTGAAGCCGCCAACAGCACCCAGCTGGCTAAAGATACCCGTGCCAAATATCCCGACCTGCTGAGCAACGCCAAGGTATTTGCCTACATGCAGTTCAAGGTGCGTTGTAATGACACCCCGGGTGTGGGTGAGCTGAACAACTTCCGCTCCAGTGAGATGCTGCTCATCGAGGCCGAGGCCGAGTACATGCTGAACAACCCCAGTGGAGCACAGGCTGCCCTGATTGCCCTGAACAAGACTTCGGGCCGCGATCCCGAGTACAGCTGCAACAAGACGGGTGCCGACCTGCTCAACGAGATCAAGCTGTATCGCCGCATCGAGCTGTGGGGCGAAGGCTTTGACTGGTTTGACATGAAGCGCTGGAAAGACACCCTCGTTCGCCACACCTATGAGGACGGCGGCAACTTCCTGACCACGCTGGCAGTAACCATCAGGCCCGATGAAAAGAACGAGTGGCGCTATATGATCCCCACCCGCGAGACCGACTACAACAAGGCCGTTCGCGACGGTGTCATCACCCCCGCCGAGTAATCCTCAAGCAACCGCTTGACAGACCATAGCACAATTAGTGCCGACGCTTCACCGCGCCGGCACTAATTTGTTTTATAAGTCCCCAAAGCAATCCCCAGGACTCAACAAGCCAGGTGACGATAGTCCCCAGCCAACTTCATCTACTGCTCAAATTCTATCTTGTTAACAGTGAGTTTCTGCTTGCTGATGGTGTAGAAACCTACCCCGCAATAGGCAAGAGGCATATAACGGATACGGATGATTTCCTGTCCATCCACCAGAAAAGCCAACTCATCAGCATCCTTGACCAAGGTCCACTCCTGCTCAAGTTTTTTCTTCTTTTTCCACTTGATGCCCTGATGGAAACTACCCACTTCCCTATTGTTCTCAAAACGCAAGAAGCTCACTGCATACTCATTGAACGAGAAGCAATAGAAGTTACCGTCATCACGATAATTGAAGATCAGACCCACCTGCTTGTCATCCTTGAGTTTGTCAATGACAACATGGGCTGTGATTCTAAAATCACGTTCCACATTGATAGGTGCATAGCAATGGGTCTTGAGAGCCACTTCGTCATGCTTGGACTGGATACTCAATTGTCCATTGATAATCTGGATTGTACCGATATTATCACCGATCTCTCCTTCATTCCAAGAGTACAAGTTAGCGCTAAAATCATCTACAATCACATTGGCCATAGCACCTAAGGCCATAGCCGCCATCAGCAGCAAGGTTATAACATTCTTTTTCCTCATCTTTAATTAAGTTTATTGATTAGAAGCTATGTAATTTACCAATACGTGTCTGTAACTCTTGAATGAGAGTCGTCAGCTCACGGGGGATTCGGTCTATCTCTACAAACTCGCCATGCTTGCCCAGTTTGGTAGCGGCAACTTCGCTCAGCACTTTGATCTGGAAAGCCACAAGTTCCGGATTAGAGATATCTCTAATAACCACCCTGTTGCGCAACTGCTTGTCACTCATGGTGAACTCGGTATAATGCCATGGTGTTTGCACATATCCGCTATAGAAATCGGTGGTCTCAATTTCGTCAAAATAATTCAGGAGGACCTGATGCAGCAACTTCCATGCAGTCTTAGTATCATAGGTCCCGTCGGCCTTTTTAGTATAATACTTCTGATCGACTTCAATCGTGAAGAACTTGTTCACTGCGCCTGAAGGCTCGGTACCATTCATGAACCCATCGGGCTGCATCACCAGGTGCAGACTCTCGCGCTTGTCTCCACCATAAAACTTAGTGTTGATAGTAAGGTAGCCGTCGCATTCAACGCGGATAACCGCAACGGCGTTTTTCTTCTTCGGGCAAGGGAATTCGCCATAGCCGTTCCCGACAAACGTATTGTCCACATAGATGGCTGCTTCACGCGGCTCCACCGAGATTTTAACAATCTTGGTCCTGCCGAATGCTGATACTTGAACGATGGAACACAGCATCAGCAGCATGGTCAAAAATAATTTCTGTTTCATGTCAATTTACATTTATTATTAGTACGTTTTTGATTTTCTTCCTCCTGACGAGTATCGCAGATCATGCACAATCGGCAATTCAATCAACTCATTGTTTATATGACCCTCTTTGCTGAAGGTGCGACGGTAGACTTCTTTTCCTCCGTCATAGCAAGTTACGACAACGTCCTGTTTGGAGTTTGGGAACACATAGTTCACCAGCGCTTTGCCCGCATACTCTCCATCTATATAAATATCAATGGTGGGGTCATCACAGGAGAAATTAAGCCGCGTGGGCGAGACACAGGCAGCCAACAACGCGAGAGCGCTAACTACAAACAGCTTTTTAATCTTGTTTTTCATATATCAGTGTATTTTATGTCTAAAAATCGATACCCACCCTAAAGTCGATGCCACCACAGTTCTTCTTTACCCTATAGTAGTCAAAATCATAGTCAATAATGAAAAACTCTGATTGCTGCATGGTGTAGCCAATGCCAACGTTGAGGCCAATGTCATCGGAAAGCTCAAACCTGCAACCGACCGACGGATTGATGTACACGCCTTTCACGTCAATCAACGAGTAGCCCACCCTGAGGTCGACGTATGGCGTAATTTCATTGTTGATGAGATCACTGCGGAAATGAGCGAACAGCGGAAGACTGCACAACTCATCATTGCCATCAAAATAGTAATTGAAACCCACACCCAACCCAGCGAAAAATTGCGGTGCGATCTGGTATCCATGAGATGTCATGATACCAATGCGGTCATGGTTCTTACCCCAGTCGCCCACACCAAGTGTGTAGGAGAAATCGGCAAAACCACGATACCCTTCAGGGATTCCATCATCGTCAAAGTAGATTGCGCTTGCAGTCAAGCATGACAGCACAACAAGCGCACAAAGCAACATCACTTTTTTCATAATAATTTTATTTTTAATGATTTAACGATTTTTGAGGCAATAGTTATCCTCTACAACAGTTCCAAGACACAAAATTATTCATTATAAACAACACGCTTAGGAAAAGCGTGTTGCGCATAGTTCTACGATTCTGTAGAATCTTTTTCCACATCCATACTATCCTCCTGGCAATAGAGGGCGAAGAAATTGCGATTTAAGATGATGCTGATTCGTTCCAGCAGACGGGTATCGATGCCCTGTCGCTTGAAGATATTATACACATTGGTGCGGTCGCAGTGCAATTTCTCTGCGAGCCACGATGCACCCCGTTCCTGGCGATGCAATTCTGCTTTTATTTCTCTTCCAATATGTATTTTCATTGTTTTGTATCCGCACCCGATGGCGCGTCGTCCTATCATTTAATAACCCCCTCTTGGTTCAGTCTTGGCAAGAGGGGGTTCTTGCACTTACCGAAGCGACGTTGTCATGACTCTCTATAAATCTCGCGGCCCCGGTCCCCCAATACATTTAGTGGGGGTTAAAATCTCAAAAAAAAAATCCGCAATGTAACGTTTGTCGACGTTCATCGAAAACACGGAGGATTTCGAGGCGCTTTCCCTAGGGCTTGGTTTCTTTTTAATGTATTCATCATCGTTTATTAATAAAGTATTACGATAGACCGATCAAGCCATGACAGGCACGGCCCACTCGGGATTGCAAAATTACTGCTTATTGTAGCTGCATGTTACTCACGCGTATTGCAGAAAATACTACACATCCGTTGAATTTTTTTCACCGCCATCACAGTTCCCCAGGCCTTGGCAAAAGAGCATGAAGAAGTTACGGTTCAACACGGCACAGATGCGTTGCAACAGTATCGTGTCAATCCCCTCGCGCTTAAAGATGTTATAAACGTTGGTACGATCACAGTGGAGGCGATGGGCCAACCACGTAGCGCCATGCCCTTGCCGGCGCAGCTCAGCTTCAATTTCTTTCCCGATGTGAATCGACATTGCAGTATAAACAACGATCGCAACGGCTCCCTTGTAGCGACCATCCAGATTACACAAGAGCATGGGAGCCAAGTGGGCATTCTACAATCCACCCCTATTCCTAATGCTGCACGGCATTAGGAATAGACTTTCATGTATGGGCACATTTCGCCCACCCACTACGCTTTAATTGAAAGATACATTATGATTATTTTGATGTCACAACTGTGTCTCTCGACATCGTTAGGACATCATCATTCATACTATAACAATATTTTTCCTTGAGGAAATTCATTTTGCTTATATACCGCTATTCTTAAGCGTTGCAAAAATACTCATTTCTCCCAAAATTTACAAACACATCAGTGTGGAATATTTTTCCACACTATTCTATGTTGTCGCATCCGTTAATCTTTTTCACCGCCGTCACAGTCTCCCATGCCCTGGCAAAAGAGCGTAAAAAAGTTACGGTTCAACACGGCACCGATGCGTTGCAGCAGTATCGTGTCGATTCCCTCGCGCTTGAAGATGTTATAAACGTTGGTACGATCACAGTGGAGGCGATTGGCCAACCACGTAGCGCCACGCCCTTGCCGGCGCAGCTCAACTTCAATTTCTTTCCCGATGTGAATCATCATACTCGTCCGAATCTCTTGCAGCAGTTTCCTGCTGCAACTTGGTTAATATTTCATCAGTATGAGAACAAAAAAAGTTCTCTCCAGCCAGTCTTGACTCTCAATATGAATGTCCGGAACCTCGTGCGAGGTTCCGAACATTCATCGAAAATCTCGACACGAGAGGGCATAGTTATCCCTTGCTCCTTATTCCATAATTACTATAATTTGAGAATCAAGCCCTTAAAAAGAACTCTGATTCCATACCAATAAAACATATCATCCAAGACTTAGCTTGGCGGACGATAGATGATATTCATTTTCTTCGAGTATTAAAATGAAGTTAATAATGCTAATTAATCAATGCCAGAGCAACTGGCGCCCGTGTACTGTCTGCCCCCTTGGCATCCAGTCCAAATGGCCTCATTTGCCCGGCACTACAAAGATACTTCTATCTTTCCAGAATCACAAACAATAAGCGTAGAAAAAATTTCTACAATCGCGACATCGCCGCGAAAAAATGACATCCATGACTTTACTTTTATGAGAAAATTGTAACTTTGCGGGTTAGTTCATCAAACGAGAAACAATACAAACCTAATATTACAATGAGTAGAGAGACTTTTCCTCATCTTGAGGCGTTGCGCGAGGAGATGCGCCGCATGAACATCGATGCCGTCATCATTCCCGGCACCGACCCGCATCAGAGTGAATACATCTGTGACCACTGGAAATTCCGCGATTGGATAAGCGGCTTCACGGGCAGCAACGGCACCGCTGTGGTGACCCTGGACCAGGCCGCCCTGTGGACCGATTCCCGCTATTTCCTGCAAGCCGGCATCGAGCTTGAGGACAGCGGATTTGTAATGATGAAGGAGAACATGGGCAACGACCCGACCATCCACGAGTGGCTGCGACAAGTTCTCGAGGAGGACTCGGTTATCGCCATCGACGGCCGTCTGTACAATGCCCAGGAGGCCAACCAGCTGGAACGCTTCTGTGGCGAGAACGGCTTCATGCTCGTCACCGAGTTCTACCCCGCCGACCGCATCTGGGAAGACCGCCCTGCACGCCCCAGCGAGCCAGCCTATGTCCACGATGTACAATATGCCGGCGAGGAGGCTACCGACAAGATTGAGCGCTTGCTCAATGTGCTGGAGGACATCGACGCCACAGCGATGTTGGTCACCGCACTCGACGACATTGCCTGGCTGCTGAACCTGCGCGGCAACGATGTTGCGTTCACTCCCGTGGCCATCGCGTTTGCCTATATTTCCAATAAGGACAAATCCCTCTTTATCGACGAGAACAAGTTGACCGACGAGGTGCGCCAGCACCTCAAGGCCTGTGGCATCAGGGTGCGCGAATATGACGATGTGGTGCGCTACCTGGAGCGCGTGAGCGAGCACGAAGTGGTCCTCATCGACCCCAACCGCGTGAGCGACACCCTCGCCAACGCCCTGCCCTGCCAGAAGGTTTACTACCGTTCACCTATCACCGACCTCAAGTGCATCAAGAACGAAGTGCAAATCGAGGGTTTCCGCCACGCCATGGAACGCGATGGCGCTGCCCTGGTCCGCTTGTTCAAGTGGATTGAGGAGATGGCTCCCACGGATACCATCAACGAGGTGGACGTATGGAACAAGGGAATGGAATTCCGCGCCCAGCAAGAGCTGTACCGTGAGGACAGCTTCGCCATGATCTGCGGCTACAAGGAGCACGGCGCCATCGTCCACTATGAAGCGACCGACGAGAGCGCAGCCACCCTGCACGGCGAGGGTATCCTGCTCGTGGACAGCGGCGCCCAATATCTGGACGGCACCACCGACATCACCCGCACCATCACCTTAGGAAATCCGACGCCACAAGAGAAGCACGATTTCACCCTCGTGCTCAAGGGACACCTGGCCCTGCAACGCGCCAAATTCCCCGTGGGCACCACTGGCTGCCAGCTCGACGTGCTCGCCCGCATGCCGCTGTGGCAAGAGGCCATGACCTATGGTCACGGGACGGGTCACGGCGTGGGTCACTTCCTGGGCTGCCACGAGGGACCGCAGAGCATACGCACAAACCTGGCCGACGTGAAACTGGTTCCCGGCATGGTCACCAGCAACGAGCCTGGCCTGTACAAGACGGGCGAATATGGCATCCGCACCGAGAACCTGCTGCTCACCATCGAGGCCGAAAAGACCGATGAGTTCGGCAACTTCCTCACATTTGAGCCGCTGACGCTCTACCCCTACGACCTGGAACTTATCGACCGCTCGATGCTCACCGACGAGGAGGTAGCTCAGATCAACGACTATCACCGCATGGTGCGCGAGCGTATCACTCCACTTCTCAATGCCGACGAAGCCGCCTGGCTCGCCAACAAAACCCGCGAGATTTAATACCCTCTAAACTAAATAATCAAAACTTTATACTGAATAATGGCTATCATCAAGAAAGTTAGGGGCTACGAGCCCGTGATTGGAAAAAACTGTTTCCTGGCCGACAACGCAGTCGTTGTGGGCGACGTGACAATGGGTAAAGACTGCAGCATCTGGTTCAACGCAGTGCTGCGCGGTGATGTGAACACCATCACCATCGGCAACCGTGTCAACATTCAAGATAACAGCGTGATACACACGCTATATGAGAAATCGGTCACCGAAATCGGCAACGACGTTTCCATCGGCCACAACGTGGTCGTGCATGGTGCCAAGATTGGCGATATGGCGCTCATCGGCATGGGAAGCATCATTCTCGACCATGCTGAAATCGGCGAGGGTGCTATCATCGCCGCCGGCAGTGTCGTGCTGGGCGGAACCAAGGTGGGTCCTCACGAGTTGTGGGCAGGCTCTCCGGCCAAGTTCAAGAAAATGGTTGATCCCAAGCAGGCAAGCGAAATCAACGTGAAAATCGCCAAGAACTACCTGATGTACTCCACCTGGTATGATCAGGAGTAAGAACAGGCCCAAACCATAGTCCAAGAGACTGATTAACAAGAAACCAAAATTCAAGATGAAAAAGTATTACTATAGCATGTTGACTATGATGGCACTCGTGCTGACGTTCTCGCCAGCACGGGCAGCCATCTATATGGTAGGCAACACGCCATTTGGCAACTGGAACCCGGGAAATGGCGTCGAGATGGCCAATCAGGGCAACGGCACCTACACCTTTACAACCAGCATTAGCGGGACGGTATGGTTTGTCTTTGCCGACGGCCAGGACAGCGACTGGAGTGTCTTTAACTCAACCTACCGTTACGGTCCGGCCAACGGCACCGAAGAAGTCGGTGTCGGGAACACCTATACAACCCAGAAGAGCAATAATAACCACTCCTACAAATTCACAGGCAGCGGCAAGGATTACACCTTCACGTTCAACTTGTCGAACCTCACCTTCAGCATTGCCGAGTATCAAGAGCCACCGATGCCAGACCCCTTCAGCCTGAGTGTTGGCGACGTGAACGCTGATGGCGAAGTCACCATCGGTGATATCTCGGCCCTGCTCGACATCGTCTTGGGCGGGTTTGCCAACTATGACACCAAGAAACGCGCCGACGTCAACTATGACAACGAAATAACCATTGGTGACGTGTCCACGCTCATTGATATCCTGCTGGGCGGAGAATGGCCCGAGCCTGTCAAGGAGGGTTACGATTACGTGTGGGACGATGCCGCCATTCCCGAGGTTCACATCGATGTGAGACTGGGAGAATGGAACAGGCTGCTGGCCCTGTATGACGCCAACGCCTTCACTACCCAGTATGTCATGGCCACCCTCTCGTTTGTCAAGGACGGTGAGACCACAGTTATCGACAGTGTGGGCTTGCGTCTCAAGGGCAACACGTCACGCCGCCGCCCCGAGGGCCGCAACGGTGAAATCCACGTGCGCAACAATACCGACTGGCACCATGCCCACTTCGGCGTGAACCTGCGCAAGTATGTAGATGATGATGCCCACACCATCCAGGACGTGCGTAAACTGCACCTCAAGTGGTTCAAGGACGACCCCGCCTACGTGCGAGAGATGTTCTGCTATGAGTTGTTCAAACGCGCGGGCGTGTGGACTGCTGTGCGAGACAATTACTGCCGCCTGTGGATCCATGTCGAGGGCGACAGCAAGGAAGCCTACTATGGTGTATATGAACTGATGGAGCCCATCGATAAGCGTTACCTCAAGGACCGCAAGACCCGATTCGGCGCCAGCAACGGATACCTGTGGAAATGCCGCAACTCTGCAGCCGGACTTAACAACCCCAACGGGGACATCTGGTATGACGATGACAGCGACGACCGCCATGCCTACACCCTCGAGACCCAAACCGAGGAGTTTGACAGCGCACGCATCCAGCTCGTGGATTTCATGAACAAGTTGAGCAACCTCAACGACAACGACTTCTACACCTGGATTCAAGAGGTCACCGACATCGACTTGTTGCTTAAGACCTATGCCGTCAACGTGGCCGTGGGCATGTGGGATGACTACTGGAACAATGCCAACAACTACTACATCTACTTTAACGCCAGGGGCTTGACCGGTTATAAGTTCTTCTTCATCCCTTACGACTATGACAACACGTTGGGCACCAGTTTGAGGTGTGGTGTGCAGGATGATTCAGGACGGCAAAACCCTCTCAACTGGGGCAATGACAACAACCGCCTGATAGCGCGTATCCTCAAGTTCAACGACTTCAGGGCCAAGTATATCGCTTATCTCAAGGAATTGATCGACGCCAAGAACGCCCTGATGGACCGCGCATCGTCCCAAGCCCGCATCCGCTCGTGGCAGAGCATGATTGAGCCCTATGTTGACAACGACACGGGCGAAGACACCGTCATCGAGGACAAGCCGGCCCCATGGGGTAACCACAGCGAGTACACGTTGTTGAAGAACGGCAGTGACAACTTCTTTACTGTCAAGGCCGCCGCAATCAACGCCCTGCAATAACGCGCTGGCGCCACAAGGCAGTGAAGGGGCCATGTGTATTCCGTCTCCCGGTGGCGAGAAATTCAGCGATTCTGTTCATGAAATCGGGAAATAATGAGTAAGTTTGCACCCGCATTATCATGAGTCGCCAACCCAAGCTATATGCTTTTTAATTCTTTAGAGTTCCTGGTATTCCTGCCGATAGTATTCCTGCTCTATTGGTTCGTCTTCCGCAAGCATCAGTGGCAAAATCTGCTTGTGGTGGTGGCGAGCTATGTGTTCTATGGATGGTGGGACTGGCGTTTCTTGATACTTATTGCCATCACGTCGCTCAGCAGCTTTGCGAGCGGATTGCTGATTGAACGCTTTGAGAGCCAGCGCAATAGACAACGCTGGGTGAGTGCCGCTAATATCGTGTTGAACGTGGCCATACTCGGCGCATTCAAGTATTTCAACTTTTTTGTCGAGAATTTTGAGCGCCTGGTCGGTTCATGGGGATGGCAGCTGGATTGCGTGACCATGCAGATCATACTTCCTGTCGGCATCAGTTTCTACACATTCCAGGCACTGAGCTACTCCATCGACGTTTACCAGAAGAGGTTACCAGCCACCCACAATGCCGTGGAGTTTTTTGCCTACATCAGCTTTTTCCCTCAACTGGTGGCGGGTCCCATTGAGCGGGCCACCAACCTCTTGCCGCAATTCCAGCGTCAACGGCAATTTGACTACGGCATGGCGGTGGATGGATGCCGACAGATGCTGTGGGGTTTTTTCAAGAAGCTGGTGATTGCCGATAATTGCGCCGTAGTGGTGAACGAGTACTGGAACGACTATGCACAACTTCCCGGCACAGCACTAATCCTGCTTGCTGTGCTGTTCACCATTCAAATCTATTGCGACTTCTCGGGTTACTCGGACATCGCTATCGGGTGCGCACGCCTGTTTGGCTTCAATCTGATGCGGAACTTCGACAACCCCTATTTCTCCCGCAGCATGCCTGAATTCTGGAGGCGGTGGCACATCTCGTTAATCAGCTGGTTCCGCGACTACATCTACATCCCGCTTGGCGGCAACCGCGGCAAGCAGTGGAAAACCATCCGCAACATCTACATCGTCTGGGCCATCAGCGGCCTGTGGCACGGGGCGAATTGGACATTTATCTGCTGGGGACTGTATCACGGCACATTATTGGCCATTTACAACCTGCTTGGCATCAAGGGCAAGGCACAGGACAGCTTGTCCTCCCAGCGCCTTTTTCCTGGTTTTAAGGCCCTGGGGCAGATGACACTTACATTTGCCCTTGCCACCATCGGCTGGGTGATCTTCCGTGCCGAGTCGATGACCCAAGCCGCAGATTTCTTCTCGGCCCTCATGACCAACCGTTTTTATGACCCGTCAATGACCCGTGGCATCACCATTGCTGCAGCAGGATTTGTGCTGCTGTTTATCGAGTGGCTGCAACGCAACAAACAACACGCCCTACAGTTCACGGGCAGAAAGCCCTTTAACCACGCTATCGTCCGCTGGGGCATCTATTATCTGCTCCTCTTGCTGATCAACAAATACTCGAGTGAAGGTCAAACGTTTATTTATTTCCAGTTCTGACACGATGAGACGATTCCTGAGAAAAATAGCGTTATTCTTCCTGCCACTGGTGGTTCTGCTGATTTGTTATGTCATCTTGGACCCCTTCAAGGTGATATGGCATTATGACAACTACCGTGCCCACCCCGACGGGGTATCGCTGAACAGGGGTTTTGTCTCGGCCATGACCTATAAACAACAGTACCCGACCTACCATTATGACTCCTTTATCTTCGGCAATTCGCGCAGCCTGTTTTATCAGGTCGCCGAATGGAAGAAGCATCTCCCCGATTCGGCAACCTGTTATCATTTCTCGACTGCGGGTGGTTCAATCAGGGGCTTGTATGACGAAATAAAGTATATCGATGATTGTGGAGAAAAACTCAACAACGTGCTCATCGTGCTTGACCATCAGATCCTGAACAAAATGGATTCACGTGGTCCATATCACGCCACCCCACCTCTACTGACTGGATACCGCAACTGGTTCACTTTTCATGCCAATTTCATCAAGACCTGGTGCAATATCGACTTCCTGCGCTATTGGGCAGAATACAAGGCGACTGGCGTTTTCAAGGGCTACATGAACAAACACCTTGAGAATAGTGACGGATATGGCTACGACCCCATCACCAACGAGGAATCCCTAGATCGCAATGACAGCCTGATTGCAGCGGGCTCGTATTACGACGCGAAGAAAATCAAGGAATTTGCCCATTATCAGCACCCAGCGGTATCCCCCATCCTGCTGACCGCCGAGGCCAAGAAAGTGCTGACAGACATCCGTGAGATTTTCACAAGGCACAACACGTCGTACAGAATTGTGATCAGCCCGCTGTATGACCAATTCCAACTGAATCCCGAAGACGAGAAGGCGCTCAGAGCCATCTTTGGTGACGACTGCGTTTTCAATTTCTCGGGAATTAACAAGTGGACCACCGATTACCACAATTATTACGAAGTATCACACTACAGGCCCCATGTAGCCAGCGAAATCATGGACAGCATCTATTCAGGAAAACGATAGGTGACTCATAGCACACGCATGAATCACCTATTGTCTAAATCTCAATAAAGCGCCACCTCAAGCGAGACCCAGGTCGAAATCCTTAAGGAACTGGGTGAAATTGGGGTTGTGTTCCTTGATCTGCTCGACGACCTCTCGGGGCGACAGGATTTTGGGGGTGTCGATGGGCACCTCACTCACCTTGATGTCGAGCGTGAAGCGGTCGTTCTTGATAGCGTCACACAAGTAGGCCATCAAGGCTTCCTTGTGCTCCTCAACATTCTTCTGCTCGGTGGGACTGCCCACTGTCATCACATAGTGCTCAGCATCACCGGCCTGTTGCGGCAAGGCATAGGACATGGTCGTGCACAGGGCGCGTTCTTGGGGATGATTGTCGATGTATCCCTGCCATGCGGTTTGCAGCTGCTCGGCGGTGAATGGCTGCGTACGTTGGGGCACACTCGAGGCACTTGCCGCAGTGGCCTGTTGCGCGGCATTAGTATTAGGCACGTTCACCATGATGCGGGGCGCATTGCCCATCGTGCGGGGCATAGGTTGACTGGCCGTTGCTGCTGGAGCGGCCGTTGCGGGCCGCACAGGTTGCGGAGCAGCATGGGCGGGATGAGGCGGCTGCTCAACAGGACGAGACGCTTGAGGCCGTGCCTGCTGTACCGCAGGAGGGGCTGCCTGAGACGGAGCTGCTGCGGGCTGCTGCTGAGGCGCCGGTTGGGCAGTCTGGGTAGCGGCAATCTTCTGGATGGGCGGTTGTGCTGCCTGTTGAGGCTGCGGAGCCACAAGTTGACACAATTTGACAAGCGTCAGTTCCACCAGCAACTGCTTGCTGCTGGCATTGCGGTAATTCAGGTCACAACTGTTGCACAGGTCAAGGGCACGGTAGTAGAAACCGGGAGCCAACTTGGCACTCTGCTCGCCATAGCGCTGAGCCACCTCGTCATTCATCTCGAGCAGTTTGCGCGTTTGGGGAGTGCTGGCAACCATCAGGTCGCGCAGGTGCTGCGCCAAGCCGTTGATGAAGAACTGCGAGTCAAAACCCTTGTCACGTATCTCCTTGTAAATCAACAATGCCTGCATGACATCTCCAGCAAGGAATGTCTCCACGAGCCTGAAGTAGTAGTCATAGTCAAGCACGTTAAGATTGTCGAGGGCACTCTGATAGGTGATGTGCCCCTCGGTCGAAGCGGCCACCTGATCAAAGATCGACAAGGCGTCACGCATAGCGCCGTCGGCCTTCTGGGCAATCACGTTGAGTGCTGCGGGCTCGGCCTCGATGCTCTCCTGCTCGCACACATACTGCAGCTGCTGGACGATGTCAGGCACAGTGATGCGGGCGAAGTCATAGATCTGGCAACGCGACAGGATAGTGGGAATGACCTTCTGCTTCTCGGTGGTGGCAAGGATAAAGATGGCATATTCAGGCGGTTCCTCAAGGGTCTTGAGGAACGCGTTGAAGGCGGCCTGGGACAGCATGTGCACCTCATCGATGATGAACACACGGTAGCGGCCCGTCTGGGGCGGGATGCGCACCTGTTCGGTCAGGTCACGGATGTTGTCCACACTGTTGTTGGATGCGGCATCCAGCTCATTGATGTTATAGGAACGCTGCTCGTTAAACGCCTTGCACGACGGGCACTCGTTGCAAGCCTCGCCCTCGGGCGTGGGGTGCTCACAGTTGATGGTCTTGGCAAAGATGCGGGCACATGTCGTTTTGCCCACACCGCGCGGGCCGCAGAAGAGATAGGCATGGGCCAGCCTGCCGCTTGCGATGGCCGTCTTCAGGGTATGAGTCAACGACTGCTGACCCACCACGCTGCGAAACGTCGAGGGCCTGTACTTACGCGCCGATACGATATACTTGTCACTCATCGGATTACAATATGGTCTGATTCTCTAACTTGCAAAGATAATAAAATTCCTGCAACCCCACCCTACCCTGGCGAGATATTTTTCTTGCGTCTTCCCTCAAAAGTGAATTAAAAGCGGATGCCGACCAGGGCGGTGAAGTCAAGCAGGGAACCGATGAAATGGTGCTTCTCGGACTTGTAGCGGTGGAAGTCCCCATAGTTCTGGAGCCCCACATAAAACTGCTTGTGGTTATAGACTACGCCCATGCGGGCACGCAGGTTGATTGACCAGGCACTGGCGCGGTCCTCGTGATTGGTGGCCAGCAGATGGCGATAACCCACATAGGGGGTAATGGTCAGGTTGAGCAGCCACTTGCGCCCCAACACCCAGTTGTAGCCATAGCCCAGCAACACGCAATAGTCGTTATAGAGGAAACGCGGCATCTCCTCACCTGGAGGAATCTGCTCCTGAACGGCCGGTGGCAGTTCGTCAAGCTCAATGCCCATGTCGCGGTGCTGCAAACAGATTCCCGCTATCAATGAGCCCGCGTTGCGTTTCTGGTACTTGGAGAAACAGTATGCGGCGGCTTGGGCATAACGGTAGTTATTGAAGAAATAGTAGACACTCAAGCCATAAGCCTTGCGGTGAAGGCCACCAAACTCGTTGAATTTGTATTTGTGCTTCTCACCATTCTCTTTCCACTTGAACCACGCCGTGGTTGTGCCGCGGTTCTCCATATAGTAGGCATCGGCGGCAAATCGGGCACAAGTAAACGAGAAATCCAGCTTAGTGGATACCTTCTCATGGTTGATCAGGTTAGTGATACCCACCGTGTAACCGACACTCACAGCCATGAACGACAGCTGGAAACCCATGTTGGCCGTCAGCTTGCTGCGCATGTCAAAATTCACATCATCCATCGGCTCACCAGTGTAGGTGTCGCTCCAGTTGTTGGACTTGAACATGAACTTCCAGTTCTTTCCCGTTCCCACTACATAAGCAGTGTCATAACTGTTGAACGCCTTGTCGCCCCACTTATAGACTTTCCAGCAGAAATCGATAAACGCCGGATAATCAATCGTGCCGCCATCCAAATCGATCTTGCCGTGCTTGAGGGCACGCCACCAGTAGCCACGATCGCGGATGGTATCCCATGGCTCATTCATTTTCTGCTCGATGCGGTCCCTTGCCCGGGCTTTCATCCTCTGGAACTTGTTTAACCGCACCGTCGTGTCGGCCTGCACGACCGTATCGACAGGCGAGTCCTGCCCCCATCCAGCCAATGCCAGCAACGAGAACAACACAATCGATATGTAACGAAGCCATTTCATCTCGCCTACAAAGGTAATACATTTTCCCAAAACAAGAACTAACAGAAGGGACGATACAACAACTATATTCATACCAAAATGCCATCAATAGAGCTACCACGATTCATGACATTTTTGAAAAAATCAGGGCCAGTGTTGCACATTAATTGGAAATGGTGTATTTTTGTGGCATAATTAACGGACATAAACCTGAACATAATTTTTAAGAGATACTGCAATGAAAAATATCCTTATCATCGGCTCGACAGGACAAATCGGTTCGGAGCTGACAATGAAGTTGAGAGGCATCTACACAGGCAATGTGGTGGCTGGCTACATTCCTGGTGCCGAGCCCAAGGGCGAACTCGCCGAGAGCGGCCCTTCGGAAATCGTTGACATCACTAACGCCGCCCAGATTGGCGCCGTTGTTGACAAGTACAACATTGACACAATTTATAACCTTGCTGCCCTGCTGAGCGCTGTTGCCGAGAACAAGCCTCAGTTGGCATGGCACATCGGTATCGATGGCCTGATGAACGTGCTGGAAGTGTCACGCGAGAAGAAATGCGCGGTTTTCACCCCCAGCAGCATCGGCTCGTTCGGTCCCAACGCTCCCAAGGACGGCACCCCGCAGGACACCATCCAGCAGCCGCGCACCATGTACGGCGTGACCAAGGTGACCGGCGAGTTGCTGAGCAACTACTATGCGCTCAAGTTCGGCGTTGACACCCGCTCGGTGCGCTTCCCCGGCCTGATCAGCTACGTCACCCCTCCGGGTGGCGGCACGACCGACTATGCCGTGGATATCTATTACAGTGCTGTTCAGGGCAAAAAATTCATCTGCCCCATCGCCCCCGGAACGCTGATGGACATGATGTACATGCCCGATGCACTGCGCGCCGCCATCGAGATCATGGAGGCCGATCCTTCACGCCTGGTTCACCGCAACTCGTTTAACATCGCGTCGATGAGCTTCGACCCCGAGGTCATCTATCACAAAATCCAGGAGTACATCCCCGAGTTTGAGATGGAATATCAAGTTGACCCGCTGCGCCAGAGTATCGCCGACAGCTGGCCAAACAAGCTGGATGACACCTGCGCCCGCGTCGAATGGGACTGGAAGCCTGAATACAACCTCGACGCCATGACCAAGGACATGATTGAAAAGCTGCGCATCAAGTTCGGCTTGAAATAACAAGATAAATTCATTTATTGATGAGAAGGGTCCTTTACGCTACATGCTGCCTGATATGCCTGTTACTGAGTTCCTGCTCGGGTAACAGCTACAAGTTGGCGAAGGATTACCGGACGCGCGACACCTTCGGTTATCTGATATTCGTCAGCGAGTCGGGGCGCCAGTATGACGACTTGTGGGTCAACATCTCTGGACTGGACAAAACCTTCCTGGCCTCGACCGCCCAGATTGTTGACGGCGAGGTCAAGGGCATGAGATATGGAGCCCAACAAGGTACCCGGCAAGTGATGATACGGCAAAAGAACGAACGCATGTTCTATCAGGACATCGTCACCATCGAAGCCGGCAAGGACACAATCATCAAGTTTAAGGATTGATATTTAACGGGGATGTGCCATAATAGACGAGATTTATGACACATCCCCGTTAAAGTTTAGAGTTTAGAGGGAGCCTGCAGGCGCCCTTATTTGCGCAGGATGTCGATGAGCTCGGCCACGCCCTGGGTCGCGGGTTTGGGGATGACATTCACCCAGCTGGGCACTGCTGCGGGCCTGGGGTCAATGTAGAAGATGGGCACGCCTCGTTTCACATACTGGATGAGTGCAGCGGCAGGATATACCACCAGCGAGGTACCGATAACGACAAAGATGTCGGCATCATGGGCCAACTGTGCTGCAGCCTCCATATTGGGCACACCTTCACCGAAGAACACGATGTGGGGTCTCACAGGATCGTCATAGGGGTCGCGCGTGTCCACACTGGTCACCAGCCCCTTGTCGGACAGCTGGTCGCAGGGTAAGGTATAGACGCGCTCCTCGTGACGTACCGAACGCACCTTCATCAGTTCACCGTGCAGGTGCAGCACACTGCTGCTGCCGGCCCTCTCGTGCAGGTTGTCCACATTCTGGGTAATGACGCGCACGTCAAAGTCCTTCTCCAGTTCCACCAGGCCAAGGTGGGCGGCATTGGGTTCAGCATCTTGCAGCTGCAGGCGCCGCTCATTGTAGAACTTGTGGATCAGCGCCGGATTGCGCAGGTATCCCTCATGACTTGCCACGTCCATCACAGGATAGTTTTCCCACAGGCCATCGGCATCACGGAAAGTCTTGATACCACTCTCGGCACTGATGCCGGCGCCAGACGAAATCACTAATTTTTTCTTGCTCATAGTCATCGGTTTATTGGATTGATAATTGGATTTTTTATATAATGTGAAAGCAAAAATAGTAAAAATTCTCTAAAAACGTACACCCCAATCGAGGAAATGACTATCTTTGCACCGTTTTTTACAAAAAAAGAAGATTTTCTAATGGACAAACTGAGTTATGCATTAGGCTTGAGCATGGGTGGAAACTTCATTGGCTCGGGCATCAAGAAACTGGATATCAATGACTTTGCTGACGGCCTGAGAGCTATTTATGAAGGCGCGGAACAGAAGATGACCTTTGACGAGGCCAAGCAGATTGTCACCGAGTTTTTCACTAACCTCGAGAAGCAGGGAGCTGAGCAGAACGAGCGCCTGGGTCGCGAGTTCCTGGAGCAGAACAAAAACGCCGAGGGCGTCAAGGTGACGGCCAGCGGTCTGCAGTATCAGGTGGTAAAAGAGGGCGACGGCCTTCAGCCTGGTCCCAACGACGTGGTTACCGTTCACTATACCGGCAAGCTGATCGACGGTACTGTGTTTGACAGCAGTGTCGAGCGCGGCGAGCCCGCCACCTTTGCTGTCGGCCAGGTTATCCCTGGTTGGGTAGAAGGTCTGCAACTGATGCGCGAGGGTGCAGCCTACAGGCTGTTCATCCCCTCCAACCTCGCCTATGGCCCCCACGGCACTGGTCCCATCCAGCCCAACTCAACGCTCATCTTTGACGTTCAGTTGCTCAAGGTCGAGAAGAAATAAGCGATTCAAACAAAGGAAAAAGTCTTTTCTATTTCATTTCATGACGATGAAAAAGGTATTGGCAATAGCAATGGCCACCCTGCTCATGGCAGGCATGGCAAGCTGCAGTGGCAACACCGAAAGCAGCGAGAACACCGAGGCCACCATTCCCGATTACGGCCAACAGATCAAGGACAACAAGACCATCGGCCGCGAATTCATGGAGCAGAACGCCAAGAACGACAGCGTCGTTCAAACCAAGAGCGGCCTGCAGTACATGGTATTAAAAGAAGGCACCGGCGCTAAGCCCGGAGCCGAGGATACCGTGACCGTGAACTACGTCGGCACGTTGCTCGACGGTACCGAGTTTGACAGCAGTGCCAAGCACGGTGGAACCGCCAAATTACCACTCAACTCCGTAATCCCCGGTTGGGCCGAGGGCTTGCAGCTCATGAGCGAGGGTTCAAAGTACCGCCTGTTCGTCCCCAGCGAGCTGGCTTATGGCTCCAGGGGTGCCGGCAAAGATATCTTGCCTAACTCAACGCTCATCTTTGACGTGGAGCTGGTAAAGGTCATAAAGAAGCAATAAAAAACTTTTTATAACAACATTAAAAATTCAATTTTAAAAAACCAGTTTTATTATTATGAAGAAGATTTTAGCAATTGCAGCAGCTGGTCTGTTGACCGTTGGTTTTGTAGGTTGCAACAGCAAAGGTGCTGCTGGCAGCAGCGAGGCTATGGACTCGTTGAGCATGGCATTTGGTGACCTCTACGGTTCCGGTATGGGCCAGCAGTTGCGCAGCATGGACTCCACCATCAACATTGAGCAGGCGCTCAAGGGTATGGAATTCATCGCTAACGCTGACACCAGCAAGAACTTCCAGATGGGTTTGCAGATGGGTATGCAGATTGCCCAGCTTTATCAGGGTATCGAGCAGCAGTGCGGTATGCCCATCAACAAGAGCCTGTTCATGAAGCACCTGCGTGAGGCTATCATGAAGACCACTCCCATGGGTCAGGAAGAGATGATGGCTCTCCAGAGCAAGATTGAGCCCCTGCTGAACAAGGCTATGGAGCAGTCTCCCAAGGCTATCGCCAACAAGAAGGCTGGTGAGGAGTACATGGCTAAGCTGAAAAACGACAAGAGCTACACCTTTACCAAGAGCGGTATCGCTTACAAGGTGCTCGCAGCCGGTGAGGGCAAGAACTTCAGCGACAGCGACGTCGTTAAGGTGAACTATGTAGGCCGTCACATCAACGGTGAGGAGTTTGACAAGAGCGGTGAGAACCCCGTGCCCTTCAACCTGAAGCAAGTCATCCCCGGTTTCGCCGAGATGATCCAGCTCATGAAGCCCGGCAGCAAGGTAACCGTTGTCATCCCCGGTGAACTCGCTTACGGTCCCCAGGGCAATCGCGGCATTGAGCCCAACGAGACCCTGATTTTTGACATCGAGACCCTTGGCATCGACGACAGCAAGCCCGCTGGTCCCAGGATCCAGATGCCCGTAACCAAGAAGAAGTAATCCATAACGGATAACCCACAACCATGAGGGTGAGCCATAATTCAGTTATGGCTCACCCTCACTATTTATAGCCAGAGGAGGAAGTCCTCGCGCTGGAGTTTGGGGTTGGGATTGAGGATGGCGATTTTGTTATTGGTATAGGTTTGCCCCATGGGCATGTACCCGCAACATGCATCAAACAGACGGGCCATTTCCTGATTGCGGTTGAGGTTGCGCAGCACGAGGACGCATTTTTCATCCAGCAAACGGAATAATGTGTTTTTATCGACTGGTATATTGGCCAGGGCCATCTTGGGGGCATCACCGTCTTCCAAGAACTCATTGACTGCCACATCCACGTCATTATAGAATTCCACCCTATCCTGCTGGCTTTGCAACACGCGCACAGCAACAGGCTTCTGCTCCAACGACGGTTCATAAAGGAACAGGTCGCTTGCACTGTTCACAGCCAGCATGGCGACACTCTCGATGCCCGTGGCGGCTCCTATCTGCAAGAATTGGCCAGGATTAAAGAAATTGGCCACACGGAACAGCAGCCTCGCCTCACGCTCGCTGATGAGATCCATCTCGCGACGCTGCTGGCGATTGGTCCCAGCCTTGATTGTCCCGACCAACTGGTGGATGCCGCCATAGGCATAATAGGGCAAAGGCTGGCGCCACACATTGCGCACAAACTGGTAGGCATAGGGCGAATGTATGCCGAAGCCGCCACTGCTATGGTGACGGCTCCAAGCATTAAGATATTGTTTCAGTTGAAACAAGGTGTTGGATTTTACTCGTTAGGTGCTTCTTCCCTCTTGCGCAACTTGTTGCCGAAGAGGGCATAGTTCAACGCCAGCAGCAGCAACACGTAGATGGCGATGACGGCAATCTTGGCCCACGTTTGGGTCTTATTCACCTCGTCGGGGGCAAACTTGAAGTCAATCTCGTGGTCACCGGCAGGCAACTGCAGGGCACGCAGGACGTAATTCACGCGACCCATCTCTACAGGCTTTCCGTCCACGTTCACTTTCCAGCCCCAGGGGAAATACACCTCGCTAAAGACGGCCAGACCGCCGTTGGCACTGTGGCTCTTGTAGGTCAAGTGGTTAGGCGCATAGCTGGTCTCATAGATGGTGTCACCGGGCTGAACAGCCTTGGCCTCACCCAACTGCTGACGGAACTTGGCATCGGCGACAGCACTCACGGCAGGATTGAAGTTATCCAAGAATGCCATCTCCTCGTCGGCATTGTTCACATAGGTAAGCGAGTCAACAAACCAAGCATTGCCCAGAGCATCGGGGTTGCGCTGAACCGTCTGATCATCGATGATGAAATAACGGGCGTTGAGCATGTTGAGCACCTGCATATTGTTATTGGCAATCTGGTTGCCGATCAGGTCGTTGTAGCGGGTGAGTTTAGCAGCATGATAACCGCCCACAGTCTTGTGGAAGTAACTCGGCATGGCTTCGCTGAAGTGCTGCACGTCCATGACGCGGTAATTCATGTCCTTATCCTGCAGAATCTGGGCATCGGCAGGACGCTGGGCAAAGGACTGCTCAGGCACATCAAAGCGAGAGGTGAATGTCGCCGAATCCATATAGCGCTTGTTCACCGCATACATGTCCACGAGCACGATACCTGCCACGATGAGCGTGGCCACCATCTCATTGAGTTTGCCCTTGAGGTAGGCGAAGATGACGCCGAATCCCAGCACGATGACAATGAGGCTGCGCCAAGCGTCACCGCTCACCAACGCACCGCGCACGGCGGCGATGGCAGCGTCAAGGCTCGGATACTGCTGAATCTGTCCCGACTCGACAAGCTGCTCGTGCTCCATGGCCGAGAAGTGACCGAAGATGCCCGGGAAAAGTGCCGTAAACAGGCAAATGACGGCACACAGGCCGAACGAGATGAACAGCGGCATGCGGTAGCGCTTCCAGCCGTCCTTTTCCTTGAAGAGCTCACGCAGGCCCAATACTGCGAGGATGGGCATCGCAATCTCGGCAATGACCAGTATCGATGCCACAGTGCGGAACTTGTTGTACATGGGGAAGTGGTCAATCATCAGGTCGGTGAGCCACATCATATTGTGACCCCACGAGAGCAGGATGCTGATGATGGTAGCGATGAGCAACGCCCATTTCACAGGACCCTTAACTATCAAGCAGCCCAACAGGAACAGGGCACAGATGAGGGCACCGACATAAACGGGACCGTTGGTCATCGGCTGGTCGCCGAAGTATTGCGGGAACTGGCTCAGGATCTGGACATCCTGCTGGTTCATTTCACCATTATTGGCCATTTTCTCAGCCTTTTTAGTGTCACTCAAGGCCAGCATGCGGTTGTCGCCATGCTCAGGCTTGATGGTGGCGCCACCCTTCACATTGGGGATGAGCAGGGTGAAGGTCTCACCCTTGCCATAGCTCCACTGGGTGATGTAATCCTTGTCCAGGCCGCCCTTGGTAGGCTGGGCAGTAGCGGCTTCCTCACCCTTAGGCGTGAGCTCACTGTGGCCGCCACGCATGGTCTCCTGGGAATACTTGTAGGTGAGGTAAAGATTGGGTGAATTGGCAGCCAGTGCCAGGCCTGCGGCAATAATCAATGCCACGGTGGCGATGCACCAGCGACCCACCTGCTTATCCATAATGGCTTTAACCAGATAGGCGATAACCAGCAGGGCGATGAGGAACATCGAGTAATAGGTCATCTGCACGTGGTTGCTTGCCAACTGCAAGGCCGCGAACAGGGCAGCGACAGCAGCACCACCCAGATACTTGCCACGGTAGCACCACACGATACCAGCGATGGTGGGCGGGATATAGGCCAGCACCATGAGTTTCCAGATGTGGCCAGCGCCCATCAGGATGAAGAAGTAACTCGAGAAGGCATAGCCGATGGCACCCAGCACAGCATAGTACCACTTTACCTTGAAGGCGAGCATCAGCAAGAAGAAACCGAGCATGAGCAAGAACAGCCAGCTCACAGGTGTCGGGAAATAGAGACGGTAGAGCGCCGAGATGGGATTCAGGTAGGTGGTACCCTCGTAGGATGGAGCAATCTGGAACGTGGGCATACCACCAAACAGGGCGTCGGTCCACCAGGATTTTTCACCCGTCTTGGCCTCAAAGGAATTGATCTCCTGGCTATTGGCAGCACCCTGCATCACGTCATGCTGTTGCAGGACATCACCATTCACGTCATTGGGATAGAAATAAATCCACGAGATAGCGGCAAACACAATCACCGCAATCACAAAATGGATCACGTCGCCTAACGACACTGACCCAATCAGTTTCTTGTCTAAACTATTCTTCATTATCTTGATTGTTGGTTTTCTTGATTACAACCTGCAAAGGTAGTGCAAGCCGAGCGGAAAACAAAATTTATTTTGATTTTCCCGAGGCGCAGCCTACTTTCGCCGCAAGGCAAAGGTAGTGCAAGCCGAGCGGAAAACAAAATTTATTTTGATTTAGTTACTAGTCCTAAGTTTTTTCAAATATGCTCGCGGGGCGAGCAGTTTAAAGTTTAGAGTTTAGAGTTTAAAGGGGCTGTCGCGTTCTTTTTTCAAACAACATGGACAACTATGAACAACATTAACAACACATTGGGGGGCATCCGCGCTCCCTTGACCTCACGCTAAGGCGCTAAGTTTTTCGATTTAGGTTTTTGAGGGGTAGTTGGTTGGGGAGTGGCCTGTGGCACGCTTGAAGACGGTGTGGAAGTGGGTGCGGCTGATGCCGCAGTGGTCGGCGATGGCTTCGACGGTAAAGTCGGGGTGCTCTCGCAGCATCCGCTTGGCTTCGTTGATGCGCAGGGTGGTCATCCACTGCGTGAACGACTCATAGCCTGATGCCTTGACCCATGCCAGGAGGTGGGTGCGCGGGATGCCAAGTTCACGGGCGACATCGGCACTCTTGAGGTCGTGGCGCAGGTACTTGCCCTGGGCGACCCAGTGCTCAATGGCGACGTTCTCGCCTTCCTTCAATTCAGGGCTCTTCACGGCATCATTGCTTGTTGTTGCCGGTTCGGCGGTTTGGGTTTTCATTTCTTGCTGCTCTTCCTCCTCGGCCTCACGGACGCGGCGCGAGGCACTGCTGATGACATATCGCACAAAGCAGAACCACAGATAGAAGATGGCGGTGATGAAAAATACGGCATAAACCGCCAACGGCCAGCCCGACGAAAAGATGGCAACGGGCAGTATCAGTGCCAGCGCCAATAGTGCGACGATGCTGATGCTCATCCAGTTGACCAGACTGTCGGGGTCGCGGTCATAGTAATTGGCAAGCATTGCCCTCAAGCGCCTGAGTTCGCGGCTGATGAGCACGGCATAATAAGCCTGCAAGAGGGCAAAAACGGAACTGGCTACCATGTCACACTCCATCAGACGATGGGGCTGGAACCAGCCCACGGCAAGAATGACGGCGTTCAACAGACAGGCAATGCCGCCGAATATCCATTCACGGCGACGGATGCGGCCCTGGCGTTGAAGGTTCAGGACACACGTCGAGAACAAGACGGTACAAGGTGTGAATATCAGCAGGTTAAGGGCCACAGCTCGTGACACACTTGAGGCACGCAGCCCGGTGGTGAACTGCAAGAAGAATTGTAAGCCCGTCAAGATGAAGGCCAATGCCATGAGCCAGCGTGAACGGTTGGTCACGCGGTCATCAGTAACACGTCCTGGAAGCAGAAACACCAATACTCCAGTCATCAGTACTGTCAATACAATGGCTGTAAACTGCATCTCTTTCATCTCGACTGCAAAGATAATGCAAGTCGAAAACATAAAAAAGCAATCAAACTTTTTTATGAGATGAGATATCTCAAGTGAGGTGCGCGATGCTGAAAATATGTATTTGATTATTAACAGCCGTTAAAATATTGTCTTATTTTGCGAATTAAGACAGGTAAAATCGCGAATTGAGACATCAAATTGCGAATTAAGACTGCACTTTGCCCTTGCCCAGCGTAAATTTGTAAAGAAAAAATTGAAGACTTTGTGTGAGATGGATTTCCTCAATTACCTCGACGATGTGCCCTTGTGGCTCGCCATACCCCTCGTGATCATCAACCTGGTGCTGTGGGGCCTGCTCATTTACCTCATCTGGAAAATCTGGTCGCGGCACCACAACGATTAGCAAGCAGTCACCCCAATGAATGAACAAGTATCTATCGCTCCGCATAATTAATTACACATTATATTAACAATTAAAATTTCTGAGTTATGAGACGATTTAAAACCCAATCCAATTTGACAAGAGCGGCACTGACGCTGCTCATCGCTCTGCTCTCGACCGCCACGGCGTGGGCATACAATATCCCCGACACGGGCTCGTGCGGCCCTAATGCCACCTATACCATCAATGACTCCACGATGACCATCAGTGGTACTGGCGAGATCAGCAATTATGTTTTTACAAGTAAGGATTTCAGCGGTATCAAAAGCATCGTCATCAACGAAGGCCTTACCGATATTGGAAATAATGCTTTCTCTACAAACATGAGCCCGGACCTTACTTTGGTCAACCTGCCAGCCTCGCTAATAAATATCAATCGATATGCTTTTGAACAATGCGCTGCACTGACTACGGTGAACATTGCCCCCAACTCGCAGTTACAGACAATCGGTTGGTGTGCATTCGGTGACACTGGACTCACTTCCATTGACCTCAGCGGATGTCACGGCCTGACGAGCATTGCATATGGTGCCTTCTATGAGTCGCCACTGGGCGGTGCTGTTGATTTGAGCGGCTGTACCAGCCTGTCGAGTATAGGCGAATTTGCTTTTTTTAAAACCTCTATCACCAGCATGAGCCTCCCCGCCTCGCTGATTAGCCTCGGCCAATCTGCTTTTGACGAATGTACAGCTCTCTCCACAGTGACTATAGCTGACGGTTCTCTACTGACAACTATCGGTACTCAGGCTTTTCAACAATGCAATTTCGAGAGCATCGTTCTGCCCTGCGCTGGACTAACCCGTATTGACAATTATGCGTTTAACCGATATTCTGGCCTGCAGAACCTCACTGAGATTATCTGTCTCACTGAAGATTCACTTTCAGTAGATGGAGCATTCTACAACAATTGTAATCAGGTGACAGTATATATGTATACCTCCAAAAAAGTGGATTGGCAAGATGCTAAAGCCGTGAAAGGTCTCTTTACCATCACTCCTGATGAAAGCATTACCGACATTAATGGCAAAATCTATGGCGACTACTACGCTGAAGGCTCCGAAATCACCATCTCGACCAATCAGACCGCTTATGGTTTTGAGGTCAATGGTGTTAGCGTTGATGCAGTCAGCCTGGGAAATAACCAATATCAACTGACCTTACCCAATAATATCACTACCGACAATGTGACGCTTAGAATCGCCTCCATTTACAGCATTACGGTGCCCAACTTTGCCCACGGCAGCGTGGCAAGTGACATGGCGACAGCCCTTGAAGGAACAACCGTAACACTCACCGCCACGCCCGACGATGGCTATGAACTTGAGTCCTTCACCGTGATGAACGGCGACACGCCTGTGGAGACCACCGCAGGAGCTAACGGCACCTACACCTTTGTGATGCCCGCCGGCGATGTGACTGTGAATGCCATCTTTACTTCACTCCTGGGTGAAGGCGATGGTTCAGAGGGAAATCCCTACATCATCAGCAGTGCTGAAGGTTGGGACTACTTCTGCGACTGCTTGCAGGACAACGACACATGGAACCGCTTCAGCGGCAAAACTGTGAAGCTGGGTGCTGACATCAGCATCACCCGCTCGGCGGGCAGCAGTGGCCATGAGTTTATGGGCACCTTTGACGGAGACTACCACACGCTGACCGTCAATATCACCGCCACCACGACACAGGGCACTGCGCCCTTCCGCGAAATCCGTGGCGCTACGATCAGGAAACTCATCACAACAGGTAGCGTCAATGGCACGTTGCATGCTGCCGGCCTTGTGGGCTTTGCCCGTGGCGATTCCAGTGTGATCAACACCATCGAGCACTGCAAGGTGGCCGCCAATGTCACCGTCACCACAGCCATCAACGGCAATTACCATTGCGGTGGTGTAGTGGGCCACGCCCTGAATTCTACGCTTAACATCAGGAACACCGTCTATTGCGGTGCCATCAGCAACAGCGGCAATTACGTCGGCGGCATCCAGGGCTGGAGCGACGGCAACACCGTCAATCTGAGCAACTGCCTCTTCACGGGAAGCTACGAGGGCTATGGGGTGTTCCACCCCATAGCTGTCCGCTACATGAACACTGCCACCACAGCCACTGTCAACAACACATTCTATAGCGCAACACCCACTCTGACCGACGCGCAATACATCGCTGCTAACGGCACGAAGACCGTTGGTGTGACCGACATACCCGCCACGCTGGGCAGCGAGGTAGATACCACAAACTTCATGACCGTATATGAGGGCGGTATATTCTTTGACGGCCTCTACTATGCCTCACCCGTCCTCTCCACCGACAGCGACGGTGCTTTTGTCATCAACAACGCAAGCGAGTGGGAGTATTTCTGCGAAAACCTGCAGGACAACGACACGTGGAACCGCTTTAGCGGCAAGACGGTGAAACTGGGAGCTGACATCAGCGTGACACGCATGGCCGGTTCGGCCACCCATGATTTTTGCGGTACCTTTGACGGCAATCACAAGACCATCACGTTCAACTATGGTAGTGAGGCCGAGCCCGAATCGGGCATTTCTGCCCTGTTCAGCCACACCAGCAGCACCAAGCCCTTCGGCGTGGACACCATCAGCCCTGCCACAATCAAGGACCTGACGGTTGGTGGCACCATTTGGACCTCCAGCAGCGACGCTGCAGGCTTTGTGGGCCGTATCTACGGCACGCTCAACCTGACGGGCTGCACCAGCAACATCGCCATCAACTCCACCGCCGATTTCCCCGCCGGATTCATCAATTATAGCGATCAAACCTCGACGGTGAACATCAGCGGCTGTACCAGTAACGCCACCATCAACACCACAGCAAGCTATGCCGCTGGACACGTTGGCCACCTCTACGGCTCGGTTAACATTGAGCACAGCATCAGTAATGCCGAGATTACAGCAGCAGGCGGCGCAGGCGGCTTCGTGGGCCTCTGTGAGCACACTGTCAACTTCAGCGACTGCCTCAGCGACGCCGTCATTCACAGCTCAAGCGGTAACAATAGCGGCTTCGTGGGCTGGAGCCGAGCCAGTGGACATGCCATCAGCTTTACGGGATGCGTCTTCAACGGCAAACTGTTACAGATAGACAGTATCGGCAACAGCAACGGCGGTTTCATCGGATGGACGGGCAGCAACAAGACCGTCACCATCACTGACTGCCTCGTTGATCCCGCTGCCCTTGCTCAAGGCGAGACCATGGCCAGCGGCAACAGTGCTACCTTCGCCCGTGGTTGGAATGCCACCACCACTGCCACCAACTGCTACTTCACCGATACGCTTGGTGTCGTTCAGGGCAAGCAGGCCCACAGCATCATCGCTGGCCAGGGTGTGACCGTTGAGATGGCCAATAGCGCTACTGAATACGAGACGAGCGGTATCACCGCCTATGGCACAGGCATCATGTATAAAGGCGTGCTCTATGCTGGAGTTAACGACGAGGTGAGCCTCAACCTGGACGGTTCGGACGATGGCTACAGCGTCAATGCGGGCACCTTGACGGGAGAGGAGAATCCCTTCACCCTGCTCATGCCCGACGAGCGCGTGACCATCACGGCAGCTGCCCAGTTCCAGCGTGGTGACGTGAACCATGATGGCCACATCACCATTTCGGACATGACCGCCCTTATCGACTATCTGCTGAGCAACGACAGCGCGATACCTGCCGAAGCCGACGTTAATGCCGACAGCACCGCCAGCATTGCGGACGTCACCGCCCTGATCGACTATCTGTTAGGTGGTGCTATTTAAGCATTAAACTCTGAGTTTTGAGTATTATAACGAGGGTGACGCGATGCGCCACCCTCGTTACATTTGACATAGGACAAGACAATTAGAGACGCAAACCCTTGCGTCTCTAATTGTTTAATGACTTGGCGTGAAGTCCAAAGAAAAATCTTAGAATTCGGTGAACGACAGGGGCATGGTGGACTGGAAGCTGTCGAGGATGTAGATTTTCTCCTTGCCAGCGAGGATGAGTTCGATGGGATGGCCGTTTTTCTCAAACTCGAGGAAAGCCTGGCGGCAGACACCGCAGGGCGCCGTGGGCTCTACAACAAATTCACCTCGGGTGAAAGAAGTGATGGCAACCGACTTGACGGGCACACCTGGGTATTTAGCGCCTGCAGCATAGAGTGCGGCACGCTCGCCACAAATGCCGGCAAAGGCCGCATTCTCCTGATTAGCACCGATAAAGACCTCGCCATTGTCAAGCATTAATGCTGCGCCGACCTTGAAGTTACTATATGGAGAATAGGAGTGTGTCGTGGCCTCTCGAGCCATGTCCACTAATTTTTTTTGCTCCTCGGTGAGTTCATTATAAGAATAAACCCTTACCTTTGTGGTGATTTTCTTTTCTGTCATAACAAAATTATGAGTTTTTACTTTGAACGCAAAATTATAGAAATTTTCCCGATAAACAAGCAAATATTAGTTTTTTGCTTGATTTTTGTGCTGTTTTCGGCCTTTTGTGCACCCGCTCAGACCAAACACCAACGATATTTAGACTATATCGAGCGCTACAAGCAAGTGGCGCTGCAATCTGAGCATGACTACGGCATCCCCGCCAGCATCACGCTGGCCCAGGGGTTGCTCGAGAGTTACGTGGGCCAAAGCAAGATGGCCCTTGAGGCCAACAACCACTTCGGCATCAAGGCCTATCACTGGAAAGGGGAGGTCTATGGTGCTTGTGATTCCCTCAAACAGGTGGGCTACCGCAAGTATGGCGCCCCTGAGGACTCCTTTATCGACCACGCTAAGTTCTTGAAAGGGCCGCGCTACAGCATCCTGTACCAGCTCGACGTGACCGATTACCGCAGTTGGGCCCAGGGGCTCAGGGACTGCGGATATGCCGAGGACGAGGCCTACCCCGCCAAACTCATCGCCATCATCGAGCAATATGAGCTGTACACACTCAACGGCGGCAAGCGGCTCGACGGCACCGTTATCAAGGAGGAAATCGAGGAAATCGAGGTGGCTCCCGACAATGACCGCTGGCACCACCGCAAGCGCCGTAACCGTACAGAACAACCCATGGCACAGCAATCGGTGACCAGCGAGGAGCATCAGCAGCCCTTCACACCCTTGCGCCAAGGCGGTGTCGCGTCCAGTGCCGATAACGACTAAGTTGTTTGCTATGTCTCTGGCGAGGAGTTGAAAGATAAAAAAAACTATTATCTCTTAACTATTCACTATTAACTAAAAAAGCACTATCTTTGTGGGCTGATAGCCGTTTTCGGTCCCCCAAAAAACTAAGGACCAAAAACTAAGGACTAAGGACTAACAACTAAAGACTAAAATACATTAATGTCAAACCTTTTAAAATAGTTTTTTATCATGTTCGGAAAATTTCAGGAACATCTCCAGAAGGAGCTCGCCGACATCCAGGCTGCCGGTTTGTACAAGAATGAACGTATCATCACCACGCCGCAGCGCGCCGACATCAAGGTGAAGCCCAATGACGAGGTGCTGAACTTCTGCGCTAACAACTATCTCGGCCTCAGCGACAACAGCCGCTTGATTAAGGCTGCTACCGAGACCATGTCCCACCATGGCTACGGTATGTCATCGGTTCGCTTCATCTGCGGTACCAGTGATATCCACAAGGAGCTTGAGGCCGCTATCGCCGACTATTTCCACACCGAGGACGCTATCCTCTACGGCTCATGCTTCGATGCCAACGGCGGTCTGTTTGAGGCCCTGTTGACCGAGGAGGACGCCATCATCAGCGACTCGTTGAACCACGCATCAATTATCGACGGCGTGCGCCTGTGCAAAGCAAAACGCTACCGCTATGCCAACGCCGACATGGGCGAACTCGAAGAGTGCCTCAAGCAGGCCCAGGAGCAGCGCTTCCGCATCATCGCAACGGACGGCGTCTTCTCGATGGACGGCAACGTGGCTCCCATGGACAAGATCTGTGACCTGGCCGAGAAATATGACGCCATGGTGATGGTCGATGAGTCACACTCGGCAGGTGTCGTTGGCCCGACCGGTCACGGTGTAGCCGAGCAGTACAACATCTACGGCCGCATCGACGTCTTCACCGGCACGCTGGGCAAGGCCTTCGGCGGTGCTATGGGCGGTTTCACCACTGGCCGCAAGGAGATTATCGACATGCTGCGTCAGCGCTCACGTCCCTACCTGTTCAGCAACAGCATCGCTCCCGGCATCGTGGGTGCCAGCATCGAGATGTTCAAGATGTTGAAGGAGAGCAATGCCCTGCACGACAAGCTCGTGGACAACGTGAACTACTTCCGCGACAAGATGATTGAGGCTGGCTTTGACATCAAGCCCACCCAGAGCGCTATCTGCGCCGTGATGCTCTACGACGCCAAGCTGTCGCAGGACTTCGCTGCCGAGCTGCAGAAGGAAGGCATCTAC
>ONKF01000022.1 GCA_900318335.1 uncultured Prevotellaceae bacterium
TTTACTCTTGTTCATCTTGTCTATGAGATACTCCTTATACATATTTAAACCTCTCTGGCTAAATATCTGCATGGTTTTATCCTTCTCTCGCAAGGTGTCTACAAAACGGCCAAACTCACTCAGGAGCGATTCGCTTTGACGTTTTGTGCTGTCCTTGATAGATGGCTTAACGTAGCTATGGTAATATTCCAGAGCATCAGCTGCAATATAAACGAGGTTGATTTTCTTTATAGCCATATCTCTATTGATGAATTTTTTGAGTGTTTCTGCTATGTCATCGACATTATTGTTGCAAATATACTCAATAAATTCAGAAAAATAGCCTCTCAATTTATTTAAATAATTGTTGGCAATTTTGTTGTTACGATTATCCTGCTTACTCTGGATATTTGATATCACTGCAAGCTGCCTCTCTTGATCCCATTGGCTAGCATAAACCTTCATCTTGGTATATATTCGATACCGCTTACCGTCTACGCTAGCAACGAGGTATATTTGGCAGGGACGCGTGGAATGAGAATTTCGTAAATAGAATTTCAACTTGCTCTCTCTGTAAAATATTTGTCCTTTTTTGCTCATAATTTTGACACAGAATTTGATCACACACTACTGTTTATAGTAACTTTTTGAACCGTTTTTGTACCCAAATTTTGTGTCATTTGAGCCATTTTGAAGGCAAATCCATGGAAGTAAGCCCGAAAATCGCCTACCGTAATAGCCTTAATATCAGTTATTTATAACATCAAAAAGTTGGCACGGTAATTGCAGATATAGGTTCGAACTCATAATTTTTGGAGGTTTTTTAGGGTTAAACATGATTGTCAGCATCCCTCGAGAGAGTCGTGCTGATTTTTTTTTGTATTTTTGTGGCTATAAATACGATATGACTATGAGCGAGAAAGAGAAAATGCTGGCGGGGCTGCCTTATAGCGCCATTGATGAGCAATTGCTGAAGGAACTGAACGAGTGTAAGGACATCATCCACCGCTACAATGAGCTGCTGCCGTCGATGCGGGCCGAACGCACCGCTATGCTGAAGTCGCTATTAGGGCACGTTGGCGATGACAACATATTGATTAACCAACCGTTCTACTGCGACTATGGCAAGCACATCAGCGTGGGGAAACGTTTCTTTGCCAACTTCAACTTCACGGCACTTGACGAGGCGCTGGTGACCATCGGCGACGACTGCTTTATCGGTCCCAATGTGGGCATCTACACGGCGTGCCATAGCACTGACCCAGTGGAGCGCAACACTCGCCGCGAGTGGGCACTTCCCGTGACCATAGGCGACAACGTCTGGATAGGCGGCTCGGTGACGATCCTGGCGGGTGTGACCATCGGCGATAATGTGACCATCGGCGCCGGGTCGGTAGTGACCCGCGACATCCCATCGGGCTGCGTAGCGGTAGGCAATCCCTGCCGTGTAATCAGAAAACTCCAGGAAGGATAACAGAAAGGTAAAAGGAAAGAACGATAATCGCAAGATGCGCTGGCTGCTTGGAATCTTGTCAGGGTTATCGCTCTACTGATTACCATTGATCATGATGCAACAAATGCCGTTACAGTCCCATGGGACCATAACGGCTTGATGCGTTGTAGAGTAGCGGGCGCGGCCCGCAACGTCACTTACAAGATAGGATTACTTGTAAACAGTATCGCTAACAGTGAGGCTGTAACGACCCTTAGCGCGGCGACGGGCAAGAACCTTGCGGCCGTCGGCAGTGCGCATGCGCTGACGGAAGCCATGTTTGTTGGCTTTCTTACGGTTCGAGGGTTGGAATGTTCTTTTCATTGTTTATCTCTGTTTTTTAGTTGTTCCGAAAATTTTTCGCAAAATGCGGTGCAAAATTAGTGCTTTTTTTCAAATTACACAAGAGTAAATGCATTTTTGCAGAAAAGTTTTTGTTTTTTTTCTCAAAATCACTACTTTTGCACCCACAAAAGACTGAAAGAAATAATATTTACATAAATCAATAGCATAACGACTACAATTATGATTAATGCTCAAGACATCAAGAACGGAACGTGCATCCGCTTGGACGGCGATCTGTATTTCTGCATCGAATTCCTTCATGTAAAGCCCGGTAAGGGTAACACCTTAACAACGAGACGTTTGAGCAGATTCCCATCAGCAAGGACTTGATCACCGGTGCCGACTTCATGAAGGAAGGCGACATCGTGGAGGTTGTCAGTGACGCATCGACCGAAACCGTGCTGTTTGCCGAGATGCCCATCAAGACCCAGCTGAAGATCACCTACACCGAGCCCGGCGTGAAAGGCGACACCGCCACCAACACCCTGAAGCCCGCCACCGTCGAGACCGGCGCCACCGTACGTGTGCCCCTGTTCATCGACACCGACGAGGTCATCGAGGTTGACACCCGCGACGGTAGCTACCAGGGCCGCGTGAGGTAATCACACTCCCCTACTCTACTCATCACGAGGGACGCCGCAACTCACTGCTGGCGTCCCTCGCTTTTTATCAGGAAATCAAGTGTCTGATTGATGATTATATTTTCCTCAATATCCAGGGGAGAGGCTCGAGAATCTTGAGGCAGACCTTCTTGTGAATGTCATGCAGCAGAGCCGCAGCCTCGGTCTTGTCGTCAAAGCCTTGCACAACTACAAAATACTGCTTGTCGTCTCCGCCATAGAGCACATAACTGCCCTTGAAACCGCACTCCTCGCGCAGGCGGTCGCGGTAGCTCTTGGCGTTGATGCGCTGAGTGAAAGTAGCTACCACCACGTTATAGGGCTTAGCAACGTCGGTTGAGTCGATGGCGACATTGGCATTGACATAGACCAGCCTGACGCTATCGCCGTTGATGACGGTGGTGTAACGCTGTCGCTCGGCCTCAATCTTGGCATAGGTCTCGGCCCCGATGCCGGTCTTGCGGCGCTCGACAGCCTTCTCGTAGGCTTCGCGGTAATTCTTCTCACTGCTGTGGCATCCCGTCAGCAGCAGGGTGCCCATCAGCATCGCTATCACTAAATAAAATGTCTTTCTCATTTCGCTAATTCTATTACCTGAGCATGGGTGATATTTCCGTTATCAAGGGTGAGCGTCACCAGCGTGCGCACAACCTGCCAGCCCTGCACACCAGCAGCACCGGGATTGACAACGAGGCAGCCCAGCGAGCGGTCGGGCATCACCTTGAGGATGTGGCTGTGGCCGCACACGAACAGCTTGGGGCGCGACAGTTCAAGCCTCGACTTGATGCCGGGGGCATACTTGCCAGGATAGCCGCCGATGTGGGTCATTACCACCTTGACGCCCTCGACCTCAAAAATCTCCATTTCCTTGAAGCGGCGCCTCAGGCTCGCCCCGTCAACATTACCACAGACGGCACGAAACACAGGAGCGACGGCCTCAAGCCGATCGGCAAGGTCATCGCTACCGATATCCCCTGCATGCCATATCTCATCACAGTCGGCAAAGTGCTCGGCATAGCGGTCGTCCCACCAGGCGTGCGTGTCACTGATGATGCCTATCTTCTTCATCTATCTATATCTTTTAGCAAGGAAATGTGTGACAAAAAGAACCGTCCCTTTTGTCACAATTTAGAGGGCAAATTCCATGAGGCGTGCGAGGTACTTGCCGATGATGTCAAACTCCAGGTTGACCACGGTGCCCACCTCGATGCAGTGGAAGTTGGTAATCTCGCGGGTGTAGGGGATGATGGCGACCTGGAAAGTGTCACGCTCACTGTTGCAGACGGTGAGCGACACGCCGTTGACGGTCACACTACCCTTCTCGACCGTGACGTAACCCTTACGTGCCATCTCGGGGGCCACTTCATACTTGAAGGTGAAGTAATGGCTACCGTCCACCTCCTTGACCGCTGTACACACAGCCGTCTGGTCCACGTGACCTTGAACGATGTGACCGTCAAGACGGCCCTCGATGAGCATCGAGCGCTCCACATTGACCTCGTCACCCACCTTGAGCAGGCCCAGGTTACTGCGGTCCAGGGTCTCTTGGATAGCGGTGACGGTATAGGTGCGGTCTCCAGGCAACTCAACCACAGTGAGGCACACACCATTGTGAGACACGCTCTGGTCAATTTTCAACTCATTGGTGAAACTGCACTTGAGTGTAATGTGCAGGTTGCCACCGTCCTTACGTAATGCGACAACACGCGCCGCCTCTTCAACTATTCCTGAAAACATATTTATCTATTATTTAGTACTCATATTAGTATTCAATAAACGAGTTGCCACTATCCTTTATTGCCCATGCTTTACCATATTTACAAACCCGGCTCCACGTCATCTTGACCAAGACCGTTAATCGCCTATATTTGGTTAAAGAATATTAATTATACAAGATAATCCACCAAATACACCAATTTTAAGGAGAAATTTGTTAATTTTGCCAACGACGGATTTGATACTTTTACAATTGATGGGAAAAATACGCATAAATATTGGAAAAGAGATTCGTGACGAACTGCAGCGGCAAGGGCGTTCCGTCCAGTGGCTATCCGAACAACTGGACTGCAATCGCACGAACATATATAACATTTTCTTGCGCGAGAGCATCAGCACTGAATTGCTGCTCGGCATCAGCATTGCCCTCAACAAGGACTTCTTTGCTTTATATTCCCAATATCTCCAGGAATTAGATAAATAAGCGCCTCACAACCACAATCACATCCGGTCAATAAAAAAATCCCCGCCACTCGAAAACCAAGGGCGGGGAGCAAGCTGTTTAGAAGTTATTAATATGCTTGAGTCGCGGGCTGAACGCCCTTGACCGGAAGCCTATTGCCATGTGGACGGCTCAAAATAGCCGCCGGACATCATTCCTTGCCAAACTGCTCAAAGAACAGCGTGTAGGAGGTCTTGTCCACCAATTCCTCAGGACCGAAGAACTGGATGGGACCCGGATAGATGTAGCACGTCTCGAGCGCCCACTGCTCGCGGTTCTCGACGAAGTGCTTGAAGGGAGCGCCCTCGAGGTCAACCAGCGCCTTGCGGATAACGGGCTTGTCCTGGCCCGAACGGCGTTCCATGTTCATCATCATGGTGATGGGCACACCACAGGCCACCCAATCCTGAGCCTTGCGGCCCAGATGGGTGATGGCCGACATGTAGCCAGTAGCACCGACGAAGATGAGGTGGGATGCGTTGTAACCCAGCGAGTAGCAGTAGTCGGCATCAAAGTTGGAGGGGAAGGAGCAACGACCCTCGTAGCCGAAGAAGTGATGCTGAGTCTTGAACTTGATGGGATTGATCAAGCCAGCCTCAACGCGCATCTCAAGAACGTGGGCAACCATGCGGCTGAGCAGACGCTCACTCTCGATCTGTGACACCATCACGTTACCATGCTCGTCACGGTCGAGTGTAAGCTGACGGGCCACGTCATCGGGAAGCGAGTCGTAGATGGCCTTATTCTCCTCGGAGAGGTGCTCGTGAACGAAGTTGTTCTGGGCCTCATCACGCAGGCGGGGAATGTCGGGATACTTGGTGAGCAGCTCGTTCAGTTCGGCGATAAGCTTCTTCATAGCAGGGACAAACTCGACGATGCCCTCGGGAACGAGAACAGTACCGTAGTCCATACCCATGTCATGACGCTTAACGACGATGTCGGCAATCTCCTCGGCAATATCATGCAGAGTCATGTTGCGTGCCTCGACCTCCTCGCTGATGATACAGTAGTTGGGGCGGGTCTGCAGCGCACACTCCAGAGCGATGTGCGACGCCGAGCGTCCCATCAGCTTCATGAAGTGCCAGTATTTCTTGGCCGAGTTGGCATCACGGGCCACGTTACCGATGAGCTCGCTATAAACCTTGGTAGCCGTGTCAAAGCCGAACGAGGTCTCGATCTGCTCGTTCTTGAGGTCGCCGTCGATGGTCTTGGGCACACCGATGACCTGTACGCCTGCATCATGGGCCTTGTAATACTCGGCCAGGATAGCAGCATTAGTATTGCTGTCGTCACCACCGATGATGACCACAGCCGTGATGTTGAGTTCACGGAGTATCTGCAAGCCGGCCTCAAACTGCTCAGGCTTATCAAGCTTAGTACGGCCCGATCCGATCAGGTCAAAACCACCAGTGTTGCGGTACTGCTCGATGAGGTCACCCGTGAGTTCGATGTAACGGTGCTTGACCAGTCCGTTAGGACCTCCCAGGAAGCCAAAGAGGCGGCAATATTTGTTCAGCGCCTTGATACCGTCATACAGTCCGCAGATCACGTTGTGACCACCAGGAGCCTGTCCACCGCTGAGGATCACACCCACATTGAAGGGCTTCTCGGGCGGCATGGCAGAATCGTCGCGTTCAAAGGTCAATTGCGGCATACCATAAGTGCAGGGGAACAATTTCTTGATGGCTTCTTGGTCAGCTACCGACTGCGTGGGTTCACCCTCGACCGCACGCACGGGGCACCTGAGCGTAACGGGCAACTTGGGCCTATAGGTAAGCCTCATTTGCTCCAGATAACTCTTATTGTCAGTCATTTTATTGAATATATTGGTTTGTTAAACGATTAAACAATCTCTTTTACGGCGACAAAAGTACTGCAAATTTATCACCCCCACATCATAAAACGATAACAAATTCTTGAATTTTTCAGCCCTATTTAGAATTTTTGACACTTTTAGGCCGAAAAACGATGATTTTTCACCAAGAATCTTGAATTTGCTTACAATTTGCCATCGGGCTTTTCTCCCATTGGCCTAAACAAGATTCACCACATCACCGATTTCAACATTTTTCAACGACAGGCTTGGTGCATTGCCGAAAACTTTGTAACTTCGCAAGATTAAACATAACGACAACCGTACACAACCACAAGATATAGCTAACGACTATGAAAGGAATTGTATTAGCAGGCGGCTCTGGGACACGGCTTTACCCAGTGACTAAGGGTATCTCCAAGCAGTTGATACCCATCTATGACAAGCCCATGGTATACTATCCCATCTCGGTGCTGATGCTCGCCGGCATCCGTGAGATTCTCATCATATCCACCCCCCAGGACCTGCCCATGTTCCGCCGCCTGTTAGGTAGTGGCGAGGACATCGGCGTACACTTTGAGTATGCCGAGCAGCCCCGTCCCGAGGGTCTGGCCCAAGCTTTTATCATCGGCGAGGAGTTCGTCGGCAAGGATAGCGTCTGCCTGGTTCTTGGCGACAACATCTTCTACGGCCAGAGTTTCACCCGCATGCTCATTGAAGCCACCGAACGCACCGAGCGTGAGAACGTGTGCACCCTGTGGGCCTATGCCGTCAAGGACCCGAACCGCTTTGGCGTGGTGGCATTTGACGAGCACGGCAAGGCCACGAGCCTTGAAGAGAAGCCCGAGCATCCCAAGAGCAACTTTGCCGTGACGGGGCTCTACTTCTATCCCAACGACGTGGTCGAGATTGCCAAGCACATCAAACCCAGTGCCCGCGGCGAACTCGAAATCACCACCGTCAACCAGGAGTTCCTGGCCCAGGACCGCGTCCATGTCCAGACGCTGGGCCGAGGATTTGCATGGCTCGACACGGGAACCAGCGACTCGATGGCCGACGCGTCCAACTTTATCGGCACCATCGTCAACATGCAAGGTGTGCAGGTCGCCGCACTCGAGGAGATTTCATTCCGCAAGGGGTGGATCAATGCCGACCAACTCATGGCCCTCGCCGAGCCCATGAAGAAGAACCACTACGGCCAATACCTAATCAAACTTGCCCAAAATGGAATTTGACGTCAACAAGACAGCCCACCTGATAGAATTGCCCAAGGTGAAAGACCCGCGGGGGAACCTGACGTTTATCGAGAGCGAGATCCATGTCCCGTTCAGGGTCATGCGCAACTACTGGATCTATGACGTGCCCAGCGGCATGTGGCGCGACGGACATGCCTTCATCGAACAACAGGAATTCCTCGTGGCCTTGAGCGGCAGCTTTGACGTGGTTGTCAACGATGGCGAACGTGAGCAAACGTTCCATCTGGCACGCCCCCAGATAGGGCTGTACATTCCCAGGCTCACATGGCGCCACATCAATAATTTCTCCACCAACTCGGTAGCATTGGTACTCACCAGCACCTATTACAACGAGGATGACTACATTACCGATTTCGAAGATTTCATGACCTTAAAAAACCAGCAACATGGATAGTATGACCGACAAAATCAAGATCCATAAACAGTCACACATCAATGACTGCCGCATCATCACACTCAACCGCAATCATCACGCCAACGGCAACCTTACTGCGGTGAACAATGGTGTGGACCTGCCTTTTGACATCCAGCGCACGTTCTATATTTATGATGTGCCAGGCGGCGCCGAGCGTGGCGGTCACAGCCACTACACGTGCCACGAGTTTATCATCGCCATCAGCGGCAGCTTTGATGTCACCGTTAACGACGGCGTCGACCAGTATACCTATACGCTCAACCGTCCCTATCAGGGCCTGCTGGTCGTGCCCGGCATCTGGCGCACGCTGCAGAATTTCTCGTCGGGTTCGGTATGTCTGGCCCTGGCCTCCCACCACTATGACGAGAACGACTATGTGAGGGATTACGAAATGTTCCTCAAGTTGAAAGACGTCCCTAACGAATAACCATCAACACCGATTGCCATCATGAAACAGTACCCTTTCCTTGACCTCGCGCTTGCCAACGGTCCCTACATGGACGAGCTGAAAGCCGCCGCATGTGATGTGATTGAGCGCGGACGTTACATACATAGCACCCAGACCGAACTGCTCGAGCAGGAAATCGCGACCCTGTGCCAGGCACGGCACTGCGTGGGAGTGAGCAACGGTCTCGACGCCCTGCGGCTTATCCTGCAGGCCTACAAGGAGATGGGAATCATGCGTGACGGCGACGAGGTTATCGTGCCCGCCAACACCTATGTCGCCAGCATTCTCGCCATCAGCCAATGTGGCCTGGTGCCCGTGCTGTGCGACCCCCGCGTGGACACCATGAACCTCGACTCCGGCTTGCTCGAGGGACTTATCACACCGCGCACCCGCGCCATCATGCCAGTGCACCTCTATGGCACTCCCTGTTGGGACATGGCATTGATGCAGGCGGCCCGAGACCACGACCTGCGCATTATTGAGGACAACGCCCAGGCGATTGGCGCCCACAGCGGCATAGCCGGCTTGAACGGCACGTTCATCACGGGTGGACTGGGTGACGCGGCGGGTATCAGCTTCTACCCGACCAAGAACCTGGGTGCCCTGGGTGATGGTGGAGCTGTAGTCACCAACGATGATACCCTTGCCGCAACCGTTCGGGCACTGGCCAATTACGGTTCCGACAGACGCTACCACAATATTTATAAGGGATATAACTGCCGCCTGGACGAAATCCAAGCTGCTATGCTCAGGGTGAAACTGCGCCACTTGGAACAGGAAAACGATACGCGCGCTGCTGTCGCCAGAGCCTATAACGAAGCCATCGACAATCCACGCGTCAAGGCTCCCGTCATCTTCGAGGACATGAAACAGATTTGGCATCAGTATGTGGTGAGGGTCGAGAACCGCGACGCCTTCCGCGCCCATCTTGCCGACAATGGAGTTGGCACCGACATCCACTATGCCACCCCAGCCCACTGGCAGCCCTGTTACCATGACCTGGACCACGCGCCACTACCCGTGACCGAGCGCATGGCAGGTGAGGTGGTCTCGCTGCCCATCGCCCACCCCATCACGCCAGATGATGCCCGCGCCATTGCAGACATCATCAACCGTTTCTGATTCAACAGATTATTTACCTTTCAGGATTTCCCATGACCGGCGCTGGGCCTTCTTGAGGCTCGCGGGGTCGTTGACGTCGATGCCGTATTTCTCGGCAGGCGGTATGACCACAACAGTACCGATGGGCACATTGTCGGGGTCATCAATCTTATCCTTGTTCTCTTCGTAAATGTATACCCAGAACCACTGGCTGCCATAGTGTTTGTCGGCCATGGTGCTCAGTACGACCTGACTGGTGACCGTCTCGGTGACAACGGCTGGTTCCTCAACAGCCAGAGCGACCGTGTCGCTGTCGGCTGCAGCCACGTCTTCGGATGATGATTCGGCCTTGCTGCAACCCTTCATCAAGAGCCAGCCCAACAGGCAGGCAACAAGCACACCTATAGCAAGGGCTATCCACCGCTTGTCAAACTTGCGGGGAGCGGCCGCCAGCTGCTCGGGAGTCGGGGTATAAGTGTTGCGGGGGGCGGGACGATAGAAATACTCGTCTTCGGCAGGGCCCTCGACGGGTTCGGGCTCAGGCTTGGGTTGCGTGGGGCCGTCGATAGGAATTCCCACCAGCATCGGGCGGGACACAGGCTTGGCCGCGGCAGGCTCAACAGATTTGTCGGGTACTGCGGGCTTTGACGGTTCAACGGATGCTTCTGGCTCAATGGGTTCATCAGATGCCACGGGTTCTACAGGTTCCACAGGGGCGGGGGCGGCATGATCTTCAGGCTCGGCCTGGGGGTCCTGTTTGATGGGTTCAACCGGTTTGGAGGGTTCGACCTGCTGCTTGGGTTCTGCAGCGGGAGCCGGCTCGTTTTGAGTGGGCGCGGAATCAGCCTCAGAGTCAAACAGCGAGGGATATTCCTTGTCGATGGCAGCCAGTTTCTCGTCGGTCACCGCATCGTCAAGATAAACGGTCTCAAACTGAGCAAAAGGCTGGTTCACGGCTTCGGACAGGGATTTGTCGGGCGTGAAGGTGATTTTGCTATGGCCCTTGATTACCATAGCTTCGCCGGTGGTGACATTCACACTCTTGCGTGACTTCACACTGGCCATCTTGAAGGTGCCCACTCCCTTGATTTTCACTTCCTCACCATCGATAAGCGTCTGGGATACGGTGGAGAACAATTCCCTGAGGAACAGTTCACACACGCGCTTTGAGGTTGAGGTGGATTCAGCGATCAGGTCAACAATCTCGTTAAAGGTGATTTTGGTATTCATGACGTTGCCCTCCTAATTATTTGAGTTTTGTCTTAAGCACATTGCTCACCTTAAAGCCCACAACGATTTTCGGGGGCACCAACATGCGCCTACCCGTTGATGGATGAACCATCACGCGCTCGTTGCGCTTCTTGGGCTCAAACGTGCCAAAACCAGGCACAATCACGCTATCCATCTCACCGCAACGGGTACGCAGCACGCCAGCAAACGCCTCAAGCAGTTTGCTCACGTCATCAGTACTGCGGCCCAGGTTGGCAGCGACCGTTTCAACCAGTTTCTTGTTATCCATAGTGAAAATGCAGAATCCAAAAAGTGATTTTAATCTGCAAAATTAACTATATTTTTTGTCATTTGGCATTTTTCGCTTAATTTTGTGAATTCTAATAACCGACATCAACATTTACACTTAGACATTATTATATAGCATTATGAGAAAAATTGTTATCCTTGACGGATATGCCGGCAATCCCGGTGACCTCTCGTGGGAACCGATGAAGGCCCTCGCGCCTTGTGACATCTATGACTTTGGCACCGCCGACACTGTTCTTGAGCGCTGCAAGGGCGCCGAAATGGTGCTGACCAACAAGGTCCCCATCGATGCCGACGCCATAGCACAGTTGCCCGACCTGAAGTATATCGGTGTGATGGCAACGGGCTTTAACGTCGTGGACAGCGCTGAGGCTGCCCGCCGAGGCATCATCGTGACCAATGTGCCCGCCTATAGCACCGACAGCGTGGCACAACTCACCATCGCCCACCTGCTGAACATCTGCTGGCAGCCCCAGCACTATACCGACGAGGCTCACGACCTGAAGTGGACCAACTGCGGCAGTTACGCCTACTTCAACACGCCCCTTATCGAGTTGGCAGGCAAGCAGATGGGTATTGTTGGTCTGGGCAACATCGGTAGCGCCGTGGCCCGTATTGCTCTGGCGATGAACATGCGTGTGATGGCCTATACCAGCAAGAGCCAGGATCAGTTGCCCGATGGTATCATCAAGGCCGACAACCTCGAACACCTGTTGCGCACGAGCGACGTGCTCACCATGCACTGTCCGCTCAATGCCGACACCACTGGAATGATCAATGCCGAGGGTCTGGCGCTGATGAAGCAGGGATCCATCGTGCTCAATATGGCACGCGGTGCCCTCATTGTCGAGCAAGACCTGGCCGACGCGCTGAACAGCGGTCACCTTTATGCCGCAGCCATTGACTGCACCAGCGTTGAGCCGCCCGCAGCCGAACATCCGCTACTGACGGCCCGCAACTGCTACATCACACCCCACATCGGCTGGACCAGTTTCGAGGCCCGTGAGCGTCTGATGGATGTCATCACCAGCAACGTAGCTGCCTATCTCGACGGCAAGCCCGTGAATGTTGTAAACAAATAACCCGGACAAAGGGACGGTTCTTTTGTCCCATTTTTCAAAAAACGATACTATGAACGAGCAATTTAAAGATATTGAAGAGGCCCTGGCATGGGCCGAAGGCACCCATTGTGCCATCACCGTGTGTGACCTGGAGGGGAAAGTGATTTTCATGAACGAGCGCTCGCGTGCCACCTTTGACAAGGATGGCCGCACTATGCTGGGCCAGAACCTCATGCCCTGCCACAGTCCGAAGTCACAGGAAAAAATCCGCCACATGATCGCCACCGACACCGTCAACTGCTACACTATCGACAAGCAAGGCGTCAAGAAGATGATCTACCAGACCCCGTGGCGCAAGGACGGCAAAGTCTGCGGCATGGTAGAAATCTCCATGGTCATCCCCAACGACATGCCCCACTACATCCGAGGATAACGGGACAAAAGAACCGTCCCCGTGTCCCGCGTGGTTGGATATTTTTATTGGAGGGGTGGAGTTTGTGAGTTTTTTTGTACTTTTGCGGTTTGAGTAGTAGAAAAAACAATTTAATAACGAGATAATATGGCGGAGAATATTGAGAATATCAACGCAATGGGTGAGGAGAAGAAGCCCTTGAATTTTGTACAGCAGATTGTTGCCGACGACTTGGCAGCTGGTAAGAATGGTGGACGCTTGAACACGCGTTTCCCGCCAGAGCCTAACGGTTATCTGCACATTGGCCATGCCAAGGCCATCTGCATGGACTTTGGCGTAGCCGAGAAGTTTGGAGGCACGTGCAACCTGCGCTTTGACGACACCAACCCCCAGAAGGAGGACACCGAGTATGTCGAGGCCATCATGCGCGACATCCACTGGCTTGGCTATGACTGGGGCGACAGGCTCTACTATGCCAGCGACTACTTCCCCAAACTGTATGACTTCGCTATCCGCCTGATTAAGGAGGGCAAAGCCTATGTTGACGACCAGACGAGTGAGCAGATTGCCCAGCAGAAGGGCACGCCCACCACTCCCGGTACCAACAGCCCCTACCGCGACCGCACGGTCGAGGAGAACCTGGATCTGTTCCAGCGCATGAACGCGGGCGAATTTGAGGAGGGCAGCCATGTACTGCGTGCCAAGATTGACATGGCATCGAGCAACATGCACTTCCGCGACCCGATCATCTACCGCATCATCAAGACGCCGCACTGGCGCACTGGCAACAAGTGGAACGTCTATCCCATGTATGACTTTGCCCATGGCCAGAGCGACTACTTCGAGGGCGTGACCCACTCGATCTGCACACTGGAGTTTGTACCTCACCGCGACCTGTACGACTACTTCGTGCACGAGCTCGCAGGCGAGAGCGCCAGTGAGTATTGCCCCCGCCAGATTGAGTTCAACCGCCTGAACCTCACCTACACCGTGATGAGCAAGCGCAAACTGCTGCAACTCGTCAAGGAAGGCCTCGTGGCAGGTTGGGACGACCCCCGCATGCCGACCCTGTGCGGACTGCGCCGCCGCGGCTATACGCCTCAAGCCATCAAGAACTTCATCGAGGACATCGGCTACACCAAGTATGAGGCACTGAACGACATCGGCCTGCTCGAGCACAACATCCGCGAGGAGCTGAACCACCACGCCAACCGCGTGAGCGCCGTGTTGAATCCCGTCAAGGTCGTCATCACCAACTATCCCGAGGACAAGGTGGAGATGATGGAAATGGACAACAACCCCGAGCAGGAGAACGCAGGCAAGCACCAGATGCCCTTCTCACGCGAGATCTACATCGAGCGTGACGACTTCATGGAAGAGCCTCCCAAGAAGTTCTTCCGCCTCACACCGGGCAAGGAAGTGCGCCTCAAGGGAGCCTATATCATCATGTGCACCGGCTGCACTAAGGATGCTGACGGCAACGTCTTGGAGATCCAGTGCACCTATGATGCTGACACGCTGAGCGGCAGCGCCGGTAGCCAGCGCAAGGTCAAGGGCACACTGCACTGGGTGAGCGCCCGCCACTGCGTTGATGCCGAGGTAAGGCTCTACGACCGCCTGTTCGCCGTCGAGAACCCCAGCGCCGATACCGAGCACGACTTCCGTGAGCTGCTCAATCCCGACTCGCTGCGCGTCATCACCGACGCCAAGATCGAGCCGTTCCTGGCCGAAACCGCCAAGGTGGGTGACACCTTCCAGTTCCAGCGCATCGGCTACTTTACCGTCGATCAGGACTCGACCGAGGGTCACCTTGTGTTCAACCGCACCATCGGCCTGAAAGACAGCTGGGCCAAACAGCAGAAGAACTAAACTCCAAGCAGTCGGATATCAAGAATTGGTCCAATGAGCCGAGCGTGGCCCATTGGACCAATTTGCTGTAATATGGAAATTGCCAATAAAAAAACAGCCGTCTTTGTTGTAAGGATAATAACTTTGAATTATCTTTGCACTCGTGCAAACCTATAAAAATGAGTCCAAGTAAGGAACAAATACAGAAGACCAAAGCACGGCAGGAAGCCGATATCGTCCAATGCCTCAAAGTGTTGAGTGCCGGCGGACTTATACTCTACCCGACTGATACCGTGTGGGGCATCGGGTGTGATGCCACCAATGCCGAAGCCGTCAAGAAAGTATATCAACTCAAACAGCGCGATGACAGCAAGGCGCTGATTGTGCTCATCGACAGTGCGGACCATCTGGATCACTATGTGGTCGATGTGCCCGCTATCGCCCGTGAACTTATCGACGTGGCCGTCAAGCCGTTAACCATCATCTATGAGGGTGCTTACAACCTCGCTCCCAACGTGCTGGGCGATGAGGACAGCGTGGGCATCAGGATTCCCAATGACGAGTTCTGCCACCGCTTGTGTGAGCGATTCGGCAAGCCTATCGTGTCCACCTCGGCCAACGTCAGCGGGCAGCCTACCGCAAAACGCTTTTCGGATATCGATACCAGCATTGTCGAGCATGTGGACTATGCCGTGGAGTACCGCAGGGACGACACGACTCCCCACCAGCCGTCGAACATCATCTTGCTGAGCCGTGACGGGACTTTCAAGATCATACGTTAATCACTCGAGTGGTTTTGTGAAATGAAGATCAAGTTAGACATCAACAACAAGGCACACCGCCAGCGCATCAAGTATGTGCTGGGTGATTACTTGATGTCTAACCTTGCCTGGTTCACCTATAACTGCGTGAGATGGAAATTGGGAACCGTTATCGGCCACGAGTACCTTATCAGCTACCTGAAGAGCAACATGGTGGTTGCGGGTCAGATTTTCTTCCCATTGCTGATGATGGTGGTCTATGCTTTCAGCGGCTACTACAACAACGTGTGCCGCAAGTCACGTGTCCAGGAGCTGCTCACGACAGCCGCCAGTTCGGCCATCAACACGCTGCTCATCTTCTTCATGGCCTTGATCAACGATGTGATTGGTGTGCGCGGCAGCGATTACGAGATGATCCTAATCCTGTGGGGCTTGATATTCGGCTTTGTCTATGCCATGCGAGCCATCATCACCAATATAGCATCCCGCGAAATCAAGTCCCGACGGTGGACTTTCCCAGCCATTGTCATTGGCAGCGGTTCGGCGGCAGTCAACTTTGTCAACAAACTCAATTCCAAGCGCCGCTCGTCGGGCTATGACATCCGCGGCTACGTTAACATACCGGGCGAGAACCCTGTCAAGGGCAACCCCCTGCCCTGCTATGAACTTGACGAACTCAAGGAGGTGTGTGAACTGGAGGGCATCTGGGAACTCATTGTAGTCCCCACGCGTGACGACACCCGCCAGACCATGAATGCGCTGAACAAGCTCTTCGGTCTGGGCCTGCCCATCATGATTTCTCCCGAGCGTTTCAACATGATACAGTCCCAAGTGCGCATCTCGGACATCTATGGCGAGCCGCTGGTCAACATCTCCCGCAGCAGCATGAGCGACAGCAGCAAGAACCTGAAGCGCGCCATCGATGTCATCGTGTCGATTGCCGCCCTGATTGTGCTCCTGCCCCTGTTTGCCATTGTGGCCTGCATCATCAAGGCGACCAGTCCCGGCCCCATCTTCTACCTGCAAGAACGCATCGGGCTTCACAACAAGCCCTTCAATATCATCAAGTTCCGCTCGATGATACAGAATGCCGAGGCAACGGGCAAGCCTCAGCTGTCGTCGGACGACGACCCGAGAATCACCCCCTTCGGCCGTTTCATGCGCAAGTACCGCATCGACGAGCTGCCCCAGTTCTGGAACGTTCTCAAGGGCGAGATGTCCATCGTGGGTCCCCGTCCCGAGCGCAAATTCTATATCGACCAGATTCTCCAGCGCGTTCCCAGCTATGCGCTGCTCCATCAGGTGCGTCCCGGCATCACATCGATGGGCATGGTAAAATTTGGCTATGCCAAGAACGTCGACGAGATGGTGGAGCGCGTCAAGTATGACCTCATGTACCTTGATAACATGTCGTTGCTCAACGACTTGAAGATACTCATTTACACAATTAAAATCGTCTTTACCGGACGCGGAATGTGATGGCACGGGACAACACTGCTACACAACGGTCGGATGCCGCAGCCAGTGCCCCCAACGGCGAGGGCAACGGCTGGTGGTTGCAACTGTTGATATGGCGCGAGAAGCATGTACCCGAAAAAACCTTTGTCGTCATACTCGCCCTCATCATTGGCACCGCATCGGGCCTTGCCGCAGTCCTGCTCAAGACCCTCATCGGCCTCATTGCTGGATTCCTCACTAACCGCTTTGATATCGAGCGTGATAACCTGCTGTACCTGGTATTTCCCGCCATCGGTATCCTGCTGGCGAGCCTCTATGTCTATTACATCGCGCGGGAGCCCATCTCCCATGGTGTCACGCGCGTGCTATATGCCCTGGCACTGAAGAAGAGCCGCCTCAAGGTCCACAACATGTACTCCTCACTGCTCGCATCGTCGGTGACCATCGGGTTCGGTGGTTCGGTCGGAGCCGAGGGTCCTATCGTGTTCACCGGAGCCGCCATCGGCAGCAACCTGGGACAGGCCTTCAGGCTCTCGCCCCAGACGCTGGCCATGCTCGTTGCCTGTGGTGCCGCGGCAGGTATTGCCGGCATCTTCAAGGCCCCCATCGCGGGTATGCTGTTCACCATCGAGGTGCTCATGCTCGACCTCACTGCCGGAGCGGCCATTCCACTGATTACGGCCTCGGTGGCAGGTGCGACAGTGGCCTATGTGTTCACGGGCTACAACGTCGAGTTCTTCTTTTCCCAAAGCGAGCCTTTCTATGCCTCACGCATCCCGTTTGTGGTGATGCTGGGCGTCTTCTGCGGCTTTGTGTCGCTCTACTTCATCACCCTCGTTGACAGGATTGAGAATCGCTTCAAGCGGTTGCGCAACCGCTGGGTAAGGTTTGCCGTGGGCGGCATTACACTGAGCCTGCTCATTTACCTCCTGCCGCCTCTCTACGGTGAGGGTTATGACGGCATCACCCACCTCATCAACGGTGACATCACAAGCATCTTCAACCATAGCCTATTCTACAACTACCGCAACAACACCATTGCCGTACTGCTGTTCCTGTTCGCCCTCGGCGCATTCAAGGTATTTGCCACGGCAGCCACCAATGGTGGTGGCGGTGTGGGCGGTACTTTCGCTCCCTCACTGTTTGTGGGCGTTATGGCAGGCGTGTTCTTTGCCTATCTGGTCAATCAGGTGGGCTTCATTGACCTTGACACGCCCCTCAGCATCAAGAACTTCGCTCTCATGGGCATGGCGGGCGTCATGGCTGGCGTCATGCATGCTCCGCTGATGGCCATCTTCCTTACCGCCGAGATGACCGGCGGCTACGAGTTGTTCCTGCCGCTGCTCATCGTGTCGGCCTCCAGCTACGCCATCTGCCGCATTTTCACCCCCTACGGCATCTACTCCCGCCGTTTGGCCAAGCGCGGTGAATTGCTCACCCACCAGAAGGACCGCTCGGTGCTCACGCTGCTCAAGATGGACAGCGTGATTGAAAAAGACTTCTCTATAGTCCATCCCGACATGAGCCTCAAGGACATGGTCGATACCATTGCCCAGAGCCACCGCAACCTGTTCCCCGTCACCGATGACGAGGGCACACTGCTGGGTGTCGTGCAGCTCGATGACATACGCAACATCATGTTCCGTCCCGACTTGTACCGCCGCATGTACGTGAACCGCTTCATGGCCATACCTCCCGCCAAGGTCGTCATCGGCACTCCCATGGAACAAGTCATGAAGACATTTGACCACACCGGCGCATGGAATCTTCCCGTCATTGACGAGAAGGGACACTATGTGGGCTTTGTCTCAAAGAGTAAGATTTTCAACAGCTACCGCCAGGTGCTGAAACACTATACATATGATTAATAAAAAATTAATTCCATCATGAAGAAAGTTCATATCATATCCCTAATGGCAGCCGCTTTACTGCCATTCACCACAAGGGCCACCGAAGTGACCAATATCAGCGACCCGGTCGTTAATGACTCGGTGCCAGTGATTGTTGATGAAACAGAACAAGCAATCAGCGTTGCCGACACTGTTACCGTTAATGCTGCAGACACGGTACCACAGCAGACGGTTACCGGACAGTATGCAGGGAAAGAATACACCTTTGACGCCGATTATTTCCGCAAATACCGTGGGGTGGACTTCCGTTTCCTGAAGAACACCACCAACCCGGCTGTCAAACCCTACAAGTTCTTGCAGGACCAGACGTGGGTGGGCGTCCCGCTGTTTGTGGCCGGTATAATAGCCAAGGGCGAGAAAGAGGCATTCAGACAAAACTACAAGAATACAAACACCAAGATCCGCCTCATCAAATACAACTTCCATAGCGAGATTGACAACTACACCCAGTTCTCGGGCATCGCGCTGACCGTGGGCCTTAAAATGGCAGGGGTTGAGGGCCGCTCATCATGGCCACGACTGTTTGCCTCATCACTGGCTTCCTACGGAGTGATGGCTCTCTTTGTCAACAGCATCAAATACACCGCCAGCGAGTTGCGTCCCGATGAATCGACGCACAACTCGTGGCCCTCGGGACACACCGCTACGGCCTTTGCCGGCGCGACCATCCTGCACAAGGAATATGGCTTGACGCGCTCACCCTGGTACTCCATCGCGGGCTATACGGTAGCCACGGCTACGGGTGTGATGCGCGTGCTGAACAATAGGCACTGGATTTCGGACGTGCTCTCGGGTGCCGGCATCGGTATCCTCTCGACCGAGTTGGCTTATGGCATCTGCGACCTGTTTTTCAAGCAGAAAGGCCTGCTGATGAACGATCTCGCTTACTATCCCGACCTGAGGACGAATCCATCATTCTTCTCTATCTCGATGGGTATCGGACTGGGCAACAAGAACTTGACATTGCCAGGGTTCAACTTCGGCATCACAGCTGATGGCGACCCTGATGCCGCCGATACAGACCCCATTAATCTTAAATTCCGCTCTGCGACAGCTGTGGGCGCCGAGGGCGCTTGGTTCTTCAACCCCTATGTCGGCATCGGCGGACGCCTTCGCGTCAAGAGCACGCCAATCAATGGCTGGTCAGATTTTACCGAAATTGAGAGAAAAAGTATAACAGAACTTACCGAGCAACCCGAATTCCAGGAAGCTATCTCTTACTTTGGCCTCGAAATTGAAAGTGACCACATTACCGAATTTGCTGCCGACGCCGGCCTATACTTCAGTCTGCCACTGTCCAGCCGTTTTGCCATCGGATCCAAGTTACTCATTGGCCACAGCATTATGGACGACATTGACGTGAACGCCAAATTCCTTGGAACCAGAATTGACTATGATGACGAAGGGCACTACTTCCCCGACGGTGATCAGGTTGCCTACAGTGAATGGGACTACATTGATGTACATGCCTCCAACTCGATGAAATTCGGCACGGGCCTTTCTCTCACCTACGCTTACAAGAACTCATTCTCATGGAGGGTATTCTGTGACTATGATTATTCCCACAAAACCTATACAGCCACCTACGCCCCGTTTATGTACATTGAAAAATTCTGTCCAAGACTCCGAAATGATCTCATTGACACTTTCAACTGGGATCCAGTGCAGGAGTTCAAATCCAGTGCAAGCAAGCACCTGAACCAGTGGGTATTGGGCGGAGCTTTGTGTATCTCTTTTTAATTAGGAGTTAGGAGTTAGAAGTTAGGAGTTAGGAATTAGGAATTATAATGACTAAAGAGGACTTGAAGATCGTTTTTTTCGGTACGCCCGACTTTGCTGTCGAGAGCCTTAGCCGACTTGTTGACGGTGGATATAATGTTGTTGCTGTGGTCACCATGCCCGACAAACCCGCGGGCCGAGGCCGCCAACTGCAACAGAGCGACGTCAAGCGTTATGCCGTCGAGCACGGCCTGCCGGTATTGCAGCCCGTGAGCCTTAAGGACGAGGCATTTATCGCGGAGTTGCGCTCATTTGGCGCCCAACTGTTTATCGTCATCGCCTTCAGGATGCTGCCCGAGGCCGTGTGGCAGATGCCACCGCTGGGCACCTTCAACCTGCATGCCTCGCTGCTGCCGCGCTACCGCGGCGCCGCGCCCATCAACTGGGCCGTGATGAACGGTGACACCGAGACTGGTGTGACCACTTTCTTCCTCAAGCACGAGATAGATACGGGCGACGTTATCCAGCAGCGCAGTTGTCCCATTGGCCGCCATGACAACGTCGAGGACGTCCACGACCGCCTCATGGTCATGGGAGCCGACATGGTACTCGAGACTGTCGATGCCATCATCAACGGCACCGTCAAGCCCATTCCCCAGGACCAGATGCTCACCACGGGCCAACAGCCCACGCCAGCGCCCAAAATCTTCAAGGACACCTGCCGCATCGACTGGACCCGTCCCGCCGAGGAATTGTACAACCACATCCGCGGCCTGTCACCCTACCCCGCCGCATGGACTGTCCTCAAGGACGAGAACGGCAACGAGGTAACGACCATCAAGGTCTATAAGACGGGAGAACCCGAGCGGTTTACAGGCAACGAACACCCCGTTCCAGGTACTCTCCTTGCCGACCGCAAGACGCTGCGCGTCGCCTGTGCCGACGGCTGGCTGCAAGTGCTGTCCCTGCAGCAGTCGGGCAAAAAGCGGATGGACACCGATGCCTTCCTGCGCGGTTTCACAGTTACTGACACCCACCACTGTTAAGACTTCACCACGTTAATTGATACCTAAAGATTGCGGGGCGCCACTCGAGAATGGCGCCCCGCAATTATTTCAGGGTTATTCGGTCAATGAAACCTTATCTACCGGAGATATACCTGCGGTTGAAGATCTTTGCCACATTGTAGGTGGCAGGCTCACCAACCAGCAGGAAGTCGATAATAGCAGTAACATCCTTGATGTCAACAACGCCATCCTGACTCACATCGCTGCAGATCGGGCACAAGCTGGTATCGCCAGCCAACAGGCCATCAATGAGGGCGGTCATATCGGTGATCGATACCACACCATCGTGGTTCACGTCACCCAGGGCGTAGCCATGGCCGTTCTCGAACAGGGTAACCTGCTCGATGTTACTCCACTCGCTCTCGGTACCGTCAAGATAGATAGCCTTCACCTTGTAGAGGAAGGTGCCTGCTGCGGTAAGGTCGTTAACGGTGTAGAACCTGTCGGTGATACCAGTGATCAGGCGATAGGTGGCGTCGCCGCTCTCGTTAGCCCTGAGCTTAGCAACAGTTGCATCGCCGGCATAAACCTCGATCAGTGCGATATCGGGCGAGTACTGGGCATCGGGAGTGGTAATCATAATCTGATCGCCAGAGCTTGCGGTTACAACCCATGAGTAGGTCTCAGACGGGTTGAAGTAGTGGGTGGTGCCAGCAGTCTGAGGTGTGGATACCGTCAGATTGCCCACAGCCTCGGTTGCACTGGTACCTGAGGTAATCTTCATCGTGAATGTAGCATTCTCATAACCAGCGGGAACAGTGTAGGCAATGTAGCCATAGGAGCCATCACCATCGTAGTTATTCCTGAAGTAGATGATCTCACTCAGATGGCCACGGGTGTTGAGACCGCTCCAGGGGGCAGTCAGGTTGACGGCATAATAGCCGCTACCCGAGTATGAAGTACCCGACAAGGTAGCAATCAGTTCGGGCTCGGGAAGTGGCTCAGACTTGGACGATACCTCGAGAGTATAGCTCTGGATGTTCTCGATAGGAGTCTGGTCGGTCCAGTCGGCGCGGAACTTGGTCAGGTTGATAGCGCTCTCATCGGCGGGAAGCATTACAGGAGCATACTTCACGAGGTCGGCCTGACCATTCAGGGCAACGGTAACAGTGGGAACATTGGGACTGGTGATTGTCACAGTGCCAGTGTGAGTGCCAAACGCAGTCGGGGTGTAAGTCACATTAATATAAGAGCCGTTGGCTGCGCCAGGAATAATCGAGGTCTTGTCGATGGTGAACTCATTACCCTGAACAGCCAGTGTCACGTTACCCTCAAGATTGGCGGCATTCAAGACAAACGACTTGGTCACGGGAGTGCCGACAGTGGTGGCAAAGTTGAGCGAAGTGGGATTGGCGCTCAACGTCGGAACCGTACCGGCAACACCGCTCAACGAAACGTTAACACTCTGTGCTCCAGCACTTGTCAGGGTAACAACGCCTGTTGATGAGCCTCCAGTGGTCGGATTATAGGTCACAGTGACTGTTGTACCTGCAAGAGCGGCATCCTTGGTGATATTGGTCTTGTTGATTGAGAAGCCAGTACCTGTCACAGCCAGATAGACGTTGCCAGTCAAGTCGGTGGCCGAAACGTTGAATGTCTTGGTAACAGGCTGGCCCACGGTGGTGTTGAAGCTCAGCGAGGTGGGATTAGCCACAATGGTGGGAGAACCGACGGCTGTACCGTTCAGTGTCACGGTAACACTTTCGGCGCCCGCGCTGGTCAGGGTAACCGTACCACTGTGGGTTCCTGAGGTGGTGGGCTTATAGGTAACGGTAACTTCAGCACCAGTGGCTGCGGCAGTCTTGGAAATATTGGTCTTGTTGATAGTGAAGCCCTGGCCACTGCATGACAGATAAACATTGCCAGTCAGGTTGGTACCCGACACGGTGAAAGTCTGGGTAACGGTAGAGCCCACGGCGGTGCTCATGTCCAGTGTGGTGGGATTGGCAGTGATCTTGGGAGTCGTGGTAGCTGTACCCGTAAGGCTAACGGTCTTGTTCTCGGCCATGAGGCTCGAAACAGTAATGGTGGCGGTGCGGGTGCCCGATGAGGTGGGCTTGTAGGTCACAGTGACGGTAGCACCAGCCTCGGCCTGCTCCTTGGTGAGCGTGGTGGGTGATACGGTAAAGGTGCTGCTGTTGGAGGTGATGGTCACGTCTCCGAGCATGTCGGTACCGCTTACGGTAAAGGTCTTGGTATAGGTTTCACCTGTGCTGCAACCGGTGAATTCCAGAGAGGTGGGATTAACGGTCAGTACGGGGGTTACGGTGGGAACATCCGAGGGCTCAACACCGACAATAGCCTGCTGAGACTGGTTAAACGTGCCAGAGCCATCGCTGAAGGAGTTCATCACAAACCAGTTGTTGCCTGATCCACTCCAACCCCAGTTAACGTGATACTTATTGTCACTATCACGATAACCATCGACATTGAAGGCGTGACCACCTTCGGAAGATGATACAGCGCAATAAACAAGGGGACGGCCAGCGATCAACTCACCCTGAATAAGGGCAGCCCAGTTAGCATCAGTATAAGAAGACTTCTGGGCATTTCGTGCTGTTGACTTATAGCCAAAAAGTTTGAACATATCGGCAATCCTGTAGTTCTCGGATACATAGATACCGCTACCACCAGCGCTGGCGGTACCGTACATCATATTCTCGGCCTGGCCCACATAGCGCATCAGCGTAGCCACAGCATTACCCTGAGCGGTATTGTAGCTGGAGTAAGAATCCTTCATGTTGTTCCAGTCAAATGCAGTTGCGGCCAGAGCAGGATAGGTATAGTTAACACTATTATAATAGGAGAGATCCAATGTAGCTGTGTAAGCTGGAAGCGCATCTACACTGGCAGGGAACTTCCAGTAATAGAGCACCATCGATGCCGACGTGGCGGGGCAGCCCGTGTAGCACTGATAGGTGGTTCCGCTGTAAGTAAACTTACACAGGTTCCAGAAGGGCGCATCCTGATCCCAAAGCGCCGTCAACAACGGGCTGATGGTAACAGCCTTGAGCTTAGGCGTATTCTGGGGTGTGGGCAATGGCTCTACCACCAATCCCGGATGCTCATGCAAGTAATCAATCTCATCCTTGTAGATACCCAGCATGTCGATCATACCAGGAGGCAGGTTGTTGATGTCCTGTAAAGGAGCATCACCCTCCATCAAGATTTGGACGGCACGGTCGTCACCAGCAACAACAAGGTAGGTGGTCGATGTGTTAAAGATGTAATAAACAGGCTGGTTGATTTTCGAATTGCCCATCTCGGCCTTGAGCAGGACAGGATTGAGCGCCGACGGAGACATAACCATGCCAGGATACATTTTGTTAGCTAAATGGTTTTTAGCTATTTTCAGTGCTGTTGCATAGTCCACAGGGGCAGCAGACACTGACATTGCCATTAGAATGGCAATCATTGAAAGAATAATTTTTTTCATAGATAATAAATTAATTATGATAAACAGATTTATTCCATGTATTAAAAAGTTGCTGCAAATATACAACAATATTGTTTTTTATTCATGGTTTTCAAAACAATCTGAAAATAATTCGCGCGCTTTTTAAGAAAACTATCATTTTCAGTAAGGGTATTTTTAGCATTCTTTTCCTTCATTTTTATCCATTTATCATGAACATCAGACAAAACAAGCGGGGTGTCACAAAATTCTAGCACATCCTCTTTTTGTAACATGCTGTAAAACACATAACAAAGCCTCTATTTTCCCAAGAGGAGGCTTTGTTATGTCAAAAAGTTTTGATAAAATCGTGACAATCAAATCTTTAAATAATATATCTACAAAGTTACACTTTCGTGAGCACATAAACAACCAATTGATTCTTTCTCCTAAAAGAATCGACAAAGATATTACTCCCGATGGCACTGACCGTCTGTTCAATGCGGTTCTTACGGTCTGGAAATGGAACGCACACACTCCTTGTACTACAAGCGCGCGGTGTCCATGAAAAGCTTGCTGCCCACACATAAACATTAAAAATAGTTAAAACACGGATAGGAACAAGGAGCCTTTCACTATAAACAGTAAATTTGCAAAATACCTATCTCACGCTCATGAGTGTCCCTTGGTTGAGACGCTCAATGTGGCTCAAGAATAGAATTGGACTATCAAATTAAATACTTGAAATTATGAAAGATTTTTTTAGAATTATTACCTGTGTTATCGTTTTTTTATGCGTCGCCCTGACGGCAGACGCCAGTTGTCCTCGTTGCCATGGCAGCGGCAGGATCAAGACTTTTGCCTCGGCGTCGACCTATGGCGTTTCCCGCAAGCAGCAACAATGCCCCGTGTGTCGCCAGATGGTGCCCTTTGGCGAGACACATTACGACACCTGCCCACAGTGTGGTGGCTCCGGCAATAGCAGCAAGGGGTCGGCAAGCAGTTCCTCGGCCAACGACAAATATCAAGAGCAGGCGTCTGAACTCATGGCCTACCTTGATCCCGCCGAAATGGTGGCTTTAGAGAATCTGCTCAAGACACTCTACATGGGCCAGATGGTCATGAAGAAATGCGAAGCCTGTAATGGATCAGGCCTCTGCCACGTGTGTGGCGGCTTTGTCAACACCAACCCCGACGCCATCGTCTGTGCCGCTTGTTCAGGAACAGGAAAGTGCATCGCCTGCTACGGAGCCGGCAATTTAGGAACCCAGTATGTCGACTGGACTGGCAGTGAACGCGAGCAGTTGATATCCCGAATAAAGTATTACTTTGACGAGGCGCTCAGGCGACAGAACGAGCAGCAGGAGGGATCATTTGATAGTGATCACATCAGCGAGACCACCGATTATAACGCCACCGAGCAAAATTACCGCGATACGCTTCCATCGATTGATGATGAGGAATCTAATCATGTCGAGGGTGACTCATCAGAAGGACACAGCCGCTTCCCAATCCTTATGATTTTACTGGGTGGCTTCGCCATTGTAGGCCTACTGGCCTATCTACGCCACAAAAAGGGGTCCCACCGACGATAATAACGACATGATTAAGGGTGCTGACGGTATCTACCGTTTGAGCAAGGTGAGGGTACCGACATCAGGTTCAAGGTCGTTCAAGAACACACCTATACCCATTCATGGCCCGCTGACGACTTCACCATTGGCGTTTACAATACTGGCGCCTTAAACTATGATATCATATTCAATCCCTATAATAACGACGAAGACAAGATTGCCGTCGATATTACCGAGATATTCAAAGTGAGCAACCTATTGAACTGATTCTTTTATAGAGTCCTAATAAGAAGAGGATGTGCCATAGTTCTGGCACATCCTCCAATTAATTTAGGGTTTATCTATAATTCCAGTCAATCATTAGAACTTAAGGGGAAGGAACCCGTTTACCATTCTAAGATTTGCAGGCTGACCAGCGAGCAGAATGTCGATAAGGGTAGTAACATCATTGATGTTGATAGCGCCATTCTGATCCACATCGGAGCAAATCGGGCAGAGGGTAGTATTCTCGTCCAGCAGACCATCGATGAGTTCGGTCATGTCGGTAACAGATACCACACCATCGTGGTTGACATCGCCCAGAGCATAGCCGTGGCCGTTCTCGAACAGGGTTACCTCCTCGATGTTACTCCAAGCGCTGGAGGTGCCGTCGTTATACAGAGCCTTAACCCTGTAGAGGAAGGTGCCACCCTCGGTCAGATTCTCAACGGTGTAGTACATGTCGGTGATATCCGTGATCAAGCGGTAGTCAGCACCGCCAGTCTCGGTAGCCATCTTCAGCGCGTTAGCGTTAGCGGCATTCAGGTCACCAGCATAGACCTTAATGCCCCTCAATGCGAAGTAGTTGGCCGTGCCAGCAATGGTCACCTTGTCACTTGCAGCGCAGTTGAGCACGGCAGTGTAAGTCGTGAAGTCATCGGTTGCCAGGGTGAAATTCTGTGAATCACTGCCAGTCGAAATGCTCATCTGGGCAGTGCCATAGTTGCTGGAGTAGTAAGAGTAGGTTTCGACTACGACGGTCACCTTGTCATAACCAGTGAGGTCATAGGTGGGCGAAACGAACGAGCCCTCTTCTCCAGAAATGACGTAGCCGTTATTTACCCACAGATAGTTGTTAACAGTCCATCCAGCAGGAACATACTGAGCATAGTTGGCAATCTGGTTAGGCAGCTGGTTGTCCTCGGTTACAGCAGTAACGTTGCTGAAGTCGATGTTTGCGAGCTCCTGTACCTCGGGGATTTCGGGCTTGGCACTAACCTCGAGGGTATAACTTGCCACATTGCCGGCTTCAATCTCATGGGTCCAATCAGCGCGGAACTTGTTGATATTGATATACTCCTCCTTGGCGGGCAGCATCACGGGATTAGGATAGATGCTCTCACTGAGGGTTACCTGCTTCTCGTTGCTGGCGGCAACACCATTATTGATGTAGTTGGCCTCAACATAGAAGTTGTAGGTGGCACCGGGGTTGAGATCCTTAACGGTGTAGCTCTTGTCGGTGATACCGGTGATGACACGATAAGAAGCGTCGCCGGTCTCCGAAGCCTTGAACTGTGCGCGGGTGTATTCACCGGCATAAACCTTCATGTATCTCATGTCGGGCATACCGCTTGCAGTGAGCTTCACATAGTCGCTGCTGGCGCAATCCACAACGAGGGTGTACCATGCGAATGAGGCATTGCTGGGGAGAGTGACGGTCTTGCTGCCTACACTGGTGGCCACAGTGAGGGTATTGCTACTCTGATAGGGCTCAGAATAGATCATAACAGTCACCTTGTCATAACCCGAGAGGTCGTATGTCCTGGTCTGAACATAGCCACCAGAGCTCAAGTAGGATGCGCTATTGGAGCTATAATATTGCAGACCGTTTGCAGTCCAACCGGAGGGCACATTATTTGACGAGGTCCAATCAACAGAATCGAGCAGGGCAACTGCGGGTTTGAATGGCTGGTCGCTCACATAGAGAGTGTAGCTCTGTACATTCTCGGCAGGAGTCTCATCGGTCCAGGTAGCGGTGAACGAGGTGTTGGTGACATTGCTGGCTTCGAGCATTACGGGAGCACAAGTCTCGATGTCGGCGTTACCGTTGATCTTTACCGTCACGCTTTCGGCATCAGCGCTGGTCAGGGTGACAGTTGCCTCATGGCTACCATGTACCGAAGGACTATAAGTTACAGTAACGTCCACACCATTCTCGGCCTGGGCTGCACTGATGCTGGTAGTGCTCAGCGAGAAGGCATTGTTGCCACTAATGCTCAGGTTCACATTACCAGTGAGGTTGGCACCGGTAACTTTGAAGGTAGCGGTTGTGGGAACGCCCACCAGGGTGTTCATCGTGAGCGTGGTGGGGTTAGCAGTGATTCTGGGATCGGTAAGAGCACCAGCGGGAGGCTCAATACCGATAATCATAGCCTCGCCATAGTTGAAGACGTAAGAACCTGCCTGACCGGTTGCACCAGTAGCGGTGGTGAAGTTGTGCAGTGTGCAATAGCCGTTGCTGTCACCACTCCAGCCCCAGTTCACATAATACTGACCGCTGGCATTTACACCAAACACATTGAAGGCGTGACCAGAAAGCTGGTAACCACTGTAGTCATAAGCCAGATACTCGATGGGGCGGCCGTTTTGCAACTCGTTCAGCATAAATGCGTTCCACTCTTCATCGGTGTATTGCTGAGGACCATTGGTATAGCCGCTCCAACCACCTCCTTGAAGCTCAGTGAGCAAGAGGTACTCGGCATCGGTGTAACCCATATTGAGGCAACCCTGGTAGATTTCGGGGTCGTTAGCACCACTGGCACTGGTGCTATACTGATAATCGGGAATAGCCTGGCCAGCATAACGCATCAGCCATGCAACGGCGTTGGCCTGAGCAGTTGTGTAGGAGTAGTTGCTGGGACCGGTATACTCGTCGATGATGTTTGCCCAGTCGGCTTGACGTTCGGGCAGAGCCGCAGCCGAGAGGCCGCCAGTATTGGAGAGGGCTGCTACTGCAGGATAGGTCTCGGGCCATTTCCACTTGTAGTAGCACATTGCCAACGAAGTGGCCGGGCAACCGGTGACAGCATGATAGCTGCCGCTGGTGGGGCACTGGTTATTATAAGGTTCACTCTGGTCCCAATTAGCGGTTACCAGCGGTGCAACGGGTGTGGTAGCAAACTTAGGAAGCTTCGCCGGTGCCAAGGTGCCAGCCTTGAGACCGTCAATCTGATATTTGTACTTGTTGAGCAACCACTGCATGGCGGGAGGAATGTTATTCATGTCAAGCGCACCTTCCTCACCGTACATCAGAATCTGAGGTGCCAGGTCATCACCGGCAACCACTACATAGGATTTAGCTGAATTGAAGATGTAGTAGTCAACAGCCGTGGGCTTAGCGACCGATTTCTCAGCCTTAACGAGCTGGAGATTGGAAACTGCAGAGGCTTTCAGATTACCAGCCTTTACCTGTTTTGCAAGAAACGAGTTGGCTGCAGCTTGTGCCTGCATGGGAGACACATCGGCGGCCGACATTTGTAGAGCCGTAAAAACGACTGCGAGAAGAAATAGAATTTTTTTCATATAAGTAAAAATTTAAAACAGTAAAATAATATTTCGGTTTGTTTAAGGCAATAACGCTGCAAGTGGCACATAAATATTCAAATCTTTTATCACATCCCGCCATCAGCAAGTGATTGGGAAAGGCATCTATGGATAATAGACTTAATCGTATGTAAAGAACCCGGCGGGCCGACAAGTTACATCAACTCACTATCTAAGTGAGAGTTAGCACTTTTCACTAATATAGTCTGACCGACAGTTGCAGCCGTTACTCACATTGCCACTAATGCGGCAACCATACATTGCAATAATTTTTCATATTATAAGAATATGTATTATTTTTTAGGTAATGTTTGGCGTTAGTTAATGTTGAGCTAATGCCTATTTAATTGTTTTTACACGCAAAATTATATAAAATTATCGTTATATTCCAAATTTTTATTGGAATTTATCATTAGTTAACGAGACTATTTTCCACATGCGATATCACCACAATCGGGATTCGCTTAAATAATAAGGTGATTGGCAGAACAAATGTGCCGTATAATAAAAATTAGTTAATAACCGTGGCTCAATGCGAGGTTTTGAGTACTTTTGTGCCCACGGACAATGAAAGCAGAGAAAGACATCAATCAACTGCGCAACCGCGTGGAGAAACGCTGTACCCTGGTGGGCATGACGAGCGACGTGTGCCTGTCGGCACTGAAGATTGCCACTGGCATCATCGGCCACTCGAGCGCCATCCTGGCCGACGGTATCCACTCCATCGGCGACACTGTGACCGACGCCCTGGTCTATGCCATGGTACGCCTGTCGGGCAAGGGTGTTGACGACCGTTACCGTTACGGCAGGGGCAAGTATGAAACGCTGGCGGCCTTCCTGATCAGCGTCATCCTGGTGGTTGTGGCTCTGGGGCTGATGGTGGATGGCGTCAAGGACGTGTGGGCGGCATGGCACGGCGACACGTTAGAGCGTCCCCACAACATCGCCCTTATCGTGGGAATCATCGCCGTCGTGGCCAAGGAAGGTCTGTATCACTACACCCGCATCAAGGGGCGCCAGACGGGTAGCACAGCCCTCAAGGCCTATGCCTGGCACCACCGAGCCGACGCCCTATCGACCGCTGCGACTCTACTGGGTGTGGCAGGTGCCATGTTCCTGGGCGAATCGTGGCGCGTGCTCGATCCGTTGGCAGCCATCGCCGTGAGTGTGCTGATTCTCGTGCTCGCCTACCGCATGGGACGGCCCGCTGTCGAGGAACTGCTTGAAGTCTCCCTACCCCAAGAAGAGCAGGAGAAAATCACTGCCATCGTCAACGGGACTCCCGGGGTGAAAGCATTTCACAACCTGCGCACCCGCCGCAATGGCAGCTTGCGCGTGGTGGACATTCACATCAAGGTGGATGGCGACTTGAGCGTTAACGAGTCCCACGACATCACCCGCACCATCGAGCACGGACTGTCCGAGGCCCTAGGTGAGGTGATGACCAATATCCACGTCGAGCCCTACCACGGCCACAACCAATGCGAGAAAAAAGAACCCACAGTAAACCCTAAACTTTGAATTCAAGTTGGAACTCATTGCATTACATAACACCCTGCCGCGCGTGTTTGCGGGCCACAACGGCATCCGCAGCGACGTGTGGCAACATGACATCACATTAGAAAAAGGCAAGCGCTATCTCATCAGTGCCGAGAGCGGCACCGGCAAGTCGTCGATGTGCAGTTACATCTATGGCTACCGCCAGGATTATAGCGGCACCATCACCTTCGACGGGGTGGACGCCCGCTCGTTGACCGTTGCCCAGTGGTGTGACGTGCGCCAACGCCACATTGCCTATCTGCCTCAGGACATGCGCCTGTTTGGCGAACTCACCGCAATGGAGAATATCGAACTCAAAAACCGACTCACCGGTTACAAGACCAGCGAGGAAATCCGACGCCTGTTCGAGATGCTTGGCATTGCCGACAAGCAGGACAGTCTGGTGTCTAAACTCTCCATCGGCCAGCAGCAGCGTGTCGCCATCATCCGCACCCTGTGCCAACCATGTGACTTCATCATGCTCGACGAACCCGTCAGCCACCTTGACGAGGAGAACAACCGCATCGTGGCACGTCTCGTGTGTGACGAGGCGCAGCGACAAGGTGCCGGCGTCATAGCCACCTCGGTGGGCAACCACCTGCAGATGGACGTGGACAAACTCCTGAACCTATAATATCAAAAACGTAAATTCTAAACTGACTCATGCAAGATATCATCTGGAAGTTGTTGCGGCAGCACATCAGCAAGGGCCAACTCATCGGCTTCGCCATCGCCAACCTCATCGGCTTGACCATCGTGTTGCTCGCTGTGCAGTTCTACCGCGACGTGCGCCCCGTGTTCAATGACGAGGAGAGCTTCATCAGCAAGGATTACCTCATCATCACCCGCGCCGTGACTGGTGCAGGGGCGATGATGGGCAACAACGGGGAGTTCAGCGATGGCGACATCCAGGATCTGGAGAATCAACCATGGTGCCGCCAAGTGGGCAGATTCCTCAACAGCGACTTTGCCATTGACGCACAGTTGGGTGTGGGAAGCGGTCACGCGATGCACACGCAGTTCTTCTTTGAGGCGATTCCCGACGAGTTTATCGACATCGACCCCGATACTTGGGGATTCTCTCTCGAGAAGCCCCAGGTCCCGGTAGTCATTTCGCGCGACTATCTGTCACTCTACAACTTCGGCTTCGCTGCCACCCAAGGCATGCCTAAAATCAGTGAGGGGCAAGCCGAGATGCTGCCCCTGGAATTCACACTGAGCGGTAATGGCCAGCGCAAGGTCATGCCAGGCCGCATCGTGGGTTTCTCCAACCGCCTGAACACCGTGATTGTCCCTCAGGAGTTCATGGAGTGGGCCAACGGCTACTTTGGTTCTGGAGTCACACAGCATCCCCAGCGGCTCATCGTCGAGGTCAACAAGCCTGGCGACGTCAAGATAGAGGAGTACATGGACCAGCACAACTATGAAGTGGCCGGCGACAAGATGTCGTCGAGCAAGGCCAACTACTTCCTCACGGTCATCAGCGGCATCGTCATTGCCGTCGGCGTGATCATCAGCCTGTTATCTTTCTTTGTTCTCATGTTGAGCATCTACCTGCTGTTGCAGAAGAACACCCGCAAACTCCAGGACCTGTTGCTGTTAGGTTACTCCCCCAATCAGGTATCGCGCCACTACATCCTGCTCGTCGTGGGACTTAACGCAGCGGTACTCGTGCTCGCCATCGTGCTGATGCTGATTGGTCGCATGGCCTATATGGACATGATTCACGCATTCGGCATCAGTGGTGCAAGCGTGTGGGTATCCATCCTCGTCGGCCTGATCATCATGGGCGCCATCACCGCCGGCAACATCCACGCCATCCGCAGCAAGGTAGCCTCCCTGTGGCTCCACGAAAAATAATCCCGGCTGAAATCCCCTGAAATCCTTATCAGTAAAAGGTCTCCTAACCTCTTTAATAACAAACGGCCATGAATGGGTCACGAATCAGATGAATCGTGAACATTCATGGCCTTATTTAACATGCATGGCGCTTAATGTTATTTATACATTAAAACTAAGAAGTTGGTGGGAGAAAAATTTGTGCGATTGAGAGGAAAGCAGTAATTTTGGGGGAAAATTAACCTAATAACATAAAATAACAACTTAAACTACTGATTTTCAAATGAGTATGGAGAAAAAAATCGTGGAATGCGTGCCTAACTTCAGTGAGGGACGCAATATGGCCATTATCAAGCAAATCACTGATGAGATTGAACGTGTTAAGGGCGTGAAACTGCTCGATGTAGACCCGGGTGAGGCTACCAACCGCACGGTGGTAACCTTTGTGGGTGAACCTGATGCAGTACTCGAGGCTGCCTTCCTGGCTGTCGGCAAGGCCGGTCAACTCATCGATATGCGCAACCATCATGGTGCTCACCCCCGCATGGGTGCCACCGACGTGTGCCCGCTCATCCCCGTGGCTGGCATCACCCTGGAGGAGTGCGCCGAACTTGCCCACAAACTGGCTGAGCGCATTGCCCGCGAACATAATATCCCCTGCTACTGCTATGAGGCAGCCGCTATGAAGCCCGGCCGCCAGAACTTGGCTGTTTGCCGCGCTGGCGAGTACGAGGCACTGCCCGAGAAGATGAATACCGAGAAGGGTCCCGACTTCGGTGACCGCCCCTTCGACGAGGGAGTAGCCCGTACGGGTTGCACCGCCGTGGGTGCCCGCGACTTCCTTATCGCAGTAAACTACAACCTGAACACCACTTCGACCCGCCGTGCCAACGCCATCGCGTTTGACGTGCGCGAGAAGGGCCGCCCCGTGCGTGAGGGCAACCCCATCACCGGCAAGATTGTCAAGGACGAGAACGGTAACAACGTGATGAAGCCCGGTACCCTCAAGGGCACCAAGGCCATCGGCTGGTACATCGACGAGTACAAGATTGCTCAGGTGTCGATGAACATCACCAACATCAACGTGACTCCGCTGCACGTGGCCTTTGACGAGGTATGCCGCTGCGCTCAGAACCGTGGCATTCGCGTGACCGGTACCGAGATCGTGGGCTTGATGCCCAAGCGCTGCCTTATCGAGGCTGGCAAGTACTTCCTGGAGAAGCAGCAGCGCTCGACGGGTATCCCCGAGGAGGACATCATCAACATCGCCATCCACTCGATGGGCCTGGACGATCTGAAGCCCTTTGACCCCAACGAGAAGGTGATTGAGTTCATGCTCGAGGCCGATAGCAACAAGGGTAACCGCCTGGTTGACCTGACCGTGACCGGTTTTGCCGACGAGACTTCGCGTGAATCTCCCGCTCCCGGTGGCGGTTCCATCAGCGCTTACATGGGTGCCTTGGCCGCTTCGCTGGGCACTATGGTTGCCAACCTGTCGAGCCACAAGCCCGGCTGGGACGACCGCTGGAACGAGTTCAGCGTGTGGGCTGACAAGGGTCAGGCCCTCAAGGTCGAGCTGCTCCACCTCGTTGACGAGGATACCGATGCGTTCAACAGGATCATGGCCGCCTTCGGCATGCCCAAGAAGACCGACGAGGACAAGGCTGCCCGCACTGCCGCCATCCAGGACGCAACGCTGTATGCCACTCAGGTGCCCCTGCGCACAATGAAGGCTTCGTTCAAGACATTCGAGATCTGCCGTGCCATGGTCGAGACCGGTAACCCCAACAGCGTGACCGACGCTGGCGTGGGCGCCCTCGCAGCACGTGCAGCCGTCATCGGTGCCGGAATGAACGTGAAGATCAACGCGTCGAGCCTTACCGACCGCACCGTAGCCGAGAAGCTCATCGCCGAGGCCAACGAACTCGTCGCCAAGGCTAACGCCGAGGAGGCCGAAATCACCGCAATGGTTGAAGAGAAAATCAAGTAAAACAAACTAAAATAAGGACATTAATCATGACCAAAGAAGAATTCATTGCCGACATCCGTGGTGGTATCCCCGAGGAATTGCCCGAATTGCAGGCCTACGACACCGAGATTAACCATGCGCCCAAGCGCAAAGACATCCTCACCCCCGAGCAGAAGAAGCTCGCCCTGAGGAACGCCTTGCGCTACTTCCCTAAGCATCTCCATGCCGCTCTGGCACCCGAGTTTGCTGAGGAGTTGAAGACCTATGGCCGCATCTACATGTACCGCTATCGTCCCAAATATGAGATGTATGCCCGTCCCATCGACGAGTATCCCGCACGCTCACGCCAGGCTGCTGCCATCATGCTCATGATCCAGAACAACCTGGATCCCCGCGTGGCTCAGCATCCTCATGAGCTTATCATCTACGGCGGCAATGGTGCCATCTTCCAGAACTGGGCACAGTACCGTCTGGTGATGAAATATTTGAGCGAGATGACCGACGAGCAGACGCTGGTCATGTACTCGGGACACCCCCTGGGCCTGTTCCCCTCGCACAAGAATGCTCCCCGTGTCGTGGTAACCAACGGTATGGTTATCCCCAACTACAGTAAGCCCGACGATTGGGAGCGTGACAACGCTCTGGGCGTTAGCCAGTATGGCCAGATGACCGCCGGCTCCTATATGTACATCGGCCCGCAGGGTATCGTGCATGGCACAACCATCACAGTGCTCAACGCTGCACGCAAGCAGCTCGTGAAGCGCGGCCAAAAGGGTGGCGACATCCATGGTATGCTGTTCGTGACCGCTGGTCTGGGTGGCATGTCGGGTGCTCAGCCCAAGGCTGGTAACATCGCCGGTGTGGTGAGCGTTACAGCCGAGATCAACCCCCTCGCAGCCCAGAAGCGCTACGAGCAAGGTTGGGTTGATGAGTTGCACGACAACCTCGATGAGCTGCTTCCCGCTATCCGCAAGGCCGTGGCCGACAAGAGGACCGTTTCAATGGCCTATGTGGGCAACGTCGTTGACCTGTGGGAGCGCCTCGCTGCCGAGGACATGCACGTTGACCTGGGTAGCGACCAGACCTCGCTCCACAACCCGTGGGCAGGCGGTTATTATCCCGTGGGCCTGACCCTTGAGGAGAGCAAGCAGATGATGGCCGAGCAGCCTGAGCAATTCAAGGAGCGCGTTCGCGAGTCGCTGCGCCGCCAGTGCGCTGCCATCAACAAGTTGGCCGACAAGGGCATGTACTTCTTTGACTATGGCAACGCCTTCCTGCTCGAGTCGAGCCGTGCTGGCGCCGACATCATGACGGCCGACGGCAAGTTCCGCTATCCGTCCTACGTTCAGGATATCATGGGCCCGATGTTCTTTGACTACGGCTTTGGTCCCTTCCGTTGGGTTTGCACCTCTGGTGACCCCAAGGATCTGGAGACTACCGACCGCCTGGCCGCCCAGGTACTTGAGGAAATCCGCAAGGACGCACCCGAGGACATCCAGGGCCAGATGGACGATAACATCCATTGGATTAAGGAGGCAGGTCCCAACCACCTCGTTGTGGGTTCTCAGGCTCGTATCCTGTATGCCGACGCCGAGGGCCGTACCAAGATTGCCTTGGCATTCAACGACGCTATCCGCAGCGGTGAGTTGAGCGCGCCTGTCGTGCTCGGCCGTGACCATCACGACGTGTCCGGTACCGACTCACCCTTCCGTGAGACCAGCAACATCTATGACGGCTCGCAGTTCTGCGCCGACATGGCTGTCCAGAACGTCATCGGCGACTCCTTCCGTGGCGCCACGTGGGTAAGCATCCACAACGGCGGCGGAGTAGGCTGGGGCGAGGTCATCAATGGTGGCTTCGGTATGGCTATCGACGGCAGCGAGGATTCGGCACGCCACATCCGCGAGATGCTCTTCTGGGATGTGAACAACGGTATCGCACGCCGCAGCTGGGCCCGCAACAAGGGCTCGATGGACGCCATCAAGCGCGAGATGGAGCGCACGCCCGAACTGACCGTCACCATGCCTAACCTGGTGGACGACGACGTCATCGAGGGTGCCGTTAAAATCTTCTGAATCAACTGACATCAACCAAACAAAACCATACAACAAACAATAATGACACATCAAATCAGTGCCGAACATCTGACGGTTCAAAAAATCGCCGAGATCATCGAAGGCCATCATCAGCTCAAACTCAGTGCCGATGCTATCAAGCGCATCAGCCACTGCCGTGAATACCTTGACAAAAAGATTGCCGAGAGCGACAAGCCCATCTATGGCGTGACCACTGGCTTCGGCTCGCTGTGCAAGATTTCTATCAGCAACGACCAGCTCTCGCAGCTGCAGATCAATCTGATGATGTCTCACGCCTGCGGCGTGGGCGAACGCGTACCCAACGACATCGTCAAGATCATGATCCTGTTGAAGGTGCAGTCCCTCTCCTATGGTTACTCGGGCGTGAAGCTCGACACCGTCGAGAGGCTCATCGACCTGTTCAACAACGACGTTTATCCCGTGGTCTATAAGCAGGGTTCAGTAGGCGCTTCGGGCGACCTCGTACCGCTGGCTCACCTGTGCCTGCCCATCGTGGGTCTGGGAGAGGTTGAATATAAGGGAGAACGCATGAGTGGTGCGGACCTGTGCAAGAAGATGGGATGGGAGCCCATCAAGCTCGGTTCCAAGGAAGGTCTGGCTCTGCTCAACGGCACCCAGAACATGAGTGCTCACGCCGTGTGGGCCCTCATCAAGGCTGAGCGCCTGAGCAAGTGGGCCGACGTCATCGCCGCTATCTCGCTTGAGGCCTATGACGGCCGCATCGAGCCGTTCACCCATGCCGTTCACGCCGTTCGTCCCCACCAGGGTCAGATTGACACCGCAGCCCGCATGCGTGAGCTGCTGGACGGTAGCGAACTCATCCGTCAACCCAAGGTCAACGTACAGGATCCCTACTCGTTCCGTTGCATCCCTCAGGTGCACGGTTCGGTCAAGGATACCATCCGCTACGTCGGCTCGGTAATTGACACCGAAATCAACTCGGCTACCGACAATCCTACCGTATGTCCCGATGACGACCTCATCATCTCGGCAGGTAACTTCCACGGCGAGCCCATCGCTATGCCCATGGACTTCCTGTGCATCGCCATGGCCGAACTGAGCAATATCTCGGAGCGCCGCACCTATAAACTCGTGTCCGGCACCCGTGACCTGCCCAGCTTCCTCGTGGCTCATCCCGGCGTGAACAGCGGTTTCATGATTCCGCAGTACACCGCTGCTGCCATTGCCAGCCAGAGCAAGACGTTGTGTATGCCCTCGTCGGCCGACACCATCCCCACCTCACAAGGTCAAGAGGACCACGTGAGCATGGGTGCCAACGCTGGCGTGAAGCTCTGCAAGGTCGTTGAGAACACCGAGCGCGTGCTCGCTATCGAGCTATTCAATGCCGCCCAGGCACTGGAGTTCCGCCGCCCGTTGAAGTCATCGGCTATCCTCGAGCACGTGATTGCCGACTACCGCAAGTGCGTCCCCTTCATCAACGAGGACCAGCCCATGTATCCGCACATCGCTAAGTCTGTAGAGTTCTTGCAGAATGAAAAGATTGATTAAGAATATCGCTTGTCTGGCAGGCATTGATTCCGACAGGAAACATTGCCTGCGAGGCAGCGAGATGGCAACGCTCAACTGCATCCAGGACGCCTGGCTGCTCATTGACGGCGACCGCTTTGACTCATGGGGCGAGATGGCAACCATGCCCGTGCCCGAGGACGGTTGGGAGGTTATCGACGCTCAGGGTGGCACCGTGCTGCCCTCGTGGTGCGACAGCCACACCCACATCGTGTATGCCGGCAGCCGTGAGGGAGAATTCGTGGACAAGATCCGCGGACTGTCCTATGCCGAGATAGCCCGCCGTGGTGGCGGCATCCTGAACTCTGCCGACCGTCTGCACCTCCTGAGCGAAGACGAGCTCTACGGGCAGGCCATGCGTCGCGTTCGTGAGATTATCGCCAAGGGTACCGGTGCCGTCGAGATCAAGAGCGGTTACGGCCTCAACACCGAGGACGAGCTCAAGATGTTACGCGTCATCCGCCGCATCAGCGAGACATCGCCCATCAAGGTAGTCAGCACCTTCCTGGGTGCCCACGCTGTGGGCCGTGAATACACGGGTCGCCAAGGCGAATATGTGGATATGCTCATTCGTGAGATGATTCCCGAGGTGGGCAAGCAAGGCTTAGCCGATTTCATCGACGTCTTCTGTGACGAGGGCTTCTTCACGCCCGACGAGACTTCCCGCATCCTTGAGGCGGGAGCCAAGTGGGGTATGAGGCCCAAGATTCACGTCCAGGAGCTCGCACCGTCAGGCGGTGTCGAGGTGGGTGTGAAGCACAACGCCGTGTCGGTTGATCACCTTGAGAGCATGATTGATGAGGACATCGAGATGCTTAAGGGCACCAACACTATCCCCACAGGATTGCCTGGCACCTCATTTTTCCTGAACATGCCGTTCGCTCCCGCGCGCAAGATGATCGAGGCTGGTCTGCCTGTAGCCACTGCCAGTGACTACAACCCCGGCTCAACGCCCAGTGGTGACATGAAGTTTGTCGTTTCTCTGGCTTGCATCAAGATGCGTCTGCTGCCCGCCGAGGCCATCAACGCGGCCACTATCAACACGGCTGCAGCTATGGACCTGAGCAAGGACTACGGCAGCATTGCCCAGGGCAAGGTCGCCAACTTCTTTATCACCGAGCCCATTCCCAGCATCGACTTCATCCCCTACTCCTATACCACGCCCATCATCGCGAGGACATTCCTCCAGGGCCAGGAAGCAAAGTAACGATCACATCCATAAAAGAGAGGGGCGGCGCCAAACAGCACCGCCCCTCCCTTTTTACACATCTCCATCCATCCTGTCGATGTATTGCGAGCCTCCGGCTCGTAAAAAAAAACGAGAGGCGACATCATTGCTGACATCACCTCTCTTAGGGGGCGGTTACCTACTCTCCCACTTTCGCAGTACCATCGGCGTGGTGAGGCTT
>ONKF01000019.1 GCA_900318335.1 uncultured Prevotellaceae bacterium
AGCAATGAGACCCCTGTGAACCGCGTTCATCTGTCGAGCTATTTCATCGGCCAGACTGAGGTGACGCAAGCGCTGTGGCTCGAAGTGATGGGTGCCAATCCCAGCCGCTTTTCAGGAAATCTCCAGCGTCCTGTGGAGCAGGTGAGCTGGAATGACTGCCAGACGTTTCTCGCTCGCCTGAACGAGCTGACGGGCAAGAATTTCCGTCTGTTGACCGAGGCGGAGTGGGAATTCGCTGCTCGTGGTGGCAACAAGAGCCTGGGTTACAAATATGCCGGCAGTGACACGATTGAGAATGTTGCTTGGTACAGTGACAATGCCTACAGAACACCCCATCCAGTGGCCACCAAGGCTCCTAACGAGCTGGGCTTGTATGACATGAGCGGTAACGTCTGTGAGTGGTGTCAAGACTGGTTCGACAGCTATACCAGTGAAGAGAAGACCAATCCGACAGGTCCTGCTACCGCCTCTTACCGCGTGTTCCGTGGTGGCGGCTGGTACCCCGGTGCCTCGTGCTGCCGCGTATCGTGGCGGAACCGCAACACGCCGGTGTTCACTGATGCCGACCTGGGGTTGCGCCTTGCCCTTTAACTTGGCGTAGCCAAAAGCACAAATTTCACAGACTAGCTGATGTAGCGAGACCGTCGTTTAATTTGTGAAATTCGTTGTTATGATATGATGCTGGTACCGTCTATGCCGGCAAACTGCTCGCGCAATCCCGGTACCTTGTCGGCATCGGCCTCGATGGTCATGGAGCACACGTTGTCAAAGGCCTGCTCTATCACCTTCAGGTCGCTCTTTTTCACCACTTTCATCACGTCGTTCATGCTCAGGTAAGGGAAGGTGAACGACAGCCTCGCCTGTTCATGGCATTCAAGGATTTCGCCCGCTTCAATGGCCAGTTTCGCTGCTTCACGATAAGCCACTATGAGTCCCGAGGTACCCAGCTTGATGCCGCCAAAGTAGCGGATGACAACAATCACGATGTTGGTCAGCTCAAAGGAATTGATTTGTCCCAGGATGGGCTTGCCAGCGGTGCCGCTGGGCTCGCCGTTGTCGCTGCTCAGGTACTCGTTGCGCTCGGTGCCTATCATGTAGGCCCAGCAACAGTGCCGCGCGTCATGGTATTCGTTGGCATAGCGTTTAATTACGGCCCGCGCCTCCTCGGCGCTTGACACGGGTTCGGCAAACGCCAGGAAACGTGACATCTTCTCGCGGTAGATGCCCTGCGAGACGCCCTTCACTGTCTTGTAGAAATCACTCATAATAAATGTGTCACAAATTTAGTCGTTTTTCTTGAATTATACCTATATTTGTGCCAAAAATTAGGAGAAACTATGGATAAGCAATTATTGGAGCAGACCAAGAAGGAATGTGCCCGAGGTCAAAAGCGGGGACTTCATTTTATCATGGCTTCGGTCATTATCTGGGCGATGGTGGCCATTGTGCATTTTACAGGACTCCCCATCGAGACCAAGAACCTGCTGACCTTCTGCTGCACGTGCCCATTGATGCCACTGGCATGGCTCATCAGCAAGCCCCTGGGTATCACATTCAACGACAAGGAAAACCCGCTCACTTCATTAGGAATCATCCTCTCGTGTGCCCAACTGCCATATCTGCTCATCGTCATGTGGGTCTATGCCGCGGTGCCCGACAAGATGGTGATGACCCTTGCCATGGTTTTTGGTGCCCATCTGTTGCCCTTCGGCTGGCTCTATAACTCCCGGGCCTATTACATCATGGCTGGCATGGTAACGCTTGGCGCCCTTGTGGTGGGCTTGATGTATCCACCCCAAGTCTTGGCCCTATGCATGGTGGCGGCCGAGGTGGTCTTCTGCCTGTTGCTGATGGCCGAGAACAAAAAAGATAATTAATTAAATAGCTGATTTTCAGACTACTATTATTTGACGGCACATTTTTTTGATGTGCCGTTAAACCTTGTCCCGTTTGCTGCGTCAAATCCATCGCCAAATACCACCTCATCTTGAGCATTAAGACAGATTTTTTAATGTTTTTATAGTACTTCTCATCCAAGACACCCGGTTGAATCTTGGATGCCTTGCTGTCTCTCGCCCGCAACAACCTGTAGCGAGAACACACTCTCTCCACCGGAAAGCGTTCCTTGACATGATGACCCCACATGAATTGACTATATCGGCCTCATAGCTTGGCTGTGCGTTATCCCTTAATCGTGTCGTCAGGCGGTAACCAGTCCGTTCCTGGCGCGAAGCTGTTTCAATTCAATTAAATGTCTAATCATGATTAAAGTCTATTGAAAGTATGCAGCATTTATCAATCCAATTTTTGCCCGCAAGCGGCAACCATGAGTTCATGTACAACTATGGTGACATTGATGTCGTGGTCGTGTCAACCAAGAGTGTTAAACCTTCTCATCCCCATGCAATAGTAATCTATAACGAACAGTTGATGATGATGGCCGCTGTCTATTGCGGCAATTTGGCAGAGGAAGGGTCTCTGATGAAGTGCTCTGGCCGTTCAATCCATGTCAAGTTGAAAAACAAGAGCATCTGGATGCCAGGGAAGTACTTCCTGCTGGTGCGCAACTGCAAGACCGAGAAAGTATGCCGCTTTAATCTTATCATGGATGAGCATGGCGATATGCAGGTCACTGCTCGCAAGGAGTGCTCAAGGATGAGCGTCGAGGCTGCCCTCTGCGGTGAACTCTATTTAGAATCCTGGACCAGTTGGAGTGGATTATCAATCCGACCAGGCGTACTGCAGCTCCGGCGATGGGCCGTCATGAGGGCGCAGCAGAATATCCTGAACAATATGCGTTCCAACGGGGATGACTCCAGCAACAAGTTGTTGTTTAACAACAATATGCTGGTCGAGAAAGTGGGTAATGACCCCGGTGGCATGACGGTCAAGATGCTGGCAGGCATCATAGCTGCTGGCTACATGAGGAAGACGGTCAACTGTGAAGAACTTGATGACGTCACAGAAAACACTCCTAACCGTTATGACAAACTGAATGCCCTGTTTGAGAACACGAGCGATGTCCCTTGGGAAGATAATTCCGGCAAGAATACAATCTATGTCTTTTACAACATCGGAATCCTGGCTACTGCGAGCGGCAGGATCATCGTCAAGAAACTGCTCTCCCGCTGGCCCAACGAGTCCAACTGTGCCATCTTTTATGGCACGCGGGCCGAAATCGATGCCATGCTGGAGCAGAACCCCTCGATGAAAGAAATCTTCCCGACTACCAACCGCGTGGCAACGGAACCACCCACGCTGGAAGAGCTCATAGAACTGTTCTGCACCGAGTTGCGGTATGCCAAACTGAGCCTTTCGCCCGCTGCGACCGACAAATTGTGCCGTCTGGTTACCGAAGCCTATAATCAGGGCATCACAAAGCATTGGGATTCCAAGTCGGTAAGCCACTATGTCAACGATATCGTCAAGCCCGCCTATTGCCGGCATCTGATAGAGCGCTTGGTTGACAACCCCGACGGCAATGCTTGCGAGCAAGTCCAGCCAGGAGACATTGATGAGTCATTCTTCAGCACCACTCAAGTGACTACCGAGCAGCTGCTCGACGGTTTCAACGAGATTGTGGGCCTGGAGGAAATCAAGCGTAACATCATCACGCTCTCTAACAGGATGCGGTTTTATCAGCAGCGCCGACAGTTAGGACTCTACACCAGTGACGAGGCTGCTTTCCATGCCGTGTTCATGGGCAATCCAGGAACCGGAAAGACAACTGTGGCCAAGATGTTAGGCAAGATTTACCATTCTCTGGGAATCCTCTCTCGTGGCGAAGTCATCTGTGTGGACCGTTCCCTGATGGTCGGTGAGTTCATCGGGCAAACTGAGCAGAACATGAAGCAGATTCTTGCCGAGGCCCGTGGCAATGTGCTCTTTGTCGATGAGGCCTACACCCTTTACAAGGAGGACTGCAACAAGGATTTCGGACGCATTGCGGTGGAGTGTCTGCTGGATGTGCTGTCGCGCAAGAACCCGGACATGCTGATTATCTTTGCGGGTTATGAGCAGGAAATGAAAAGGCTCTTGTCGATGAACCAAGGTCTTGACGGGCGCTTCCCTTACAAGTTCTACTTCCCCGACTGCACTGCCGAGCAATTGATGCAGATTGCGAAACTGATTCTCGCTAAGGATCAGTACATCCTCACTCCTGAGGCCGAATCGCTCCTGGAGAAATCCATCAGGGAGGCTGTTAGCCACAAGGACCGCACCTTTGGCAACGCTCGCTGGGTGGGACAATATGTTCGCAATGGTATCATTCCGGCAATGGCTGATAGACTCTCATCGATGGTGCATGCCTTCACGCCTGAGGTATATCAGACCATCGAGGCAGCAGACGTCAAGACAGCCCACGACCGTTACAACGCGGGCACACTGCAGCTGTCACAGCGCGGCATCGTCGGCTTCCGCGCCTGATGTCTGAAGACGTGAAAAAAGTTCAGTGGTAGTTAATCGTCAGACTCGGCGATTTCGCATTGGCACATCTCGCGGTATTCTTCCCAATCGGGGTCTTCCTCGGCAAGAAACTCGAGCGGCATGGTATCAAAGCCAGCCAGGGCCTCGTTAAACTTGCGCTGGAAGATGTGCAGGCTGCGGGTATAGAAAACCCAGTTGCGCTGTCCGTCACCGGTATAGATGCCGGTGAGGATGGCGACCGGGTCGCGGTCAAAGCATGCCATCAGGGCATCGGTCACTTCTTCCATCAGTTTGGAGTCGGCATAGCGCGGTAATGCTTTCTCATCGCCCTCATATTGCCATGTGACCTCTACACGGTAGCGATAGATTCCTGACTGTATGACGGGTTCCATCGCGCGCCGTCCAGTCACGAGAATCAGGTTGCCATTGTCCCCCTCGGCAGGTGCCGTCCACCAGTCGTTGCTTATTCTTAATTGTGCCATAGGTCTTGTGTTAGTCGTTTTCCAGACGCAAAGTTAGTCAAATTTCTTATTTTGGCAATAAGTAAGCGCAACCTCGTGGGCTGCGCTCTCTTATTGTTCCTTCATGTGTGGGAAATTGATCAGGGATAAACAAAGGTGATGGTCTCGCTCTTGAGATCGCGTCCTTGGCCCTGACCTCGGGTGACAAACACATAGAATGTGCCGTTCACCTTCGGGGAGTCTCCATAGACTTTGTTATTCAATTTGCCCCTCATTTCTTCGAAATAGGCCTTCACCTTAGGCACAAATGCATTATACTTCTGGACAGCCTCGGCATCCTGTTGGGTGAACTCCGAAGGTGCTCCCGTGGTATAATTGGCGGGGGTGTCATAGATGACCTGGTTATCCTTGACCCATGTCATGATATCACTCAAGAATGCGTCAGGACCTGAATAAGAGGTGTGGCCGACCGAAATCGTATAGGTGACATATTTGGGATAATCCGGCTCGGGACTTGTGTCAAACTCACATGATGTGAGCGCTGTCATCGAGAGCAGGAAACATATCGTCAACAATGATAATCTATAAATCTTTTTCATTACAGTTAAAAGGTTGTTTATTCCGAGGTGCAAAATTAGTCAGTTTTTCCTGAATCACCAAGGATTTCATCAATATTTGTGCTTTTTAATCGAAATGTAATGATGCTTTATAAACCATTCACAGCGATGGAATCGGGCCGAATTCATCTAAAAAATATGCAAAAAAGCACAAAATAAAGCCAAAATTACTTGTTAATAACTTTTTTTGAGTACTTTTGCAGACCCTATCATTTACCGCTATGCGGTGATGGGTCGTCGAGAATCGACAAGGGCGTGTTGAGCGTTAACTTCAAGAGCCCTGAATTGTGAACCATAAAGAATAATGAATGAATAAGGCATTATTGACAATTGCTACCGTAGGATTGCTGATCTTGTTCTCTTCGGCTTATTATTCGGCTCCTGCCGACAGCCGTATCGGGTACAAGGCTCCGGGTCTCACATTGGATAACAGCAACGGCTTGTCACCCTTGCAGCAGCATTGTGGCGAGGTGGTGTTGCTCACCTTCTGGTCCTCGGCCGATGTGGAGTCGCGTTTGAGCAACAAGCACTATGACAGCTTGTCTCGTGTTGATGGAGCAGGTTTTATTCATGTGTCGGTCAACATGGACCGCAGCCAGAGTGTGTTTGACGCCATTGTCACCATCGATAACCTGAATCACTCTTCTCAATACAGCACTTCACACGGAGCTCAAGAGAAAATCATCAAGAGTTGGCGCCTTGATGAGGGTTACCACTCCTTCCTTCTCGACGTCAACGGCAAGATTGTCGCTGTTGACCCCGACGACCAGATGCTGGCACAAATCAAGTGAAGCTGTAGCAATCAATAGAGATAAAAAAACATGAGGCATTCATCCCACGATGAGTGCCTCATGTTTTTATGTTACTATAACCGTGATGTCTCCATTCAAGCCTGATTTTTACGCTCGGACATGAGACTTGGTTTGGTCAGCCAGCGTAATAACTTCACCTTGCTCAACGGTATCAGAATACCCAGGATGACTGCTGTGTAAATAAGGATGAACGGCAGGCTGCAAGGCAACGAGAAGTATTCTACTGCAGGCTCAATCAAGGCGATGAGGATAATGTAGTGGTACAGGTAATTAAACAGGCTGTCCTGGCCGATTGGGCGCAACAACTTGATGTCTGGCAGCAAGTTGAAAACAAGCAGCGAGATGACGGTAGAGCTGATAAGGATCATCACCTTCTGTGGCACCTCGGCAAGGGGATAATGGTCCGAACCGTTCAGGATGTAGCCGCACTTTGGGAATAGTATGAAGATGATGGGCAGCAAGATGACTGCAGTCACGATGTGCAGGATGTTGTTCTTCCACCACTTGTCGCTGATGCGCCCCTGGCGATAGTAGTAACCCAGCAGGAAGAACGGAAAGAAGTTGAGAGCTCGCTGGATAGACAGCAGTTTGCCCAATTCGGTCAATCCACTCAAGATGGAAATCAGGAATGCGATAGCGATGTAAATCACGGGTCGCTCCAGCAGGGCGCGTGGAGTGTAGTAAACAGTCAATCTCCAGTAGATGAGGCTTAGCAGGTACCACAAGAGGCCATAGGGGAACTCCAGCAGGATTTGAATGGGGTCATCCCCTTTCAGGCTATACCTGAGGAACACCCAAACCAGATGGAAAAAGACGATTGTAACCATCATCCTGGCGATATTTTGCCAGAGTTTGCGCCCATCCTGTTCGTTGGCCGGACGGGTAAAGTAACCCGAAATCAAGATGAACAGGGGCATGTGGAATACATAGATCAACCCCATGACGGCATGATTGATAACATTGCTGTTGTCAAGGGCGGTGATGACGTGTCCCACGATCACCAGCAGGATCAAAAATCCCTTCAATGAGTCAATCCGATGATTCCGTTCCATCGTCCACTTACTTAGAAAATCATTTGCATTAACACCGCGTCATGATAGGTTGTGCCGCGTTTGACCCACGTCTGGAGCACGCCCACGCGTCGGTAACCGAAACTATCGAACAGGTTGAGGCATACCTCGTTGTTGAGCAGGATGTACACATACAGCTGCCGCAACCCGATGTGATTGACGGCATAGTCCGTGAGACGTTCCAGAGCCATACGTCCTAATCCCTTGCCGCGGTACTCCTGGGCAATAAACAATCCCAATTCGGCTCGGTTATTCATGGGGTCAAAATTCAGGAAATCGATGGTTCCCACAGGGGTGCCATCATCGGCTAACGTGATCATCAACCTCAATTGACGCTGGGCATAAATGTCACCAGTATAGGCTTCTAAATAGTCCCACAAGGCCTTACGGGAGTAGGGGGCCGGTGTGTCGCTCACCGCCCATAGCTCGCTGTCGTTTTCCCAGGTGTACAGGGTGTTAAGGTCGGTGGGCTCAAGCGGCCGCAGCGATATGGTGTCGTTGCTTAATAACTGGCTCATTACTGTGACATTTTAGGGGAGATGATAATGCCGTGACGATGGGCAAAAATATGGAAAGCTATGTGCTCATAGTCGCTATGCTGCCTGATGTAGTCCACAACCTGGGCACATGTGCGGCAACCGTCGTCGATGAGTACGTTATAGCAGCCTGTGGCTGGAATCTCGGTCTTGAACTCCCTGATGTCGCACTTGGAGGCAACAGCGGCGGCGTCATCGCTGATGATGACCCAAGGCAGGGTCTCGCGCACTGAGCGGGTCTTGATGGTAAACAACCGCTTGAGCAGCCGTTTGGCTATCGATAAGCCCGCGCGAACCAGCACGCCCAACTTGATGATGGGGTAGAAAATGACGCTGAATTGCGGGAAATGTTTGCGGTAGAATATGAGCATCGCATCATAGAAAATCCTCACATAGCGGATTGAATCCTTGTGGGTGCTCTCGCCCTTGTAGTGTATCATCGGTGTCGGCAGGAACCAGTTTTCGTAGCCCGCCTTGACAATGCGGTAACTTAGGTCTATGTCCTCGCCATACATGAAGAAATCTTCGTCAAAGCCCCCTAACTGCTGTAATAGTTGGGTGCGGCACAGCATGTAGGCACCCGATAGGATGTCAATGTGCTGCGGCTCCAGGTCGCTCAGGTAGCGCAAATGGTACTTGGCAAACCAGCGCGAACGGGGGAATAGTTTAGACAAGCCGAATATCTTGCAGAACGATACCCACGGGGTGGGAAAGGAGCGTTTGCTCTCGGGCAGGAAAACACCGTTCCCGTCCATCATACGGGCACCGATGGCTCCACACTTGGGATGAGATTTCATCCAAGCAATGCCTTCCTGCAGGCATTGCGGGGTGATGATGGTGTCGGGGTTGAGGATGAGGGTGTATTCGCCTCGGGCTTGCATGATCGCCTGGTTGTTGGCACGGGCAAAACCCACGTTTTCTTGATTCTCTATGTATGTGACCTGGGGGTGGTGCTCTCTGGAGAAGGCGATGCTGTCGTCGCCCGACAGGTTGTCCACGACGATGATCTCGCCCGTCATGCCCTGCATGGCTTGCTCAACTGAACGTAAAGTCTGTTCCAGCAGGTACTTCACGCGGTAGTTAACGATGACAACAGTCAGATCCATTATTGATTTGGTTAACGTGGCATTAGTTCTGTTTATGTATGATTACTGTAGGACAATGCGGCACCCAGGGCAGTACAGTAGCGAGCATGGGCGGGAATATGGAACCGTACGCCATACAGGCTCTCCATCATCGGGAAGATAACCTGGCACTCAGGCAGTTGAGTCAAGTTTCCGATGAGGACAAAGTCCTTGAATCCGTCATTTACCTGTGAGAGTACCGCACATGACCCGATGGTTTCCAGTACCATGCAGATTAATCCCTTGGCTATATCGTTGTCGGTAGCGTTGCTGTCAATCGCCTTGCCGAACAGCGAGGCCGTGGCGTGCATGGGCAATCCCTCGATATCGCCCTTGCTGATATCCTTGATTTGCAGGTTGATGTGAGAAATGTCACCCTTAGACGCCATCTCCACAACTTCACTGATGTGGTTGGTCTTGAGCATCAGGCGTGACAAGCCTTGCAGCGTTCCGCCACCCATCGAGATGCCTCCGATGTGCTTGATGTCATCTCCATCAACACGCACCAGAGTGGTGCCGGTGCCCATCGACACGACAATCAGCTGGTCCAAGCCGATGTCAAAGCGAGCCCCTAGGCCGTCGGCCTGGAATTCATCAACATGGGTCGTGGGTAGTCCGTAGATGGGAGTTGTTACACCGCTTGCTCCCACGCCAGTGAGCATGACCTGTTGCACGTCATCGAGTGATATATCGTTGTCATACAGGTATTTGCCAAATGCGCCAAACAGGGAGGTAATTGGGTCGTTGGCCTTGATGTTCATGGGCGACTTGATGGTGGTGCCGTTCTCGATGCCCACAATCTTGGTAGTGCTGCCGCCAACGTCTATGCCGATTACTAAACTCATGAATGTCAGTTTACTGATTTTTAATTACATGCCGGGTCACTGGGCAGATTGAGCCACAGGCGGTAACGGTCACCGAAACGAGACACGGCGTCACGCCACTGGTCATCATCGCCCTCGCCCATGAGCAAGTCTCGCCCTCCATTGTCGAGCACGGCCCAGTCATGACGGGCGATCTCGCCGGCCAGCTGTTCATGCTCCCAGCCGCTATAACCCACGATGAACTTGATGCGGCCGTCGATGGGAGCGCCTAATTCCACATAGCGCTTAATGGCGTCAAATTGACCACCAAAATAAACTCCGTCCCCCACCTCAATGGACTCGGGGATGACATCGGGCCCTAACGTGTGCAAGTAGAACAGCATCTGGGTGCCAACAGGGCCACCCAGATACAGGGGAATCTCCTCCACACTCTCGATGTCGGGTATGATGTCGCGCAGATTGTAGCCCATGTAGTGGTTGACGATAACGCCCATTGATCCTTCGCCTTCATCAGGGTCCACAATGAGCACCAGCGACCGCTTGAAAAAGAAGTCGCCCACCGTGGGCTTGGCTACCAGTAACGAGCCGCGTCGTGGCTGCGGTTGCTCGTCGTTCAGGTGGTATATGTCCTGGTCCCATTCGTTCATCGTTGCAAATTTAATAAAAAATGCGTTGCCATGGGCTATTTTGCGAAAAAAAAGAGGAGTTGACGGCTTTTTACTATCGGGCTTGGCGCAATAATTGCTGTGGAGTCTAATAAATCATGTTTTTTTACGTTATTTATAAAGATAGCAATAATACCAATCGCAATGAAAGTCATGAAATTTGGAGGAACCTCGGTCGGTAGTGTCGAGAGTTTACTCAACCTCAGGGATATAGTTAATGCCGAGCAGAAACCGGTTATCGTGGTCGTGTCGGCAATGGGTGGTTTCACCAATCAGCTGCTGGCCATGTGCGAGCAGGCTCAACAACGAGATATCTCGTGTCTTGATATCCTTGAGACGGCGCGCCGTCTCCATCACGACGCTATCGATGGCGTGGTGGTCGAGTCGATGAAAAAGCAGGTCCATGATACCATCGACCGCTTCATCGACGAGAGCCTCAAGCCCTATTATCTGGCCCTTGCCACCAATCCTCACATGCCTGTCGATGAGATTGAGCGCGTGTGTGACGCGATTGTGGCCCATGGCGAGATCCTGTCATCGGCGATTGTAACTGGCATGTTCGAGGACGGAGTTCCCCACTTGTCTCTCAATTATATGCGCACTGTCCTCGATGGCCATGGCCGTGTGCTTGACTGGGAGGAGACCGGCAGGTTGGTCAAGGACGATTTTGCCTCGATGGCGCTTGGCGTCCATGTGGCTCAGGGGTTTATCTCCCGTGATACGGCATCGGGCGATGTGACCAATCTGGGGCGTGGAGGCAGTGACTACACTGCAGCCATTCTGGCCTCGTTGCTGGATGCCGAGGCTTTGGAGATATGGACTGACGTGGATGGCTTCATGACCGCCGATCCACGCACTCATCCCGATGCCACCGTCATCCCCCAGATGACCTATGAGCAAGCGCAGCAAATGTGTGACGCGGGAGCAAAGGTAATCTATCCGCCCACCATTGCCCCTGTGGCTATGAAGCGCATTCCCGTTTGGGTCAAGAATACCTTCAATCCCAGTGCCCCAGGCACCGTTATTGTTGACTGATGATATACTATAGCACTATTAACCGTCAAAATAAGGCTTCGCTCGAACAGGCTGTCACCAAGGGGCTTGCTCCCGATGGTGGCCTGTACATGCCTGAAGCCCTGCCTCTTTTCCCTAAAGCTTTCCTGCGTAACATCAGCGCGATGACTCTGCCCGAGTTGGCCTATGCGGTTGTTTCGTTTGCACTCAAGGGGGATGTCCCTGCCGATGTGCTGCACGACATCGTGTTTGATGCCTTCGACTTCGACATTCCGTTAGTCAAGACCTCAGGAGGCCGATATGTACTGGAATTGTTCCATGGCCCCACGATGGCGTTCAAGGATGTGGGCACACGCTTTATGGCTCGGTTGCTCAACTATTACCGCTCTTGCCATCCCGAATGGCGCGACTTGAATGTCCTGGTGCCTACAAGTGGCGACACGGGCAGTGCTGTGGCTAACAGTTTCTGGCAGATGCCAGGTGTGAAAGTATATGTGCTTTTCCCACGTGGCGCTGTGGGCAGAATTCAGAAATCCCAATTCGCGACCTTGGGAGGCAATGTGACCGCTATCGAGGTCAATGGCTCCTTTGACGACTGCAAGTCGCTGGTCGAGGAAGCCTTTATGGACACTGAGTTGAATGATAGCATGCGGCTCACGAGTGCCATGTCGATCAATTATGCCCGCATTATCCCGCAGATGGTCTATTACTTCTGGGCCTATGCTCAGCTGATGCGCCAGCAGGTGGATGTCAGCAACCTCGTGTTCGCTGTGCCGTGTTCCAACTTGGGCAACCTGGCCAGTGGTCTCATGGCATGGAGTATGGGGTTGCCTGTCAAGCGTTTTGTCAGTGTCGAGAACCAGAATAACATCTTCTATAACTACGTCATGACGGGTGAGTTCAAGCCCAAGCCCACTCAGTACAGTATCGCTCCCGCTCTGGATGCCGGTTGTCCCAATAACTTCGGGCGAATTGTCGAAATCTTGGGAGATCACGAGAATGTCTGTCGCCACATCCATGCCTACAGCTATGATGACAACCAGATTATCGACACCATTATGCACACCTATGACGACGAGGGCTACTTGCTGGACCCGCACAGCGCTGTGGCTTATCGGGCCCTGAACGAGGACTTGCAACCAGGGGAGATTGGCGTGGCTCTTGCTACGGCTCATCCTGCCAAACTGCAGCACATGATGGAGAATATCATCGAGGAGCCCGTTCCGATGCCTGACCAACTTACGCGTTTCATGGGCGGTGAACTCCGTGTCAAGAAAATGAGCAACGGTTTCACGGCATTTAAGCGCCTGTTGCTCAGTAAAATGTAACTTTAGTAGAATTCTTTAGTCACAGATTCCCAAATAAATAAACATTTAGTTTTCTTTCTGCTGGTCATCAAGGATTTACAGCAGGAAGAACAGGGATACGCCGATGACCGAGATGAGGGCACCCAGCAGGCTCTTCATCGTGATGGGTTGCTTGAACAGCCACCATGCGGGCAGGATGATGATGATGGGTGTCAGTGCCATCAGGGTGCTGGCGATACCCGCTGCAGTGTATTGAACGGCGAGCAACGAACAACCCACACCGACAAATGGCCCGAAAATGGTAGTTAATACGGCGGTCCACCGGCCCTTGCGGTCATGTAAGCCCTTCTTTAAGGGAGCGAATCCCTCTCTCAGCGCCATCAGCAACGTGAAGCCGATGACACCCGCAATGCATCTGAAAAAGTTGGCATGGAAAGGCAGTATCCAGGGTTGTAAGGTTGTGGTTAGAGAGGCTTCGTAATGGTTCATGCCTATTTTGCTCAGAACCAGTCCAACACCTTGACATATTGCAGCCCCGATGGCAAACAACACTCCTGCCAATGGCAACTTGAGTGACAGTTTGTGGCCATCACCGCGACCGAGCACACTGATGGCGATACCCGCCAGCGTGACAATCATGGCAAGTATGGCAGTTGGACGTATCTCCTGGCCTAACGTGAACCAGGCCATGATAGCGGCGGTGATAGGCGCGAGTGTCATGAACAGTTGGCCAAACTTTGATCCGATAATGATATAGCATTGGAATAGGCAGAAGTCACCGATGACATAGCCCACCAGGCCCGATAGCATCATCCACAGGTAAGCCTCGGTGCTGGCGCGGGCGGGCAGGGGAGTGCCGCCCATCACCCAGAACAGAATGCCCGAGAAGACGAGTGTAATGACCATGCGCATCAGGTTCAACGTCAAGTTGCCCATGCGCTTGCTCCCATACTCGCTCAGTAGCGCGGTCGCTGTCCACGAGAACGCCACTCCGATCGAAATCAGTTCACCAACGTATTGCATGGGCACAAAAGTACTACTTTTTGGAGAATAGATGACAGGGAATGCATAATAGTTTCAGCCTGGCTGCCTTTGGCGAATCGCTTTTTACTGAAAAACAGGTGGGTTAAAGAAATCTTACTATCTGAGTACTAAATTCTGGAAACTGATAACCAAAAACTGAAATAATTTTTCTAAATTTGCAGATTAATAAGTTCTGTTTTGCCTGTTGGATGAGTTCAATGGGTTGAACGATAATGAATTAATGTAAATAACTGAAACAAGATATGAGCGAAAAAACTAATGGAAAGAGGAAAAACAAGAGCCGTAGCATAGCCCGCAAGATGTGGACGTGGTTTGCCATCTTTGTAGGTCTATTGGTACTGCTGTTTGTGTTGATTTACAATGGTGTGATTGGCTATATGCCACCCATCGACCAGCTGAAGAACCCCACCGACAAGTTCGCATCGACCATCTATAGTGCCGATGGCGTGGAGATGGGACGCTATTACCGTAGCCGCAGCAACCGCATCTATGTGGACTTTGATGAGATGTCGCCCCACTTGACCGACGCCCTCATCGCTACCGAGGACTCCCGCTTCGACGAGCATTCCGGTATCGACGTCAAGGCCATCGGCCGCGCAATCATCAAGCGCATCATCATGGGTCAGAAGAGCGCCGGTGGTGGCAGTACCATTACCCAGCAGTTGGCCAAGCAGTTGTATTCGCCTGAATCTCACAACATCTTTGAGCGTGCGCTCAAGAAGCCTGTCGAATGGGTAATCGCCGTCAAGCTCGAGCGTTATTATACCAAGGATGAGATCATCAAGATGTACTTCAACCAGTTTGACTTCCTGAACAATGCCGTGGGCGTCAAGATGGCAAGCCGTGTCTATTTTGACAAGGAGCCCAAGGACTTGAACATCCAGGAAGCCGCCACGCTGGTGGGTATGTGTAAGAATCCGTCTTACTACAATCCCGTACGTTACACCGAGCGCACACGCCAGCGCCGTAATGTGGTGTTCGAGCAGATGGTCAAGGCTGGTTACCTCAGCGAGACCGAGTGCGAGCAACTCAAGGCCTTGCCTCTCGTGTGCAAGTTCCAGAAACTTGACCACAACGATGGCCCCGCGCCCTACTTCCGCGAGGAACTGCGCCGTGTGATGACCGCCAAGAAGCCCAACCGCAAGGATTACCCCTCGTGGAATCAGCAGGCCTTTATCGACGACTCTGTCGCTTGGGCTGTCAATCCGTTGTTCGGCTGGTGTAACAAGAACACCAAGCCCGACGGTTCACATTATGATATCTATACCGATGGTTTGAAGATCTATACCACTATCGATTCCCGCATGCAGGATTATGCCGAGAAGGCGGTGCATAAGCACATGAGCAAGACCCTGCAACCGGCCTTCCTGCGTGAGCGTGGCGGAACCAAGAATCCTTACACCAACAACAAGCAGGAGCTTTCCAGCGCTGGTAAGCAAGCGCTGATCAATGCTGCTATTCGTCATAGCGAGCGTTACCGTGTGCTCAAGAATCAAGGTTTGAGCGATGCCGAGATCATGGACAACTTCAAGAAGCCGATCCAGATGCACCTGTTCAATTACGAGGGCGGATTTGACGCCCAGATGTCGCCGCTCGACTCATTATTATATACCAAGTCATTCCTGCGTTGCGCTATGATGTCGATGGATCCCGTCACGGGCTTTGTTAAGGCCTATGTCGGTGGTCCCAACTTCCGCTTCTTCAAGTATGACATGGTATCGACAGGTCGCCGCCAGATTGGTTCGACGGTGAAGCCGTTTGTGTATTCCCAGGCGATTGAGTTTGGTGGTTTGACCCCATGCTCGACCCGTCCCGGTGGTGCGCCCAATATCATCTGGCACAACGAGGTTTATAACCCTGCCAATGAGGGTAGCGGTGGCGGAATGACCTTGAAGCAGGCTTTGAAGTACTCCAAGAACTGGATTTCGGCTGGCTTCATGCGTGGCACCCGTGAGAACTGGATTGAGCGCAATGGATACTACACCATGACGCCTGACGAATTGGCCAAATGGATGCACAGCTTCGGTATCACGAGCTATTTGGATCCCGTGCCCGCCTTGAGCCTCGGCTCATGTGAGATCACTCTGCGAGAGATGGTGGCAGCCTATTCCGCCTTTGCCAATGGTGGTATGCGCGTTGAGCCCGTATATGTTTCCCGCATCACCGACAACCGCGGTAATGTGGTTGCCGAGTTCACTGGTAGCCAGACCGAGATCATGAGCGAAGACACTTACTTGAAGATGCTCTCGATGCTTACCGAGGTCGTTGATGGCGGTACTGGTGCGCGTCTGCGTTACGCTTATGGCATCACGGCCGAGATGGGAGGTAAAACCGGAACCACCAACTTCCACAGCGACGGTTGGTTCATGGGATTCACCCCCGAGCTCGTGACTGGTGTATGGGTTGGTGGCGAGGAGCGCTACATCCATTTCAACAGCATGGCTATGGGTCAGGGTGCCGAGGCTGCACTCCCCATCTTGGGTTACTACATGAAGTGGGTTTATGACGACAAGACACTGCCTTACAAGCAAAGCACAAAGTTTGAATTCCCCAAGAATTTCAACGCCTGTGGCGACGAACTCAGCGGCTACTACGGTGGCGGCGGTGGCGGCGGCTGGCACGGCGGTGGCGGTGGCGGCGGTGACGACGGCGGCGGTGGCGGCGGTGAAGCCGAAGCCGTAGAAGGCCTCTTCGACTAAACTCCCATCTGAGATATAAAAGAAACACCACGGGCATTTCGCTCGTGGTGTTTTATGATTGTTAATAGTGTAACTATTCTCTAATAACTATTAACACTTATAGACTTCTTGTTTGGCGGCAGCAAGGGTGTTCTTCATCAGTGAGCAGATGGTCATGGGGCCAACGCCACCGGGAACGGGGGTGATGTACTCACATTTGGGAGCAACCTCGTCAAATTTCACATCACCATTCAGGCGGTAGCCTGTCTTGCTCTCAGGGTCGGCAACGCGGGTCGTACCAACGTCGATAACGATAGCGCCATCCTTCACCATGTCGGCTGTGACAAAATTGGGACGGCCGATGGCGGCGATAATGATGTCAGCCTGTCGGCATTCCTCCTTCAGCGTGGCTGAGTGGCTGTGGCAAACGGTCACTGTGGCATCGCCATGCTGTTTTTGCAGCATGAGTTGCGCCATGGGCTTGCCCACGATGTTACTGCGGCCCAGCACCACGCACTTCTTGCCCGAAGTGGGGATGTTATAGCGTTGCAGTAGGGTGATGATGCCCAACGGTGTAGCCGAGATAAAGCAGGGCAGACCCAGTGCCATGCGGCCAGCGTTCATCGGGTGGATGCCGTCAACGTCTTTACGGTAGTCGATGGCGTTAATCACCTTCTGCTCGTCGATATGCTTGGGCAACGGCAACTGCACGATAAAGCCGTCAACGTCGGCATCCTCGTTCAACTGGCGTATGCAGTCCAGCAGTTGCTCCTCGGTAGCATCCTCGTCCATACGGATGAGCGATGACTTGAAGCCACATTTTTCACATGCGATCACCTTGTTCTTCACGTAGGCTTCCGACCCGCCGTCATGTCCCACGAGCACGGCAGCCAGGTGCGGGCGCTTCATGCCCGCTGCTATCATCTGGTCCACCTCGGCCTTGATTTCCTCCTTGATGGCCGCAGCAGTCATTTTTCCGTCTATCAGTTTCATATCTGTCTTATGTTTTGTCTTATATTTTTCAGTAATTTATCTTGTCCTTAAAAATCGGGCACAAAATTACTGCAAAAAATTCAATTACAGGCACAATAAAGAAACTTTTCCTTAATCCTTTCGAGAAAAGCTTATCAACTGGACTGGGTTACATGGGGTCGACGTCGTAGTAGAGGCGCACGGTCTTCATGCGGGCATCGGCTGCGAGCATGCGTTCGTAGAGGTCGCGCAGGATGGCTTTTACCTTGGCCATCGAGGCCGCAGTCTCCATCTTGAGGGTCACTTGGCGGATGTACATGTTCTGCACCCTGGCAACAAAGGGCGCCATCGGACCAAGAACGCGTGTGCCGAAAACCTGCCGGAGCAACCCGCTATAGCGCACGGCCAGTTCACCCACGGTGGCATCGTCGCGGTGCTTGAGGTAGATGTTGATGACCTTGGTAAACGGTGGATAGCCAAATTGCTGTCTGTCTGCAAGTTCGTGTTCATAAAAGCCCTCGTAGTCATGGGCCTGAACATACTTGATGACGTCATGGTCGGGGTTGCTGGTCTGGATGATGACCTTACCCTGCTTGTGGGCTCGGCCAGCGCGTCCCGATACCTGTTCCAGCATATCAAAGGCCCGTTCGTGGCTGCGGAAGTCAGGGAAGTTGATCATGGTGTCGGCATTGAGGATGCCCACGATGCTTACCGCGTCAAAGTCCAGACCCTTGGTCACCATTTGTGTGCCCACCAGGATGTTGGTGCGGTGGTTGGAGAACTCATCAATGATGCGGTCATAGCTGTTCTTGCTGCGTGTCGTGTCCAGGTCCATGCGCGATATTTTCTCGCCGGGGAATACGGCGTCGATGTCGTCCTCGATGCGCTCGGTTCCGTATCCGATGATCTCTAAACCAGGCAGTTGGCAGGCTGGGCACAAGTCGGGCAGCGGGATGGTATAGCCGCAATAATGGCACACCAGGGTGTGGTTGTGCTTGTGGTATGTGAGCGATACGTCGCAGTTCTCGCACTTGGGCACGCTGCCGCATTCCTTGCAACGCACCATCGGAGAGTAGCCACGGCGGTTCTGGAACAGGATGACCTGTTCTCCATCTTTTAGTGCCCTGCGGCAATCGCTTATCAGTTCTGTGCTGAACAGGCCGCTCATCTCGCGGCGTTTGCGCGCGTCGATGGTGTCAATGACCTTGACCTCCGGCATCTTGATGTCGCCGTAGCGGGTCATCAGTTTGACAAGTCCGTATCGCCCTTCAAGTGCCATGTGATAAACCTCGATGGCGGGAGTCGCCGAGCCTAATACGGTCTTGGCTCCGTGCATTTGCGCCAGCACCAGTGCAGCGTTACGTCCGTTGTAGCGCGGTGCGGGGTCCTGCTGCTTGTAACTGCTGTCATGTTCCTCGTCAACGATAATCAGGCCCAGGTTGGAGTAGGGGAGGAACACCGACGAGCGCACACCGATAATCACACAGGGGTCGCTCGTGTCTAACAGGTGCTTCCAGATGTCAACACGCTCGTTGTCACTGAACTTGGAGTGATAGATGAGCAGCTTGTCTCCGAAAACTCGCCTCAACCGCCTTGTCAACTGGGTGGTCAACGCAATCTCAGGCACGAGATAGAGTACCTGCTTACCCAGCTTTAAGGCATCAGCAATGAGATGAATATAGACCGAGGTCTTGCCGCTACTGGTAACACCATGCAGCAGTGTGATGGCATGCTGCCTCATGGACTGGTGGATCTCTTTGTAGGCTCGTTGCTGCTCTTCGCTCAACGTTGGCGCTTCATCCAGTACGTTTCCTAATTCGGCAAAACGGTTGATTTCCTTCTTGTAAATCTCAAACAGTCCGCGCTTCACTGCCTCGTGCAGTACGGCACTGCTCACGCCGGCTCGTTTCAACAGGTTCTCCTTGCTCACCTCGCGCGTATCGCCACTCTGTAGCCACCGCGACATGTCCAGATAGGCGAGAAGCAGTGATTCCTGTTTGGGCGCACGTTTCAGCTGGTCAAAGTATTGATGCAGTTTTTCTTCGTCATCACGGGCGATGGCAAGCCGCACACATGGCTCAGTCTTAGGACGATAGTTGTCTACAACGCGCTCACTCACGTGCAGGGCATCCATGTCCAACAAGTGGCTGACATTTCGTTCTACGGTCTTAAATCCGGTTGCGTTTGCAATTTCGGCAATCTGAACGCGTCCACGCTGGGCGGTAAAGTCCAGAATCACCCGCTCCCTGTCGGTCAGTTGGCCCGGCTCGCTTTCCTCAAAGTCGGGGTTAACGCTGATGGTAGTCTCACTTTCCACCTTGAGTCCTGACGGTACAGCAGCCTTGTAGACCTCACCCATCGAGCAGAGGTAGTAATCCGAAATCCACTGCCAGAATTCTAATTGAGGATGCCGCAAGATAGGTTTCTCGTCGAGCGTTCCCAGGATTTCTTTTACATCATAACCCTTGGGTTCCATGTCGTGCAGCGAGGTGATGATGGCAGTGTAAATTTTCTTCCGGCCAAATGGGACCAGAACACGCATGCCAATCGATAGCCGCATCCCCTCAGGGACACGGTAAGTATAGGTGCCAGGAATGGCAAGCGGCAGCAATGTTTCGGCAAATTTGGCCATCAGATTGATGTACTTAAATATTTACTTTAAAATTACAATTTATCTAATATGATATTCAACTTATAAGATAAATGCAATGACAAATTCAAAGTAAAATTGTGACAATTTGTTTTGTGTTAAATTATCACTTTAATTTATGTATTATAAAATGTTGCAATATAGCTTTTTGTAAAAATGTGCTATAAATATTTGTGATAGATGTCGTTTTCCTTGATGGCGGTGGCTGTCCAGCTCACTTCGGGCGGCAATTTTTGCTCGATGTTGCCTTGCAACAGCTGCACTGCGCGATCGGTAAACCGGTCCACAAAATTGTCCCCGAGGTCGATGGCGTTTTCCCGTCCCACGGCTTCGGCAGTGCCTATGACGTTGGTGGCAACCACATGGGCGCCACATGAGAGGGCCTCTATCACTACAAGGGGCAGTCCTTCGAGGCTGCTGGGCAGTACGAGCAGATCCACGCAGTTGAGCAGGTCGGGAATCTCCTCGGGTGGCACCTTGCCGGTGAAGTGGCATCTTACACCCTTGCTGGCCATTAATTGACGGGTTTCGTCGAGTTGAACTCCGTCTCCTATTGCCCAGAACGTCAGTTCTTTGCCATACTTAACTTCAATCTCTTTATAGATGTCGGGCAATAGGGTGACATTCTTCACTGGTTCAAATCGGCCAACAAAAGCCACCACTTTTTTGCCGTCATTAACCCCATATTTTTGGCGCATAGCGGCGCGAGTGCTCTCGTCATATTGGCGGAATTGTTCGCTGGCTCCGTTGAGGAGGATTTCGGCGGGGAAGCCTGTGGTGAGTTCAGCGTGCGCCTTATCGAGCAGGCCCTGGCTGACAAAGAAGTTGCAGGTGGCTTCGTGCAACAGTTTGATGGTGAGGTCTTTGATCATGGGGTCTCGGGGTGGGTCGGTATAGATGCTGGCCCCGTGCCAGGTGATAAAGCAGGGAATGTGGAGTTTCTTGCTGGCAAACACTGCGGCGTGACCGACGATGCGGTCGTGGGCGCTGACTAGGTCGTGGCCACGCATTTCCCAACCCAGGCGGTGCAGGCGGCGCATCAGCAAGTGCGGTGGCTTGTGGAACAGGCGGTGCAGAATCGCATCAATCCAGCGGCGGCGAAACCATGTGATGTGGACTTTCACGCCGTCGGTGATGATTTCGTCTGGCCGGGAATCGACTTTCTTGCTGTGACGAATGTGACGCATCAGCCATCCGTCATACACTTGGAACATGTAGACATCTATCTTGTAATCAGCAACTTGCTGCAGGTGCTTAACGCGGTTGATGACCGCATTGAACACACCCAATCGCCTGTTGATATCGCCTTCAAAGAGTACCGCAATCTGTTTCATAGCCTGTAGGTCTTTAGGTTGGTGTTTAATCAAGCAAATTTACACAAATTTCTACATCCGTGCAATACCATCAGTGTTTTTTCAATACAAACAGGTGTAAAAAAGAGGTCGAGCATAACGCTCAACCTCTTCTCTTGTAGCGGGAGCCAGACTCGAACTGACGACCTTTGGGTTATGAGCCCAACGAGCTGCCACTGCTCCATCCCGCAATTTGCGAGTGCAAAAGTAATGCTTTTTTGTGACGTGACAAGAGTTTTGAGGCAAAAAATGTGCTATTTAACATATTTTTACCAAAAACAGTAGGGATTTGTGCTCAATTCCTAAAGAATATCGCCGCGTGACTCGGCTAAATCGGGTCGCGCGGCGATCTGTGAAATCGATTCAGGTTAATCGTTGTTATGCTCTTTTAAAGGCCGATTTTCTTGAAAAAGTCATTGCCCTTGTTGTCCACGAGGATGAATGCAGGGAAGTCAACGACGCGGATTTTCCACACGGCTTCCATGCCCAACTCGGGATACTCGACACACTCGATGCTCTTGATGCTCTCCTGTGAGAGGATGGCGGCGGGACCACCGATGCTGCCCAGGTAGAAACCTCCGTGTTTCTTGCAGGCGTCGGTCACCTCTTGGCTGCGGTTACCCTTAGCAATCATCACCATACTGCCGCCCAGGCTCTGGAACAGGTCAACATAGGGATCCATGCGGTTGGCGGTCGTCGGGCCCATTGAGCCACAAGGCATGCCCTTAGGCGTCTTGGCGGGACCGGCATACAGCACGGGATGGTTCTTGATATACTCGGGGATGCCCTCGCCACGGTCATAGCGCTCTTTCCACTTAGCGTGGGCGATGTCGCGGCCCACGATGATGGTACCGCTCAGCGATACGCGGGTCGATACGGGATACTTGTCGAGGATGGCGAGCGTCTCGCTCATGGGACGGTCCAGGTCAATCTTGATGCCATCACCCTCGCCAGCTTGGCGCAACTCCTCGGGAATCAGCTCAGTAGGCTTGTCGTCGAGCTTCTCAATCCACACGCCGTCGGCGTTGATTTTGGCCTTGATATTGCGGTCGGCACTGCAGCTCACGCCCAGACCGATGGGGCAGGAAGCGCCGTGACGCGGCAGGCGGACGATGCGCACGTCATGAGCCATGTACTTGCCGCCAAACTGGGCGCCCAAGCCAATCTTGTAGGCCTCTTCGAGCACTTGCTTCTCGAGCTCCACGTCGCGGAAGGCGCGGCCGGTCTCGTCCCCCGTGGTGGGCAGGTTGTCATAGTAGTGGGTCGAAGCCAGCTTGACGGTCAGCAGGTTCTTCTCGGCACTGGTGCCGCCGATGACAAACGCAATGTGATAGGGCGGGCAAGCAGCCGTTCCCAGGGTGCGCATCTTGTCAACGAGGAATGGAACCAGCGTGCCGGGATTCAGCACGGCCTTGGTCATCTGGTACAGGTAAGTCTTGTTGGCGCTGCCGCCACCCTTGGTGACGCACAGGAAGCGGTACTCCATGCCCTCGGCGCACTCCAGGTCAATCTGGGCGGGCAGGTTGCAACGGGTATTCACCTCCTCATACATGCTCAGCGGAGCATTCTGGGAGTAGCGTAGGTTCTCCTGGGTGTAGGTGTTGTACACACCGCGTGCCAAGGCTTCCTCGTCACAGAATCCTGTCCACACCTGTTGGCCCTTCTCGCCGTGGATGATGGCGGTGCCGGTGTCCTGGCACAGGGGTAACTGGCCCTTGGCGGCCACCTCGGCATTGCGCAGGAAGGTCAGTGCAACATACTTGTCGTTGTCGCTGGCATCAGGGTCGCGCAAGATCTTGGCCACCTGCTCGTTATGGGAGCGGCGCAGCAGGAAGTTAACGTCGCGGAAAGCCTGCTGGGCCAGCATGGTCAGGGCCTCGGGTTCGATTTTCAGGATGGGTTTTCCCTCAAACTCACCCACCGACACATAGTCGCTGGTCAATTTGTAGTATTCGGTGTCATCTTTGCCCAACTGGAACATGGGCGCATAGCGGAATTCAGGATTATTTGCCATAAGTTTCGATTAAAAGTTATGTTGTTAATAGTTGATTCGTTGCTGCAAAGGTAACCATAATTCTTCAGAAAAACAAAACCACATGCAGTCTTTCAAGACTCGGAAACCTCTTCAAAGCCGAGACGCCTGAAATCGTCGGGCAGGGGAGCCGTGATGTCAATTTCCTTACCGCTAACCGGATGGGTGAATCGTATGCGGTGGGCCTGCAGCGAGATGCCACCGTCAGGATTGCTGCGCGGGGCACCATACTTGAGGTCGCCCTTGATGGGACACCCGATGGCAGATAACTGTGCGCGTATCTGGTGTTTACGGCCCGTGATGAGGTCCACCTCGAGCAGCCAGTAACGCTGGCTGGCTGCGATGACACGGTAGTTGAGGACGGCTTTCTGGTGCCCCTCGCGAGGGACGATGCTGACGTGGGTCTTGTTCCCCTGCTCGATGCTCTTGAGGTAGTGGGTCAGAGTGCCCTCGGGTTCGGGCGGCTGGTTGCCCACGACTGCCCAGTAGGTCTTGTGCACCTCGCCCTTGCGGAAGAGCTCGTTCATCCGCGACAATCCCTTGCTGGTCTTGGCCATGACCACCAGCCCGCACGTGGGGCGGTCAATGCGGTGGGTCACCCCCAGGAACACATTGCCCGGCTTATTGTATTTCTCCTTGATCCACGCCTTCACCGTGTCGATGAGCGTGGGGTCTCCAGTGCGGTCGCCCTGGACAAGTTCCCCGGCGCTCTTGTTGACGATGATGATGTGGTTGTCGTCATATACGATTTCCATATTCTTGCTCTCTAGCTTTGTGGCATTGCAAAGTTAGTTCATTTATCCCGAATATCGTCCACGAGAAGCGAAAATGTGTCGGCGGTCCCCCAAAAACGTACTTTTACATATCTCCAGGCCAGTTGCTTGGAAAGTGTTAAAAATAGGGGATTGTTCAGCTATTTTGTGTTTAATTAACTGAAAAACAGGACCCTAAAACCAGTTGTGTTGTAAGTCTTTGATTTTTAGGTGTTTATACGCAAAATCACTTGAAAAGAACAAAAAAAAGAAAAAAGTTTATCACATAATTACATTATTTTAAAAAAAAACACTAACTTTGCGTGCCTATCTTTTAAGATGTGGAGTTAAGAAACTGATTCGATGTTGGTCTATCCATCTGTCGTAGTGAATGGAAGCTTGTAAGATAATACCTGAGTAAGAACAGTTCAGGCATGTGTTTAGTGAAGTTTTGAAGCCGTACATGTGTTAGAAGGATAGGTAATAGAACGTAAACTTATAAAACATTAATAATTAATTAAACTAAAATTTATGAGTCTTAAACATTTACTCTTGTTCCTTGTCATGGCTCTTACCGCGATCGGGGTTTCGGCCCAGGTCAGTGGTACTGTGCTTGACGAGAACAACGAACCTGTCATCGGCGCTTCGGTCGTTCAGCAGAGCAATCCTAAGAACGGCGTTGCTACCGACTTTGACGGTCACTTTTCCTTGAATGTGCCAGCAGGCACTAAGATTAAAGTCACTTATGTGGGTTATGAAGATGCTGTTGTTGCCGGTAAGGCTGGCATGACCATCGTCCTCAAGCCTAAGGGTGAGATGCTTAACGAGGTCGTTGTCACCGGTTACCAGAAGGTGGACAAGCGACTCTTCACCGGTGCTACCCAGAGCGTTGATGCCGAGAAGACCAAGCTCTCTGGTGTCGCCGACGTCAGCCGTGGTCTTGAAGGCCGCGTCTCGGGTGTGCAGGTGCAGAACGTGTCGGGTACCTTCGGTACCGCTCCTAAGATCCGCGTGCGCGGTGCTACCTCAATCTACGGTAGCTCCAAGCCCCTGTGGGTTGTGGACGGTGTGATTCTGGAGGATAACGTGGACATCAGCGCCGACGATCTCTCGTCTGGTGATGCTACCACCCTGATCGCCTCGGCTGTCGCCGGTCTTAATGCCGACGATATCGAGAGCTTCCAGATCCTGAAGGACGGTTCGGCTACTTCTATCTATGGTGCTAAGGCAAATGCAGGTGTGATCGTTATCACCACCAAGACTGGTCGCAAGGGTTCTACCTCGATCAACTACACGGGTGAGTTCACCTATCGTTTGAAGCCCAACTACCGCGACTTCAACATCTGCAACTCTCAGGAGCAGATGAGTATTCTTCGCGAGATGGAGCAGAAGGGTTGGCTCGAGTATGCTAACCTGGTGAACAGCACTACTTCTGGTATCTATGGCCAGATGTACACCCTGATGGATACTTATAACCCCGAGACTGGTACCTATGGTCTGCCCAACACTCAGAACGCACGCAACCAATATCTGCGTGAGGCTGAGATGCGTAACACTAACTGGTTCGACCTGTTGTTCAACAACAACGTGATGCAGAACCACGCTGTCAGCATTTCGGGCGGTACCGACAAGGGTTCGTTCTACACCTCGGCTTCGGTTATGACCGACCCGGGATGGTACAAGAGCAGCCGCGTCGAGCGCTACACCTTTAATGCTAATGCTATTTACAACATCACCGACAAAATCAAGGTGAAGATTCTGAACAGCAACAGCTACCGTGACCAGAAGGCTCCCGGTACCTTGAGCCAGAACGTGGACGTCGTTTACGGTGAAGTAAGGCGTGATTTCGATATCAACCCCTACAGCTTCGCGTTGAACACCGCCCGTACCCTTGATCCCAAGAGGCGTTATGTGCGCAATTACACAAACTTCAATATCTTTGATGAGTTGGAGTCCAACTTCATCAATGTGGACGTTACTGACCTCAAGTTCCAGGGCGAGCTGAACATCAAGCCCATCATCAAGCAGGACCAGAGTCTCGAGTTCAACATCCTGGGTTCGATGCGTTCGGTGAACTCTGAGCAGAACCACTACGTTCTCGAGTCCAGTAACCAGGCCAACGCTTACCGCGCTGGTATCATCCCCGAGAACGCTATCATCCGTTCGTCCAACTCCTACCTCTATACTGACATCGACGTGCCCAACGCACTTCCCGAGAGTGTCATGAAGGAGGGTGGTATGCTGTTCTTCTCCAAGAACAGCCTGAAGACCTTTGACTTCCGTGTCACTGGTCAGTACATGAAGGACTTCAACAACGGTAAGCACCTCATCAACCTGTACGCAGGTATGGAGGCCAGCCGTGTTGACCGTTTCTACCAGAACTTCGAGGCTTGGGGTGTTGTTTATGACAACGGTAACCTGCCCTCGTTGAACTACAAGCTCTTCAAGCAGATGCAGGAGGAGAATGGTGCTTATTACAGCCTGGGTAACACCCATCGCCGTAACATGGCTTACTTCGCTAATGCCAACTACGCTCTCCTGGGCCGTTACGTTATCAACGGTACTATCCGCTATGAGGGTTCTAACTTGATGGGTCAGACCGACCAGAGCCGCTGGCTTCCCACCTGGAACGTATCGGCTGCATGGAACATCTATGACGAGCCCTTCTTCCAGAACACAAGCCTCTTCCAGAAGGGTGCCCTTTCCTATGCTAAGCTGCGTCTGAGCTACTCACTGACTGGTGAGAGTGGTCCTTCGGGCTATGCTAATGCCGAGGCTCTCTATTATCCCACTCGCCCCTGGCGTCAGGAGATTGACGCGATGGAGATGGGTCTGTACCTGGCTGGTCTGGGTAACAGCGAGCTGACCTATGAGAAGAAGCACGAGTTCGACCTCGGTGTTGACCTCGGTTTCCTCTACAACCGCATCAACCTTGTGTTTGACTGGTACTTCCGTAACAACTTCGACCTGATCGGTCTGATCCGCACCCAGGGTGTCGGTGGTATGACCACCAAGTATGGTAACGTGGCCGAGATGAAGTCGCATGGTGTTGAGTTCACCTTGTCTTCACGCAACATTGAGCCCAAGAGCGCTGGTGGCTTCGGTTGGAACACCGACTTCACCTTCTCCTATGCTGTAACCGAGATCAGCAAGCTGCAGTCTCGTTCGCGCGTCATCGACCTGGTTCGTGGTAGCGGTTTCCCCTTGGAGGGCTATCCCCACCGTGCAATCTTCTCGATTCCTTACGAGGGTCTTGACAGCCACGGTCTGCCCCTGGTTACCGACGAGAACGGCCAGATTTCTAACGTCGGTGTTAACTTCCAGGAGTATGAGAAGTTGGGCTTCCTCAAGTATGAGGGTCCCGTTGATCCCACCATCACTGGCGGTTTCGGCAACAACTTCGACTTCAAGGGCTTCCACCTGATGGTCTTCATGACCTATGCGTTTGGTAACAAGCTGCGTCTTGATCCTGTCTTCTCAGCATCTTACAGTGATCTGACCTCCTTTACCAAGGACTTCAAGAACCGTTGGGTACTCCCCGGTGATGAGATGATTGAGGGTGTTATGCCCGCTATCGCTTCACGTCGTCAGGTTTACTCCAACTATGAGTTGAGTATGGCTTATAATGCCTATAACTATAGTACTGCACGCGTGGCCAATGGTGGTTTCATCCGCCTGAAAGAGGTTTCACTGACCTATGATATTCCCCGTTCAGTGATTTCTCACCTGCGTCTCAACACTGCTTCGATTAAGCTCGCTGCCACCAACATCTGTCTGCTCTATGCCGACAAGAAGCTCAATGGTCAGGATCCTGAGTTCTTCAACAGCGGTGGTGTGGCTTCGCCTAACCCCAAGCAGTTCACCTTGACTGTTCGTCTGGGTATGTAATCCTTGAAGTTCCACATTATATATAATATATACACGACTATGAAATTAAGATATAAAATATTATTCATTGCAGTGGCGCTCGTTGGTTTGAGCTCTTGTAAGGACTTCCTGGACAAGGTGCCCGATACCCGCGTCTATCTGGTGAACCTGGATCAGCTCCAGCAGCTGCTTGTCACAGGTTACATGGACTCCAACTATGCCCTTGTCGGTGAGCTCTCGAGCGATAACGTTATCGACAACAACTCGCCCAGTAAGGATGGTGTCCGTTATCACCTTTCATATTATGATCAGTCCGATGAGCAGGTTTATGCTTGGGACGATGTTGACCTGAATATCACCGACAGTGATTCACCCTCTGGCGTATGGAACTCTTGCTATGGTGCTATTGCTGTTGCCAATGCCGTGCTGGAGAAGGGACTTCAATTTAAGTCAACCGGCATGATTGAAGATGAACCCATGACTCCCGCCGAGGAGGCTCGCCTTAACGCCATCCTGGGTGAGGCCTACATGATTCGTGCTTATCACCACTTCATCCTGGCTCAGATCTTCTGTATGCCTTACCGTGGTGATGCCATCAATGCTACTCTGCCTGGCATTCCTTATTCTACCAAGACCGAGACCACGCTTGATCCCAAGTACGATCGTGGTACTTTGAAGCAGACCTATGACTCTATCGAGGCTGACCTGCTCAGGGGACTTCCCCTCATCACCGAGGAGTATTACCAGTCGCCCAAGTATCACTTCAACCTGGCTTCTTCTAACTCTTTCGCCGCCCGTTTCTACCTCGTAAAGCGTCAGTATGACAAGGTGGTTGAGTATGCCAACGCTGCATTCCGCGGTAATGATCCCGCATCGATGCTCAACGATGGCTGGTGGCAGGAAGACTTCTACTACATCAGCGACATCGGCCGCTACTTCACCAGTATCGATCGTCCCAGCAACTTCCAGCTCTTCACCAGCTACAGCACTTGGTGGCGTCGCTTCCTGGGCTATCGCTTTACCTGTAACCGTGACGCTAAGCGCGCTACCATTCAGGGTCCTGGTCCGTCCTGGAAACGTTGTCAGTACCAGAACACCAAGACTAAGGAGAAATTTGCGATGATGCCTTGCTTCAATGGTGTCTGTGGTAGTGCAGGTGGCCAGGAGTATGGTGCATACTATGCTGGTAACTGCTTCGAGCAGTTTGAGTACACCGACAAGATTTCGGGTATTGGTTATTGCCACGAGATCCGTCCTGAGTTCACGAGCGAGGAAACACTGCTCATGCGTGCCGAGGCTAACCTCTTCTTGGGCAACATTGACGCTGCCTTCGACGATCTGTACCTCTGGAACGAGGAGCACCTCTCGCCCAACGAGAATGACCGTTATAATCATGTAGAGTTGACCAAGGAGCAGATCATTGACTTCTATGGTTGCTATGATGACCCGGAGCGTATCGATCCCGGTTACGGTATCGTGATGAAGTTCAATATCGATGAGGTTTGCCCCAGCGACAAGTACAAACTGACCGATGAGATTGAGCCTTACCTGCAGTGCGTTCAGCACTTCCGTCGCATCCAGCTCGTTCACATGGGTAACCGTTGGTTTGATATCAAGCGCTTCGGCTTCACTATCGAGCACAAGATGGGCATCAGCGATGTCTATACGCTTCAGGTTCTGGATCCCCGCTACGCTATCCAGATCCCGAGCGAGGTTATCGGTGCCGGTCTCGCTCCCAACCCACGTTCGACCAACGCACCTGTTCAGGCACCTCGCATCGGTCGTGACGAGAATGTTCGTGTTTCTGATTAATGCTCATCCTAATTCGATATGAAAAAGATTAAATTTTATATTTCAGCATTGCTGCTTGTAGCCGTGGGCGCCATGTCGCTCTCCTCTTGCAGTGAAGACAAGCTGGGTGAAACGATTTTCCCCGATGTTGACGAGTCGCTCGACCCCAGCTCATACACTTATCAACTCGATAAGTTCCTTATGGAGAACTATCTCAAAAAGTACAACTTGACGTTCCTCTATAAGATGCCGGACGTGAGCACCAATATGAACTACAACCTGGTGCCTGCTACCTATGAGAACTCCATCGACCTGGCAGTTCTGTGTAAGCACTTGTGGTTTGACGTGTATGACAAGGTGGCTGGTGAGGACTTCCTCAAGACCTATGGTCCCCGCATCATTCTCTTGATTGGTTCTCCTGCTTATAACCCCACTTCGGGTACCGAGATCGTCGGTCTTGCCGAGGGTGGTATCAAGATCTCATTGTTCAAGGTCAATGCCATGCGCATCAATGACTTCAACATGATGAACGAGTACTACTTCAAGACCATGCACCACGAGTTCGCTCACATCCTTCACCAGACCAAGACCTATCCCAATCAGTTCAACACGATTTCGATTGGTCACTACGACAGCAACAACTGGCAGGACCGCAGCGAGGGCCAGGTGGCTTCGCTCGGTTTCGTGACCACCTATGCTTCGAGTGAGTTCCGTGAGGACTTTGCCGAGACCATTGCCAACTATATCGTTAAGACCGATGAGCAGTGGGAGCACATTCTCGACCTTGCAAGCCGCGGATGGGCCTCGGGTGACGAGGACGACGTGACCAGTCAGTTCTTCTGCTACTACTACTATCCCAATAACGATGTGACTCAGGATCTTGTTTACGTGAGCGAGTACAACGTCTTTATCGAGGAGGATGAGGAAGGCAACATTCACAAGTACTGGCGTAACAACGTTGATTCCGAGGGCAACCGCATTCTGGTCTATGATGTAGAGGATAAGGATGGCATCGATGGCCGTCAGGCTATCCTTGACAAGGTGAACATCGCCCGCGAGTGGCTCAAGACCGACTGGAATGTCGATCTGGATGCCCTGCGCGACGAGGTTCAGACCCGCCAGCTGAACTATGACATCAACCAACTGCGCAAGCTGGTTACCGATATCAAGTAATGTTTCACATTTTAACATGATGAAAAGAAAATGAAAAAGTATTTTAATATCTTTTTACTGGCGCTCGTTGCGCTCTCATCGGTGACCCTGGTGTCTTGCAAAAATGAGACCGATGAAATCTTTGACGAGGACGCTATCACGCGTCTTGAGAATGCCAGAGATGATTTTGCTGATATTCTTACCGATAAGGGTGGAAAGTGGCAGATGGAGTATTATGCCAACAGCAATGAGCCTGGTTACGTCTATGTGATGACCTTTAAGGAAGACGGTTCGGTGACCATCGCCGGCAAGAATGAGTGGATCGGTTATGTCGAGGGTGAGTCCTTGAAGGTGCCCACCTTTGGCAGCCAGACCTCCCTCTGGGATGTGATTACCGACAACGGCCCCGTGCTCTCGTTCAACAGCTTCAATAAGTATTTCCACTTGTTTGCTGATCCCGAGGATATCCCCAGCATGAGTGATGAGGATACCGACGAGACCGGTTACGGTCACGAGGGTGACTACGAGTTTGACCTGATGAAATACTCGGGCGACACGCTCTACATCACTGGTAAGAAGTATGGCATCGACATGATCATGACCCGCCTCGACGCTGGTATTGATGACCATGTTTACATGGACGAGGTTGTTGCCATGGCCGACTCCTTCTTCAACGCCAAGATTCCTCAGGTTTATATGAACCTGCCGAATGGCACCCGCTGGATCATCAAGAACGGTGCTACCAGCCTGTTGAAGATGTTCCGTGAGGGTGATGATGAGATTTCGACTGCTGTGACCCACAACGTGATTATCACCCACGATGGTCTGTCATTCATGAATCCTCTCACGTTTGATGGCTATACCGTTCAGCACTTCATCCGTCAGGCCGATGGTTCGCTCTTGTGCCGCAACCAGAATGATGGTCCCATCACCATCACTGCCGATAACCTGAACAACGTGTTCACTATCCCGACCTTTACTTGGAAGGTTGACACTACCCAGGTTGGTGGTCAGATTGCCGCCCAGTTCAATACGCTCAAGACCGAGTTGAATGCTTATGGCAAGCGCAAACTCCAATCTGTACAGATTACTTACGATGCCACCTTGAATTGCTATTCGCTCATCTTCGGTTGCTTGTATCAGAAGAAGACCTTCTATCCCACCTTCTATTTCAAGGTTGAGAAGGTCGGTGAGGAGCAGATCAAGTTCAACTTCACTGGTGAGGGTAATGACGCAAGTACCGTTTATGCCGACAAGTGCCCCGCATTCCACGGGCTGATCAACGCCATGAATGGTGTGACATATAACCTGAGTACCAGTTCGCTGCTCGCTCCTGTAGATATGAAGTTTATCGATAGCGGCACTTCTGCCAACTATTTCGTGTGCAGGTTATAAACTCATGACAAGGACCGGGGCGTGACCCTCGGGTGTGATGCCCCGGTTCTTTCCCTTTTAGATAATTATAGATTTTTATTAACATAACTTATTTTATTGATTTTTATGAAAAAGGTTTTACTTTTAGCCGCAGCCGCACTCATGGTGACGTCTGCCAATGCGCAACTCAAGCGCTCTGAAACTACCCAGGTTCCTGCCTGTCCTCAGACGCAGCTGTTCAAACCTCAGGCTCAGATGAAGGAAATGCAGATGCGCACTCCCGGTACTCCCGTTGTCAAGGCCCCCAAGAAGGCTGGTCCCGTCAACATCTGGTATCGTCGTCCCGCTGGTGCTTTCGCAGCAAGTGTTGTAGTTGAGGATGGTGCATACGCTGGTATGTACTATGCCCCCTTTATTGCTGTTAAGCCCTATACCGATTATAACTTTAAGGGCTACGTTGAGGGTCAGAGTGCTGATGCCACCTATGAGTGGGATGTTCAGTATTGGGGCCTGAATGAAGATGCTACTGACGAGGTTCAGCAGTGGACTACCATCCCTGGTATGGATCTCGACTTCCAGTATGGTTATGAGACCGACTCTGTGCCCGTATTCAGAGTAAATCAGGGCAACGGCAAGTTCTATCAGTGGTACATTCATGGTTACGAGATGGCCGGTACATCCGAGAAGCCCGAGATCGTTGCCGAGCACGCCGGTTCTATCCTGGCTGTTCCCAACACGATGGAGATTTGGGACCGTGACATCCTGAAGTCAAGTAAGACTTTCTGCTACGGTGGCCGCAATGGTGACCAGCGTTACCCCCTGACTTATTACAGTGGTGCCCTTCCTTACGGCCGCAACGAGAACGGCTGGTGGTTCGGTAAGAATGGTGGTACCAACGGTGGTGCCCGCATTGACGGTATCGCTCAGGCCTTTGAGAAGCCGACCGCTCCCTATCTGCTCAACCAGGTAGTTGTTGACTGCGCTGTTCTCGAGGTTACTGCTCCCGTTGACATGACCTGTAAGATCTACAAGCTCGATGAGATTCCTCCCTACGAGGACGAGGACGAGGCTGTTCTGCCCGACGAGCCCGGTGAACTCATCGCTATGGGTCGTGCTTCCTTGACCCCCGAGACTGCTGACGTTACCGGTGACCTGATTTTCTTCACCCTCTACGGTGAGGAGGACGGTCTTGAGTATGACATCACCCCGACCATCGACTGCGCTATCCTCGTGGTTATCGATGGTTACAACGATCCCGAGATGGAGAACCTGAAAGACTTCTCTGCTCTGATCAGCAGCGATGATATGGTTGACGAGGGCTTCGGTGAGCTCGCTTACCTGAAGTATGGTGTTAACGATGAGGATGGTAACCTTGACCACTATGTATGGGCTGGTCTGAACAACTTCTTCTCGAGCGGTGAGATGAAGACTGGTCTGAGCATCTTCCTGAGCACCGAGAACCCCTATCTGACCTTCAACTACAATGATGAGGACGGTGAGTACACATTCCCCGCTGAAGGTGGTCTCATGGAGAAGCACTTCGGTAGCAATACTACCCGCAGTATCGAGTTCTGGTCATGGGTTCCCAGCGCTGATGACGCTTGGTTCATTTCCTGCAACGATGAGGACGTTCCCGATTGGTTGAGCATCGAGCTCACTGACCAGATGAAGGACGGTGAGTTCACTGGCCTGGTAAATGCTGAGGTTGTTGCTGAGCCCCTGCCCGCTGGCGTTGATTATCGTGAGGCTGTTGTTCGCTTTGAGTTCCCCGGTGCTTATGTAGATTATAAGTTCATGCAGGGCGAGGGCGTTCCCCCCGTTGTTGGTGACGTGAACGGTGACGGTGAGGTAAGTATTGCTGACGTTAATGCCGCTATCGACATGATTCTGACCGGTACTCAGGCTCCTAACGGTGACGTGAACGGCGACGGTGAGGTAAGTATTGCCGACGTTAACATGATCATCGACATCATCCTGAATATGTAATCCATTTATGATGAAATCTGTTAAACTGATTATTACAGTTTCTTAACATATCATCTATTACCTGTAGAGACGGAGAGCCTGATAGAAGGTTTTCCGTCTCGTTTTTTTGTACCCTGTACATTCGCCTGGCAATATTTGGATTTGGGATTATGGGGGATTTTGTGTATCTTTGCGCTATGAATGATAATAACATAGTCATGCCGATGAAGCAGGTGCGCATCACAGCTATGCGGCAGACGGTCTATCGTGACCTCATGGCTCGCTACGAGAACCCGATTGAGCATACTTGCGACATCAGGGTGGGGCAGACCTTTATTTCAACCCAAGGTCAACGGCCGCCAGGCCTGTGTGAGAGTGCATGGGAATCGATGCGACCCTTTGTCGAGGCGCTCGCCCGTGGCGAGGGCAACTTCTATGACGGTTGGATGCGTGACCCTTACTCGGCGATGATTTCCTGCAACGATGGCTTCAGGCCTGTCTCATTCTATCTGGAAGCGATTGAAACCGACAACCGATAACCGACAACCGAATATGAACATCAAATCAGCCGAATATCAAATCAGCAATAGCGATTACCGCAAGTGTCCCGACACCAAACTGCCCGAGTATGCCTTTATTGGGCGCAGTAACGTGGGCAAGTCTTCGCTCATCAACATGCTCACCGGCCGCAAGGCTCTGGCCAAGACCAGTGCGACCCCCGGCAAGACCATGCTCATCAACCACTTCCTCATCAATGGCGAGTGGTACATCGTCGATCTGCCTGGCTATGGCTATGCCAAGCGCAGCAAGGAAAGCCGTGAGCAACTGTGGCGCATGATTCAGGGTTATGTCCTTGGTCGCGAACAGATGACCAATCTGTTTGTACTTGTAGACAGCCGCATCAAGCCCCAGAAGATTGATCTCGAGTTCATGGAATGGCTCGGAGAGCACGGCGTGCCATTCTCCATTGTCTTCACCAAGATGGACAAACTCGGCAAGGTCGCTGGCCCTGCCGCCGTCGAGGACTATAAGAAGGTGCTGCGCAAGACCTGGGAGGAACTGCCTCCCGTATTCATGACATCGAGCGAGGATGCCCGTGGCCGTGACGAACTGTTGAACTACATTGATAACATTAACCAGGAATTAAAACAGCAATGAAAAAGATAGTTATTCTGATGGCTGCCTTAGTAGCCATGACGACTGTAGCGCAGAGTCACCGCGAGGTGACGTTGAGTGAAGGCTGGCAGTTCTCCCGTGATAAGGTACAGTGGCAATCGGTAACCGTGCCCCATGACTGGGCCATCGGTGGCCCGTTTGACAAGAAGTGGGACTTGCAAGTAGTCGCCATCAAGGAGAACGGCGAGGATGTGGCTACCGAGAAGTCGGGCCGCTCTGGCGCGCTGCCCTGGATTGGCAAGGGCTATTACAAGACCACGTTTACTGTGCCTCAGGGCTTTGGTAATGCAAAACTCATATTTGATGGCGCTATGGCAGACCCCTATGTCTATGTCAATGGCAAACTCGCGGGGCATTGGGCTTATGGTTACAATGCTTTTATTGTTGATGTCACCCCCTACATGAACACCGACGGCTCAGCCAACACGCTGGAAGTGAGCCTTGAGAACAAGGAGGAGAGCAACCGCTGGTATCCTGGCGGCGGCATCTATCGTCCCGTCAAGTTGGTGATGACAAGGGACAAGGTCGCCCTCGACACATGGGGCTTGTATGTCCGCACACTCAACATCGATGGTGAAAAGGCGTCATTGCAGGTAGAACATCAATTGGATACTGATGCCATTATTGACAACGCTCTCGAATTAGAAATCATGCTTACTGATGCTCATGGCGATATGGTGGCTAACACCAAGACACGTCCTGACGGTATGGGTCACTTTTCTTCCCGTTTAGAGGTTTATGTGCCCTCGTTGTGGTCTCCCGAGCATCCATATCTCTATACAGTGACCTCTACGCTGCGCCACAAGGGCATCGAAGTGGATCGTCAAAGCACCAAGGTGGGTATCCGCACTGTCTCGTTCAGCAAGGAGGGTGGTTTCCAGCTCAATGGCATTCGTCGCAGCATCAAGGGCGTGTGTCTGCATCATGACCTTGGCCCGCTGGGTGCTGCCATCAACAAGACCGCGCTCATCCGCCAAATAGAGATGATGAAGGCCATGGGTGCCGATGCCATCCGCACCAGCCACAATATGCCCTCTACGATGCAGATGGAGATTTGCGATAGCCTGGGCATGATGGTGATGGCCGAGAGTTTTGATGGCTGGAAGGAACCCAAGGTGCGCAATGGCTACGGCAGCTATTGGGACGAGTGGTGGCAGCAGGATATCCGCAACCTGGTGCTCAATCACCGCAACCACCCCAGCATCATCCTGTGGAGCGTGGGCAACGAGATTCCCGAGCAATGGAAACCCGAGGGCGTGAAGCGCTACAAGGACCTGATTGCCCTGTGCCACCAGTATGACCCCAGCCGCATGGTGACTTGTGGCATGGACCAAGCCGACGGCACCATCTGGTGCGGCTTTGCCCAAGTGGCTGATGTGCCGGGCTATAATTACCGCCTCCACAAGTATGAGGAGATGATTCAGCGCTTGCCGCAGGGCTTTATCCTGGGCAGCGAGACGGCATCGACCGTCAGCACTCGCGGCCACTACTGTTTCCCCGACACCGTGGCCACCAACAAGGCCTGGCCCGATGGACAGTGCTCGGGCTACGACGTGGAGTATTGCTGGTGGAGCAACGTGCCCGATGATGACTGGAAGATGCAGGACGACTTCGACTGGACTGTGGGTGAGTTCGTGTGGACAGGTTATGACTACCTGGGCGAACCAACCCCCTATGACGAATACTGGCCCTCGCGCAGCAGCTACTTCGGCATCTGCGACTTGGCTGGCCTGCCTAAGGACCGCTACTACCTCTACCGCAGCCACTGGAACAAGAATGAGCACACCATCCACCTGTTGCCGCACTGGACATGGCCCGACCGCAAGGGAAAGGTGACGCCCGTGTATTGTTATACCGACTATCCCAGCGCCGAACTCTTTGTCAACGGTAAGAGCCAGGGACGCATCACCAAGAATGATACTACTCGCTTGGACCGTTACCGCCTGCGTTGGCGCAATGTCATCTATCAGCCCGGTGAGTTAAAAGTGGTAGTCTATGATGAAAACGGCAACAAGGCAGGGCAGCAGATTGTCCGCACAGCCGGCAAACCCAAACGCCTCGTGCTGGAGCCCGAACGCAAGACCATCAAGGCCGACGGCAATGACCTGGCTTATGTCACCGTAAGTCTCGTCGATAAGAACGGCACCCTGTGCCCCGATGCTGCCAACCGCCTGCAATTCAGTGTGACAGGAGCAGGTGCCTACAAGGCAGCGTGCAACGGCGATGCCACCTCGCTGGAGCCGTTCACTCAGCCCCAGATGAGCCTCTTCCACGGCCAGTTGGTAGTCGTCTGCCAAGCCGGTAAAACCCCAGGCGTGATGACCCTCACCGTCAAGGATCCCGCCACCGGTATGAAATCCACCGTCAACATCAACGTCAAGTAAAGACACCCGACAACAAATCAAGGAGATGTGTCATAATTCGCCTCAGGATTTTCAATCGGCCTATCGGCCGAGAAATTAAACAAAATTATTAATAAAATTATAATAAATTATCGTATTGTATTTAATTTTTATACAAATTTTTGTTTAATTTCTCCGTGCGAAGCACGGACATTATTACAAGCTTGAATTATGACACACCTCTGTATTTGTGGTGTAGTCGTTTTACTCTTGACTCTTGATATAGTCGAGAAGGAACAGGAGTTCGGTGTTCTTGTCAAAGTTGTAATGCTTGTAGTCCTCGTAGGTCGGCATCAGATCGGGTGTGAATTGATGGGCGCGAGGGTCTTCATTTGGCATGAACAGTTGCAATGAATTAGAGATATTGCCTTTCAACTTGGTGCGCGGTAGCTCAAACGGAGTCGCTTCCATGTAGGTGTTTGGCGCTTGCTTGCTGGGCAGTCCTACAACTGTTGCACCCATTTTCCACAGGAAAAACGCATAGTGGAATGCAGCACTGTATGTGGTTGGGTTGATTAATACATACACGTGCTCAGGCGTATAGACGGGTTTGCCATGTTGTGCCATGATCTTATCTTTGACACTGCTTGCCATTTGCTCAATCATCCTGCCGCGGTACTCATCAGTGATTTCTTCGGGACTATAGTCATCTTCGCTAGTAGCGATATAGTCGCCCAAGATGAACCCAGAGTCTTGCATCTCGGCATTCATTTCTTCCATAGTGATGTTCATCTTTTTCATGTACAGGGGGGAGAATAACTGAATGAACTTGATGCCGAATCGAGGAGCCTCTTCGAGGTATTTGTCGCCCCACAACTGGTAAAGTGTGGGAAGGGTGATGGGCGTGAAGCCACCGCTGTTGCCTTGTAGGTCGATAATCAGGTTTTTGCTCTTGTTCTTCTTCATTACCTGAAGCATCTTTCCAAATTCATCACTGAATGATGGAATCTTGGCCAAGGCCTTATTCACATCGTTAGGCATTTCATCGTCGTTAAATTGCATATATGTCCTCTTGAGATACTGACCGACGTCCATGCCGAGACTGATCATAATTTCCAACGCATCACGGGATACGATCTGACTTGAGCGGAAGTACATCGTGTTTTTCTTGTCATCAACAAACAGGTAGGACAGATTCCCTTGGCTGGGGAATGGTTTGGTGTGTTCAACACTGGATAACTCGATATTAGAGCCAGAACCATATTTATTAATGAGAGGAAGAGTCAGATTCATTTGTTTGCCCTCGGGGGTTTGGAGCAGGAACGTGATGGAATCCTGGCGCATGTCGGGTATCGCTTTTCTTAATTCGTTTGGTGAGAGATCGCTGATAAAACAGAAGTTGGTAATGCGACCAATTTCGTTCTCGGCAGTATGATATTCTGCTAAATTTGTGCAAATTTCTTTGAGGGGGATGCCCTCGATAGCGATTAATCGACTGCCTATAAGGTCTTTATATTCTGTCGTGATGGAGCTGATGACAACACCGTCACTAATGGGCCAGAAACCGATGGAGGCCCCCATCTCGGGTTCCCTTTCTTCAAAAAATGAAGAGAATCCCATGTCAATATTGGTGTGGCCGTCCTCTAAGGGTACCAGGAATTTTGTGATGCGGCGTGCCAGTTCATCGGTGTTGGTTACCGAATCCTCGATTAGGCCGAATCGGGTATCCATGGCTTCCAAACGGAAGAAGGGCTTACCGCCATAGTTGGTGTAGGGGTCGGGATGGGTTTCTTCCAGGAGTCTGATAAATTCGTTGAAGTCTGCCACGATTGAGTCCGTAGGAATCTGTGCGTTGGCGCTGTTAAAAGCCAGCACTGTTGCTAACACGCTGAGCAGGGATGCTCGTTGGAAAAATGTTGTAAGTTTCATGATCTGTACCGTATTAGTGGTTAGTGGTTTTGATTGGCCCAAAATTAATGCATTTTATTGCTTCCCACAATTTGTTTTTCCATAATCATCGCTGATTGACTGTTTTTTGTATAAAAGTGTCTAATCTTTTTACACTTTTCTGTCCAAAGATTGCTACCTTTGCATTTACATGAAAGAAGTTTATCTTTTCAATCCGGAGCATGACTTGGCGTTGGCGCATGGGGCACACAATTACACCGCGCCTCCGTTTGCACGCCAGTTCCGTCATGACCTGCGGCTGCTACCGTCGTGGGTGGCACCCGCTGGCTCCTATATCGCCATTCCTGACGATTGCCCGATTGACAAGGACCGCCGCCGGCTCCATGACCATCATCTCGATATAACGCCAGTCCCCATTAGCCAAATCGCTGAATTGGGCCCATGCCGCATTCATCCGTGGGGCTGGGATGCCACATTGCGCCACCAGTTGTTGCAAGCGGGTGTTTCGCCCGACTATCTGCCCACCGATGAACAACTGGATTGGATACGTCGTTTGTCTCATCGTCGCATCAGCATTGCAATTCATCAAGCCTTGGGAAACGCTTTTTCGCCTTGCCCCGTGGAATTGACTACATTTGACGATGTGACCGCTTTCATGAGCAGCCACCCTGGCTGTTACTTGAAGATGCCGTGGTCGGGTAGTGGCAAGGGCATCTACCGCGTCATCGACCCGACGGGCGACAACCATGTGCCTCGCTGGATTGAAGGCGCCTTGCACCGTCAAGGCTCGCTCTTGTGTGAGGTGGGATTGAATAGGGTACAGGACTTTGCCATCGAATGCCTGTGCCGTGATGGCCATACGATGTTCATGGGCTATTCGGTCTTTGACAGCGACTTCCACAGCCAGTTCGGAGCGGGTAGGGTAGCCCCGATGGAAGAACTGCATGAGATGTTGCTGGGTATGTATCCTGATCTTGACCCAGTGATAGGTCAAGTCCTTGTGGCCATTGATGACCTTATTGCACCGCATTATGATGGCCCTGTAGGCATCGACATGATGCTCTATTGGGATGAAAACGGCAGGATCGCTCTGAATCCCTGCGTGGAAGTCAACCTGCGCATGACCATGGGCATGGTCACTGCCGCCATGGGCAGCCGTCATGACCTACACGGCAACTTCTCAATAGTCGCCGGCAAATCCGGTTATTCTCTAAAAATTACTTAGCGACTTTGCGTCTTAGCGTGAGAACTTTTGATGTAGTAAGCGTAGTATTCGTCAAAGGTAATATCCTCATCGTGAATACGTTTGGCGACCTCCTTGCCCACGTAGCGCAAGTGCCAAGGCTCGTAGGCGAAACCAAAGATCTGTGACTGCCTCTTGGGATAGCGCAGGATGAAGCCGTATTCATGGCAATGCTCCCGCATCCAAATGCCCTCAGCAGATGTATCAAAAGGCCATCTCATGGGATGCTGCCGTGACGTGACGTCGATGGCAAAGCCCGTTTGATGCTCACTGCTTCCTGCCCGGGCGGCATATCCTTTGGGGTTGCGCTTGTAGGTCCCTATTTGATCCTGATAGGAGCGGTAGGCCGAGTTGACCATCAATTGAGCATCGGTCTGTTGCTTGCATGCCTCCTGCAATGCCATGAAAGCATCAACCACGACAGGCTTAGCCTTTTGCTCCTCATAGCAGTAGCTTTTGCTGAATGTCTTCAGGCTGTCAGGCTTGTAGTTCTCATCCAGATAATGGCGGCCATTGACCAGCATCAGTTGGCCTTTGCTGGTGTCGCAGGGCGCGGCACTTGATTCTCGGTCCTGGTCGGCCCCGATGTTGACCAGCGCAACGATGTTGGTGAGCGGTGCGCCCGTTGCGCCCTTCTTGTGGTAGGCGAGATAGCGGTTAAAGTTGTCGGCGATAAAGTAACGTTCGCCGAGTAATGGGATAGCGATCGTATCGTGTTCGTCACGAGCGATGAACGTGTCGGTCTCAGCTTTACTCAGCACCGATACAATTCTTCGGGCGTCCTCGATGGGGTAGCCCAGCCTGTATATTTTGCACTCGTCGCTATTATAATAGACGATACCCTGGCAACTCTTGACAAGCACCAGCAACACGAACAACGCTGCGATGGTGCAAGGAACCGATAACCAGCGGTTATCGCTATCCGTCCATCGCCTAATGAGTTTCTTGAATTGTTCAGTCGTGCGTTGCATGAGGGCTTATCGGTTGGCGCGTTTAGCCATCTCAAACAGTTCTAACGGCAGGTGGCAGTAACCATCGGGATTCTTGTCAAGATAGTCCTGATGGTAATCCTCGGCAGTATAGAAATTCTTCAGCGGCAACAATTCCACCGCAAGCCTGAGTTTCACTTGTGCCTGGACCCGGTTATACACGGCCTGCAGGGTTGGCACATCGGCCTCATCGGTATAGTAAATGCCTGTTCGGTATTGTGTGCCCTTGTCATGGCCCTGCTGATTGACACTCGTCGGGTCGATGGCTTTGAAGTACATCTCGGTCAGGAACTCCAGCGAGATGACCTCAGGGTCATAGCCAATGCGCACGGTCTCGGCAAATCCGGTCTTGTCGGTACAAACGTCCTGATAGGTGGGGTTCTCGGTGTGGCCGTTGGCATAGCCCACCTCGGTCTCGATGACTCCGTTCACCATCTTGAAGTAATGCTCTGTTCCCCAGAAGCATCCTCCCGCAAAGTAAATCTCTTTCATATTACTTGATTTTGTTTGATTGGCAAAGGTAATGCAACCCGTCGGCTTTCACAAGAAAAATGCTTAAACTTTCTTGACGATTGTGAGTCTTAAATCCAGAGATAGGGGTATTGAGCCCTCAGTATCAGCCTGCATTTCGACAAAATGCAAATAAATTTGTTTTTGTTCTCTCCTTGCACTAATTTTGCATGAAATATGAAAAAAGTGGTAATCATCGGTTCGGGTAATGTGGCGACCAGCTTGGCACATGGTCTGTCAGGGCGTTGCCAGGTGGCTCAGATTTATAGCCGCACCCTTGTCCATGCCCAGTTGTTAGCCGATGCTGTGGGCTGTCCCCATGCGACAGACAACCTGCAGGCGCTCATCCCTGATGCCGATGCCTATATCATCGCTGTCAAGGATGACGCGATTGCCGATGTCATCACTTCGTTGCCCGACAACGGTGCCTTGTGGCTGCATACCTCGGGCAGCAAGCCGATAAGCCTGTTTGCTGGCCATCGCCAGCATTATGGCGTGTTGTGGCCCATGCAATCCTTCTCGCGCGAGGTTGTTGTGCCCCTCGACGAGGTTCATTTCTTTGCCGAGGCGAGCGATGACGATACGCTTGCCGAACTGATGTCATTGGGCCACATGATGTCCCGTCATGTTATAGAGGCCGACAGTGACAAGCGCCGCCAACTGCACATTGCCTCGGTATTCTCGTGCAACTTTGCCAACCACATGTGGACGCTTGCAAGCGAAGTGCTGGACAATGCCGGCCTGCCTTTTGAGGCCATGCTGCCGCTCATCCGTACTACAGTGGCCAAGCTCGACCGCTTGTCGCCTGCCAAGTCCCAGACGGGTCCTGCTATACGTCACGATAATCAGGTGATAAACAGCCACTTGGAAATGCTCGATGGCGACAAGCGTGAGCTTTATCGCCTGCTTTCACAATCCATCATGAACCGTAACCCGCTTGACGATCATGCTAAGTAATTTAGATAAATATGACGTGGTGCTGGGCAGCAATTCGCCCCGTCGCCGCGAACTGCTCAATGATATGGGTGTGCGCTTCCGTGTCGAGGCCATCAAGGGCATCGACGAGACTTATCCTGCCAACCTGCCCGTTGAGGAAATCCCGGTTTATCTTGCCCGCATCAAGGCCGAGGGACATCCTCTGCTGCCCAATGAACTGCTCATTACTGCCGATACTGTTGTTGTGCTCGATGAGGCTGTGCTGGGAAAGCCGATAAGTGAAAAGGATGCCCACCGCATGCTTCGTGCCCTCTCGGGTCGAGCCCACCGGGTCATCAGTGGCGTTTGCGTATCGACTAAGGAACGCGTCGAGTCGTTTGCCGACACGAGCATCGTCCACTTTGCTGAACTGACCGACGAGGAGATAGATTATTATATTGAACACTACCGTCCTCTGGACAAAGCGGGTGCCTACGGCATTCAGGAATGGATAGGCAACATCGGAATCCAAGGCATTAATGGAGACTTCTACAATGTGATGGGACTGCCTACGCGTCGCCTCTATCAACTGTTGAAATCATTTTAGAATCAAGGAAATAAGATGAAAACCTATCTTTCTAAAATCATAGCGATAGCCGCATTGCTCGTGGTCTCCTTGCCTCTATGTGCACAAGATGAAGCCAGTGACTCCGTCTATTTATATAAGACGTGGACCCAAATGTTTGATTTGACACCCGAGGCTGTTGTCATTGAACCGCTCGTGCAGGTGAATAACCCGTATGAGGTCGAGATTCTGACTATGGATCCTGAAGTGAATGAGGCGATAATCAACAACTATGTGGCTGCCACGCTTAGCGACAGCATCTGGCTCGTCAGTAGCCAATACCTCAAGCGGAATTTCAAGGGTGACGCCAAGAATCTCTACGGCTTTGTCCCCCTGGTTTACAATGAAAAGGTGGCCTTTGCTGTATATGGGCTTACCAGCCTTTGGGATATGTCGGTAGTCGATTTCCTTTTTGGCGAATCTGAATCCAGTGGGGCTTCCGATGGTAGGAAAGAGTACTATTACATCGACTTCTTGAACCGCAAGGTGTTGAGGGTCACGCCCAAAGTGCTGAGTGGTTTGCTTGAAGATTATCATGACCTGCAGATGCGTTACGAGGGCATGAAGGACTACAAGAAATCCGAAATCATCGAGGATTACTTTTTGAAGTTCATCGAACGTGCCTCCGTGAAAGAATAATGTTTATCCTCTGGTAAATAGCTTCGACAAACAGATCTAATTGATAGTGCATTATGGAAAAGAGTATTTTTTATAAGCTGATGGTGCTCGTGGTGACGATGTGTTCACTGCACTGTGGCGCTGTCGAACCAGAGGAGCACGACACGGCCTACTTCTTTAACACATGGGAGCAGATGTTATATTTTGAACCTGTGAGCATGTTGCGCGATCCGTTTATCTATGCTCAAACTCCGTTGCAAATATTTTTTGAGATTGAAGATGAGAAATGGAACAGTGTAATCGAGCACAACTTTTTGGGGGCATCAATGGGTGATAGCATCTGGTATGTTAACAGTAACTATCTAAAGAAACATTTTGATGGGGATGTCAACTTCTTAAAAGGCTATATACCGCTGTATTTTAATGAGAAAGTGGCCTATTTCACATACGGAGGTTATCCCTATAGGGATTATTCTGAAGAGAACTTTTATAATGGAAAGTTGCATTATAGTATGTCCAAAATTGGTCAACCACGGTCCCTTATCCAGATTAATTGGAATTACTATTACATTGATTTTGAGCACCACAAGGTCCTCAAGGTAAACCATACTGTGCTGAATGCATTGCTGCGTGATTATCATGACCTGCAGATGCGTTACGAGGGCATGAAGGACTACAAGAAATCCGAAATCATCGAGGATTACTTTTTGAAGTTCATCGAACGTGCCTCCGAATTAATGATGAAGACTATGAAGAATTGGTTAAGCTATATGATTGCAATTGCCTTTCTGGCATCAATCCCGTTGCATGTTCAAGCTGTAGAGGAACAGCGTGATACCGTCTTTTTCTATAACACATGGGAACAGTTGCTCTACCATGAGCCTGATCTTATGGTCTATGACCCGTATGTGTACGTCAATACCCCGTTTGATATATATTTGGGAGCCGAAGACAAAGTCCTGAACGACTCGATTCGTGACATATATATGGTGGCGGCATTCGGCGACAGCACTTACCTGATCAATAGCAAATACCTGAGACGGGAGTTTGGCGGAGATGCCGATCGCCTCCGTGGATATATGCCCTTTGCATTCAATGAAAGGGTGGCTTATACTGGCAAATTGAATGTTACTGGCGATAAACTCGAGTATTACTATATCGATTTCGTGAACCGCGAGGTGCTCAGGGTCACGCCCAAAGTTCTCAGCGACTTGCTGGAGGATTATCACGACCTGCAGATGCGATACGAGGGCATGAAGGACTACAAGAAATCCGAGATTATTGAGGATTACTTCTTTAAGTATATCGATCGGGCAGTAAATGATGTCATGCGGCCAAGTGTTCTCGACTTGATGGAATGATCAACTGCAGATGATGACAAAAAAACTTAGTTATATATTTTTAGCGGCTGCAATGCTGGTGCTGTCATCTTGTTTCAGGGGTGGCAACACTGCAGGCAAAGTGCTTGATGCACAAGACTCGATCATCACAGCGGCCAAGCTGCTGTCGATGCAACGCACACCCCATTATACCCTCGTAACCGTGGGCGACCCGTGGAAGGGTGGGGTACTGCACCGCTATGTGCTGGTGCCCCGCGACTCTATGCTTCCCGATGACCTGCCAGAGGGCACTCTGGTGCGGACGCCCATCTCCCGGGCGCTGGTCTATTCGTCGGTGCACACGAGCCTTATGCGTGAACTGGGTGCCCTTGATGCCGTGCGCGGTGTCGTAGACAGCCAGTACTTCAACGATTCAACCCTTGCTGCCGGTATCAAGGCCGGAACGATCGCTGACTGCGGTAACTCGATGAACCCCACTGTAGAGAAGGTCATCGACATGCAGCCCGATGCCATCCTTCTCTCCCCCTATCAGGATGCAAGCTATGGCCAAATTGCCAAGTTGGACATTCCTCTTATCGAGTGTGCCGATTATCTGGAGTATGATCCGATAGGACGTGCTGAGTGGGTGAAGTTTTATGGTGAGCTGGTTGGCAAGCGGGCCGAGGCCGATAGTCTGTTTGATGCTGTCGTGACTGCCTATAATGATGTGAAGAAAAAGGCGGCTGGCGCCCAGACCCGTCCCACAGTTGTGACCGAGATGGTCATCAGTGGCGTGTGGAATGTGCCTGGCGGTCAGAGCTACATGGCCCGCATCCTGAATGATGCCGGAGGCAAATACCTCTGGGCCGATGACCAGAATACGGGCTCGCTGGCGCTTGATTTCAATCAGGTCCTGGCCGTGGCCCAAGATGCCGACTACTGGTTCATCAAGTGGACCAATATCAACAGCCTGAGCGATTTGCAGGGCGCCAATGACCTGAACAAGGAGATGGCTGCGTTCAAGAACAAGCGCGTCTATGTCTGCGATACCGACAAGACCCGCTTCTTTGACCGCATCCCGTTCCATCCCGAGTTGTTGCTGCGCGAGTTTGCCGCTATCATGCATCCCGAGTTATTCACTGATTACAAGAACCAGATGTACCACCACATTGACTGACGCTCCAATGACATATCGCCGCTACACCGTCACGCTCATTGCGTTGACGCTGGCGTTGGTGCTCTTGGCATTGGCGTGCCTCGTGTTTGGCTCGGTGGACATCCCTGTGCGTAAAATAGTCGATATCCTTGCCGGCAACGGCAGCGGCAACAAGGCATGGGACATCATTATACTGCAATCGCGCATTCCCATGATAGCCACTGCGGCATTGGCGGGTGCGGCGCTATCGATTTCAGGTCTGTTGTTGCAGACGACCTTCAACAATCCGCTTGCCGGTCCATCCATTCTGGGCGTTTCATCGGGTGCGGGATTGGGTGTCGCTATTGTCATTCTGGCCCTGGGTGGCTCCTTGGGAGGTCTGTTGGGCGAGAACGTGGGTAGTTACATGGCGATATTGCTTGGTGCCCTGATGGGCGCTGGAGCGGTGCTGGTCGTGCTTATTGCGTTCTCGGCCATCGTGCGCAGTAACACCATGTTGCTCATCATCGGTATCCTTGTGAGCTATCTCACCTCGAGTATTGTGCAGCTGCTCAACTCGGTAGCAACCGAGGAAGGAGTGCACAACTATGTCTCGTGGGGATTCGGCAATTTCTCAGGCGTGAGCGCGGCCCAGATTCCTGTCTATGCTGGTGTCATCATCATGGCGCTCATCGGCGCCGCCTTGATGGTCAAGCCGCTCAATGCCCTCTTGCTGGGAGCACGCTATGCCCGCAACCTGGGCATCAACGTGTCCCGCACGCGTAACATCCTGCTCATCATCACGGGAGTGCTGACAGCTGTCGTGACGGCCTTCTGCGGACCCATCGGATTCATTGGACTGGTGGTGCCCCACATCGCCCGAATGTCACTCGGCACGAGCAACCACAGCCGCTTGGTGCCCGCTACCATCCTTGCAGGCGCCGACATCGCCCTGCTGTGCGCCTTGGTCAGCGTGAGCAACCCTCACGGCATCATCCCTATTAACGCCATCACGCCCATTATCGGCGTGCCCATCATCCTATATATCATTCTCAACCGTCGGCGTATCCAGTACTTTAATTAACAGCAACTATGAACGACAACGCTTTTCTCACGACCCACGACCTCGCAGTGGGCTATCGCAATGGTAAACAGCAAGTGACTCTGCTCAAGGGACTGAATCTGACTCTGGACAGGGGCAAACTGGTGGCTCTGCTCGGCCAGAACGGTGCTGGCAAGTCAACCCTGCTGCGTGCCATAACCTGCGACGAGCGGCCCATAGCCGGCACCATCATGGTCGATGGCAAGAATCTGCTGGAACTGTCACAGCGGGAACGCTCACGCATCCTCGGTCTGGTCTCTACCGAGCGCATCCAGGCGGGTGCTCTCACGGTCGAGGAACTGGTGGGCTTGGGACGACAGCCCCATACGGGTTTCCTGGGCCGCCTGGATGATGAGGATCACAGGATCGTGCGCGAAGCGATGGCCGATTCGGGCATTTCGTCCAAGGCTGGCGAGTATGTGGCCTCGTTGAGCGACGGTGAGCGCCAGAAGGCCATGATTGCCCGGGCGCTGGCCCAGCAGACGCCGCTCATCGTCCTGGATGAGCCAACGGCTTTTCTCGACGTGGCCAGCCGCATCGAGACCATGCGCCTGCTTCAGACCCTTGCCCACGACCGTGGCAAGACCGTGCTGCTTTCCAGTCATGATATTTCCCAATCACTGATGCTGGCCGACGAATTGTGGCTCATCACAACCGACCGTCAAGTGCTTACTGGCACCACCCGACAACTGGTCGCCGACGGTGCCATGAACCGTCTTTTTACCAATCGGGACATCCATTTTAACCCCAATATCCTCGATTATTCCTTCTGACCCTCGATGCGCCTCAAAGCCCCGTCAATAGTGGGATTGACAGCATTTTACAGCATGAGCGAAAGGCATTTTGTTGGCCGAAAATTTGGTCAGTTTAAATGATTTGACTACCTTTGCACTGCAAACCAATTACTAACAACTTATGCTAAGACGATTTTTTTTAGCGCTTGCTGTTGTAATTGCTGTGTCTGCCGTGGGGCAGGATTTTAAACTGCATGCCACCAAATATCACCCTGGACAGGGTGGTGCTGGTTGGGTAACAGCAAGCGGAGACCGAATCAATTATGATAAGTTGAAAAACTATCAGATTCGATGGGTCAAGGACAAGATGGGTCCGCGGTTGCGCAAACGCATCGATTTCCTCACTCCGCGTGGTGACAAGTACAACTTCCGCAACGGATCGGTCACTATTCGCAAGAAGAAATAGATTGACTCCCCCAGAGGGATGTCTTCTGATGATTAGTAGAGAAATGAATGAGGACGGGACAGATCGCATCTGCCTCGTCCTCATCACTTATGCCGTTTTAGTCTTATTCCTCTATCGGGAACGCGGCCTTGTGCTGATTCAGGGCATTCAAGGCAGCCAGAACAGTCTTGTCCTTGCGGTTGATGATGGGGTAGAAGGCTTTGTTGCCGTAGATGTCACGGGCGATGAGCGCCTTCAGATTGGTGACGATGGCATCACCTGACAGGTTGATGTAGTACCATCGCGGTGTAATGCCGTTGCGCTGGGCAAAATTGGCAAAATCGGTCAGCATCTCCTCGTCGCTCGGTGCAGTAGCGAGGAATTGCTCGTAGCCGTCCAGCTTGTTGAGAGAATTGCGGTGACGGTCACAGTAATTGAACGCGTAGCGTTGCAGCAGGCCGGCATTGGCCACCTCGATATAGTAGCTGGTGATACCGCTGGTGTCGCGGGCAACAAAGATGTCGGGTACGATGCCACCGCCGCCATACACCGTGCGGCCATACATCGTGGTGAATACCTGGTCCTTGTCAATCTTCATGCTGTCGCGGCTGTAGAGCTCGCCATTGATGTAGCGGTCCACAAGCTCTTTCTCGTAGTCGAGCATATCACCATGCTTATAGTCCTTCTGGATGCAGCGGCCGCTCGGGGTGTAATAGCGTGCTGTGGTCAGTCGGATGGCGCTGCTGTCGGGCAGGACAAACTCCTTCTGCACCAATCCCTTACCGAATGAGCGGCAACCCACAATCAGGCCACGGTCATTGTCCTGTAGGGCCCCCGCCATGATTTCACTGGCACTGGCGCTGAACTCGTCGATGAGCACTGCCACCTCGGCATTCTGGAAGGAACCGTTGCCGTCGCTCCACACCTCGCTGTTGTCGTGCTCATAGCGGCCTCGTGTGTACACGATGGGCTGGTCGGCTGGCAGGAACTCGTTGACCATGAGCACCGCCATCTCCATGAATCCGCCGCCGTTGCCGCGTAGGTCGATGATGTAGCGTTCGGCGCCTTCTTCCTGCAGGGAGGCCATCGCGGTGATGAACTCATCATAGGTGTGACGACCGAACTGGTTGACTTTGACATAGCCAGTGATATTGTCAATCATGTAGAAGGCATCCACGCTGTTGACGGGGATATCGCCGCGTGTGACGGTGAAGTTGAGCAGCTTCTTGCTGTTCTGGCGCTTGATGCCCAGTTTCACCTTGCTGCCCTTGGGGCCGCGTAGGCGCTTCATCACGGCACCGCTGGTCATCTTCTCTCCCGTGGCGATGGAGTCGTCAATCATCACGATGCGGTCTCCGGCCATCAGGCCCACTTTCTCACTGGGGCCTCCGGGAATGACCTCGACAACGCCGATGGTGTCGTCGGTCATCACAAACGAGATGCCGATGCCGCTGAACGAGCCGTTCAGGTCATCGGTGGCGGCCTTGAGTTCCTCGGCAGAGAAGTAACTCGTGTGGGGGTCGAGATTGCCCAGTATCTCGGGTATGCTCATCTCGATAAGGTCCTTGAGGTTGGTCGTGTCCACATAGTCCTGGGCTATCAGGTTGAGGATAGCGTTGAGTTTGCGGTCGTTCTCGGCCACCTTGTTGTTGCTCGAGAACTGGCTGCCAAAGAATATGCCCGTCACCACCGCCACAGCGAGGGCGATGGGGATCCAGATGGGTTGACGTGTGGATTCAGGTTTCATATCTCAGGACGGGTTATCTCTTGATGAATTGATACATGCGGCTTAACACGCCCGACTGCCTGCTCTGGGCAATGGACTTGAGGTCAAGGCTCTCGGTGATGGGAAATACGGCCTTGTGCTTGTTCAGGGCCTTGAGCGCCTGTTGCACCGTCTTGTCGTTGCGGTTCAGGATAGGGTAGTAGGCTTGGCTGCCAAAGATATCCCTGGCAATCAGCGCCTTGAGCTCGGTGACAATCTTGTCGCGCGACACGTTGATGTAGTACCAGCGCGGGGCGATTCCGGCAACTTCGGCATAGTCCACAAACATGCCAATCAACTCGTCATCGTTGGGTGCCATGCGCAGGAACTGCTTGTAGTCGCTCATCTTGCTCAATGCGGTGCGGTTGTTGTTGCAGTAGTCAAATGTGAAACGCTGCAACAGGCCGGCGTTGTCCACCTCGATATAGTATCCGGTCACGCCACTGGTGTCGCGGGGCACAAAGATGTCGGGCACGATGCCACCGCCGCCATACACCGTGCGGCCGTTGGCAGTGGTAAACATCTGGCTCTTGTCCACCTTGATGCTGTCACGGTTGTCCAACTCGCCACGCATGAAGCGTTCCACCAGTTCGTTGTCATAATCCTCGTTGGCTCCGCGCTTGTAATCCTTCTGTATGCAGCGTCCACTGGGCGTGTAGTAACGGGCTGTGGTCAAGCGGATGGCACTGCTGTCGGGCAGGATAAACTCCTTCTGAACGAGGGCTTTACCAAAGGAACGGCAACCCACAATCAGGCCACGGTCGTTATCTTGGAGCGCGCCGGCAAAGATCTCGCTGGCGCTGGCGCTGAACTCGTCGATGAGCACAGCCACCTCGGCATCCTGGAACAGGCCCTTGCCAGTGCTCCACCACTCGCGGTCATCACGCTTGTAGCGTCCGTGGGTATAGACGATGAGGTCATCGGCGGGCATGAACTCGTTGACCATGCGCACCGCAATTTCCATGAAGCCGCCGCCGTTGCCGCGCAGGTCGATCATGTAACGCTTGGCACCGTCTTCCTTGAGCTTGGTCATGGCTTGCATGAACTCGCGGTAAGTGTTGCGGCCAAACTGGTTCACCTTGACGTAGCCGGTGTTCTTGTCGAGCATGTAGTGGGCGTCGACGGTGTTGACGGGGATCTTGCCGCGGGTGACGGTAAATGAGAGCGTCTTGGCGCTGTTATGGCGCTTGATGCCGAGCTTGACCTTGCTGCCCTTGGGACCGCGCAGTCGCTTGGTGATGGACCCCTTGGTGATTTTTTCGCCCACGGTCGTGGTGTCGTCGATCGACACGATGCGGTCACCCGCCATGAGTCCCACCCGGGCGGCTGGACCGCCAGGGATGACCTCGACGATACCCACGGTATCATTCATGAGTTCAAACTGGATACCGATGTCGCTCATCGTGCCGCTCATGCTCTCGGACGATGCCTTGAACTCCTCGGCACTCATGTAACTCGTGTGGGGGTCCAGGTTGCTCAAGATTTCGGGGATGCTCATCTCGATGAGGTCCTTGAGGTTGGTCGAGTCCACATAGTCCTGATTGATGAGGCTCAGGATGGCGTTGACCTTACGGTCGCTGTCAACCGCATAGCTGTTGGGCGAGATGCGGTTACCGATAAACAAGCCCACCACCACCGCTACTGCGATGGCGAGGGGTAACCAGATGGGTTGACGGGAAGATTGTTGTTTCATCGGTTGGTGACTCTTGGAAATCGGTAAGCTTCTGTTCGTGTCGTTTAGTGTTGGGATGCGAGATACTGCTCCACTTCCTGATAGTGGGATCCGCTGTTGTCGCTGGTGATGGCCACGGGGTGGTATTCACCGTCACGTTCCCACAGGTGGATGACCTCGATGCCGGCGCGGCACAGCAGGTCCACTCCGTCATACATGCGGTAATACTCACCAAACACTACGCGCCTGATACCGGCTTGGATGATGAGCTTGCTGCACTCCATGCAGGGTGACGTGGTGACATAGAGCGTGGCTCCGTCGCTGCTGTTGTTGCTGCGGGCCACCTTGGTGATGGCGTTGGCCTCGGCATGCAGGACGTAGGGCTTGGAGTGGTCATCCTCCTCACACACGTTCTCAAATCCTGCAGGCGTGCCATTGTAGCCGTCACTGATGATCATTTTGTCCTTGACCAGCAGCGCCCCCACCTGGCGACGGCGGCAATAGGAATTCTCGGCCCAGATTTGCGTCATGCGCAGGTATCTGGAGTCGAGCAGCATCTGTTTTTTCTCGCGAGCGTCCATTAATGATAGTTTTAATCGGCAAAGTTAGTGATTTTTTTGTCCATAAAAGCAATCACAATACTTTTTCTCAGATAAAAGACGAATATTTTTTCTCTAATGCATCATTGCCGGCCATGATTGAGCTTCCAGAGTGTAAAAAAGTGTAAGAATTGACCGATTTTGGTTAAATCATTCAAACGGATGTAACATTTTCACGTTTTTTACGTCTAATTAGAGTAACATTCTTCCGGAGCCTGTATCAGGGACCGGAGATAAATAGAGTTTAATATGAGAAAAAGTGTTTTGATGATGACCCTGCTGGCGGGTCTCCTGCTCGTGAGCAGCTGTGCCAGCAAGAAGGATCTTGAGGATTGCAGACAACGCAACCTGGGACTGTTGCAGTCTCACAAGGAGTTGAATATCAGCTATCAGGAAGCCAAGGAACAACTGGCTGCCGCCAACGTGCGTGTTGCTTCGCTACAAGAGCAGTTGGCCGAGTCCAAGGCTGCCTATGAGCGCCTGCAGCAATCGCTCGACAAGAGCCTTGTCAATTCCAGCCAGAGCAATGTCTCGATCGAGAAACTCGTGGACCAGATCAACGAGAGCAATCAGTATATACGTCACTTGACCGACCTGAAGTCCAAGAGCGACTCGCTCAACATGGCCCTCACCAACAAGTTGACCCGCTCGCTCTCCAAGGAGGAACTCAAGGATGTGGATGTCCAGGTGCTCAAGGGCGTGGTCTATATCTCGCTGGCCGACAATATGCTCTACAAGAGCGGCTCCTATGAGATCAACGACCGTGCCGCCGAGACGCTGTCCAAGATTGCCAAGATCATCAATGACTATCAGGACTATGACGTGCTCATCGAGGGTAATACCGACGATGTGCCCATCCGTCGCGAGAACATCCGCAACAACTGGGACCTCTCCTGTCTGCGTGCTTCCTCGGTGGTTCAAGCCCTGCAGAACGACTATGGTGTCAATCCCAAGCGCCTGACCGCTGGTGGCCGTGGCGAGTACAATCCCCTCGTAAGCAACAGCACCGCCATGGGCAAGCAGCGCAATCGCCGCACCCAGATTATCATCACGCCCAAGCTTGACGAGTTCCTCGAGCTCATCGACGAGGCCCCCGAGGATTAATCCCATCACCTCTCCCACGAGAAATCAACCACAAAATAAAACCACTACCGGTCCCCAGCCCGTAGTGGTTTTTCTATTGCCCATCCCTGCAGCCACTCGGGTCCCTGTGGACCGTGGCTAAGCCACGGTTTACTGGACATTGTCTCGGCACATTATCGAGGAGGCGGAAGTTATTGATGGTACCTGTTGTTCTTGCTGGCATCGTGGGTTGATTTTGGTGGGGTATAAAAAAGCAAGTCCTTGACTCAACGTCAAGGGCTTGTTTTAACTAATTAACCTTCTAATACCATTAACATAAACCTTAAACTTGGAAAATTTATCTGTCTCACGACATTCCATTTTCTGCAATTTTAAAAACTAATACCATGAAAACCGATGCAAATATAATGCCGTTTGTTTTTGACACCAAATTTTCAAGAAAAAAGTGATGATTTTTAACACAAATTAGCAGAAAACGGTAAATAATTGCCGATATGTCAGAAAAACGCACCGAAAAACTATCAACTGAAACCAATAAAACGGCTAATGAAGCGAATTGATCAAATGGCATCCGCATTCAAGTCGTTATGGTGGCAGTTATTTGTCGGGAGTGTCGGTGGGGGTGAAGGCGTTCCAGCCCTGGGCGCGGATTTCCAGTTCCTGGTCATCGCGGGTCACCATATAGGCCCCCATTTCGGGTTTGGTGATGCGACCGATGAGGCGGGCGGTCTTCATGCGGGCTACCTTGTCGTGATCGGCAAGGGGTACGGTGAACAGCAGTTCGTAGTCCTCGCCGCCGTTCATGGCAGCGGTCACGAGGTTCATGTTCAGTTCCTCGGCCATGAGTGCCGTCTCATAGTCGATGGGGATACGGTCCTCGTATACACGGCAGCCGACGCCTGAATCCTTGCAGATGTGCAGGAGTTCGCTCGACAAGCCGTCGCTCACGTCCATCATCGCAGTGGGACGGATTCCCAGTTCCCGCAATTCCTCGATGACGTCGCGGCGGGCTTCGGGCTTGAGCTGGCGCTCGATGATGTATTCCTTGCCCGAGAAGTCGGGCACGAAGTCCTTATCTTGCATCTGGGCGCTCACCTGGCGCTCGCGTTCCAGCAGCTGTAGTCCCATATAGGCTGCACCCAGGTTGCCGCTCACACAGATGAGGTCGGTGTCCTTGGCTCCCGTGCGATATACGATGTCCTCGCTTGCGGCTTCGCCCAGGCAGGTCACGCTGATGATGAGTCCAGTGACCGAAGCACTCGTGTCACCGCCGACGAGATCCACGCCATAGTGCTCACAGGCGATGCGCATGCCCTCGTACAACTGCTCGATGTGCTCCAGCGTGAAACGCTTGCTGATGCCCAACGACACGGTCACCTGGCGCGGCGTGCCGTTCATGGCATACACGTCGCTCAGGTTGACCACAATGGCCTTGTAGCCCAGGTGCATGAGCGGCACATAGGTCAGGTCAAAGTGGATACCCTCGAGCAACAGGTCGGTGGTGACCAGGGTCTCGCGGTCCTTGCCATAGTTGATTACAGCGCAGTCGTCGCCCACACCGCGGCGGGTGGAGTCGTTGCGCACAGGAAAAGAGCGGGTCAGGTGCTCAATGAGCCCGAACTCGCCCAGAGTAGAAATTTCGGTTTCCTTCATGATGGTTCCGGTTGTCTGTTTTCAGTGTTCGTGTTCGCGGGCTTGTCAAAATAGGCCTCGTGGTTTTTAATCGGCCTGACGGCCGAGAAATTAAACAAAATTATAAATAAAATTAAAATAAAAATTTATTTGTTTAATTTTTATACAAATTTTTGCTCAATTTCTCCGTGCGAAGCACGGATATAAAAACAGACGAGAGACATGGCAAGTCCTCAATATGTTGTGGGTTACAACTCGTCGAAGCGGTTGATCATCTCTTGAACGAGCATCGCCATGATGGGCTGGGCAGCGGCAGCAGCCTTCTGCACCTCCTCATGGGAAGCCCGCTCGACAGCACCCTCCACACCCAGGTCGGTGATGATGGAGATGCCGAATACCTCGATGTCGCCATGACGTGCCACGATGACCTCGGGGACAGTGCTCATGCCCACGGCATCGCCACCGATGCGCCAGAAGTAGCGGTACTCGGCCGGAGTCTCGAAGGTCGGGCCCTGAGTGCCCACATAGACGCCTTCCATGAGGCGGATGCCTTTCTCCTTGGCAATGTCACGCGCCATCTGGATGAGTCGGGGACTATAGGCATCGACCATGGCCGGGAAGCGGGGGCCAAGCTCATTGATGTTCTTGCCGTGCAGCGGATGCTCGGGAAAGACGTTGATATGGTCGGTGATAACCATCAGGTCGCCCACCTTGAAGGCGGGATTCATGCCGCCAGACGCGTTAGATACAAACAGAGTCTTGATGCCGATGGCTTTCATCACGCGCACGGGGAAAGTCACCTCCTGCATCGTGTAACCCTCGTAGTAGTGGAAACGGCCCTGCATGGCCATGATATACTTGTTGCCCAGGGTGCCGAATATCAGGCGTCCCTTGTGGCCCTCGACGGTCGAGACGGGAAAGTTGGGAACCTCACCGTAGGGGATCTCGATCTCGATTTTGATATGGTCAACCACGGCGCCAAGGCCTGTGCCAAGAATAATGGCGATCTTGGGCAACTTGTTGTTCACGCGTTTCTTGATAAAGTCGCTGGTCTCTTGAATCTTATCCAGCCAGTTGATTTCTTGTGCCATAAGCAGTCCTTTCTTCTTGATTAGAGTTTCTTGTTATGTATGAAGGTTGAGTTGGAAAGAGCCCATTATTCCTCGGACTCGTCAATCTTGGCAACCAGATCTTCGATAAAGTTGGAGCCTTCCATCTCAAGGAATCCCACCTTCATGGGAATGTAGTAGATGCTGCTGCGCATTGTGGGAGGGTAGTAAGGATTGTTGAGGATGCGCACAGCGTCCTTCTCGGTTGTGATGATGAATTTGCGTTTGCCCTCAAGTTCGTTGTTGAAGACCTTGAAGATATCGGCGAAGTCCCTGCGGGTAAAGAAATGATGGTCGTCGAAGTGCATCACCTTGATGCGAGTCGAGAACTGGCGCAGGTAGCGCACCAGCGGTTTGGGCGTGGCGATACCCGTCAGGCACAGGATAGCGTCATCCTCGTGCAGCCATTGCAGCGACGTGAGCTGGGGCGACTGTACCGGGAATACCGGCACGGGGTCGGCATAACGGATGTTGCTGAAGTAGAGCCGCTGGGAGGGGAAGAGGTCCAGGTTCTTCTTCATCATCCTGATGTCCATTGCCGTGAGGTCGGTGGGGCATTTGGTCACCACGACCATATCGCAGCGCAGCAGGCGCTCGGCCGGCTCACGCAGCGTGCCCAGAGGCATGAGCTTGTCGTCATAGGGCGGACGGTTATAGTCTACCAGGACGACATTCACCTTGGGCTTGACGTAGCGGTGCTGGTAACCGTCATCCAGGAGGATGAGGTTGATGCTGGGGTCGATGCGCAGCAATTCACGGATGCCCTTGCGCCGCTTCTCGCAGACGGCCAGGGTGATGAGCCCGCCATACTTGCGGTAGATCTGATAAGGCTCGTCACCGATGTCGCGGGGCGTCATGTTGTTGCTGGCCAGGATAAAGCCCTTGGTCTTGCGTTTGTAACCACGGCTGAGCACCGCCACATGGTAGCGGCTGTAGAGTTTCTCGATGATATATTCCACATGAGGTGTCTTGCCCGTGCCGCCCACGGTGATGTTTCCCACCGACACGACCGGCACGTCAAACTCCTCCTGCGGCAGCAGGCCCATGTTGAACGCCGAGTTGCGCAACCACACGCCGGCGCCATATCCCCAAGAGAATGGCGTCAGCATTGCGTTCATGATGGACTTGCGTTGGTCCTTATTGAGTATCTTGGACAGATCCATTATCGGATTGATAGACCTATATTTGACGTTAGTTGATGGATAGATTTATTACTTATAAACTGATTTCGGCTTCGGGCATGAGGCACAGAATGCGGTCACGGCCCATGATGCGCTGGAACTGCTTGTGCCAGTCATAGAGCATGCCCATCTCGCCTTGCAGGCGTGCCTCGTAGCGGGTCACCATATACTTGTCGAGGAGAGCCATGAACTGGTCTTCGAGACCGGGATAGTTCTGGGTCTTATAGTCCTTGCCCAGGTTGGCCTTCTTGGCTACCCATGCCACAGCCTCGCGGATGCCACCGAAGTCGTCCACCAGACCAATCTGCTTGGCGGTGATGGCGTCCCACACGCGGCCCTCGGCAATCTGCTTGATGGAGTCCTGGGTGAAGTGACGGCCGTCGGCGCAACGCTTGGTAAACAGCTCATAGCCCTGGTTGACCATATTCTGCAAGGCGGCGCGCTGTGCGGGAGTGAGTTTCAGACCCACAGCGCCCATGTCGCCGTTCTCGTTGGTTTTTACCGAGGCCATGTGAACGCCCAGCTTGTTCTCTATCAAGTCGTGGGGACAGGGAATCACGCCAAAGATGCCGATTGAACCGGTGATGGTCGTGCGCTCGGCAAAGATGCGGTCGGCGCCACAAGAGATATAATAGCCACCCGATGCGGCATAGTCACCCATCGACACGGCGACGGGTTTGCCCTTGGCCTTGAAGTCCTGGATGGCTTTCCACAGCTGCTCGCTGCCGAATGCGCTGCCACCAGGGGAATTGACCCTGAGCACCATGCCCTTGACGTTGTCGTCGTCCATGAGCTTGAGGATGGTCTTGCTCAATTTCTCGCTATTGATGCCTTCCTCGCCAGCGCTCATGATACCGGCGCTGCCGTCAATCTCACCGACGGCATAGACCACAGCAATGTGGTCGCCGGTTGCGATGTCCTCGAGTGATGAGGCCAGGGTCTCGGGACTGACGAATTTCAGGTCATCCTTCTTATCGACTTGGGTGCGGGCGCGCAGGATGTCTTCCATCTCGTTTTTATAGACCATCTTGTCCACCAGTTTGTTCTTGATGAGGTCCTTGACTTCGAGGGTGATGACAACGCTGTCACACAGGCTGTTCAGTGCGTCGGCCTGCATCTTGCGGTCGGCTGCGATGCTGTCGAGCATCTCTTTCCAGATGGCGCCCAGGTAGTGCTCCTGTTGCAGACGGTTGGCATCACTCATGTCCTCGAGCATATAGGGCTCGACGGCGCTCTTGAATGTGCCCACGCGTACAACCTGCATCTCTACACCCACCTTGTCGAGGAATTTCTTCATGTAGGGCGTTACCTGTGCCAAACCGTGCAGATCAAGCGCACCCACGGGATTGATGTAGATGCTGTCGGCAGTGCTGGCTAGGTAATAGTCGCTCTGGGTGAAAGCCTCGTAACCGTAGGCGGCAATCCACTTACCGCTCTTCTTGAACTCCTTGAGTGCGCGACGAATGGTCTGCAATGTGGCTGGAGCGGCGCTCACGCCGTTGCACTCGAGATAGATGCCTTCCACTTTATCGTCCTTGGCAGCGTTCTCGATGGCCGATACCACCGTGTTCAGACCCAGTGATGAGGGCAACTCTCTGTTCATCATCATCGACATCATGTCGAGCGATCCTTGTCCGCCACGTTCCTGAATCTCGGTACCGAGGTCGATCTTCAGGATAGAGTGCTTGGAAACGGATGCCGAATTCTTGCTACCACCCATGCTCATTGAGCCCATGATTGCAAAGCTCATGATCATTGCAGCAATCATGAAGAACATGAAAGCTAAGAATGCGCCCACAAACGAGCCGCACACGATAAGGATAAATTTCTTCATCATAACTGTACAGTATTTAGTGATTTGTTATTCTAAGTTATTCAATATCAGACTTTTGCCTTCTAAAATGCGACATGGGGAAACCTGCGCATATTGCTCTAACCTACAAAGATAGCTTATTTTCCCGACAAACAAACTATTTCACCACAATAATTTTCAATGATTTCACATCATTGTTGTTCTTAATGGGAATCAGACAAGGGGCTCGTTGACAGTGTTGGGGCGGGTAAAATGGTGGTGGGACCAGATGGCGAGCGCTAAGCAGGCAATGAAGCTGATGAGGGCCATCCAGGGGAAACCGCCATCGGTAGGCAGACCGAGGTTGTCGCCGAAACCCTCGGGGACAACGCCGATATTGGATAAATAACTGAACACGACAACCAGGCTGTTGTTAAGGGTGTGGGCAATGATGGGTACCCACAGGCTGCCGGTCCACACCATCAGGTAGCCCAACCACAGGCCAAGCACCATGCGGGGGATAAAACCGTAGAACTGCATGTGGATGGCACTGAACACGATAGCCACTATCCAGACCACAGCATGGGTGCCCAGGCGGCTGTCCTGCATCGTGCGCAACATGGCGCCACGGAACAGCATTTCCTCGCTCAGTCCAGCCATGAAGCCGACAACAAACACACAGGCAATCAATTCCACGATTGAATGGATGTCGAGCAACTGCTTAGTGACGTCGGCAGCCTGGTCCTCACTGGCGCGCATCCACTGTTCGATGCCACTCATCCAGGAGGGCAGCGACATCGCCTCGTTGGCGTTTACAAGCCAGTTCATGGCGGGTAGCGAGAGGACAAAGAAGGCAATCACGACAGCTATTGCGGTCCAACTGGGGGCACGGTCAAGGCACATCACATGATGCGGCCTCTTGTAGAAGTAGGCCATCGCGGCAACCGCCGGGATGATGAAGGCGAGTAAGTCTTGCAGGGTAAGCATCGTCAGCATCCCCTGATCCGGATGGGGTAGTATGATGTTTGCAATCAGGGCTACAATTGAGGCTACAATCAGTCCAGCCCCCATGAAGCAGAGCAATACGATCAAGCGGGTGCCTAATCTCATGTTAGTCTTTCTTTCCATTTCGCGGTGTTTTTTTAATTCGCAAAATTAAACATTTTTTTACTTGCTCGGTCTAATAGACATAAAATAATCACTTAAACATCCAGAATTATGAAGAAGATATTATTAACCTTGGGCGCCTTGATTACTATGGGGTTGTGCGCTACGGCACAGACCAATGGCGAGGTGGAGATAGAAACTAGTGATAACGTGAAATTGGAGATTATCACACCCGCTGAACCGGTCAAGGAAACCAAGCAAGAAATTAAGGAACGCGAGAAACGCCTGCGCGAGCTCAATGATGACGTGGCCTATGCCAAGGCCTATAACTCGATGCGCCGGGGTTACTTTGTGCTCGTGGCCGACAATATCCAGATCGGCAATATGGGTTACAGGCACTATGATATCAACAGCAACTCTAACTTTATCCTGGTTCAGGACAGTGACGGTATCATTCAGTTTGCGCTCAATACAGGGAATCCGGGTACCAATGGCCTGGGCGGATGGACAGGTAAGGGCACCGTTCGTGACAAGCGAATCGAAGTTAACGATAATGGCGACGTGTACATGCAGTTCAACGTCGTGAGCGGAACGGTCAATGCCGTAGTCAGCATCACCCTGTTCCACAACGGTAAGCGTGCTGTGGCTGACATCAATGGAGACACCCGCATTACCATGTATGGCGAAATCCTGCCTTACCGCGACAAGAAGCACAGATGATCACAACATTAAGAAAATGAATTTTATAAATGACTGCCGGTAATAGATGATTTAAACAAAGCCGCGCCCCGCCAGTTGACCGGCAACATGGCGGGGCGCAATTCTTTTTTATTGCTTGAATGGTTTGTTCTGCAACAAGGGCTTGAGTTCCTGCTCAAAGATTTCCCGCTTGATGATGCGGTAGTGGGGCGAGTAGGCCTCGCGATAGTCGGGGGAATGGCTGATGGCATACCTGCCCTGTGCGAGTACTTCCTCGATGAACTGCTTGTCTTGTTGCTGGTAAGGCAATTCCAGTCCCATCTTGTCAATGATGGCCACAATCCCGTGCCATCGTTCCGCCCAAGCCTCGGTGGTGGGGCGGTCGGGGTCATTGGCACTGCGCACAAAGGCATCGAGCAACACGTCGGCATCGATAATTCCTTCTTTGACTGCCCGCAGGCTCACGCGCACATAGTTGCCGTTGATTCCACATGGCTCATAATACCACGGCATCAGGTCATCAACGGCCGTGGTCGCTAATTCCTGTTCCAGATAGGCAGCAACCGATGCTTTGTCTCCAACGAGATGTTCAGCACCCATATAGTCCTGGAAACAGGACTTATAGATGTCAAGCACACGCGCTTGGGGATACTGGGCCAACATATCAGTTACCCATGATTCCACATCTTGGGCCAACGTGACAGATGCGCAGCATGTCGCCATCAATAACCAACTCATGATTCTTTTCATGCCAGTTTAATTTATCATCTCTAAAAATTCCTCCTCGTTGATGATTTGGATACCTAATTTGCGGGCTTTTTCCAGCTTGGCGGGACCCATGTTCTCTCCGGCGAGGATGAAGCTTGTCGCACTCGAGATGCTGCTCACGTTCTTGCCGCCGTTCTGCTCGATCATGGCTTTGTATTCCTCGCGGGAATGCTTGGCAAACACGCCGCTGATAACGACTTTCTTGCCCATCAATTTATCGGTCTGGCCCGCCGTTTCCTCTTCGGTGAGCGACATTTGCAGGCCAGCGGTGCGCAGGCGCTCGACAATATCGCGGTTGCGAGCCTCGGCAAAGAAATCGACAATCGACTGGGCGATTTTGGGACCAATTTCCGGAATGGCCGCCAATTGCTCGGCGGGCAGGCTCATCAGGGTGTCGATGTCGCGTGTGTGGCGTGCCAGCACCTTGCCAGTCGTCTCGCCCACAAAGGGTATGGACAGCGCAAAAATGACTCGAGCGTAAGGAACCTGCTTGCTGGCCTCGATGCCGCGCAGGATGCGTTGGGCGCTGCGTTCCTGGAAGCGGTCGAGAACCACGAGTTTCTCCTGAGTGAGGTCATAGAGGTCGGCCACGTCGTTGACCAGTCCGCTCTTGTTGAGGATGACGGCAACTTCCTCGCCGATGCCGTCGATATCCATCGCATGGCGCCCCACGAAGTGCTCGATGCGGCCACAGATCTGTGGTCCGCAATCCCACTTGTTGGGACATACCCATGCCGCCTCGCCCTCGATGCGTTTCAACGGGGTGCCGCATGACGGGCAATGGGTGACAAATGAGACGGGCTGGCTGCCGGGCTGGCGCTGTTTCTCGTCAACACCCACAATCTTGGGTATGATTTCGCCGCCTTTTTCCACATATAGCATGTCCCCCTCGTGGATATCCAACTGCTCAATGATGTCGGCATTGTGGAGCGAGGCGCGCTTGACGATTGTGCCGCTGAGCAGCACTGGGTCAAGGTTGGCGACCGGGGTGATGACTCCCGTGCGTCCCACTTCAAACGAAACGAACTGCAAGCGTGTGCATTCGCGCTCGGGGGCAAACTTGTAGGCGATAGCCCAGCGGGGCGACTTGGCTGTGGCACCCAGGTTGAGTTGCTGCCTCAGGGAATTGATTTTGAACACCAGGCCATCGGTGGCGACCGGCAGTTTCTTGCGCTCAACGTCCCAGTGGCCGATAAAGTCCTTCACAGCGTCGATGCTGGGCAAGATGGACATCTCACCCGTCTTGAATCCCCATCGCTTGAGGGCCATAATGCTCTCGTAGTGGGTCTCAAATGGCAGGTTGTCACCCAGCAGGAAATAGAAAATGGCATCCAGGCCACGGCGTGCCACCTCGGCACTGTTCTGCAGCTTCAGGGTGCCGGCGGCGGCGTTACGAGGATTGGCAAACAGCGGCTCCTCATTGAACTGGCGCTCCTCGTTCAGTTTCTCGAAACTCTTCCACGGCAGCAGAATCTCGCCACGGACCTCGAATTTGTCAGGCAGATCGTCCATGCCGTTGATTTCAAGGGGCACCGACTTGATAGTGATGACATTGGCAGTCACGTCATCTCCCTGCACGCCGTCACCACGGGTCACAGCACGCGTCAGGCGGCCGTGCTCATAGGTGACCGAAATCGATGTGCCGTCATATTTCATCTCGCCTACAATCTCGCTGGCTTCGCCTCCCAAGCCATCCTGGGCACGGCGCAGGAAGTCCTGCACCTCCTTGATGCTGTAACTGTTTGACAGCGACATCATGGGACGCTCGTGCCGCACCTGGGTAAACCCCTTGGTTATGTCACTGCCCACGCGTTGGGTGGGGGAGAGCGGGTCCTGATACTGCGGGTAGTCGCGTTCCAGGTCCTGAAGCTCACGCAGCAACGCGTCAAACTCCTGGTCGCTCACCGTGGGGGTGTTCAACACATAATAGCTATGGTTGTGGCGGTTGATGATTTCCCGCAATTCTTTGATTCGCTGTTCAAAAAGGTCCATTAGATTAATACTTTTGGTGAAAATGATGCGCTAAGTTAGATGTTTTTTTTCAAAAAAGATGTGCTCAGTGTCTTTTTTTATTATTTTTGCAGTTCAAACTACAATGTTAATAGCCATCGGGTATATATGAAGAAGTTTTTAAGATACGTGACATTGATTGCAGCCCTGGCGTTGCTCACGACAATCAATAGCGGATGTTTCAGGCAAGACTATATGTTCGAGGACGGTGACTTTGACGGCATCGAGTTCTCGGATTATGATTTAATCCAGAATGCTGAACTCGATATGGACGATATGGACAGGAATTGATGATTTTTAGGTTTTTTAAAAATTATTAATAGACGTGATTCCCTGCTTAATAGTGTTTTAGGTATAGCCCATTTGCTTCAATTGTCGTCATTTGTCGTTTTTTTAACATTTGCTTAAAGATTATTTTTATATATTTGCAGCCAATTATAGAGTAATGTCATCACTGGCCCGCGTCAGTATTGGCAAATCAAGAAACCAAAAATAATATATGAATCTATTACAGAGTAAGTTAGCGCGATATGATGAGCCGCAGAAGGCCAAGGCCGCCGGCATCTATCCGTATTTTCGCGCCATCTCAAGCGAGCAGGACACCGAGGTCATCATGAATGGCAAGAAGGTGCTCATGTTCGGTTCAAACTGCTACTCAGGACTGGTCAACGATGAGCGCATCAAGCGTGCCGCTATCGAGGCCACCGAAAAATATGGCACTGGATGTGCCGGTTCGCCCTTCCTTAATGGTACACTTGACCTTCACAAGGAACTGGAGCGTAAACTTGCCGAGTATGAGGGCAAGGAGGACGCAATGATCTACAGCACTGGCTTTGGTGTCAATCTGGGCGTGATTTCCACGCTCACCGGCCGTGAGGATTACATCCTGTGGGACGAGCAAGACCACGCTTCGATTATCGAGGGCCGTCGTCTCTCGTTCTCCAACTCGCTCAAGTACAAGCACAACGACATGGCTTCGCTCGAGGCTCAGCTCAAGAAGTGCGAGCCCGATCGCGTGAAACTCATTGTGACCGACGGCGTCTTCTCGATGGAAGGTGACGTGTGCAAGCTCCCCGACATTGTTGATCTGGCCCACAAGTACAACGCCAGCATCATGGTGGACGAGGCTCACGGTATCGGCGTGTTTGGCGAGGGCGGTCGCGGCGTGTGCGACCACTTCGGCCTGCGTGACGAGGTAGACCTGATTATGGGTACCTTCTCCAAGTCATTTGCTTCGCTGGGCGGCTTTATCGCTACCGATAAGATTATCACCAACTACTTGCGCCACCACTCGCGCAGCTACATCTTCACCGCCAGCATCACTCCGGCATCGACCGCGGCTGCGATGAAGGCAATCGACATCCTCATTGACGAGCCCGAACGTCAGGAGCACCTCTGGGCACTGACCCACGAGGCTTTGCAGGGATTCCGTGATATGGGATGCGAGATCGGCCACACCGAGACGCCCATTATCCCCCTGTTCATCCGTGACAACAACAAGACTTTTGCCATCACGCGTGACTTGTTGAACGAGGGCATCTTTGTCAATCCCGTTGTTTCGCCCGCTGTAGCCCCCAACGACACCCTGATACGCTTCAGCCTCATGGCCACTCACACCCATGAGCAGGTGGCAATCGCGCTCGAGAAGATTCAAAAGGTGTTCCGCTCCTACGGTCTCGTGCCTTGAAACAGTAATCAATAGCATAATATATAATGTATGAAGCCGTGCGATTTGTACGGCTTCATACATTATATCGGGGAGGTAAGAAGGGCAACATCAGTCCTTTTTATTGATAATATAGAAAAAAAATCCAAAAAACACTTGCTTGATAAAAATGTATTAGTAATTTCGCAACATCAAAACTCAAAGAACACTACTGATATGATTTACAAATTTGTCATCGTCTCGGACGAAGCCGATAACTTCAAGTTGCAGATTGCCATTGACTCGACGGCAACCTTCATGCAGTTGCGTAACGTCATTCTTGACTCAGCAGGCTACAGCAAGGAGCAGATGGATTCATTCTACATCTGTGACGAAGAGTGGAACAAGGAGAAAGAAGTCACCTGCATGGACATGGGCAGCGACAGTGATGAGGACATCTGGATCATGGACGATACCCAGCTCGACGAGCTGCTCGAGGACGAGGGACAGCGCATGAAATTCGTCTTCGATTATATGACCGAGCGATTCTTTAAGGTTAAACTCAAAGAGGTCGTCCCCGGCAAGTCACTGCATGACCCCTTGTGTGAGCGCAAGGTGGGCAATCCGCCAGCCGAGAGTGTGGACATCGCCGACTTTATCACTATCCCCAAGATTCCCGATGCCAGCAACATCGAGGCCATCGACGAGAGCGAGTTTTATGGAGATCAGGAGTACAACGATGATGAGATTTCTGATTTCGAGGAGCTCGATAGCCTGGACACTGACAACTACAAGTTCTAAAGAGTTGTGACATATTCGATGGTTTGCCAAAAAATCAAAGATATTTTTGTCACATCGATAAAATGCATTAATTTTGCTGAGTAAAACAAACTCAATTATCAAGGACATGAAGAAATTAGTTTTAGTGTTTGGCGTGCTTTTCGCCATCTCGATGTTCTCGTGTACCAGCGAGTCTCAGCAGGACAATCTGGTTCAGACCGACTCGATAGCCCAGGATACTACGGTTACCGACTCCCTTATTGAGGTGACAGGTGTGGCCATCGACGGTGCCATGAATAGCGTTTACCTCAAGGTGGGTGATGACACCATCGAGTTCAGCTATCCCGATCTCGACACCGAGAACCGCGCTTCGTGGGAAATCAATGACACGTTGACCGTCCGCTATGTTGCCACCGAGTCGGGCGACAGCGTCACAAAGGTCATCAACCACGCTGACGCATAAAATATAAATGGCTAATAATTAGCCACTTGCGGTAGTAGCTCAGTTGGTAGAGCATCAGCTTCCCAAGCTGAGGGCCGCGGGTTCGAGTCCCGTTTACCGCTCAAACAAAGTAATACGCTAACAATCAAGGATTTAAACCCTTGAATGTTGGCGTATTCACAAAAAGATATAATACCATTAGCAACAATTTGGAAAATTCGTGGAATTAGTATTAGCCCCGCAGGGCCTGAGTCAGCAGCGATATCATTGCAAAAGAATATGTCGTATTCCGTGCCATAAGAAAAAATGGCTGGATTACCGCAAAAGTTGTTCAACCGCGTATGCTGTGAAAATACGTACCGATAAATTGGAATTTACTTATTTGTCAATTCCAACAAATGATTCATCGCTTGTTTTTTAGTAAAGTCGCTATATTGAAAGGGCTTTTTACTTTCAAGATACC
>ONKF01000028.1 GCA_900318335.1 uncultured Prevotellaceae bacterium
CCGTGTCGTTGAAATCCCTTCTTCGAAGCTCAAAAAGGAGATCACCAAGATCCTCTTCGACCAGGGTTACATCCTGAACTACAAGTTCGTCGAGGAAGAGAATTCTCCCCGTGGCACCATCAAGATTGCGCTCAAGTATGACAACGTCGACCAGGTTAGCGCCATCAAGTGCCTCACGCGCGTGTCAAGGCCCGGCCTGCGCCAGTACACTGGCTACAAGGACATGCCCCGCGTGCTCAATGGTTTAGGTATTGCCATCATCTCGACCTCCAAGGGTGTTATGACCAACAAGGAGGCCAAGAACCAGAAGATCGGTGGCGAAGTTTTGTGTTACGTTTATTAATAAAGGAGAAGCGCTATGTCAAGAATTGGTAAATTGCACATCGCCATCCCCGCTGGCGTAACTGTTGAACAGAAGGATAACGTTCTCACCGTCAAGGGCCCCAAGGGCAGCCAGGGTTTCAAGAAAGAATTGGAAATTGTCGGCGTCGGTTACCGCGCTACCAGCAACGGTCAAATCCTGGAGCTGGCCCTCGGTTACTCACACGCTATCTACTTGAAGATGCCGCCCGAGGTCAAGGTTGAAGCCAAGAGTGAGCGCAACAAGAACCCGCTCATCACCCTCGAATCATGCGACAAGCAGCTCCTTGGCCAAATCTGTGCCAAGATCCGCTCCTTCCGCAAGCCCGAGCCTTACAAGGGTAAAGGTGTTAAGTTTGTTGGCGAAGTTATTCGTCGTAAGTCTGGTAAAACGGCAGCTGCCAAATAATTAAGTAGAAAGGAAACAATATGATATCCAAATCAGATAGAAGAAACAAGATCAAGGCCCGCATCCGCGGTCGCATCAGCGGTACCCCGGAGCGTCCCAGGCTGTGTGTCTTCCGCAGCAATAAGCAAATTTATGCCCAGGTCATCGACGACGTAGCTGGCAATACCCTGTGCTCTGCTTCATCCAAGGGCATCACCGAGGGTTCCAAGAGCGAAATCGCCGCTAAGGTGGGCGAGGCTGTTGCCAAGAAAGCCCTCGAGGCTGGCATCAACACTGTAGTGTTTGACCGCAATGGCTTCCTGTTCCATGGTAGAGTTAAATCGTTGGCCGACGGCGCACGCAAGGGCGGTCTTAAATTCTAAGAAACATCATGCTGAAGAAAAATAATCGAGTAAAGGTTGCAGCCGACGCCGAACTCAAGGAGCGTCTGGTGGCTATCAACCGCACCACCAAGGTTACCAAGGGTGGTCGCACTTTCACCTTCGCTGCTATCGTTGTTGTCGGTGACGGCAACGGCGTTATCGGCTACGGATTGGGTAAGGCCAATGAGGTTACCACCGCTATTTCCAAGGGTACCGAGGTGGCCAAGAAGAACCTGATCAAGGTCCCCGTTCACAAGGGCACTATTCCTCATGAGGTGGTCGCTAAGTTTGGCGGCAGCCGCATTATCATGAAGCCCGCTAGCGCCGGTACCGGTGTGAAGGCCGGTGGTGCTATGCGTGCCGTCTTCGAGACCGTCGGTGTTACCGATGTTATTTGTAAGTCCAAGGGCTCGAGCAACCCCCACAACCTCGTGAAGGCCACGCTCAAGGCTCTCGACGAGATGCGCAGCCCGGCTACCGTGGCTCACTATCGCGGCATTACTGTGGACAAGGTGTTTAACGGTTAAATTTTTGTTGAAAAGTTATGGCAAAGATTCAGATTAAACAAGTGAAAAGCCGCATCAATCGTCCGGCTCGCCAAAAGAGAACCCTCGACGCTCTCGGTCTGAGGAAACTCAACCACACCGTCACCCTCGAGGCTACACCTCAGGTTCTGGGTATGGTAAACGCTGTTCGTCATCTGGTGGAAGTCACCAATGTTGATTAATTCTTAAATTCTTCAAAACAAGAAAACAACATTATGGAATTACATGATTTAAAACCTGCTGTAGGTTCAAATAAGAAGAAAAGTCGCATCGGCCGCGGTCCCGGTTCGGGTAAGGGCGGTACATCGACTCGTGGTCACAAGGGTGCCAAGTCGCGCTCGGGTTACAAGCAGAAGGTCGGCTTCGAAGGCGGCCAGATGCCTCTCCAGCGCCGTGTCCCCAAGGGTGGTTTCAAGAACATCAACCGCGTGGAGTACAAGGCCATCAACGTTGCTGTGCTTGAGGCACTCGCCGAGCAGAATAGTCTCGAGAAAATTACCGTTGCCAACCTCATCCAGGCTGGTTTGGTACGTAAGAACCAACTTGTTAAAATTTTGGGCCAGGGTCAGCTCAACCACAAGATTGAGGTTGAAGCCCATGCCTTCTCCAAAAAGGCCGAGGAGATCATCACCGCTGCCGGTGGCTCAATCGTAAAACTCTAACCTAACGATGAAACTCATTGAAACATTAAAAAACATCTGGAAGATTGAGGACTTGCGCAAGCGCCTCATCACCACGTTCCTGTTCATTGTGATCTATCGCTTTGGATGCCATGTGGTGCTGCCGGGAATCAACCCCAGCGACCTTGAAGCCATGCGCAACTTCACCAACAGTGGTCTGATGCAGCTGCTCGATATGTTCTCGGGTGGCGCGTTCGGCCAGGCCTCGATCTTCGCGTTGGGTATCATGCCCTACATCACCGCCTCGATCGTTATCCAATTGATGGGTATGGTTGTACCCAGTTTCCAGAAGATGCAGCGCGAGGGTGAGAGTGGCCGCATGAAGCTCAATCAGTACACCCGTTACCTCACTGTGTTCATCCTGCTTTTCCAGGCACCCGCCTATCTGTTGAACCTCCAGTACCAGGTTAACGCTGCCGGTGGTCATGCCCACATCGATGGCATGACGATGGTTTATCTTTCCATCGTGCTCACCGCTGGTGCGATGTTGATTATGTGGCTCGGTGAGAAGATCACCGACAAGGGTATCGGCAACGGTATTTCCATCATCATCTTGGTGGGTATCCTCGCCCGTTTCCCTGGCGCCATCGTTCAAGAGTTTACCGGCCGTCTCAACACCGCCCAGGGTGGTCTGGTGATGTTCCTGGTCGAGATCGTTATCCTGTTTGCTGTAACCGCTGGTGCTGTCATGCTCACCCAGGGTACCCGCAAGGTCCCCGTGCAGTATGCTAAGCGCATCGTCGGCAACAAGCAGTATGGTGGTGCCCGTCAGTATATCCCCTTGAAGGTCAATGCTGCTAACGTGATGCCCATCATCTTCGCTCAGGCTCTTATGTTCATCCCCATCACCCTCGCCGGTTTTGGTGCCCGCCAGAACGACGCCGGTTTCCTGGGTTCGATTTCCCGCACCTTCGGTGACATGAACGGCTTCTGGTACAATGTGGTCTATTTCCTCATGATCGTCGCCTTCACCTACTTCTATACCGCCATCACCGTGCGTCCCACCCAGATGGCCGAGGAGATGAAGAAGAACAGCGGTTTCATCCCCGGTATCAAGCCCGGTAAGAAGACCGCCGAGTATCTTGACTCGATCATGTCACGCATCACCCTGCCGGGTTCGATCTTCCTGGGTATCGTCGCCATCCTGCCCGCATTTGCCCGCTACTTTGGCGTCAACCAGCAGTTCGCCCAGTTCTTTGGTGGTACCTCTCTGCTGATTATCGTGGGTGTCGTTCTCGACACGCTCCAGCAGATTGAGACTCACCTGATGATGCACCACTATGATGGTCTGATGAAGTCTGGTAAAATCAAGGGTCGCTCCCGTTAAATGACGCATTACCGGATTTCTTGAAGAGTAATTCAATCGCACTATGATATATCTCAAGACAGACGAGGAGATCGAGATGCTGCGCAGGGCCAATCAGGTCGTCGCAGGCACCCTGGCCGAAGTGGCCAAGTGGATCGCGCCGGGTATCACTACCCGCCGCCTCGACCAAATCGCTGAAGAGTATATCCGGTCCCAAGGCTGCACGCCCGGTTTCAAGGGCTTGTACGGCTTTCCCGCCACGCTCTGCACCTCGGTCAACGAGGTTGTAGTGCACGGCATCCCGTCGAACTACGTTCTCGAGGATGGCGACATCGTGTCCTGTGACTGTGGTGCCGTCACCCCCGAGGGGTTCAACGGCGACAGCACCTACACCTTCTGTGTCGGTGAAGTTGCCGAAGAGACCAAGCAGCTCCTGCGCACGACCAAGGAGTCACTCTATGTAGGCATCGAGCACGCTGTGCCCGGCAACCGCATCGGTGACATCTCCAGTGCCATCCAGCAATACTGCGAGCGCCGCAACTACAGCGTCGTGCGCGAGATGACTGGACATGGGGTAGGGCGCAAGCTGCACGAGGATCCCGAGGTGCCCAACTATGGTCGTCGCGGCACGGGTCCACTGCTGCGCAACGGCATGACGATTGCCATCGAGCCCATGATCAACATGGGAGGCAAGAATATCATCACCGAGCGCGACGGATGGACCACCCGCACCCGCGACCGCAAGCCCAGCGCTCACTTCGAGCACTCCATCGCCATCCATCATGGCAAGGCCGACATCCTTTCCTCCTTTGATGGTATCAAGGAGGTCCTGGGAGACCGGTTCATCTGATTGAATCAAGACAACGCTTTTTAAGAAAACCAGTAATCGTTAATTTTAAAGATTTTATATGGCAAAACAGACAGCAATTGAATTAGACGGCACTATCGTCGAGGCCCTGTCCAACGCAATGTTCCGCGTGGAGCTTGAGAACGGACACCAGATCACCGCTCACATCAGTGGCAAGATGCGCATGCATTACATTAAAATTTTGCCCGGTGACAAGGTGAGAGTGGAAATGTCCCCCTACGATTTGTCTAAAGGAAGAATCTCATTTCGATACAAATAACTAAATCACAATACATTATGAAAGTTAAGGACTGCAAGATCGTACGTCGCAAAGGGCGCCTTTATGTGATTAACAAAAAAAATCCCAAGTTTAAGCAGCGTCAGGGATAAAAAAAGTATTAACTTTGCAAAAAATTTTGAATTAATATATGGCAGTAAGAATTGTCGGGGTTGATATTCCCCAAAACAAGCGCGGCGTCATCGCCTTGACCTACATCTTTGGTATCGGGCGCAGCTCAGCCGCTACAATCCTCAAGAAGGCCGGTGTCGACGAGAACACCCGCGTTAAGGATTGGACCGATGCCGAGGCAGCCGCAGTGCGTGAGGTGATCGGTAACGAATACAAGGTAGAAGGTGACCTGCGTAGCGAGGTCCAGATGAACATCAAGCGACTGATGGATATCGGTTGCTACCGTGGCATCCGTCATCGCAACGGTCTCCCCGTTCGTGGTCAGAGCACCAAGAACAATGCTCGTACCCGCAAGGGCCGCAAGAAAACTGTTGCTAACAAGAAGAAAGCTACTAAATAACATTATTGAAGAACTATGGCTAAAAAGACAGTCGCAGCTAAGAAGAGAGTCGTTCGCGTTGACGGTGTTGGTCAACTGCACGTGCATTCTTCGTTCAACAACATCATTGTGTGCCTCGCTAACAGTGAGGGACAGGTAATTTCGTGGTCCTCGGCTGGTAAGATGGGCTTCCGCGGTTCTAAGAAGAACACGCCCTACGCTGCCCAGATGGCTGCCGAAGATTGCGCAAAGGTCGCTTACGACCTCGGTTTGCGCAAGGTGAAGGCCTACGTCAAGGGTCCGGGTAATGGACGTGAGTCCGCTATCCGCACCATCCATGGCGCCGGCATCGCAGTTACCGAGATCATCGACGTCACGCCGCTGCCCCACAACGGCTGCCGTCCTCCCAAGAGAAGAAGGGTCTAAGAGAGTTAGACGCTTCACTCAGTCAATCATCTGTTTTAACAGGATTTTTTATTAACAACATTTTTCGCGAATCTCTATCAGTGAATGGATTGCATTTTTTAACGACCTCTCTGCAATCGCGGCTGCACTGAAGCGATTCCAATTCACAACAGTTAATTAAATTTTAAAAAAAGACTATGGCTAGATACACCGGTCCTAAAACTAAAATTGCCCGTAAACTGGGTGAACCCATCTTCGGTGAAGACAAGTACTTTGCCAAGAAGAACTATCCCCCGGGCCAGCATGGTGCCAACCGTCGCAGGAAGATGAGCGAGTACGGCACGCAGCTTCGCGAAAAACAGAAAGCTAAATACACCTATGGCGTTCTCGAACGTCAGTTCCGCAACCTCTTCAACAAGGCTTCTCGCATGAAGGGTGTTACCGGTGAGGTGCTCCTCCAGTTGCTCGAGGCACGACTCGACAACGTCGTTTATCGTCTGGGTATTGCTCCCACCCGCGCTGCAGCGCGTCAGCTCGTCCTGCATCGCCACATCACCGTCGATGGTAAGGTCGTTAACATTCCTTCCTACTCGGTGAGCGAGGGTCAAGTAGTTGCTGTTCGTGAGAAGTCCAAGTCCCTGGAGGTTATCCAGGACGCACTCGCTGGCTTCAACCACAGCAAGTATCCCTGGATCGAATGGGACGAGAACGTCAAGGGCGGCAAGCTCTTGCACATGCCCGTTCGCGAGGATATTCCTGAGAACATCAAGGAGCAGTTGATCGTCGAGTTGTATTCTAAACAGTAAAATTTTTATCCATGGCTATTTTAGCATTTCAGAAACCCGACAAAGTCTTAATGTTGGGTGTTACCATCGGTAACGCGCTGCGCCGCATCCTCCTCTCCGGACTCGAGGGCTTCGCAATCTGCAGCATCCGCATCGACGGCGTGCAGCACGAGTTCGCAACCATCACGGGTGTGAAGGAAGATGTCACCAACATCATCCTCAACCTCAAGAAGGTGCGCCTCAAACGCATTGTTGAAGACACCGACACCGAGAAGGCCGTTGTCAAGGTTTCAGGTCAAAGCGTCTTCAAGGCGGGTGACATCGGCAAGGTCCTCAGCGCGTTCGAGGTGCTCAACCCCGAGCTCGAGATCTGCCACATTGATCCCACTTGCGGTTTCCAGATTGAGCTCTCAATCAACAAGGGTAGGGGATACCTCCCTGCCGAGGAGAACCGCAACGCCAACGACCCCATCGACGTGATCGCCATCGACTCGATCTACACGCCCATCCTGAACGTGAAGACCGCCGTCGAGAACTTCCGTGTCGAGCAGAAGACCGACTACGAGAAGCTCATCATCGAGATCACCACCGATGGTTCCATCCATCCTAAGGACGCTCTTAAGGGCGCTGCCGAGATTCTTATCCAGCACTTCCAGCTCTTCACCGACCGTGAAATCGTTATCGACAACACCGAGAGCAACGGCAACGAGGAGTTTGACGAGGAGGTACTCAAGATGCGTCAGCTGCTCAAGACCAAACTTGTTGACATGGACCTCTCTGTGCGCGCCCTCAACTGCCTCAAGTCAGCCGAGGTCGAGACGCTTGGAGAACTCGTGGTCTTCAACAAGACCGACCTGCTCAAGTTCCGCAACTTCGGTAAGAAGTCGCTCAGCGAGCTTGAGGAGCTGTTGGCCACACTCAATCTGCACTTTGGCATGGATATCACTAAATACAAATTAGAAAAAGAGTAAAAAACAATGAGACACAATAAGAAATTCAACCACCTGAGCCGTAAGAGCGCCCACCGTGATGCCATGTTGGCCAACATGACCATCTCCCTCATCATGCACAAGCGCATCATCACGACCCTCGCCAAGGCTAAAGCCCTGCGCGTGTATGCCGAACCCCTGATCAACAGGACCAAGGACGACACCACCGCTTCGCGTCGCCTCGTCTTCAAGCACCTCCAGAACAAGGAGGCCGTCAAGGAACTCTTCTCAACTGTTGCCGCTAAGGTGGCCGACCGTCCCGGTGGCTACACCCGCATCCTCAAGCTCGGTAACCGTCTGGGTGACAACGCCAAGACCTGCTTCATCGAACTCGTTGACTTCAATGAGGCTATGCTCGAGGCCAAGAACCAGGAGAAGTCCACTCCCAAGAAGGCTACCCGCCGCAGCCGCAAGAAAGCCGCCGCTCCCGCAGCAGCTCCTGCAGCCGAGGCTCCCAAGACCGAGGAGTAAATCACTACCGATAAAGGGACTGTGGTCTTGTCGCGATAAGGCCACACTCTTTAAGATATCTCAATTAAAAAACACCCTGCACACCATCTCGTGTGCGGGGTGTTTTTTTAGGTTAGCCGATGAGGGTGTTTATTCTGGTCCTCTTAACGGCCGAGAAATTAAACAAAGTTTATGTCACAGCCTCATCGCGGACTTATCGGTTCGGAATCGCGCGAGCGTTCTGCTGCCTGTCGAGGACTTGCATCTCGATAGCCTGTATCAGCTCCTGATTGGTGTTCAGTGTGTCGCCATCGGGTGAGATGACAAACATCGACTCAATCTGGGCACTCGTGCTGTCGGTATTCTCCATGTTGGCGATGATGACCTTGGACATGCGGTCCAGGAACATCTTGAGCGCTACTGTGTCGTTCTGGGCGTCAATTTCCTCGACAACCTGCTTGCCGTCGCTCATGTTCTGGACAAACGAGTAGTGCTTGGGCTTCTCGTTGCACGAGCCCAGCATGCACAGCGCGATGATGACAGCGGGAATGATTTTTCTCATGATTATCTCTCGCTTATTCATTCTTAACTTCCCAACCAAGGGCGCTGGCACCCAGCACAGCAGCATCGCTCTCCTTGAGCTCGCTGATCAAGATTTTCACCTTGCCCTTGTAGATGCCGAGCACGTTGCGTTCAAACGCCTCCTTCACCGGGTTCATGATCAGGTCACCACTCTTGGTCAAGCCGCCGAACAGCACAAATGCCTCAGGGCTCGAGAAGTTGGTGAAGTCTGCCAGAGCCTCGCCCAGGATGTTACCCGTGTAGTTGAAGATCTCCTTGGCCAGCTTGTCACCGGCAACAGCGCAGTCATAAACATCCTTGCTCGTGATAGCCTCGATGTCATACTCACGCAGCTTCGAGGGCTCTTCGCGCAGCTCCAGGAACTCCCTTGCCGTGCGTGCCACACCCGTAGCTGAGCAGTAGGCCTCAAGGCAGCCCGTGCGGCCACAACCGCACACGCGGCCGTTGGTGCGCTTCACGATCACGTGACCCAGCTCACCGGCAAATCCGTCGTGGCCATATACCATCTGGCCGTTAACCACGATACCGCTGCCCACACCAGTGCCCAGCGTGATCATGATGAAATCCTTCATACCGCGGGCAACGCCATAGGTCATCTCACCGATAGCGGCAGCGTTAGCGTCGTTGGTGATCACACAGGGGATGCCAAATTTCTTTGTCACCATCTCAGCCAGGGGGATGGGAGTGGGCCAGGGCAGGTTAGGAGCCTGGTCAATCAAGCCGGTGTAGTAGTTGCCGTTAGGGGCACCGATGCCGATACCGTTGATCTTGCCCTCGACTTCATTGTCTTTAATCAAGCGTGACAGCTCGGTGTGCAACTCGTCGATATAGTCATTGAAGTCACTGTGTTTAGCAGTTTTGATAGAGCTGCTTGCAATCACATTGCCGCGAGCGTCCACGATGCCAAAGACGGTATTCGTTCCGCCCATGTCGATTCCGATAACATAAGGTTTTGCCATGATTTTTGGTTCTTTTTATAAGTTGATAATAAGATTGTTGTTACATACTTGAATCACAAAGGTAACATTTTTTGCCTTGATGGCAATATGTTACCTGTAATTTTTTATTTACAATAGCCCTTAACTATGGCTTAGAAGCTGGCCGAGAGGCGGACGTTGAGCTGGCGGCGGGTCAGGTAGTTGGGGACGGCATATTGGATGTCGTTGACGTCGGTGACCCAGTAGTAGCTGCTCACGTTGGAGATGTCCATGAGGTTGAACACGTCCAGACCCAGCCAGATTTCCTTGAAGTGGCTGAACAGGCCGCTCACGGGGCGGTGCTCCTTGCCGATGAGCTCGTAGCTCAGGCCGATGTCCACGCGCTTGTAGGAAGGCTGGCGGACGTAGGAGTCAGCACGGGTGAGGTGGGGCGCCGTCGTGGGCAGACCGTCGCTCAGGATACCCTTGAGACTGAATTTCAAGCGCGGGATGTTGGGGAAGTAATCGGTGAAGAACAGGGCAATGCTGTACCGCTGGTCGGTGGGGCGGGGCACCTTCACGCCGTTCAGGTCCTCTTGGGTCTTCATCAGCGAGAAACTGATCCACGAGTCAGTGCCCTCGACGAATTGACCGAAGAGCTTCATGTCCAGACCGGCAATGTAACCCTTAGAGGAATTCACACCGCTATAGACGAGTTTGAGGTTATCGATCTCGTAGGGGATGAGGTTGCTCAGGTTCTTGTAATAGGCCTCGGCCGTGAACTTGAACGGGCGGTCCAGGGCACGGAAGGTGTAGTCACTGCCCAGGATGACCTGGATGCTGCGTTGTGACTTGATATCCTTGTTGAGCAGGATGTTGCGGTTGTTGAGCGAGTCCATGACCTGTTGACGGTATTCCTTATAGAATGGCGCCTGGTAATAGACACCGCCCGCGAGTCGCAGCGACAGGTTGCCGTTGCGCTCGGGCACGAAGCCCAGGCTCACGCGGGGCGAAACGAGGGTCTCTTTGTTGAAGTTCCAGTGTGACAGCCTGATGCCCGCGTTCAGCGACCAGTAGCCAGCACCGGTGGTGAAACGCCACGTGTCCATGAGCCATCCGGCAATGCGGGTCGTGTTCAAGTCGTTGCTCGACGTCTCGGTGAAGATGACATTCACCTGGTCAGGGATATGGGGCAGGGAGTAGCCTGCACTGTCGCGCCATTGCCACTGGCGGGAACGGTCATAGATGTCCTCCTTGCGCATCGAGATGCCATAGGAGATGCTGTTGTTGTTGATGCCGACGTTGCCGCGCAGGGTCAGGTCCATCACATTCATCTTCAGGCGGGTGCGCTCGTGCTCATGGTACTTGCCCACGCCCAGCTCCTGGCCGGCCTGGTCGAGCCAGTACTCACCATGGATGTCATAGGACACCAGCTCGTCGGTGCGGTAACCCGAAGCCTGCAAGGTGAGGTCGGTGCCCTTGTTATTGAAGGCATAGGTCACAGCTCCGGCTCCGAAGTAGGTCTGGAACTTATCCTTCTCATAGCCGTCAAAATAGACGGTGAACGATTTCACGTCCTCGCTCGTACCGAAGCTGGTCTCGCGGTTGACAGGCGTGAAGCGGTAGTCGTTAATGCTCACGTTGCCCAGCAGGGCGATACGCAACTTGTCGGTGGGCTTGAACACGAGACTCGTCTGGTAGTCGAAGTATTGCGGGTCATATTCACCCTTGCTCTCCAGCGAACCCATCAACGAGGAGTTGCGCTTGTAGCGAACGCCATGCATCTGGGAGTAATGCTTTGTGCTGTGGCCCAGCATCAGACTACCGCCTTGCAGACTGGCTGCCAGGGCACCCTCAAAGGCCTCGGGCTCGCGGTAGGTGATGTCGAGCACCGACGACATGCGGTCACCGTAGGCTGCACTGAAACCACCCGTCGAGAATTCCACCTTGCGCACCATGTCGGGGTTGATGATACTCATACCCTCCTGCTGGCCCGAGCTGATGAGCTGCGGGCGATAGACCTCGATGCCGTTGATATAGACGCTGTTCTCGTCATAGGAGCCACCGCGAACCATATACTGGGAACTCAGCTCGTTCTTGGAGCTCACACCAGCCATCGTCGTCAACACGGCCTCTACACTGCCGCCCGAGGCGTCGGGCGTGCGTTTCAGCATCTCGACGTCGATGCCCTGCATCGTTGTGGTCTGCTTTTTATATTCGGTGATTTCCACCTCGCCCAGCTCGAGCGTCTTCTCATACAGCTTGGGATTGATGGTCACTGTGCCCTCGGGCTTGATGAGCTGGCGCGTCACTGTCGAGTAGCCCAGGCAGGAGAACTCCACCACCACCGTGTCGGCTTTGGGGACAGTCATCTCATACATGCCCTTGGTGTCGGTGTTGGTTCCCACTGCGGTGCCCAACAGGCGCACCGTGGCAAACTCGATGGGTTCTCCCGCCTCATCGACGACCTTACCGGTGATCTTGACTTGGGAGAACGCCATTGTGGCGCACAGCAAGCACACCACTAATGATATTATTCGGGAATGGAATTTCATTGACAATTATTGTTATGCTTTAATAACATAACGCAGAATACACCTTTTAATTATAAAAAACGGGCTTTTTCTAATTGGCAAACATCGAGAACAGGTCGCGTGCGCTCATGCGGGTGTAGCCTTTGGGAAGGCTGCGGTCTATCTTGATGTCGCCGTTCCAGTCGATGTCCTTATAGGTGAGCGAGAATGTCAATTTCTTTTTCTCGATGGTGGCATTGGCATTGATGCTGTGGGCGATATTGCCTGCCTTGGTGGCTTTGACATCACTGTATTTCACCTTATAGGCCGCCGTGGAGCTGCCTTCGGGGGCAATGTCGAGCGAGGTGATGCGGTTGGACTTGTCAAAGATAAATGAATAGACGTAACCCATGTATTTAGCGCTCGGAGTAAGCATCATGCTATTCGGCTCGGTGCTATAGGTCATTTCCGACTTGTTGGCCTGGCTCAGGGTGCCCTTGCCGATGATGCAGGGCCGGCCCAGGAAGATGTCTTGTACATCGCTCACGGTCACGGGGATACCTGATGTGAGGATGGAGACTTTCTCGGCAATGTAGCGCTTGTGCACCTTATCGATGGCGTAGAGGCTGTCGGCAGTGATGATCAGTTTGCCCACCTCGATGCCCAGCATGGGGCGCAGCGAGATATAGATGGCCTGGTCGCGCACCATGCGCACCTGGATGGCCGACGAGAAACTGCTGCCGGCGCTCAACTTGATGTTGCCGCCCGTCTGCATCGTCTGCCATCCGCCTAATGTGGTGATGACCGCGTCGATGGGGTTGACGTCAACGGTGGGTTGTGTTGTCTGCCCGCTGGGGGTTCCAGGCTGTGTGGGCAATGTGGTCGCCTTCTTTGTAGTGCCACAGGCTGTCATCAGCGCAGCCAGCGCAATGAGAATCAAGAGTTTATTTTTCATAATAGGTTTTGTTTTTTACTTTGCGTTGCAGCAGTTCGTTGTCGGGTTCTTGCTCGAGGGCCTTGGTCCACTGTTCGACGGCTGCTTCTTTCTCGTCGTTGAACCACAAGATGTCGCCATAGTGTTCCAGCAAGTGGTTGTCCTCGTCCTTCTCGACGGCGCTCTTGATATAGAGCAGGGCCTTGGTATAGTCCTTCTTGGCAAAATATACCCAGGCATAGGTGTCGATGAAGTTGGCGTTCTCGGGGTCATCCTTGACGGCAAGGGCCGCCATGCGCTCGGCGCGGTCAAGGTCTTGGCTACGCTGGGCGAGATAGTAGGCATAGTTATTGAGTGCGCCCGAATTCACGGGGTCGAGTTCCAATGCATGCTCATAGCACTCGATGGTCTTGGCAGAATCGCCAAGTTCACTGTAGGCGTCTCCCATGCCGGTATATATATCCGCACGTTGTTCCAGGTCAGTCGAGTCGGTCAACTCCAGGACTTTCATATAGGTGGAGATGGCCTTGTCATAGGATTCCATCTGGTGGTAACACCCGGCAACATAGCGGTACAAGTCCAGATTGTCGGAATTGTACTCCAGCGCCTTTTCCGACGCCTTGATGGCATCGGCATAGTTGTCGTCCATCATATTGAGGATGACCATGTTGCGCCACCCCTCGGCATCGGTGGGATTGACGTCCAGGCTATAGCCTAATTGCTCGATAGCCCCCTTGTAGTCCTTCTTGGTATAGAAGTACTCGCTGTAAAGCTGATGGATTTTGGCCTCGTGTGGGTGTTGCTGGATAAGGACCGTGAACAGATTGTTGATTCGCTGTGTCGTGTCCTCCTTGGCCAGCTGCTCGCGGATGTACCCTAACAGCACGCCCAACTTGGTGTCCACATCAAGCTGTTCGGCAGTGAGGGCATTATAGATCTGCTGCTCGTAGGCGGCGCTGTCGCCAGCCTGGTTATAGTACTCGGCGCGGGCCAGATACACAAAACCGTTGCCTGGGGCATATTCCTGGGCGCGGTCCAGGTAGTACAGTGCACTGTCCGTCATGCCGTAGTGCTGGAACAGGCTGCTCATGGCAATGTTGTAGGTGTCGTTCTTGGGCGCGGTATTGAGCAGGCCGCGCATTTCCCTCAGTGCACCCGTGCTGTCGTTCATCGCCATGTAGTTGTCGATTTTGCTCGAGGTAATCTGGATGGCGTCACCAAAGATGGCTGTGATGCTGTCATAGGTTGCGTTGCTCTGGGCATAGTCACCCGAGCGGGAATAGGCCTCGGCAAGGCGCACCTGAAATTCCAGGCGGTTGGGGTTGTACTCGTTGAGCAATTTGAGGGCACGCAGGGCCTCTTCGGGGTGACCCAGTTGCATATTGGCGTCGCTATAGAACGTCGTTTCGTACAGGTCCTCGGGTTGGGCCTCAAAGTGCTCTTTCATCAGTGCCAGGCCCTCCTCGCAACGCTCCTTGGTGGTGTTGTTCATCTTAATCAGGCACATGCCCATGTAAAAAGAGATGGCCGTGTTGTTCGGGTCAATCTGGTGGGCATGGGCAAGCAGATCATAGAAGGCGTCATAGTCGTTGTTTAACTTCTGCTTCTGCGCCTCCATGAAGATGTACTCCGCCTTGCGCTGGTCAGCGAGGCTGACGGCTGGTTTGCCGGCAGGCTCATTCTTGCCAGCCATTGCGGTCAGTGCCAGCAGGATGATGGTTATTATCGCTAAATGTCGTCTCATCAAATTAATGATAACTATTCACTGTTAACTATTCTCTATTAACTATTAACTGCCTACCTCGTTCCCGTGTGCCCGAAGCCGCCTGCTCCGCGCTCTGTCTCGTCGAGGTTATCAACGATGGTCCATTCCACGGTGCTATGCCGTGCAACCACCATCTGGCAGATGCGTTCGCCATTCTCGATGGTCTGCGGCTCGTTGCTCAGGTTCACCAGGATGACACCGATTTCGCCACGGTAATCAGCATCAATCGTGCCAGGGGTGTTCAGCACAGTCAAGCCGCGCTTCAACGCCAATCCGCTACGAGGTCTGATTTGGCACTCATAGCCCTCGGGCAGGGCAATATAGATACCCGTGTGCACCAGTGCGCGCTGCAGTGGCTGCAGCGTCAGGGGTTCCTCCAGCCAGGCACGCAGATCCATCCCTGCGCTCATCGCTGTCCCGTACTGCGGCACCTCATGCGGCCCACGGTTCACAATCTTCACCTCAATCTTCTCCATGATTCAAGCATTTTAAAAGGCAAAATTACATTAAAAAAGAATATCAATGCCATCTTGCACGGTTTTTTCTTTCACACAGCAATGCTCCCGAAACCATTTTTTACCCTTATGATAATGCTAACGCCTATTTTTATGTCTATATTTGCTATTAATAAGATATTTTTATTACGATTATCAAATAATGATTATCATAAAATAATAACTAATAGAAATCAAAAAACCGAAGTCTTATTATGGTGGTTCAAAGCCTGTTTGTGATAAATTTTGCACTTTTGCCGAGAAAAGCGTAATTTTGTAAAAAATTTTATCATGATGGCTATTCAACGCATGAATTGGGACCGATTGATTTCGGACAAACGTTTGGGGCTGGAACATTACCACGACAACAAGGGTGGAGGAGTCAGGAGCGACTTTGAACGCGACTACGACCGCCTGGTGTTCTCGTCGCCTTTCCGCCGCCTGCAGAATAAGACGCAGGTCTTCCCCCTGCCCGACAGCATATTTGTGCACAACCGCTTGACGCACAGTCTGGAAGTTTCCAGTGTGGGCAAGTCGATGGCGCGCGAGATTGTCATACGGCTCATGCCGCGCTACCAGTATGAGCCATGGGCCGACAAACTGCGTGACATCAGCGAAATTGTCGCTGCTGCCTGCTTGGCCCATGACTTGGGCAATCCGCCGTTCGGCCACTCGGGCGAAAAAACCATCGGAGCCTACTTCAGCGAGGGTCGCGGGCTGGAATTCAAGGACCAGTTCAGCGAGGAGCAATGGAATGACCTCATCCACTTCGAGGGCAACGCCAACTCGTTCCGCACGCTGGTCCACCAGTTCAAGGGACGTCGCCCCGGCGGCTTTGCCATGACCTATTCGACGCTTGCTTCAATTGTGAAATACCCTTATTCGTCGATGTATGCCGGCGAGAAGGGCAAGTTTGGTTTTTTCACGACCGAGAAGGAAATTTATAAGCGCATCGCCGATGAGTTGGGCCTCATCATGGTTAATGAGGACTGTTATTGCCGCCATCCGCTCGTCTATATCGTCGAGGCGGCCGATGACATCTGCTATCAGATCATGGACATCGAGGACGGCCACAAACTCAGGATCATCGGTACCGAGGAAACCATCGACCTGTTGCTTGGATTTTTTACGCAAGAGCGTCAAGCCCACCTGTGCGAACACATGGAACGAGTTGCCGACCCCAACGAGAAGATTGCCTACCTGCGTTCCTGCATCGTCGGCCTGCTCGTGGAGCAGTGCGCCGCCGCCTTTGCCCAGCATGAGGACGAGATAATGGAAGGCCGATTCGAGGGGAGCCTCATCGAATGCATCGACCCGTTGCCCTCGGCAGCCTATCAGGCTTGCAGCGAGTTGGCCCATGAACGCCTATACCGTGCCAGCTATGTCGTCGATGTGGATTTGGCCGGTAACCGCATCATCAACCTGCTGCTCGAGAAACTCATCGAGGCCGTAATGCACCCCGAGCGCAACTACTCCCAGTTGCTCATGAACAAGTTCCCGCAGCAGTATGACGTGCATGCTCCGACCCGCTTTGAGCAGGTGCAGGCGGTACTCGACCACATCAGCGCGATGACCGATGTGTACGCGCTCAACCTCTACCGCCAGCTCGACGGCATCTCCATCCCTACAGTATAAAGCTAAGGACTACGAAGGCCTAAGGGCGCCTCTCGCTCATGACAAATTCCAGCGTTCCACCCGCCATGATGTCTTGATGCCTGAGTTTGAAACCCTGTAGCCGCTTGCCGTTGAGGCGGATTTCCTTGACGTATATACCCTTGTCGCCCTTGCGGATGATGGTAAACTCCTTGCCGCCAGCCAAGTGCAGAGTGGCATGCTGGAACAGTGGAGTGCCGGTGACATATTCGGCTGCGCCCGCATTGAAGGGATAGAAGCCTAATGCCGAGAAAATGTACCACGCCGACATCTGTCCGCAATCATCATTGCCGGCATAGCCTGCCGGAGTGGCATTATAGAATTCGGAGCGCACTTGGTTGACCAGTTCTTGAGTGCGCCAGGGGCGATCGGCGAAGTTGTAGAAATAGACGGTGTGGTGGCTGGGTTCGTTGCCGTGGGCATACTGGCCGATGAATGCCGAGGCATTGCCGTTAGTCTCACGGTTGGCGGTTTTGAGGCTGAAATTCTCATCTAATTTTTTCAGAAATGTTTTCTTGCCACCCATAAGCTCGATGAATTGCTCGGGTGCATGAGGCACAAACCACAGGTATTGCCAGGCGTTCCCCTCAATAAAGCTGTTGTCCTCATAGCTGAGCGGGTCAAATGGCTCTGCCCATTGTCCCTTGTCGTCACGTGCTCTGAAGAACCCCGTTTTTTCATCATACAGGTTTTTATAGTAAGTCGCCCGCTGGGAAAAGTGATCATAGTCGTCGTTGTGTCCCAGACGCGCGGCAACGGCAGCGACGCACCAGTCGTCAAATGCCTGTTCCAGTGTGATGGAAACCGAAGATCCTTGCCTGTTGCAGGGCATGTAACCCAGTTTTTCCCACAGGTCAAACGGCGAGTTGGTGTGCGGCCTTGTGCTACTCTCGACCATCGCTTGATAGGCTTTCTCAACATCGATGCCGGGCAAATCGGCGAGGATGGCGTCGGCGATGACCGGGATGGCATGGTTGCCTATCATGCAGTAGTTCTCTTGTCCCCACAGGTCCCAGATAGGTAGGTAGCCATAGGTGTCGTGATGGCGCACCATGTCGTTCACAAACTGTGCCGCCAGGTCGGGTTTGAGCAAGAGGTAAAGCGGATGTGCGGCGCGGAAGGTGTCCCACAGCGAGAATGTGGAGTGGTAACTCTGCCCCTTGGGCATCTGGCGTATTTCGTAGTTGGTGTCCATGTATCGGCCATCGACATCGCTCATGGTGTTGGGCTGCAACAACACGTGGTAGAGTCCGGTGTAGAAAATCTGCTTTTGCTCATCTGTGCCGTCAATATCGATGCATGACAGCTGCCGCTGCCACTCGTCGTGGGCTTGACGAACATATAGGTCAAAATCCCAGCCTGGAGCTTCGGCGGCGAGGTTTCGACGTGCTCCGTCGATATCGACTGCCGAGAGGGCGACCTTGACCGTCAATTGACTATCACCTGCAGTGTCAAACGACAATGCGCAGCGCAGCGTGCGCCCATTGATTACCGTAGCATCACCCACTGTACGCGTGCCGTCCATGAGCAGGTGCCCGGTGATGGGGCGGGAAAATTCGGCGCGGAAATAGACTTTGCGCAGCTTGGCCCAGCCGGTGATGACGCGGTAGCCTTCAACCGTGTGGTCATCGACAAGGCGGATCTGGGCTTGGATGATGTCGTAACTGCGGCGCCCGCTATAATAGGCTTGGCCGCGAAAGGTGGAGTGGTCCAGGTCAAGAATGACCTGTTGCGGCTTCGCTTGGGGGAAAGTATAGCGGTGGATGCCAGCACGGGTGGTAGCGCTTAGCTCGGCTTTTACTCCGCTTTCCTGAAGTATAACACTATAGTATCCTGGCCGTGCCGCTTCTTGCTTGTGTGAAAAAGTCTGCCCGAAGTTGCCTGTCGCCAGATACTCTGGAGTCACATTCCAGGTCACTGGCATGAGCGAGATGTCAAACAGGTCGGTACAGCCCGTGCCGCTCAAGTGGGTGTGGGAGATGGCGTAGATGCTGTCACGGTTGTAGTCATAGCCAGAGCAGGGATCCCAGGTCACCATCTGTTCGGTGTCGGGACTCACCTGCACCATTCCCTGGGGCATCGTGGCTCCGGGGAACGTGCTGCCGCTCAAGGCACCGGTGGAATCGGTCTGCGTGCCGATAAACGGATTGACATATCGGGTGTAATCGGTTGTGGTGGCTTGGAGCAGCAATGCGCTCCATAGGGCTAAGAGTAAGATAGTCTGTTTCATATATCCGTAGCAGTTGGTTTCTCACATTTGGGTGAATTTGGCTGAGCCTCAGCGATTGGGAGTGCGCTCTCATTACGTTAGGCTTGCACAAATTTTGTGGTGACAAAATTAAAAAAAATTAGTGCAAGTCGAATACAGAACATAAGAATTCATTACTTTTTTATGTTGAGACGCAGCCGAATTTATCCAAAAACCGCAGCTTTTTAGTAACTTTGCACCAAAATTTGTGCAAACTGAAGACCATGATGCTTGCATCAATGGTTGAAGTGCCGCCAAATTTATCCAAATAATAAAAAATGTGACTCTATGGGACTGATTGACGACAGTAAACGCATCAACGACATTGACGTAAAAGAGGAGCGCGCCGTCCTCGTGGGACTGATCACGCCACAGCAGGGTGAGGCCAAGACCAGGGAATATCTTGACGAACTCGAATTCCTTGCCGAGACGGCAGGAGCCGTCACCGTGCGCACTTTCCTGCAGCGCTGCGATGGCCCTAACAGCACCTCCTATGTCGGCAAGGGCAAATTGGAAGAAATTGTTGCCTACGTCGAGGAGAATGACATCAGTCTGGTCATCTTTGACGATGACCTCACGCCCAAGCAAGTTGCCTTTATCGAGAAGGAAGTCAAGGTCAAGACACTCGACCGCACGAGCCTCATCCTTGACATCTTTGCCAAGCGGGCTCAGACCGCCAGTGCCAAGATGCAGGTCGAGCTGGCCCAGTACCAGTACTTGCTGCCGCGATTGACGGGCATGTGGACCCACCTCGAGCGCCAGCGAGGCGGTATCGGTATGCGCGGTCCTGGTGAGACCCAGATCGAGACCGACCGCCGTATCGTCAAGACCAAGATATCCCTTCTTAAGGAGAAATTGGCTCAACTCGATAAGCAGAAGATAACCCAGCGCAAGAACCGTGGCAAGCTCACCCGCATCGCTCTCGTGGGTTATACCAACGTGGGCAAATCCACCCTGATGAACGTGCTGAGCAAGAGCGAGGTGTTTGCCGAGAACAAACTCTTTGCGACGCTCGACACCACAGTCCGCAAGGTGGTGATTTCCAACCTGCCTTTCCTGTTGACCGACACCGTCGGCTTTATCCGCAAGTTGCCCACCCACCTGGTGGAATCCTTCAAAAGCACCCTCGACGAGGTGCGCGACAGCGACATCCTGGTACACGTCGTGGACATCTCACATCCCCAGTTCGAGGAACAGATCGAAGTGGTGAACCGCACCCTGCAGGAGGTGTGTGACGCGGGCGACAAGGAAATGATTATGGTATTCAACAAGATTGACCAGTTCACCTATACCCCCAAGGACGAGGACGACCTCACCCCACGCCTGCGGGAGAATATCCCCCTCGAGGAACTGCAGGAATCATGGATGGCCCGCCTGGGCGAAAACTGCGTCTTCATCAGCGCTAAGAAGCAGCTGAACATCGATGCCCTCAAGAAATTGTTGTACAACAAGGCCAAGGCTGTCCACACAGCCCGCTTCCCCTACAACGACTTCCTTTTCCAAACCTACGACGACCTCACTACCGAATAATCCCTTTTCATTATGGCTAACCCTACTAATAAACAGGAATTGCTGGCAGCCATCGCCGATGGTTATGCCAAATTGTGTGACCAGATGGCTAAGATGAGCGACGAGGAGAAGGCAAAGCCTTTTGACTTCGCTGCCGATCCCAAGAAATGCGGCGTCCGGTGGCAGTATGACCGTTGCCTGCGTGACTTGCTCATTCACCTCCACGAGTGGCAGGTGCTCATGCGCGAGTTTGTGCAGAACATCCGCGAAGGCCACCCCAGGGACTATCTGCCCGATGAATACCGCCGCAACTATCACGAGATGGACAAGATGCTGGTAGAGAAACATCAGGGCACGCCACTCGAGGATGCGGATCGACTGTTGCGCCAGACCCATGAGGAGATGTTAAGCCTTGCCGACAGTTTCACCGATGAGGAACTTTTCACCAAAGGCTTCTACAAGAACACTTATACCACCACCATGGCGGCCTACTTTGTGAGCGTCACCTCCAGCCCCTACGGCCAGGCGGTAAAACTCCTTAAAACCCACCAAAAAAACTGCCGCAAGTAACGGATCCGATCATTCATGGCATGATTATTGCTGGTCAATAAGATGTAATATAGATTAAGGCAAAAGACTATGAGACGATTATTGCATTTGGCCCTGATTGGCGTATTGATGTTGACCTTCACGGGATGTAAAGAGAATTATTCGGTGGGAGAAAAGGTGGGTAACCTGATTGAGTTTACCAAGAAAGGTGTCTTCTGGGACTCGTGGGAGGGTCGAATGAACCTCACCCAGACGGGTATGAACACGAGCGGTGAGCCTTTCCAGTTCTCATTTGATAACGACCGCAACGACCAGGACTCGCTGGTTCAACTGCTCTATCAGGCTCAGGTCGAGGGATGGAAAGTGAAATTGAAATACCACGCCGTTTGGGGCTTCAAGAACGTCTTCTCCAACAGGGGCGAGACCGACTATTTCGTTGATGACGTCGAGGTGCTCGACAAGGACTTTGCCAATCCGCTTCGCCAGATGGGTGACCGTCAGGGCCATGTGGTGGATACCGTCTGGGTCGTTGTCGATAAGGCCGAGATGCTCAAGCACATGAAGTAGCAGGGCCTCATCATTATCTGGACGATGTTACGGATTAAAAGATTTGAATTCAATCGCCTCTGGACAAACTGCTATGTCGTGAGTGATGGCACAGGGGAATGTGCTATCATTGACCCGTGTGCGCAGAGCAGATATGATCGGGCGATATTTCGCAATTATATACGCGACGAGAAGTTGAAACCCGTCAGGTGTCTGTTGACCCATGCCCATTGGGACCACTTGCTCTCATGTTTTCAGGTCCGCGATGAATATGGCCTGTTGCCCGAGGTGCATCACCGTGATAAACTGTGGATGGATCGTATGGAATCAAGAATCGAAGAGGTGTTTGGCCCGGGCATGTTTAAGCATGACATTGTCATGCCCGAACACTATCTCGAGGATAACGAGGTCATCAGTTTCGGCGAGCACGAGTTGGTCACGTTGCACACCCCAGGGCATTCTCCTGGTAGTGTCGTTTACTATTGCGCTCAGGAGAAGCAGGCTTTTACTGGCGACACGCTCTTCAAGTGCGACATTGGCCGCAGCGATTTATTGTTCGGGTGGATTCAGGACTTGATGGAGAGCCTGGAGTTATTGGTCCGTCAACTTCCTGACGATTGCACCATCTGGCCCGGCCATGATATGGAATCGACCATCGGATATGAGAAGGCCAATAATCCCTTTATTAAAAAGTATATAGCCACAGGAAACTGAAATCGGCTATTCAACTGTCGTCTCAACAGGCAGTGCTATCAACCGTAATGAGCGGTCCTCCATCTTTTTAGTAATGGGAAGAAGTTCTGCATCATTTGCTTGTATTCCTCACGCGTCATGGGTTTGGGCTGCTGCTTGTTGACCTCGTCAACAAACTGGGCACAATGTTCAATCATCTCCTCCATTGTACATTCCTGCAGGAATTTGCCTCCCTGGTAACAGTATCTGCAATAATCGTAGTTGATGCTCCCGTCAGTGTTGGTGCCGCAGTCATCCGCGCTGGTCAGTGGCATGCCGCAACTCTGGCAGAACTGGGGAAGTTGGCCGGGTTGGAAGGCCTTCTCTTTTGCCGGGAAGGTAGCCTCGTAGGCTTCAAAGGCTTCGGGATGCACATCGGCGACAAAGTATCCCTTGGGTGGGCAGTAGGTTGCCTCGATTCCGTTTAGCCAGCCGGGAACGAGTTCCTGGGCGAGAAAGTACGGCACCACGGCGTCTCGTGGCTCGGCATGGTAATGAACGCCTAACTTACTGGCAAGGTCAAAACCCGCCAGACGGTAGAAATCGATGTTCCCCTCCATGCAGATAAAGCCGACACCCAGTTCACGGGCCTTTTCCAAAGAGTGGTTCAGCAACTTCAGTCCGTAGCCTTTCCGCTTATAGTCAGGGTGGATGCAAATCGGGCCAAAGGTCCACGAGGGGCGTTTGGTCCCATCGTCAAGGACCAGTTCTGCTTTTGAATACATCACGTGGCCAATGATCTTGCCGTCCTCCTCCATTACAAAGTCCAGTTCGGGGATAAAGTCGGGGTTATTCCTGTACTGGTTGAGTACAAAGTGCTCGGTACATCCTGGACGATAAACATTCCAGAATGCCTCGCGCGTGAGATTCTCCACCTCGCGGTAATCTTTAGGTTGTTCTAATCTGATGGTCATAATAATCAACGTGTTGTAAAACTAAGGGTTGTAGTAATCCTTGTGGTAGTAGGCGAGTAACTCTTGCAGGTGGCGGTAGGCCTCGGCAGCAGGACCGTCGGGGTCAAGCTCCATGGCCTCCAGGTAGCTGTTAAGCGCCATTCTCACATTGCCATTCTGGCGGTAAGCGTTGCCGCGCAGGTAATAAGCATTGGCCAATGTCTCTTTGGCAACGCCTTTGCTCTCAACGATTTCGTTTGCGGCGCTGAGCGCCTCTTCACCTTCGCTGCGCGAGAGCATATCTTTTATTTCTTGAATGGTTTTCATTTTGCCCTATTATTTTAAGGGCTAAAATTACACCAATTTCGGTAAAAAACATTACCTTTGCCAAAATTTATTTTGCTTTTGGGCTTCTACAGATCTCGACCAAGATGAATTGGTTTTTTCATACTCTCAAGGGTAAGAGTCCTCTTATACCGTGATAGCGAGAGAAAAACCATCTTGAAGAATTGCAGGAACCTGAATGTCGCTGATGGGCGGGAAATGCGTCTTTATCGATGCTCAGTAGCATGAGTTAACTACCCTCTCAAGACATTGTTTGCTTAACAAGGCCTGGGCTGTTCACAATGCCCGTCCCCCCCCTTGCGACGACTTGGAAGAAGATTAGAATAATTGATAAGAGTGCCATGCCAGGGGGATTAAATGGGTTCTGCCCTTTGGGTGGTTATGAAATGTATTTAGAACCCCTAATTACCATCTATGAAAAAAATATCTCTTTTCATGCTTGTGCTGGCAATGGCATTTCCCATCAGTGCCAGTGAAACGCCGCTGGTTGGCGACGTAAACGGCGATGGCAAGATTGCTATCACCGACGTGACCGCACTTATTGACTATCTGCTGACTAATGACGCCTCTCTGATTGTGATGGAGAACGCCGACGTGAATCCTGACGGCAAGGTTGCCATCACCGACGTGACCGCACTGATTGACATCCTCTTGGCAGGAGAGACACCTGAGCCCGATAATGACTACGTTGACCTGGGCTTGCCCAGCGGTACGCTGTGGGCAACACGCAACGTGGGTGCCGAGAATCCCGAGGACTGTGGCGACTACTACTCCTGGGGCGAAGTAGAAACCAAGAGCAATTATGCTGCGAGCTACTACAAGTGGTGTCACGTTGTGAATAGTATTATTAAATTAACCAAGTACTGCACCAAGGCCGCTAACGGCTACGAAAACTTTGTTGACTCTCTGGTCGTAATGGAACCTGAAGATGATGTCGCCCGTCTTAAATATCCCAACGGTCAAATGCCCTCCCCCGAACAACTCACTGAATTGATTGATACTTGCACTTGGGCCTGGACCGAAGTAAACGGCATGAATGGTTATATGGTTACTGGCCCCAACGGGAACTCAATGTTCTTGCCCGCTGCTGGTTATCGCACGCAAACAAGTATTAAAAGTGTTGGTGTGACCGGTAATTATTGGCTGAACTCAATTCAGCCTATTGCCCCGCTCAACGCCAGGAAAATCAACTTTTCTGCAACTTTGTATAATTTGAACGGATCCAGCCGTCAACTCGGATATACTATCCGTGCTGTGCGTGTACGAGATTAAAACTTTCTTCTCTCTCGAGAAATATGACTTGCGCCGCTTGTCGACCCGCAGACTGGGTACCGACAAGCGGCGTTTTTTATAAAAGAGATTATAGTAGTCCTTATTGTAGAAGTCAGGGAGTCCCTGGATGTGCCATCAAGCCTCGGCTGGTGACCTGTGATGGGCAAGATTCATGGCTTCCAACCAACTTATTACCCATGTTGCGCAAGAGCATTTCTTTTATTGCTTTTATGGTTTTCGGTAAATTCCAGTTTGTCAGTCGATAATAGTTATGAATTTCGGGAAAAAACATTATCTTTGCCAAAATTTATTTTGTTTTTGGTTTCTATAGATTTCAACAAGATAAATTGGTTTTTTCATACTCTCAAGGGTAAGAATCCTCTCATACCGCGATAGCGAGAGAAAAACCATCTTGAAGAATTGCAGGAAACCGGAATGTCGCTGATGGGCGGGAAATGCGTCTTTATCGATGCTTAGAAGCATGAAATAACGACCTTCTATAGACATTGTTTGCTTAACAAGGCCGGGGCTGTTCACAATGCCCGTCCCTCCCTTGCGACGACTTGGAAGAAGATAAGTATAATTGATAAGAGTGCCATGCCAGGGGGATTAAATGGGTTCTGCTCTTTGGTTGGCTATGAAATTTTTTTTTGAACCCACAATTACCATCTATGAAAAAAATATCTCTTTTCATGCTTGTGCTGGCAATGGCATTACCCATGAACGCCAGCAATGCGTTTGAGCCTAACGATGTTAACCGGGACGGCATTACCAACATCAGCGACGTGACCTTCTTGATTAACTATCTATTGACAGAAGAGTGGCCTGATGGCCCTGCGACCAATTATGAGTTCGTTGATCTGGGATTGTCCAGCGGCACCCTGTGGGCAACTCAAAACGTGGGAGCCGAAAATCCCGAGGACTATGGCGACTACTTTGCCTGGGGCGAGACTGAACCCAACAAAGAGAACTATTCGTGGTCAACTACCGCATGGGTATATTACGAGGGTAGCAGCCTTCGCTTAAGCAAGTACAACACCGACAGCCAATATGGTGAAATTGACAACAAAACCGAGTTGGATCCTGAAGACGATGCCGCCTATGTCAACTGGGGACCCGAATGGCGTATGCCGACCAATGTGCAAGTCAATGAATTGCTTACACAATGCACTTGGACGTGGACAGAGGTAAACGGTGTGAAAGGTCGAATGGTCACAGGTCCTAACGGTAACTCCATCTTCTTGCCTGCCGCTGGCCAGCGCTCGGGAGCTAACCTCAGCAGCACGGGCACGAATGGTAACTATTGGTCACGCGATCTTTTTGTCTCCAATAACACCGTTAAGCCTAACAGCGCTTTCAAGTTATACTTTAGCCAGTCATTAAAGCAAAGAACTTCTGCCACGCGTAACTACGGTTATCCGGTGCGTCCTGTATATGCTTCCCAATATGTGCCAACTTATGACTATGAGCGTGGCGACGTTAACGGGGACGGCAATACGAACATCGTCGACGTGACTGCTTTGATCAACTATCTGTTGGGTGATGCCGGTCCCGAGCCCGCTGTGGAATACGTTGATCTGGGCTTGCCTAACGGCACGTTGTGGGCGACGCACAACGTGGGAGCCACTAACCCCGAGGACATGGGCGACTACTTTGCTTGGGGTGAAACCGCGCCTAAGGCCAACTATGTGTGGGAAGGTACTGCGTGGTTGTATGTAGAGAATGGTAAAAAGCGCCTTTCCAAGTACAACACCTTGAGTGATTATGGTCCCGTTGACAACAAGACTGAGTTGGATCCTGAAGACGATGCCGCCTATGTTAACATGGGCTCAGAGTGGCGTATGCCGTCCAAGGCCGAAATCGATGAATTGATTGAGAATTGCACTTGGGAGTGGACTCAGTTGAACGGCGTGAACGGCCAACTGATTACAGGTCCTAACGGAAACACGATGTTCTTGCCTGCCATCGGTGAGCGTATGGGAACGAACATTTACCATGTGGGTGATCAGGGCAACTACTGGTCACGTTCGCTCTACGTCCTTAATGAGACCATTTCCTACCCGACAGCTGCATATAAGATTTACCTGAATGATACTGGAATGTCGTGGAACTCAGGTGAACGTAGTTGCGGTTTCCCGGTACGTGCGGTGCGCATTACCCGGAATTAATTCCCGCAGTCTATAACACGATAACCGGTGGTGCCCCAATGACAGACGGGGCATCACCGTGTTTTTCTTCTTGTCAAGGATTGTAATAATCCTTGTTGTAAAAATCCAGTAATTCTTGGATGTGCCGGTAGGCCTCGGCTGCGGGCCCGTCGGGGTCAAGATCCATCGACTCGAGGTAACTGTTGAGTGCCATGCGCACATTGCCGTTCTGGCGGTAAGCGTTGCCGCGCAGGTAGTAAGCCATGGCCAGAGTGTCTTTGGAAACACCTGTGCTTTCTACAATCTCGTTGGCGGCACTGAGCGCCTCCTCTCCCTCGCTGCGCGAGAGCATGTCTTTTATTTCTTGTATGGATTTCATCTTGTTCTTTGTTTTTGTCGGGGCAAAATTACTCAACTTCGGGAAAAAACACTATCTTTGCCCAAAATAAATTTCATCACTACTCATGAACGAAAAGAATAACAATACTCAGGACCAGCAACGCCTGGGGCAACTCAAGAACCTCGTGATGCTCGCTGCTGCCGATGGCCAATTGACCGATTCCGAAATGGCTGTGATTATCGCCGTGGCTTCGCGCGAGCACGTCACTCCCGACGAATTCAACAAGGTCATCGATGACCCTGACAGCGTCAACATCACTTTACCCGAGGATGAGGACACCAAGCTCGCTTACCTGCGTGACATGGTGGCCATGATGATGATCGATGGCGAACTCGACGAGCAGGAACTGGCTATCTGCAAGCTCTATGCGATGGCATTAGGCTACCGCAGCAGCATTGTTGACGGCATGATTGCCGGGGTTGTAGACAGCCTTGACGCCAGTGCCGAGGAGGCTTGATAATCGCGGTAGGTAGGCCAGAATGACGGTATGATTATCGTTAACCTTGACGTGATGATGGCACGCCGCAAGATGTCGCTCAACGAGTTGAGCGAGCGGGTCGGCATCACTTTAGCCAACCTGTCAATCCTCAAGACAGGCAAGGCCAGGGCTGTGCGTTTCTCCACGCTTGACGCCATCTGCCGCGCCCTGGATTGTACGCCTGGAGATATTCTCGAGTACCGTGACGAGAAACGCTATATCAATGGTGATCAATATGCTCAAATATAAGCTGCTCTGTCTGCTTTTTCTCCTGCTTTTCCCCATGGCGGCCCAAGCGCAGGACGATGCCGATGTAGCCCTCCATGAGTATATCGAGAAAATAAACGATTTGTGCCCGATTGACTATGGCGACGGCTGGGGTGTTGGATCTGTCACAATGGTTGGAGATAACTATGCGTTGCTTGATTTCCTCTTGCCTGCCAATATGACAATGGTCCTCTCTTCTTTCTCTTCCAATCGGGACAATGTCAAAAAACTGTGGATCAGACAGCTCGAACAGTATGGTGAGCGCTGGAACAACCTAATCGACTTATTGTTGAAGGCCGACCGCCGGCTCGTTATCAACCTCCGTCCCGACGGTTATGACGATACCCCTCTCATTACCATTCTCCCCTCTGATTTCCGCAAGCAATAAACCATGAAAGACACATCCGCTATGGACCTGTGTAGTCATTGAGGTAAAAAAGGTATTTTTTGCCGTAAAAAGTGTAACATTCAATCACGTCGATGGCAGTAACTTTGCGATGTCAAATCAATTAACAAGTTACTGAAATGAAAAGATTTCAATCCATTATTGCTGCTATTATGGCTCTGTTGACCATCAGCTGCAACGCCAATGCCAATCAGGCATCATCCAATAATCAAAACGGAACCGGTTCGTCCAAGCAGGGTAAGGCCCTGGTCGTGTTCTTTTCTCATGCAGGGGAGAACTATAACGTGGGCAACATCGAGGTGGGCAACACCAAGGTGGTGGCCGACTATATCAGCGAAATCACAGGTGCCGACCAGTTTGAAATTGTAGCCGACAAGGACTATGACATGCCTTACATGGACCTTATCGAAGTCGCCAAGCAGGAGGCCAACAATGGCGAGTTGCCTCCCATGGTGGGCAAACTCGAGAACCTGGACCAATATGACACTGTGTTCATTGGCGGTCCCGTGTGGTGGGGCACCTATCCCCAAGTGATGTTCACCTTCTTCCGCGATTATGACCTTAACGGTAAGACCGTTATACCCTTTACCACTCACGAAGGCAGCGGTCTGGCCAGTTGTGTCGAAGACGTTCGTGAGGCTTATCCCAATGCCGATGTTAAACCCGGCTTTGCTATCTATGGCCATGAGGTGCGCTCGGGCCGTGACAAAGTCGAGAAGTGGCTCAAGGGCTTGGGTTTTTGACCATGAGGGCAGGTGACGATAAGCAGCAGTTGGCTGCCCTGTATGAAAGCATGTACAAGGCGATGATTGCCAAGGACAGCGCTGTCCTTGACGAGGTCCATGCCGATGACTTTGTGCTCATGCACATGACCGGACTGCGTCAGTCCAAGTCGGATTACATTCATGCAATCATGGATGGCACTCTCAACTACTACTCGGCTGTTACCGAGGCCCTTGATATTGTCATCAATGGCGATAAGGCGGTCATCACTGGGCATAGTAGGGTAGAGGCTGCGGTATTTGGCGGAGGCCGCCACACTTGGCCCTTATCACTCCGTTTCGAGGCCCGAAAAGAGAACGGCCATTGGCGTTTTACCCGCAGCCAAGCCTCCACCTATTAACTGACAACTAAGGACTAACAACTAACAAACAAACACAATGGAAACAATCATTTTATCTAACGGTGTGGAAATGCCCGTGCTCGGTTACGGCGTGTTTCAGGTATCTCCCGAGGAGTGCGAACGTTGCGTGAGCGACGCCATCGAGGTGGGTTACCGCCTCATTGACACGGCTCAAGCCTATTTTAACGAGGAGGGCGTGGGCAACGCAATCGTCAAGAGCGGTGTGCCTCGCAACGAGTTTTTCTTGACCACCAAGGTGTGGATTTCCAATGCCGGCGAGGAAAAAGCAGCCCGCTCTATCGACGAGTCGCTGCGCAAGTTGCAGACCGACTACATCGACCTCTTGCTCATCCATCAGGCCTATGGCGACTACTACGGCACTTATCGGGCAATGGAGAAGGCTCTCGAACAGGGCAAGGTGCGCGCTATCGGCGTGTCCAACTTCCAGGCTGGCCGCTTTGTGGACTTAGCGTTTAAGACAAATGTGAAGCCCATGGTTAACCAATTGGAAACCAATGTCTTCTCTCAGCAGAACGACATCCTGCCGTGGCTGGCTGAATTTGGCACGATGCAGATGGCTTGGGCTCCGCTGGGCCAGGGTCGTAACAACCTGTTTGCCGACCCCGTGCTGGCCGAAATCGGTGCCCAGTACGGCAAGACGCCCGCACAGGTGGCCCTGCGATGGCTCACCCAGCGTGGTATCGTCGCCATCCCCAAGAGCACCCACAAGGAGCGTATGGCCCAGAATTTGGACATCTTTGACTTCAACCTCTCCCCCGATGATCTCAAGCGCATTGCGGGAATGAACCAGACCGATGACGGTACCGTCAATTTCAACGACCCCAACTTCATCAAGTTCCTGATTGAGACCTACGGCTGACCTCCTCTGTCTTAATTAGGTAATTTATAGAGGCTTTGGCTGTTTTAGCCGAAAAGTTTTGGCATAGTTCTTGCAATTGAGTACCTTAGCAGCATAAAAACTCTATAATTTTGATGATTAAGATGAAGAAGACTGTTTTTGTTGGCCTTGCAGCAATCACCTTGTTGATGTCGAGCTGCCAGTCTATGGGCCAATTCTATGGTGCGACAACTGGTGCCTCGATTGGCGGCATCTTTGGATCCGCTATCGGTGGTATGGCCGATGGCCCGCGTGGACATGATGTAGGCACGGTGGTCGGAATGGCCATTGGCGGCATTATTGGAGCTGCCGCTACTGCTCCCAAGACCGATGATGGTAATTATCGTTCGTCGGACTACTACTATGAATACGGTACGGACGATTACCGTCAGAACAACGCTTACAGCCCCTTTGCCAACATCGAAATTGCGGAATTACGTTTCGTTGATCAGAACGACAACCGTTCACTGGATGCCGAGGAGCACGCAAAGCTGGTGTTCATCCTCCGCAACACGGGTCCTGACTACATCTACGACATTGCCCCTGTTATCACAGTGAGCGGCACCAAGGAAATTTTCCTCTCGCCCACAGCCATCGTCAAGGAGTTGGGTCCGGGCAAGGCAGTTAGATACCAGAGCGAGGTCATTGCCACCAAGAAACTGAAGAACGGTACAGCCGACTTCTCTATCGGTCTCTCGGACGGTGATAAGCTCTACACCCTACGCTCTTTCCAGCTGCGCACCAGCCGCCGCTGAAAGCTGATTCCTGATTGGGGAGGTAGCAAATACAGCAGACCCAAGGCGAGATCGCCTTGGGTCTGCTGTATGATTTTTACTCCTATTTGAACGGTGTTGTCGTGTCAGGAGGATTGGAGGATGACGCGGCTGGCGTTGACGGGCTCGTTGACAAACACACTGGCCAGTGGGGAGAAGTGGTCAGGGTCCTCGGTGGTGAAGTATTCGCACGTGCCGCCCTGGCTGCAATGACGCTCGATTTCAGGGTGACGTTGCAGGTAGTCGGCAAGGCTGTCTGCAACGATGGGCCCCTGTTGGACAACATTCACGCCCTCGGGCATATACTTGTTGATTTTGTCGATGAGCAGGGGATAGTGGGTGCAACCCAGGATGATGGTGTCTATCTCGGGGCAATCCCCCAATAGCAGCCGGATGTCCTTGTTGACAAAGTAGTCGGCACCGTCACCGTTGCTCTCGCGGTTCTCGACCAGCGGCACCCACATGGGACAGGCATGGCCATGGACTTTGTAGCCAGGGTACATCCCCTCGATCTCGATGTTGTAGCTTCCGCTGGCGATGGTGCCTGGTGTGCCAAACACGCCGATGTGTCCAGTGCGGGTCAGCTCACCCACCTTTTCCACAGTGGGGCGGACGACACCCAGCACGCGGCGGTCGGGTGCGATGACGGGCAGGTCGCGCTGCTGGATTGTGCGTAATGCCTCGGCCGAGGCTGTGTTACAGGCCAGGATGATGAGGTGGCACCCCTTGGCAAACAGGTGCTTAACGGCTTGCAGGGTGAACTCATAGACCAGTTCGCGAGAACGGGTACCATAGGGGGCACGCGCGTTGTCGCCGACAAACAGGTAGTCATATTGCGGCAGCACCCGCCTGATGTCACGCAGGATAGTCAATCCCCCGAAACCGGAATCAAAAACTCCGATGGGAGCCTGTTCGATGTCACTGCCTTGTGTAGTTATTGCCATGTCAGATAATTATTGTTGTGCAAAGGTAATCCATTTTTGGGAAATGTTTTGTAACTTTGCAAGCTAAATTGATATTACGACTCGACAATGTGTCCGTTTAAGACCTATAGCCTGAATCTGCATGGCAGGCTGGTGACCATCGACCGTCCTTGGGTGATGGGCATCATCAATGTCACGCCTGACTCATTCTATAGCGGCAGCAGGGTCAATGATGAGCATTCGCTGGCCAATCGCGTCAGGCTCATGATTGACGAGGGTGCCGATGTTATCGACGTTGGAGCATGTTCGACACGGCCCGGCAGTGAGTCGGTTGATGCTATGGGCGAGATGGAGCGCCTGCAATGGGCGCTGGCTGTCATCCGCCGCGAGGCACCTGATGTGGTGCTCTCGGTCGACACCTATCGTGCAGCGGTGGCACGCCGTTGTGTGGAAGACTGGGGTGCCGACATCATCAACGACATTTCTGGCGGCACTATCGACAAGGAAATGTTCCCGACGGTAGCAAGTCTGAATGTCCCTTATGTGCTCATGCACATGCGCGGCACGCCCGAGACCATGTCGTCGCTCACCGACTATGACAATGTCGCTGGCGACGTCCTCGAGTGGATGGCACGCCGCATCGATGACTTGCGCCAGATGGGCGTTGCCGATGTGATTGCCGACCCGGGTTTCGGCTTTGCCAAGACCGTGGAGCAGAACTATGAACTGCTGGCGCGCCTCAATGCGTTTCACGCCCTGAATGCGCCATTGCTGGTGGGCGTTTCGCGCAAGCGGATGATTTACACCCCATTAGGGTGCACACCCGACACTGCGTTAAACGGAACTACTGTCATTAACACGCTTGCCCTGCAGCAGGGAGCCCACATCCTTAGGGTTCACGACGTGAAAGCGGCCGTCGAGGCCGTGAAACTCACCACCCTGTTGCGGCAGGCCAGCACTAATTCCAAGACGATTGCATGATACTATTGGCAACATCCGTATTCTCACTGTTCAGCATCAAGGATCTGATTGATATCTTGTTGGTGGCGACATTGCTGTTCTACCTGTACCGCACGATGAAGGACTCGGGTTCGCTCGACATTTTCGTCGGTGTGCTTGCATTTGTTGTCGCATGGGTGGTGATGTACAAGATGATGGACATGCGCCTTATCGGTACCATCATGGACAAGTTTATCGATATCGGCTTGTTCATCCTTGTGATTCTGTTTCAGGACGAGATCAAGCGCTTTCTCACCGAGCTTGGTTCGAGACGGGGCCTCAAGATTTTTGAGAAATTGTTCAAGAGCAAGGCCGAGATTGAAGATGAGAAGAAGTGGATCCTGCCGGTGGTATACGCCTGCATGAATATGGCTAAATCCAAGACCGGTGCCCTGATTGTGGTGCAGCGAACGATACCGCTTACCGACTATGAGCGCACGGGTGACATGATCAGGGCCGACATCAATTCCCGCCTCATCGAGAATATTTTCTTCAAGAACAGCCCCCTGCATGACGGCGCCCTGATTATCGCCGGCAGCAAGATCATGAGTGCCGGATGCATCCTGCCTGTATCTCATGATACCAGCATCCCCCGGTACCTGGGATTGCGTCACCGTTCGGCCAAGGGCATTGCCCAGGCAACCGACGCCATCGCGATTGTCGTCAGCGAGGAGACGGGCCGCATTTCTTATGCTCACAAGGGAGAGTTGCACCTCAATCTCTCGAGCACTGACCTCGAACACGCCCTGTCGGCACTTGTCGAGAATGATTAGATGATATTAGAAGTTAAGAATGTTTGATATAGATGGAACACTGGTGAGTCTTGACCTGGTCGAGCGGTTCTTCTGCTGCGACCTGGATACGTGTCTGGGTGCTTGCTGCATCGAGGGCGATTCGGGTGCGCCGTTGACACGGGAGGAATACGAGCAGCTCAAGGCCATCCTGCCTGAAGTTTGGGACGACCTCTTGCCCCAAGCGCAACAACAGATTACCGAGAACGGGGTAGCCTTTGTTGACGTCGAGGGTGAACTGGTCACCCAGCTCGTGGGTGGGGCCAACTGTGTGTTCACCACCTACGAGAGAGGTGGAATGTGCTTGTGTGCCATCGAGAAAGCCTATCGTGAGGGCCGCATCAAGTGGCGCAAACCCATTTCCTGCTATCTTTACCCTGTACGCATCAAGCGATACCCAGGTTATGACGCTGTGAATTTTGACCGCTGGAAAATCTGCAAGTGTGCCGAAGTCTTAGGCCGACGCGAGGGCATCCGCCTCTATCAGTTCCTGCGTGAGCCGCTCATCGAGCGCTACGGTCAGGAGTGGTATGACCAGCTTGTCGCAGCATGTGAATTGTATATTAAAGAGTATTTATCAGAATAGTATAAAATGAGATTTAGATATTTGTTCGCAGTATTATCTTTATTGGTGTTTGTGCCCGTGATGGCGCAGATGACCTTTGACGGCAAGCGTCCGGTTTACGATAAGTTGACCGACACCTACCTGTTGACGCTGCCCGAGTCGACCTTTGGCCATCCTTATAGCGCTGTGCCTGTCATCGACGACACCGTGTCGTGGGTGAACCTTGCTGGTAAGATGGTGAGGCAAACGGCCGATTTCCCCATTGTAAAGGGTGATACGGTCTATCAGATGATGTATGCCCACAATGGCCGTTTGACAAAAACCAGGTTGCGCCTCACTTATCTTCCCATCCTGTGTATGGAGGGCACTTTCGATACCGAGTATACAGTGGGCAACGTGGATATAACGATGCCCGAGGACACTTGTACACAGCATTACCAGGCACGCATCAAGTGGGCTGGCGGAACGACCACCTATGACTGGATCCATAAGCATAATTATCATCTGAAATTTGTGGATGAGAATCTGGAGAAGATGGATGTCTCGTTTTTCGGCCTTCGCAACGACAACCACTGGCGACTGGATGCCGGCATTGTGGACATGCTGCGATTCCGCAACAAGGCTGCCCACGCTCTGTGGGCCGATTTTGGCAACAAGCCCTATTATGCCGCTTCAGAGCCCAAGGCCCGCAACTACGCACGTGGCCATCATGTCGAGGTCTTTCTCAACGGGGATTACATGGGCTTCTTTGACCTGACCGAGTTCCTTGACCGCAAGCAGATGAAGCTCAAGAAGTATGATGAGGCCAATGGCAAGTTCCGCGGTATGATGTGGAAAGCCAAGGTCGGTACAGAGCAGACCTTGTTTGCTGCAACGACCCCCTATGATAACAATTCCGACAGTTGGGCTGGCTTTGAGGTGATGTACCCCGACTTTGATGAGGTGGCTCCCACCAACTACCGATTGCTTTACGATGCCATCAAGTTTGTTTCAAGGAGCGATTCGGCCACGTTTGCTTCTCAAGTGGGTGACTATTTCGACTTGCCCATCCTTGTGGATTATTATGTGTTCATCCACACGCTGTATGCAATCGACAACTCGTGCAAGAACATCATCTGGGGATGCTATGATAGCTCTGTTGACAAGAAGTTGACGTTGTCGGTTTGGGACCTTGAGGCGACGGTGGGCCAGCACTGGTATAATGGAGAAGGCTATTACCGTGCACCTGAGATCCAGCCCGAGAATGATCTCGACAAGCCTCACCAGCGTTTCTCGGAATTGTGGCGCAACAAGTTGTTCATGCAGTTGAAGGCATTGCCCGACTTCCACAATCAGGTGTTAACCCGCTACTGGCAATTGCGGCAGAACGTGCTGCGACCCGACAGTTTGATTAAGCGCTATGCCGACATCTATGCCTATCTTGAGAAGTGCGGTGCCCTTAACCGTGAGACTGAGCGATGGAGCGGCGACGACGACATCTCTGGGCTGCCTCTGGATTTCGAGGGAGAGTTCGAGTATCTGAGTGATTGGATCAGGCGCCGCATCGCTTATCTCGATACTGTGACATTTGCCTATTTGCATGGCGATGTTGATGGAAATGGGGTAGTGTCGATCATGGACCTCTCCTATATGCTGGATTATCTGCTGGATGGCGACGATGGGAAGATTAACATCCTGAATGCTGATGTGGATTCCAATGCTAAGGTGGATCTGAAGGACTTGGCATCGCTCATCGATTTGTTGCTTACTAACTGAACAGGTGAGTGATTTATTCATGGATAGACAATAATTAACAGATATATTAGGATAAAAGTAAAAGATTAAGAAATGAAACATCGATTGTTTTTCATGGTCTTATTATTGTTGTGCGGGGTACAAGCTATGAACGCACAATTCACATTAGATGGCAGGCGGCCGTTCTATGACAGCCGCACCCATATCTATCTTCTTCCCGTACCCCCCGATTACTATGGTAAATCCATCAAACTGAGCTTTGTGGCCGATGATTCTATCTCCTGGGTAACCCAAGACTCCTGGGACGTCACCGACTACATGTATTTCAGGAAATTGCAAAGCGACACCACCTACACCTTCAGCTATTGGGTGTGGCCCGTTGGCTATGCCTCTAAACTGCGCTTCACATCGCTGCCCGTTATGAAGCTTGTGGGAGACATCGGGGATGAATATGTCAATGGCGAGGTGCTCATGCAGTTCCCCGAAGACACAACCACCCTTAGGCTGAACGCCAAAATCAAGTGGGCGGGCTCGTCCACCAACAGGCCTTGGTACAAGAAGCACAACTATCACATCAAGTTCCTTGACGAGAACATGGAGAAGATGGATGTCTCCTTCTATGGCCTGCGCAACGACAACCACTGGCGCATCGATGGAGGTGTGATTGACCTGGGCAGGGTCCGCAACAAGGTGTCTCATGGCCTGTGGGCCGACATGGCTCGGAAACCTTATTATTCCGATGTGCAGCCCAATGCCAGGTCCTATTGCCGTGGCTTCCTGGTTGACCTCCATGTCAATGACAAGTATAGGGGATTCTGTGACATGACGGAGTATCTGGACCGAAAACAGATGAAACTGAAAAAGTACGATGATGAGAACCACGTGTTCCATGGCATGCTCTGGAAGGCCAAAACCGTCACAATGCAGACACTCTTTGCGGCCAACACCGTTTATAATAACTACTCTGACAATTGGGGCGGCTTTGAGCTGGAGTATCCCAATCTGGATGATGTCAACCCCACCGACTACCACATCTTGAGCGACGCTGTTGAATTTGTGGCCAACAGCACCGACCGGGAGTTTCAGGAGCATGTGGGCGAGTATTTTGATCTGCCTGTCCTTGTGGACTATTATGTTTTCATCAATGTGCTATTGGCTTCGGATAATGTTGGCAAGAATATTATGTGGGCCTGCTATGACTGTCAGGCGGATAAGAAACTCACGCTGGCTGTGTGGGACCTGGATGCCGTGATGGGACAGTATTGGTCCAATGAGGATGAATATTACCATGGCCCGGTGGTAGCTCCCGAGAATGACCTGAAAGACGTGTCAAGTTTCGGAGAAAACCGCCTTTTCAACCGCTTGATGGAGTGGCCTGAGTTCAGCAAACAGGTGAATGACCGCTACTGGCTCCTGCGCAAGAATGTCCTTACCCCCAATAGCCTAATCCGCCGCTTCTCTTCGCTCTACAACATGTTGCGTGCCTACGGAGCTGTCTATCGCGAGGAGGATTATTTCAATCACAGCACCGACATCTCGGGCCGTGAACTCAATTTCAGCAATGAGCTGGAATATGTGAGCGACTGGATCCGCCGCCGTATCGCTTACCTGGACAACAACACATTCAAGCGCGAGGACGGTTATGTGATGGGCGATATGGACGGTGATCATGAGGTGGGCATCAGCGACGCCAATGTGCTGATTGATGTCATCCTGGGTAAAGATGTTACCGAGGAGATGCTCTTCTATGCCGACCTGAACGGTGACGGCGAGGTGACCATCAGTGACGTGAATGCGCTCATTGACCTGATTCTGTCCCGATAGTTGACTCGATATTAGGACTCTAACATGAGGAATGTTAAAAAATGATGGTGAAAAAAACGTCATTTTTTATTGTCGGTTTGAGAAATTGTACTACCTTTGCACCGCTTTTCGTAATCTCTGACAAGAAAGAGTGTAGCTTGTGTATATTGCGAAGTGATTATTAACGATTTAAATAACATAACAATGGACTTGATTAAAGTTGCTGAACAAGCATTTGCTACAGGCAAGCAGCACCCGCAGTTTTTCCCGGGTGACACAATCACGGTAGCATACCGCATCAAGGAGGGTAACAAGGAGCGTATCCAGCAGTACCGTGGTGTGGTAACATCGGTGTAGAGCGTATTTTCCCGCTCGAGTCTCCGTTTATCGACAGCATTTCCATCAACAAGCATGGTAAGGTACGTCGTGCCAAGCTGTATTACCTGCGTGGTCTCACCGGTAAGAAGGCTCGCATCAAGGAGCGCCGCATTATCAAGAAGGAGGAGGCATAATTTTAGTGCTTTTCAGCCTGCTGTTACCTCTTTCGATAACAGAATCAAGGACTCTGGCATCATGGTGCCGGGGTCCTTATTTTTTGCGCTTGGGATACTGGACCCAAAAATATTGCCTCATGAATGATTGCCGATTGATTTTTAATATGTAACTTTGGGGGCACAGAGGGAGCCGAAACGCTTGAAAGGGAGTAGGCATTAATCTTTTTATGAATACAGGATTGTTATGGATGAAGAAATGAAGAATGCCGAACAGGCCGCTAACGAGATGAAGAACGAGGGTGGCAGCATCTTTGACCAGCTCAAGGGAATGCTTGACCAGGCTACCAATGGCGAGGGAAATGTGTTTGACAAACTCAAAGGCATGCTCGAGGGCAAGGAAGGTGATCCCAATATCTTTGACAAGGCCAAGGAGATGTTTGACGGCAAGGAAGGTGAGCCCGGTATGCTCGACCAGCTCAAGGAGATGCTGGACAAGGGCACAACCGCTGCCGGCGAGGTGAGCCAGGACTTCTTGGAGAAAGCTAAGGCTATGTTCGAGGCCAAGGAAGGTGAACCCAGTCTGCTTGACAAGGCCAAAGAAATGTTTGGCGAGGGTGCCGCAGCCGCTGGCGAGATGATGGATAAGGCCAAGGACTTTGTGGAGCAGGGCACTGCTGCCGCCAACGAAGTCGCCCAGGACCTCAGCCAGAAGGCCAAGGAAGCCTTTGAGCCCAAGGAGGGTGAAGACAATGTTCTTGACAAAGCCAAGGATGCGCTCGACGATGCCGGCAAGGCTGCCGAGGGCGTGATGGACAAGGTGCAGGATTTCCTGAAGAACGCCTTTGGTCCTAAGGACGAGGGCCAAGCCTGATTAGCCACTACAATAAACTACGAATTACGCGAATTAATCGAATGGCATCTGCCGGAATCGTGAAATTCGCGTAATTCGTAGTTTGTCGTTTTTATTAATCCAGATAACGCTTGTCAAGGTCGCTGTAGTAGTCGATGCGGCGGTCCCGCAGGAATGGCCACCAGCGCCTTACCTGTTCGCTGCGCTCCATGTCGATGTCGATGATTTGGCAGTCTTCGGTATCATTGGGGGCGCGATAGATGAGCTCACCTTGAGGCCCGGCAACAAAGCTGCTGCCCCAGAACTGGATGCCGTTGGTCTGGCCTGACGGGTCGGACTCGTGGCCCACTCGGTTGACGGTGATGACGGGCAGACCGTTGGCCACCGCGTGGCCCCGTTGCACGGTCGTCCATGCCTCGCGTTGGCGTTCCTGCTCGTCGGGTGTGTCGCTGCTCTCGTAGCCGATGGCGGTGGGGTAGATGAGCAATTCGGCACCACGCATGGCCATCAGGCGTGCTCCCTCGGGGTACCACTGGTCCCAGCACACCATCACACCCAACTTGCCCAGGGATGTCTGTATGGGGTGGAATCCCATGTCTCCGGGGGTGAAATAGAATTTCTCGTAGTAGGCAGGGTCATCGGGGATGTGCATTTTGCGGTATTGGCCCGCAATGCTGCCGTCGGTGTCATAAACGACTGCTGTGTTGTGGTACAGGCCGGTGGCGCGTTTTTCAAACATCGATGTCACGAGCACGATGCCGCACTCGCGCGCTACAGCCGCATATTGGGCCGTCTCCTTGCCTGGAATCTCGACCGCAAGGTCAAAATTGTCCACGTCCTCCACTTGGCAGAAGTAGAGCGAGTCATGCAGCTCGGGCAGGACAACGAGTTGTGCGCCCCAGGCGGCAAGGTCTTTTATCTTGGTGATGAGCGACTGGCGGTTGCCCTCAATGTCGCTGCTGTTGCGTTGTTGTATGATTCCTACTTTCATTGAGATAAGAGCTGATAGGGATGAATAACGTTATTTTAGGGCCCCCTTGGGCAGTTGCATGGTCGCGCAGTGCAGGGAGCCGTGTTGGCAGATGAGGGCACGGCAGTCGATACCCACCACCTTGCGGCCAGGGAAGGCTTGCCCGATGAGCTGGCAGGCCTTGGCGTCGTTTTCGGGCTGGCCATAGACGGGAACCAGCACCTGATGGTTCATGACCAGGAAGTTGGCATAGGTGGCGGGCAAGCGAGAGATTTCGTCATAGGTGGCATCGGGCAGCGGCAACTTGATCAGCTGGTAATGGTTGCCGTCCACGTCGGTCAGTTCCTTGAGTTCCTGCTCCATCTTCATCATGGGCTCGAAATGCTCGTCATCGGGGTCGTCACAGCCGTTGTACAGGATGATGCCGCCAGGCGCGAAGCGGGCCAGCGTATCAATGTGGCCGTCGGTGTCGTCACCAGCAAGTGCCCCGTTGTCAAGCCACAGCATCTTGATGCACCCTAAACGTTCCAGCAGCGTCTCCTCCAGTTGTTCGCGAGAGAGAGCGTCGTTACGGTTGGGTGCGGTCAGGCAACAGGTTGTGGTCATGACGGTTCCATTGCCGTCGGTCTCGATAGATCCTCCCTCAAGCACCAGGTCGCGGCAGTTGACCAGCGGCATGTTGAAGATGCCCTGCTCGTTGAGTCTCGAGGTGACCAGATTATCGCAGTCGGCGGCAAATTTCATGCCCCATGCGTTGAACGTGAAGTCGCTGAGCACCATTTGGCCGTCCTTGAAAACGGTGATAGGACCGTAGTCGCGCACCCATGTATCGTTGGTCGGCAGCTCGACGATGGTGATGCGCTGCCAGTCCACGTCGGGGCCTAATGCCTCGCGCACCTCGTCGCCGTCGGGGGCGACGATGACCAGCCGCTCATCGTCATCAAGCATGGCATGGACCATCTCAACATAACAAGCCGTCACCTCGTCGAGCATATAAGCCCAGTCGGTGCCGGCGTGTGGCCAAGAGATGAGAATGCCGTCCTGGCAGTCCCACTCGGCAGCAAAGCTGCGGTTTCGTTTGGTTGGGATCATCTATCTTTCAAGTGATATCTTACTTCCTTTTGCTGATGTACTATAGGTTATTAACGGAATTGGTAGGTTAAATATTGTTGCCAAACTCTTGATAATTGTCCCAATAGGAGTCCTGGGATTCCACAATCTCGTTGACGAAGTCGAGGTAGCCGTCCTTGACGTTGTAACCATTGTCCTCACACCATGTGATGTAGTCGGCCTCAAAGCCATCAACTTCTCGCCGCATGCGTTCAAATTCCTGATCAAGTTCAGGCGTGTTACTGTAGCGGTCCAAGAGTTCTCTCAGAATTTCAGAAATATCGTTCATATTCTTCTCCTCTTTTATCCAGTTGCTACGATAAACAACCAGTTTATGAATTATACTTGTTCTTATGGTTTTGATGTCCAAATTTAATACATTTTTCTGTATCTGTAGTGAAACTTTAGTTAATAATTTTAAATACTACTAATAATAGTCACTCGATGACTGATTTGTACTTGTCTTAACCATTGCCGGGCTACCGGAGCCTGATTGCTGCCCGAATCCGTATCGTCGTCTAAATGAGAGAAAAAAGTGAAAATGTTGCACTTTTCTTGCTTGCAATAAGTTTACTTGTAGTAACTTTGTGCCTTGGTAAGTGGCATTATGCTACTGTTGAAGTGTTTAAACGCATAACAAACTTTAATCTTTGACGGTCTCAATAGCATGAAAATGAGATGGTTGAAATTGATGTCCTTGGCACTGTTCACCCTTGTGTTGACGGGATGTGCCGGTGACGACCTTGAAAAAATGATACCTGCCGACTCGACAGGTGTGGTGAGTTTTGATGTGCCCGAGATTCTCGAGAAAGCGGGAATGGTTGATGGCGACAAGATTGTTTTGCCCCAGTCCTTGCAGCAGGTGGTAGACGACAACGACACGTCACCCCTGTGCATCCTGTTCAGCGATCTGCCTCAGTTGGGACTCAATACCGATAGCAAAGCCTATATGTACTTCGGTGTCAAGACTTTTGGCCGTGTCATCTTGGTGTCCCTTGACGACCCGGACAAGGCACGCAAGACGCTCGCCATGCGTGTGGGCGGTGACTTCGCTAAGGTAGAGGGCTTGGATTGCATGTATGTGGGCGACAACCTGTATGCCATCGATGGCAAAGTGTTGCTCGTGGGCACAGTCAACAAGGCGATGGAGGTTTCCCGTGCCGCCAAGGGGGCCAAGACCATCTTGAGCCACACGGCAACCAGCATTACGGAGAACAAGCAGGCCAAGGAGGCGCTTCACAACGATGGTACCGAAATCAATGCCTGGATTCAAGGCAAGGGCCTCAAGACAATCCTGAACAAGAGTGACGTTTATCGCGAATTGTCCCAGAAGATGCCTCTCATCGGTATTTTCACCGAGAGCGACATCGATGCGGTCACTTGCTTTATCGACCTTGATGAAGAAGGTGTGACGATGGATACCAAGATCCTCGCAGCAGACGACAGCGAGTATGCCCAGTTGCTCAATTCCACGCTGGCTAAGCCCGATGGCAACGTGCTCAAGGCTATCCCCAACTCGATGGATTACATCTTCACGATGTGTGTCAAGGGTGATAACTTTGTTAAACTCAAGCAGATACAGCAGTTGCTTAAGATGTTCGGCAAATTGCCCTACATTGGACAGATCGACCTGGCAAGCATCCTTGCTACTGTCGATGGCCCGTTCACCATCGGTCTCGCACGCGACCCGCATCTCGAGGGCGAGTGGAACATGGTGCTCGCAACCCGTTCGACTGACCCTGATGGCGTTGTGAACAAGATCAGTTCGTTTGCCAACGCTATGGGCCAAGCCCCGGAGCTCTATGAGGGCGAGTACATCTACCAGTATGACAACAAGATGATACGCATCGGCGTCGTTGATGGCATCCTTTACATGAAGATGCTCGACTATGAGCAGACCGAGGGCTACGCCTATGAGATGGAACCGGTCCGCAATTTCTTTAGCGGCTCTGTGCTGGGCTTGTTTGCCCAGACCCACAACGAGAAGAATAACGGCTACTTCGATTTCGGTCTCGAGGACATCTTCAACGGTAAGGGCCACTTCTATACCAGTGACCCCAAGTCCAATGCCACCCTTGAACTCCTGTGTTCCCTGTGCTCTATCAAGGCTCGTGACGCCTTTGGCAACGAGGACGACGGTGACAATGGCGGAGTTTCCTCGTTTATGTCTGGTGCAATCGACAAGCTCCAGCCCATGAACTGATTTCCCGATATCGACTCCCTGTCAGGGGAAAATATAGAATCAGGGCTCACCAGCCGATTGAGCGGTGAGCCCTGATTGTTTCTTGTGTCTAAATGTGGTTTAGAACTTGTAGTTGACGCCGAGTCCGATAACGCCCTGGTCAACCTTGCGGACGATAGTGTGACGATACTCGAGGTTGACTCCGAAGTGATCATTCAATTCATATTCAAAGCCGGCACCAACGTTGAGACCGATGTGGTTGCTCTCTCCCTTGCCATTGGGATATTCATCGGTTTTCTTCTTGTCATTTGTCATCGTGTAATTGATACCAGCCAGTGGATAGAAGTAGAACTGATGGTTGGAAACGTTGAGCAGGTAGTGGGCATTGAGGTTGATGTCCCAGCATGATCTATGTTTTCTTGCGAAATAGTGGTTGACGCTTACCTCAGTACGCAACTGATCAAGGATGCCATATTGGAAACGGGCACCAATACCGAGACTCTCGTTCCAACTACCAAACAGAAGGTTGACGCCAGCTGCGGTCTCTCCCTGTGAAACTTGTGCCTGGGCAAAACCTAAGCCTAACATCATGGCACATACTAAAGTCAAAATCTTTTTCATTGCTATATCCTTTAATTGTTTATTGATAAAATGTAATTGCCGATAGTAAAACAAGGGGTAAAATTACAATCTTTTTTTAATACTTGCAATAATTTAGGCTGATTTCCTGGTGGTTTCTTATGATTTTCAAGGGCAAACAACAAAAAAGCTGCCCTTGTGAGGCAGCCTGATACACTTTACTAACATGAAATGTCTGTTAACCCAAATAGGCCTTGAGCAGCTTGCTCTTCTGGCCCTTCAGGCGGCGGATGGCTTTTTCCTTGATCTGACGAACGCGTTCGCGTGTCAGGTCAAACTTAGCACCAATCTCCTCGAGCGTCATCTCTTGGCAACCGATACCGAAGAACATCTTCAGAATGTCGCGCTCACGCGGATTCAGCTGGTCGAGCGCGCGGTTCACCTCCTTGGCCAGGGACTCCTGGTTCAGGGTCGAGTCGGCCATGGGGGAATCGTTGTTGGGGAGGACGTCCAGCAGGCTGTTGTCTTCGCCTTCGACGAAGGGGGCGTCAACCGAAACGTGGCGGCCCGAAACCTTCATCGTGTCGCTGATCTTGTCCACCGGAATGTCAAGACGCTCGGCGAGCTCCTCGGCCGACGGACGACGCTCATGCTCCTGCTCAAACCTGGACTGAGCCTTGCTGATCTTGTTGATCGAGCCCACCTGGTTGAGTGGCAGCCTGACAATGCGGGATTGCTCTGCAAGGGCTTGAAGGATGGACTGACGGATCCACCACACTGCATAGGAGATAAACTTGAAACCACGCGTCTCGTCGAATTTCTGCGCTGCCTTGATGAGGCCCAGATTGCCCTCGTCGATCAAGTCGGGTAGACTCAATCCCTGGTTCTGATACTGCTTTGCGACAGAAACGACAAAGCGCAAGTTGGCATTGACAAGTTTGTCAAGTGCAGCTTGATCGCCCTGGCGGATGCGCTGTGCCAACTCGACTTCCTCATCAACCGTAATGAGTTCCTTACGGCCGATTTCCTGAAGATACTTGTCGAGGGACGCGCTCTCGCGGTTAGTAATGGATTTTGTAATTTTAAGTTGTCTCATCTAACTTGTGTAGAGTTTAAGCGTGCAAAGGTACAATAAATCTTTTAATCTTCCAAGTGATTTGGCTAAAAATGGATAAAAACGTGTGTTTTTAAGCCTTTTTGTGCCCTTTGTCTCTGTTGAAGATACAATAAAGCAAAAATCGTGCCAAATTTGCAAGACATTCTTGACGCAATTATTGCTGCCGGCCTAATATAGAAGTCGACAGATGAAATATTCAATAACAAGTCGCAGTCTGTTCCCTTTTTCCTTTTTTCATGTATCAAGGCAGGTCATGTCGTTCGGTATTATTGCTTGCGTGTGATTTGAGTGATGCGAGGTGTGTTACGCTACTTTTCGCTGCAATAAAATGGGGTGGGTAGAATATTTCTCCCTGCGTTATGACGACATGATTAGTCCCTGATGCTCATTGATGATCAGCTGTTCCACAACTCCAGCCAGTGGCTTGTCATGGGCAATCGCCAACTCTTTGAGCTTGTTCTTGGTCTCCTCCGAAATCAGGATGGATAACTGCACTCGTTTCCCGTAGATTCTGGGCCTTCCGGCACCTGGTCTTGATCCTCCTCTCATATAGCTTTCATTTTTAAGAAATGGTTATTTACGTAATTTTCTGCAAATATAATACATTTTCCGTGAAAAACAAGTGAATTTTATGAATAAATAAAAATTATTACAAAAATATTTCACTTTTGGGTTGTTTTTTGTGATTTTTTAACCCTATTCGAAACAATTATGTTCTATGGTGTGCTGATGTGTTTTCTGTTTCCCCATAAAAATGACAACGGGGCCATGAGCTCTCCATGACCACCGTTGTCTGTCGGTAAATCGTGATATATATAGTAGTGTGTTTAGTCCTCGTCGTCGCTCAGGTCAACAGCATAGTAAACCTTCTTGCCGGTGGGGTAGAAACCGGTGATGAACATCACCTTGTCGCTGTCGCCGCTGCGCATGATCTGGTTGTAGATGTTCTCCACGTCATCACGTGAGTCAACGGGGATGTTGTTGATGTCGGTGATGATGAAGCCGTCACGTATGCCGGCGTTCTTGAACTTGCCAGCCTTGATGCCGACCACCTTCAGACCCTTGCTGATGGCCAGGTCTTCCTTCTCGTCCCTGCTGAGCTCGGTGAAGGCGCAACCCAGCGACATCACATCACTCTGCTTGGTCATCTTGGTGTTGCCTTGGTCGTTCTTGAAGGTGACTGTGGTGTGTCTCAACTTGTTGTCGCGGTAGTATTCTACCTCGGCCTTGTCGCCAGGACGCAGCTTGTTCATCTCCTCCTGCATCTCGCCACTGTCCTTCACGCGTGCACCATTGAGCTTGACGATCACGTCGCCCTCTTGCAGGCCGGCCTCCTTGGCGGCACCGCGGTCGGTGACCTTAGCTACATAGATACCCTCGTTGGTGGCGGTAATCTTTTCTTCCTTGGCCTTCTCGGCGGTCAGCTCGGTGTACTGGATACCCAATACGGCACGCTGTACGGTACCATACTGCTTGATGTCGGTGATCACCTTCTTGACGGTGTTGCTGGGGACGGCAAACGAGCATCCGCTGTAGTTGCCGGTCTGGGAGTAGATCATGGTGTTGATGCCGATGAGTTCACCGGCAGTGTTGACCAGAGCACCGCCCGAGTTGCCGGGGTTGACGGCTGCATCGTGCTGGATAAAGGCCTTGATGCCACCGTTGTCGCTCGTGTTCATGCCACGTGCCTTGGCACTGATGATGCCTGCGGTGACGGTCGAGTTGAAACCGAAGGGGTTGCCCACTGCGACGCACCACTGACCCACCTTGACGGCGTCACTGTTGCCGAAGGTGATGGTGTGCAGATCCTTGGCGTTGATCTTGATCAGCGCGATATCGGTCTTCTCGTCGGTGCCTACAACCGTGGCGTTGAACTGGCGGTTGTCGTTGAGGGTGACCTCAAGTTTCTCGGCACCGTCAATCACGTGGTTGTTGGTGACGATGTAACCGTCGGGGCTGATAATCACACCCGAACCCATGCCGCGAGGCTGGGGCTCGCTCTTCTGCTGTTGCTGCTGTTTGCGCTGTCCCTGTCCATAACCGGGGCCAAAGAAGAACTCAAACGGGTCAATGAAGCCGCCCTGGTACATGCTCTGCTGTGGGGTGGCATAGCTCTTGATGCTCACTACGCAGTTGATGGTGCTCTCGGCTACATCAGTAAAGTCGCGGCTCATGTCGACCATGCGGGTCGAGGTCTTAACAAATCCGTCATTGGCAGCCGCATCGCTTTCCTTGTTCAATACATATGTGTCGGTGATGACACCTTTCTTCTGCAGCTCGCTTGTAGCCATCATGGTGGCAGCCGAACCCATCATCGAGGCGGCTACGAGCATAATTGCTAATTTCAGGTTTCTCTTCATGTGTTTGTCGATTTTGTTAATTTATTGTCGTTTTTAATTTTTCTAAGTGTTAAATTTAACTTTTCAAATTGTGTGCCAAATGTACAACGAAAAATGACATAAACAATACTTCGCTCCTTTATTTTAAGCTAAATTAATAGCAAGGGCACGTCTTTTTAAATAGTTTTACAATACAGCCCTGTTGTGTAACAATTAATGACATTTTGTCACTTGGTACCCTATGGTGGCAGGCGGCTCAAAATGAATCCGCCCGGCCATGGGGGTCATGGTCGGGCGGGTGATACGTCAAGCTTAACGCGTGTCAGCTTTCGAGTTTGTCGTCATAGCCGATGGCCTGCAGCAGCTCGGCCAGGACATACATGCTGCCACCGATGTAGATCACGTCCCGCGGCAGGGCGGCCTTGCGGGCAGCGTCCAGTGCTTCGGTCACATTATTATATATAGAGCCTTTTAGGCCATGTTGCAGGGCTATTTCCTTGAGCTCGGTGACGGGGAGCGCCCGTGTGGTGTGGGCTTGGGTGAAATAGTAGGTGGCTTTGCGTGGCAGCAGGTCCAGGATACCGTTGATATCCTTGTCGGCCATAAATCCCATCACCATGTGCAGTTTGTCATAGGTCTCCTTTTTCAACTGCTTCATGGCCTGGGTAATGCTGGCCACGTTGTGGGCCGAGTCGCAGATGGTTAACGGGTCGGTGCCAAGCTTCATCCAGCGGCCCATCAGTCCTGTGGTCTCGACAACGGTTGCAAATCCCTCTCTCACGGCGTTCTCCTTGACGCGGTATTTCAAGCGCTTGAGGATGTTGAAGGCGGTGAGTACGGTATTGGCATTCTCGATCTGGAAGTCTCCAATCAATTCACAGTCAATGGTGCCATAGTTGGCGGTTTGCAAGCGCAACATGCCGTCCTCATATTTGGCATCAAGGACCTCGGGTTTGTCTTGGGCGAAACGGATATTACTATACAGCTGCTTGGCCCGATCCTCAAGGACTTTCCTCACGCTGTCTTCGGCGTTGCCAACAACAACGGGCTGGCCATGCTTGATGATGCCGGCTTTCTCGCTGGCGATCTCTTCGATAGTGTTGCCCAGGAATTGCTGGTGTTCAAGCCCTATATTAGTAATGATACTCAGGTCGGGGGTGACAATGTTGGTGCTGTCCAGCCTGCCGCCCAATCCTGTCTCGATAACAGCCACATTCACATTGCGCCATGCGAAGTAATCAAATGCCATGGCCGAAGTCAGTTCAAAGAATGACGGCTCAAATCCGTTGAGTTCCTTCTGTCTGTACTCGGCAACCCATTGCATAACGAAATTTCGGCTGATTTTCCTTCCGTTGACCCTGATTCGTTCCCTGAAGTCGATGAAGTGGGGTGAGGTGAACAATCCCACCCTGTAACCGCAATGCTGAAGGCATGAAGCAAGTAGATGTGCTGTCGAGCCCTTCCCGTTGGTTCCCGCAATGTGGATGATGCGGTAACGACGGTGCGGCTCGTTGTACAGCTTGTCAAGGGCAAGGCTTGTGTCAAGCCCTGGTTTGTAACCTCCAGCCCCCTCGCGTTCAAAGGCTGGACGCTGATTATATAGGAACTCAAGAGTGCGTTCCCACATGCGGGCTAATTCTTCTTTACGTGCCATTGTTTTGTCCTTTGATGATAGTCTTTTCTATATTTCTGTGGTCACTCACATGACCTAACCTGTAACAATAAATTAAATTCAATTCAATTCAAAAAAAAGAACAGTATGGCTGTAAGCCGGGTTATGTGCCTGCCACAAGGCAGGTGCCTGTCATTTATCTGTCCGGTACATTGCTGCACCGGTATAGCGTTCTACCCCCCGACAATGGACGAGCAGCCCTTAGATGCCGGTATACATGAACTTGCAACTCACAGGTAGTGCGGCACATTGTGTCACCACAATGTCCGGTGGGCTCTTACCCCGCCTTTTCACCCTTACCAGCACCCCCAAGAGGGCACTGGCGGTAATTCTCTGTCACCTTAACCCCACGGTCACCCATGGCTTCCCGTTAGGAAATGTGATGCTCTGTGTTGCCCGGACTTTCCTCTCGCAACCATGACGTTAACGAGCGACAAGCCGCCATACTGATTCTAGTATTCGAAACGCAAAAATATAACAATAATTCAAACTGTGCAAATTTTTTGACACTTTAACTTTTTGTTTCATTATTTTTGCAAAATGTAAGGCGGTCTTGAAATTCAGGTGTGTGATTTTAAGCATGATTGTTGCAATTTTTCCCCCCACATGTACGTTAAATTAAAATAAATGTAATGAGTTGTCAAGATGAGTATTCTCAAGAATTTTTCTCTGTCTGAGTGGTTGAGGCAGTTTGGACGTAGCATTCGCCGTTTTCCTGTTTCTATTCTATTGCTGGCGTTTCTCACATGTTTCATCCTGTCCCTCAGTCATGGGGCCAATGTGCCCGAGAAGTGGCAGTTCTTCTATATCTTCTATGCTGCTACAGGAGCGGTGCTGGGCATCTCGTTGCAGTTGCTCACCGAGGATTTCAAGCATCGCATTACGGCCATACTCACACAGCTTCTCGTTCATGCGGCTTGGTTGGGCATATCGATTTATCTTGCACAGTTTGAACGGTTCTCTTTGCCGCAGTTCATTGCCGTGAGCGCTACCGTGGTGACGATGGTGCTGTCGGTGTTCCTGCTGTGTTTCTATCGCAAGGGTGACGACGTGCCGTTCTGGAACTTCTCGGTACGCACCTTCGAAGCCATCATTGCGGGTGGACTCATCGGGGGTGTACTCACGTTAGGACTCATTCTGTTTGCCCAGTCGCTGGAATGGCTGTTCGGGGTGGATGTCAAGAATAGCGTCTTTGCCGATATCCCGACGGTTTGCATGGTGTTCCTTGCTCCGTTGTTATCCATGAACCTTATCCCTGGCGGTGAGGCCAAGCGGGTAGCTCAGGTTCAGCCCTATTCTGGCTTCCTCAAGGGGGTGGTGCAGTATCTGTTCATCCCGTTGCTGCTGTTATATATGGTGACGCTCTACATCTATGCGGCCAAGATCCTGTTCTCATGGCAGCTCCCGGTGGGATGGGTGAGTTATCTGGTCACGGCATGCATGGTCGGCTTGGTGGCTGTCATCTATCTCACTTATCCGCTGCAGCACGAGTCGGGCAATTCCTTCTTCAAGACAGTTACCCGCTGGTTGCCACTGGCGATGTTGCCGCTGCTCGCGTTGATGACTGTGGCTATCGGACGTCGCCTCGGCGACTATGGCATCACGGTGAGCCGCCTCTATCTGCTGGTATTCAACATCTGGTGCTATGTGGTGTGTATCGGTTTGCTGCTCACTCGCAACAAGCGCATCTGGTGGATTCCCGCGTTGTTTGCCACTGTGCTGTTCCTTATTTCAGTTGGCCCGCAGTCCATCCCCAATATTACGCAGCGTCAGCTGCTGGGCGAGGCGCGCAAGGCGTTTGCCGCTTCGGGCATCAAGCAATACCCGCTCACGGGCGACCAGTATGATAAGTGGCTTAGCGGCGTTGACCCTAAGGTCGCAGCATCCATCGATGCCAAGCTACAATATCTGCAACGTGACTTCGGGTTCGACAGCACGCGCGAGTTGTTGGGTAAGGATGCCATTGTCGGCAATATTGCCAAGATGGCCCGTGATGGTGTGGAAGAAGGAACTGTCCAGGGCTTCTATGCCGATGGCCTAATCGATAATATAGAGCTTCCTCAAGGCTTCACCCGGGTGTCCATGGCCGATTTCAACTGCGATGGCTCTCCTATGGTAGGGGATAAAGTGTCGTTTGATGTCAAAAACTCGGCTCTTGGTGATGTAGGCACTTACCATTTTGAAGTCAGCTACAAGCAGTTGATTTCTCGTGACCAGGACAGGAACCCCAATGGCAGTGCCGAGCCGCTGGTCATCGATAATGGCAAGGCGATACTTCTGGTCGATCGTTTCTCATTCACATTGCTTGAGGATAGGACCTATAACCTCTATGGCGGCGGCATCCTCTTCACCAAGTAGGACATAGTCACATATTGATGATGAAAAATGAAGTGAACCTCAAAAGTCGGATAAAGAACTTTTGAGGTTCACTTCATCATATCTCTCTGGAATTATAATCAGCCTGATGACCTTGATATAAATAATGTTGAAATTATAAGATTAGCGTAGGGAGATGCGCTGCAGCACGATGACAATGGCGCCCTTGTTGTCGAGCAATGCCATCTCGTTGTTATTGATGCGTTTGCAGGATTCGGTGCTCTCCAGCGCTAAGAGCAGGGCGGTCTCGATGTCGATGTCCTCGCAATCGTGTTCGGTGGAGTGCAGGTCCTCAAACTGGATGGCCATATCCTTGGCCGGGTCCAGGGTGATAATGCCGTTGATGATATTGCATCCTGTGTCACCATGGATGGTTTGCTCGATAGCATCGACAACCACGCGCATATTACGTTCGCTGACATTCTCGCTGTCAATCTCCTTGATGAGCCAGGCACCGTTCATGGCGTCAAGGTTGTGGCGCTTGAGCACCATGATGACGGTTCCCTTGGAATTCATCAGGTTCAGGTATTGGGCATTGAATTGTGTCTGGAGGGTGTAGCGGCGCACGTCGGCCAGGGTGTGCATGATGGTCTTCTCGCTGGTGACGTTGTGGCACTGCCTGTCAGTGGAAATGAACTCGCCGAAAATCAGGTTATTGCCACTCAACTGGAATGTGCCGTTAATGGTGTTGCAGCCATTGTTGCCATACACCTTGTTGCCACCTGCAAAGTCGAGGTAGAGATAAGCCCTCTCGATAGTATAGACCTTCTTCTTGCGCATCGTCACGATATCCCACTCGCCATAGAGCTGTTTGGCGGGGTCGGTGACAGTGACCTCACGCATGGACTGCTCCGCATTGGCCGTAGCGTTCTCGACGGTCACGGCTTTCTTCTGGTATTTCTTGTCTTTCTTCTTGTCGGCATGCATTGTGGCTGGAGCCATCAAGATGCTCATTAAGAGGATGATAAAGATATGCTTTCTCATTATAGATTGGCCATTTTTTATGTTTCAAACTTCAAAATTACTGCAAATCGGACGAAATGCCAAATCCATAGGCCCTTTTAATATAAATAAAGTCATAAAATGTGAAAAATGTCGCCTGCTGGAGCTGATTTTTGGTAGTGGAGTAATTTTGAAGTACTTTTGTCGTTATATTAACGCAATAATGAAGAAGATACAGTCGATATACCGTCGCTTGGCGCTGTTGGCTTTGCTGGCAATGGCGGCAAGTATGCATGCCCAGATCAACACCGACCAGGTTGTCAACATCGGGCGCAATGCACTCTACTTCGAGGACTACATCCTTGCTATCCAGTATTTTAACCAGGCCATCAAGGCCAAGCCGTTTCTTGCCGAACCCTACTTTTACCGCTCCGTGGCCAAAATCAGCCTGGAGGACTACAGTGGGGCAGAGCAGGATGCCGGTATGGCCATCGAGCGCAATCCGTTTATCGTCGATGCCTACCAGGTGCGTGGCGTGGCACGCCAGAACATGGGTTACTTCAAGGAGGCTGTTGAAGACTATGACGCGGGTCTTAACCTCATGCCCGAGGACAAGAACATGCTCATGAACCGTGCCGTCTGTGAGGTGGAACTTAAGAATTATGATGAGGCACGTTCGACCTTTGAACGGCTATTACATCTTGACCGCCGCAATGACCGTGCATACATCGGCCTGGCTCAGATGTGCCTGGCCGAGAAAGATACCACTGCAGCTCTCGAGAACCTGAACAAGAGCATCGCGTTGAGCAAGAACAATGCGCCTGCCTATGTCATGCGTGCCGAGATTGCCACGCGCTCCCGTCATGATTTTGAGAGTGCGGTGGCCGATATGGACAGCGCTATCCTCCTGGAGCCGCGCTATGCGGGCTACTTCATCAACCGTGCCTACATGAAGTACAACATTGATGATTACTTCGGTGCTATGGCCGATTATGATTATGCACTGGGCTTGGATCCTAACAGTATCGAGGCCCACTTCAACCGTGGCTTGCTGCGAGCCGAGGTCGGTGATAACAACAAGGCCATCAGCGACTTCAGTTTTGTGCTCAAGAAGAACCCGTCCAACTTCATGGCGCTCTATAACCGTGCCTTGCTGCACATGCGCACGGGGCAGTTCCGCGAGGCGGTACAGGACTTCACCGCCATTCTCAAGAAGTACCCCAACTTTGAGGCGGGCTATATGGCCCGAGGAGAGGCCAAGCGCCGAATGGGCGATAACAAGGGAAGCGAGGCCGACATGGAAAAGGCCATGTCGATCTTCCGCCGTAACAAGACCCACGTCTCCCACTTCAACCCTGCCGAAATCGAGGCGACTGCAGCCATCAAGAAGGCCGAACAGCGTGCGCTCGAGGGCGGCAAGGATGAACCCGAAACCGCCGAGGAGATTATGGATCGTTTCAATACCCTGCTCACGGTCAACGACAGGGATCCCGTTAAGCCCGAATATGCCAATCGCCAGCGTGGACACATCCAGAACGACAACATCGAGGTGGAGCCCATGCCCATGTTCATGCTGTCCTATTATGCCAAGGATAACAAGCTCAATGGCAATACTTATTACGTGCGCGAGATTGGAGATGTCAACGAGAGCAAGCTGCTGCCTGGCACGCTCACTCTCGTCAATGGAGAGCCGCAGCTTGGCGAGGAGGAAATCCAGCGTCATTTTGCCAATATCGAGTACTATAACTCACTGCTGGCGGGCGCCAAGCCCCGTAGTATAGACCACTTTGCCCGTGGTGTGGATTATCTGCTTGTCAAGAACCCCGATGCCGCCATCGCTGATGCCGATGCCGCCATTGCGTTAAGCTCTCAGTTCATGTTGGCCTATTTCCTGCGTGCCGACGCGCATTACATGCAGTACCGTATGGCTCAAGCCCTTGATGCAACCTCAAGCGAGTTGCTGGCAGGAGCTCCCGACGCCAAGTCCCAGGCCATGCTGCGCCAGCGTCAGGACGTAACCACACTCGACCTGATGATGGCCGACTTGGACCAGGCGCTCAAACTTTCGCCCAAGAACGTCTATGCCCATTACAACAAGGGCAACGTTTACATGCTCCAGGGAGACTTCACCAGTGCCATCAGCTGCTACACCACCGCCATCGAGCTTAAACCCGACTTGGCCGAGGCCTACTACAACCGTGGCTTGATGTACCTGCGCATGGGTAACAAGAATATGGGTGTGGCTGACCTAAGTAAAGCTGGAGAGCTTGGCGTGCTCCCCAGCTATAATGTCCTCAAGCGCATGTCGCGCTGATGAGTTTTCTGTTACTTGTTTAGTGAAATGATCAGTTGGCGGGTGTTTCTGTCAACTTCTTGAGCATGGCCTCGACTTTGTTGAGGCTGCCCTCGTTCTTGATAAGCACCTTGTAGTCCTTGTCCAGCAGATAGAAGCAGGGTAGGGTGGGAAGGTCATAGAGCTCGGCATACTCGATCTGGTGGCTCTGGTTCCAGCCGTTAATCATCATCTTGGGATACTTGGCCTTCTTCCACAGTTTCTGGTCATCATAGGGGTAGATAGCAAGCACAATGAGTTTCTTGTCGTTGACCAGCTTGTTGATCACCTCGTTCTCGGCCAGGCGCTGCTTCACGGCTTCGCACGACTCACAGTCAGGATTGTTGAAGTACACCAGGATGTTGTCGGCCTTGAGGTCCTTGAGGTGATGTGTGGCCTTGTCGCCAGCAACGACGTAGTCAAAGTCGGCTGCCACGCTGCCAATCATGTTCTTCTTGGCACCCTCGAGCAGCAGGCGCTGCTTCTCCTTCTCGGCATTGCTCAACACAAAATTCTCGGTAACGTGCTTGAGAACAACCATATACAAGCCCTCGTTGTGAATGGGGTCGGCAGCATCGCTGAAGCGGCGCTCGGCAAGTTCCATCATCTGGCGATAGCCCTTGGGGTCCTTGGCCAGTGTCTCCATGGTCGCATTCATCAGGAATTCGGCTTTGCGCTGTTCCAGATTGACCATCTGCTCTAACAATTGATTGTACTTCTCGGGTGCAGGCAGCGATTGTGCCTGGGTCATGAGCCATCCTGAGATGGCCACCATAGCGGCTAAAATGAGTTTTTTCATTTTTCTATTCTGTTTAAATTCTGTTCGTTTACAAGTTATTGTCGTGCAAAAGTAGTAACTTTGCGGCATTAAGACAAGAAACGATGAAAAAAATCAATAAAACCAATGCGGCACGCCTGCTGGATGCGGCGTCTGTAGCCTATGAGCTCATCCCCTATGAGGTGGATGAGACCGACTTGGGCGCGCAGCACATTGCCGACCAACTGGGCGAGAACATCGAGCAGGTATTCAAGACGCTGGTCCTGCAGGGCGACAAGACGGGGCATCTCGTGTGTGTCATTCCTGGGGCCGAAGAGGTGGACTTGAAGAAAGCCGCTAAGGTGTCGGGCAACAAGAAGGTGGACCTTATCCCCATGAAGGAGTTGCTGGCTACAACGGGCTACATCCGTGGCGGCTGCTCACCGGTGGGCATGAAAAAGCCTTTCCCCACCTATATTGACGAGACGTGCATCCTATATGACTACATCTACGTGAGTGCCGGGGTGCGTGGATTGCAGTTCAAGATCAACCCCGAGGCGCTGGTCGAGTTTGTTGGTGCCCAGGCCGTTGACCTGATAGCCGAAAAGACTGAATGATGATGAACACGATAGGCAAAATTCTGACGCTCACCACTTTCGGTGAGTCGCACGGACCTGCGATGGGTGGCGTGCTTGACGGTGTGCCTGCGGGTGTGGATATCGACCTTGACGAACTGCAGCGCTTTGTGGACCGTCGCCGCACGGGACAAACCACTGGCAGCAGCACCCGGGCCGAGCAGGATAGGGTAGAGGTGCTCTCGGGCATCTGGCAAGGCAAGACGCTGGGCACTCCCATCGGCTTTATCATCCGTAATACCGATGCCCGCAGTGCCGATTATGACGAAATTGCCCGTTGCTACCGCCCCAATCATGCCGACTACACGTGGCAGGCCAAATATGGCATCCGCGACCCGCGCGGAGGCGGCCGCGCCTCGGCACGTGAAACCGTGGCCCGTGTCGTGGCTGGCGGTATCGCCATTCAGGCATTGGCCCGTCTGGAAATCACGGTGGAGGCTTCTTTTTCACCTGTTGATCCTGCTGAACTTGAACGTGTTGCCAAGGATGGTGACACCCTGGGGGGCATTATCTCATGCGTGGTCAAGGGCGTTCCTGCAGGCTTGGGCGAACCGGTCTTCGGCAAGCTCCATGCCCAATTGGCGGCTGCAATGATGAGCATCCCGTCGGTCCACGGCTTTGAATATGGCGACGGCTTCGGCATGACCGACAAGCGGGGTAGCGAAGTGATGGACCGCTTCGTGAAACACGATGATGGCTCCATCGGCACTGTAACCAACCACTCGGGTGGCATCCAGGGTGGCATCAGCAATGGAGAGGATATCACCATGCGCTTGGCATTCAAACCCGTTCCCACACTCATGCGCCCTGTTCCCGCTATTGACGGTGAGGGCAATCCCGTGACCCTGCAACCCCGTGGCCGCCATGATGTCTGGGTGTTGCCGCGTGCCCTGCCCATTGTCGAGGCAATGGCCGCGCTTGTCATTTTAGATAACTACTTAATCAAGAAAACAAATGAGCTCTAATGTGAATAAAAAGCAGTTCCGCATGGACTATTACCTTGCTGCGGGCGAGTGCAATCCCCAAGGCGAGATGCCCTTGACGCTATTGATGACCCGCATTATCGAGGTCGCCACCTTTCATGCCAACTCGTGGGGTGTGGGCTATGCCCGCCTGATACAGGATAACCACGTGTGGGTGCTCTCGAGGGTGACCATCGAAATGAAGGCCTATCCCCGTGTCAATGAGAACTATAGCCTCACGACTTGGATTGAGGATTATAACCGTTACTTCTCGCAGCGCAATATGCGCATCGACGATGCAAATGGCAATCCATTGGGTTACGTGCGCACCATCTGGATGGTCATCGACCTCAACACACGTGCCAGCGTGGACATCTCCCAATTGAGCTACATCCGCGAGAACGTTTCCGACACTCCTTGCCCCATCGAGCCCATGAGCCGCTTGCATCCCATCGAGGAAGGCCATTCCGTTGAATACACCTTCGGTTATATGGACTGTGATTTCAACCGTCACGTCAACACCGTGCGTTACCTCTCCCACTTGATGAACCTCTTCGACATGGATTGCTATGACAACTTTTTTATTCAGCGCATGGAGATCTCTTTCATCAAGGAAACCCATTACAGTGAGACTTGCGAGTTTGTCATCGACGATAGCGACCCGATGGACTCCCACATGAGCATCACCGTCGATGGGGACGACCACGTGCGCGCCCGCTTCCGCTGGAAAGAACGCTGAAACGAAACTACGAATTACGCGAATTAAACGAAGGCTCCGCTGCGGAAGCCAAAATTAGTTTAATTCGAGTAATTTGTAGTTTTTTATAGTTGCCCTATTGTTTTTCATCGGATTATTCGTAGTTTTGTGGTGTCTTTATGCCGGAGCCTGCCCGCTCGGACTACACCTGGTTACGACGACCCCTGGCCGCACCGCACACGTGTCGCTAACCGTCCGCTTCAAACAAGAAAAGAATCTTTCAAATAAGTATAAGTCTAACTTTAAACCCAAACAACAAAACAATGATGAAGATTAAACCTTTATTCATTGCCATGATGGCCATTTGCTTGACCATGGGCTTCACTTCGTGTAGCAATGATGAACCCGTCGATGAGCCCATTGATGAGCCCGTCGATGGCGAAGTGTTCACCTATAACGTGAACTCGGTACCGTTCAATATGGTATATGTCAAGGGAGGCACCTTCTGGATGGGTGCTACCGATGAGCAGGCAGAGGACTACCATAGCAATGAGACCCCTGTGAACCGCGTTCATCTGTCGAGCTATTTCATCGGCCAGACTGAGGTGACGCAAGCGCTGTGGCTCGAAGTGATGGGTGCCAAT
>ONKF01000020.1 GCA_900318335.1 uncultured Prevotellaceae bacterium
TTCACTATAGTATTGGTCGTATGATGGAAATTGGCCTATGTTATCATAATAACACACCCATTTAATTCCCTCGCGCACGAAGGGAATGTACTCGTACTCCTGTGCCACCATCTGGGTCATGCCCAGCAGGGCAAACAGCATCATTAAAATTGTCTTCTTCATAGTCGTTGTTTGTTTTGGATTGTTAATAATTAGTTTATTTATAAGTTGACTTCTGTAAATGATTGAGACTGAAAAGGGTCCCGGCCTTGAAAATATGTTGACCGGCATTTGCCGTGTTGTTTTCTATGCGATTGGAGTCATATTTGGGTTATCTGACTCAGTTTGTTGAGAAATCTTTGATGAATAATCACGCGAAATCGCTAAGCCGCGAAGCATGATGAATATAAGGGATTATGCTTATTTTCCGAATCCGTGTAATTAGCGAAATTCGTGGTTTACTCGCCGACGAGTACATTATAGGAGTTATAGAGGTAGGTGTCACCGAAAGTCATGTGTCCGCCAGCGCCACCGTTGTCGTAATTGCCGAACACCTTCAGGACCGTTACCGTGTCAAGCCACTGCAGGTAGGCGGGGTTGATAGAGTTTGGATCGAAAGGGTTGACGCCGACTTCTGCTCGACCACTGGGGAAAATTGTTAACTGTGCGCTCATTTGGCTGGAACATGCCAGCAGGCAGATCACTGCCAGAATAAAATAAATCTTTTTCATGTTACAGAAGTTTATAGTTTTTATGAAAGGTGAAATTTGCCGATTTCATCGAATAAATCGGGCGTTTTTTAGTAGTTGGTAAAGTAGCCCTCATAGATGTTGTTATAAGGGGTGGAGATGACAATCTTGTAGTCGTCATCGGGGAGCGTTGAGACATCAATCGTGTCACCATAGCCGTTAACCGCGGTGAAAAGCACAACCTGCAAGGTTGACAGCGAGACGATGTCCACATCATAGGAGCTGGCAAAGCCATCTGCGACAAGGATAATCTCCTGATTATCGTCATCATAATACACTTCGGGCTTGTCGGCGGGGTCGAAAAACTCGCCATGGTCACCGACTGCTCCACCATTTTGAATCACAATAGGTCGCCTGTCAGCCCACAATGCCAAGCATGTGAGAGCACTTAATAGAATGAATAGTATAACTTTTTTCATAATAAATTTAGGTATTGGTTCACTACTGCAAAATTACATTCTATTCTCCCAATACTCCAAATTTATCTATTATACACGATACTGCATATACGACTGGTTATCAGTGAATTAAAAATAAAAATTTTATACACCCTTTTGAGATGTATCGATAAGAGCGTGTTTTTAATCAATGATTGTCTTGCAGGTAGTTATTTATATATTGCATGACACTCGTCTCAAGTCCCATTTTTTTTGCAAGTCGTTGTCTAATGGTTCCTATACTAGAGGGATTAGAGTAGCCCATAATAATTGCTATTTGAACACAGGAAAAACCAAGTATAGACAAAGCCAACAACATCATATCCCGGCTATCAAGATTAGGATACTTGTTCTTTGTGTTTGACATGATATTATTAAATCTCAAGTCAATATAATCATTCAATTTTGACCATTTTTCTTTGTTTTGGTCCCTGAATTGAATGATGTTCCTGATTCTCGTTACCAGTTTATCATTAGGAGCATAATAGCATTCCTCAATGACCTCGCGCATGAGCCATAAATGTGAATCAAAATATTCCTTTAGTCCCTGATCTTTTATTTTCAAGTCATTTATTCTTTCTTGTAGCTCATTAGTCTCGCATACATGTGAATGAAATTCAGACTTTAAATCCGCTATTATTCTATCATATTGATGAGAGCGACGATAATAAAGATAAGACGATAAAAATAGAATGCTAAGGGCTAAAATAATAATTCCTATGAGACAGATTTTGTTTAACCGATTCTGCCTATTGCTATTGTAAGCGAAGTTTTTATCCTGAGAAATCTCTGTTTGCATGATTCTCATCGGTGTATCAAGTTTCTGTAATGAATCTTCTATGGCCTTGCATTTATTGTCTAACAATTGATATGTAATCTTATCACCTTTCGCGAGAGCAACTTCACTCAAACTTTCAAGATACGATATCTCTTCAATCACATTAGAGAATATAGGCTGTCCATAAAGACTCAATAAGAATTCAGCTGAGTCTGGCATTCCTAATTTGGAATAAATAGTAGCAGCATTAGTGTAAAATTCAATACTTTGTTTCTTGTTTTGTAAAGCTAGCATTTCATGTATCAAATCACAGGCAATACGATATTTCTTTTGGACATGATAAGTTTGAATAAGGCTATTGATGCTTTTAATATAGTTATCTGTATCATTCAGTTCATAAGCATATTCTTTTGCGGAAAGCAATATAGACTCAGACTTTTTAGGATACTTTAATCGATACAAAGATCCGAGATTAATCATACATGCCAGTTGTTGTTTGGTTTCTTGTGTTTGTAGTAAAAACCTTAAAGCAGTTTCATATTTCTCAATATGTTTCCCATCCATGGAATAATGGTCACGGTAGAGTGCACCCATTCTCATATTGGTGTAGCCCAGGTTGAAGTAGTCGGTGGGGGCGGCGGTGGCTTCGGCGTGTTTGTAGTAGAGCATGGCGGAGTCGGGGTGGCCGAGCTCTTCCATGACGGCGCCCTTGTAGATGTAGGCGCGGGTGAGTTTTTCGCGCTCGCCATCGTGGCGGCGGTAGTAGGCCAGAGCGCGGTTGATGTCGCTGTCGCTGGTGGCAGTGATGTAGCAACGGTAGCGGGCCTGGGTGAGCAGCAGGTCACGGTAGGCACGGTCACCCTCACGGGTGAGGCTGGCGGGATCGACGGCCTGGACGAGCGCGAGGGCGCTGTCGGGCACGTCGTGCATCAGGCTGTCGGCCACCGCGAGCCGCGCATCATATCGGTGCATGCCCCCACAGCCCGTGACCACCGCCACGAGCACCAGGGCTACTACAATGACCGATAATATGTTTTTCATACTTTTTCATACCGCAAAGGTAATAAAAATATGCTCGCTGCGCTCGCAGTTTAAAGTTTAATGTTTAAAGGGGGCGGAGGCACTTCGCTTAGTTCGTGTAATTCGCCGTTAGAAAAAGAAGACAAGAAATACAAGAAACACAATTTATTGATAATCAATTTATTGTACTTCTTGTATTTCTTGTTTTCAATATTAAATATTTGTTGTTTTTGTTGTAAAAGGGTTGTTATGGTTGTTTGAAAAAAACTTAGCGGCTTGGCGTGCACTGTAAAAAAGAAGACAAGAAATACAAATAATACAATTTGTTGATAATCAATTTATTGTACTTCTTGTATTTCTTGTTTTCAATATTAAATATTTGTTGTTTTTGTTGTTTGAAAAACTTTGCGGCTCTAAAGGTTTGGCTATTCGTCGTTAAATTTGATGGCGTTGCGGCTGGTGCTCTCGATGCGGCGGTTGCGCCAGCAGCGGCGGCACAGTGAGACGTACTTGTCGTCGCCGCCGATTTCGACCTGGTTACCGTCGGTGACGATGTTACCCTGGGAGTCGATGCGCGCGTTGATGATGGTCTTGCGGCCGCAGGAGCAAGTGGACTTGATTTCCTCGATGGTGTCGGCCAGTTCCATCAGGCGTCGGGAGCCTTCAAACAGGTGGGACTGGAAGTCGGTTCTCAGGCCATAGCACACGACGTTAACACCGTAGTCGTCCACGATGCGGGCGAGCTGGTCGATCTGGGCCGGGGACAGGAACTGGGCCTCGTCGATGAGGATCCAGTCCTTGACCACCAGCGTGCGGTCAAACATTTCCTTGAGCATTTCATACAGGTCACTCTCGGGGTATATCCATGAGCACTTGCGCTCGATGCCGATGCGCGAGCGGATGACGTTGTCCTTCTCGCGGTCGTCGATGATGGGTTTCATGCACAGGTATTGCATGCCACGCTCCTCGAAGTTGTAGGCCTGGGTGAGCAGCATAGCGGTCTTGGCCGATCCCATGGTGCCGTACTTGAAATATAATTTCCCTGTTCCGTTCATGCTCGATAGTGATAAAATGCCTGGTTAGGCTTTAGGTTTTTGCTTTAGTTGTCAGGTAAATAGCCTGGGGCAGTCCAGTTGCCGAAAAGGCCGACAACAAAGTTACTGTTTTCCCTCCATTCGGCAACAAAAATCCCGCCAAAAAGTTATTAACACATCAACCTTGTTCATGTATAACAAGAGCAAACGACAACTGCCACATGGGCAGTTGCCGTTGCGTTGCTTGTGATGGGAGAAACCCGATATTTCAGTTAGGCGGTGTTGTTGACCGGCTCTAACTGCTGAGTTCTCGCCACTCACCTTCAAGCCTGAGGGCGCAGGGGCTTGAATTATTTGTTCTTGGCGTCCTCGGGAGCGATACCTACCAGCTCGGGGTCGATGAGAATGCGTCCGCAGTACTCACAGACGATGACCTTCTTGTGCATCTTGATCTCCATCTGGCGCTGTGCGGGGATGCGGTTGAAGCAACCTCCACAGGCGTTGCGCTGCACGGCGACGATGCCCAGACCGTTGCGGGTGTTCTTGCGGATGCGCTTGAACGCGGTCAACAGTCTCTCCTCGATCTTGTTCTCCTGCTTCTTGGCCTTCTCACGCAGGGTTTCCTCCTTGGCCTTGTTCTCGGAGACGATCTCGTTGAGCTCGCTCTTCTTCTCCTCGAGCGCGTGTTCACGGTCGTTGCACATCTCCCTGGCCTTCTCAATCTCGGCCTGGAGAGCCTCGGCCTTGCGGCTGGCCTCGTTGATGCGCTTCTCGGCGAGTTCGATGTTCAGGTTCTGGTACTCGATCTCCTTGGTGAGGTAGTCATACTCACGGTTGTTGCGCACGTTGTCCTGATCGGCGGTGTACTTCTCGATCAGTTCCTCGGCCTGCTGCCTGGTGTCGCGGTTGCGGGCGATCTCGTCCTTCTGGACTGCGATTTCGTCCTCATACTTGTTCATGCGGGTGTGCAGACCGGCGATTTCGTCCTCGAGGTCCTGTACTTCCTGCGGGAGCTCGCCCCTCAGGGTCTTGATAGCGTCAATCTCGGAGAGTTTCTGCTGCAAGTCGTAGAGCGCCTTGAGTTTCTCTTCAACGGTGAGTTCTTTCTTGGGTGTTGCCATAAACAATTCTTAGTTTTTAGTCCTTAGTCCTTAGTTCTTAGTCTTTAGTTTTAGATTATGGTGGAAAATGCTCGAAACTAACAACTTAAAAACTTAAGACTTACAACTCAATTATAGATAATTTACTTGGTTCGTTTCGTTTTTTGAAAAAGCGACTGCAAAGGTAGGATTTTTTTTCTGAATAATCTCCAAAAAAATCTCTTTTGTGAAATGCTCGCTCTCGTAGTGGCCGATGTCGGCTGTCACGATGCGCTGGCTGTTGTCCAGGAAATCGTGGTAACGCATATCGGCGGTGACGTAGAGCTGTGCGCCCATCTCGACCGCCTTGTCGAGCAGGAAACCGCCAGCTCCGCCACACAGGGCGACACGGGAGACCATGCGGTCGGCATCGCCGCTGTAACGCACGGCACCCACCTCAAAGGCGGCCTTGACCCTCTTCAACACCTCGCGGGCAGGCAACGGCTCGATGTTGCCGATGACACCGCATCCAGCCGACGTGCTGTCCATGTCGCCATAAGGATCCACTCGGTTGCCGTCCAGGAACTCGACGTCGGTCATGCCTATCTTGTCGGCCATTCGGAAGGAGACGCCCTGCCACGCGCTGTCCATGTTGGTGTGGGCACTGTAGATGGTCACATCGTGCTTGATGGCCATAGCCACGGTGCGCTCCACCGGTGTGCGTCCCATGATTTTCTTCAGGCCGCGGAAGATGAGCGGGTGGTGAGCGATCACCAAGTTGTAGCCCAGGTCGATGGCCTCGGCGACAACGGCCTCGGTGGCGTCGGTGCACAACAGGATGCCTGTGATGTCGGCATCGGGGTTACCCACCTGGATGCCCGCATTGTCCCACTCCTCTTGAAGCCTGAGGGGGGCATATTGCTCAATCGCGTCGGTGATTTCTCGGATAATCATTTTTTAGTTTTTAGTCCTTGGTCCTTAGTGAGGATGTGTCATAATAGACCTCTGGATTTTTAATCGGCCTGACGGCCGAGAAATTAAACAATTTTTTGCTTAATTTCTCCGTGCGTTGCACGGATGAAATCATAGATGAGAATTATGGCACATCCTCCTATAAACTGATTAAATTTTGCCCTCGGCCTTGAGACGGTCGCGGTCCACGTCGATGTAGAGCTCGTCGAGCTGGCCCTGGTCAACGGGGCTGGGAGCGTCGAGCATGACGTCGCGTCCGCTGTTGTTCTTGGGGAAGGCGATGCAGTCGCGGATGCTGTCCAGACCGGCCATGATCGACACGAAGCGGTCGAAACCGAAAGCCAGACCAGCGTGGGGAGGTGCACCGTACTTGAAGGCGTTGATCAGGAAGCCGAACTGTGCCATGGCACGCTCGGGTGTGAAGCCCAGGATGTCAAACATCTTGGCCTGGAGCTTGCCGTCATGGATACGGAGGCTGCCGCCACCTACCTCGATGCCGTTGCACACAAAGTCATAGGCCTTGGCGCGAACCTGCTCGGGATGCTCGTCGAGCAGGGGGATATCGTCGGGGTTGGGCATGGTGAACGGGTGGTGCGTTGCCATCAGGCGCTGCTCCTCGTCACTCCACTCAAACAGCGGGAAGTCGATAATCCACAGGCACTCGAACTTGTCTTTGTCCCTCAGGCCCAGGCGGTCGCCCATCTCCAGACGCAGGGTGCACAGTTGCACGCGGGTCTTGTTGGCGTTGTCGCCGCTCATGATCAGGACGAGGTCACCGTCGTTGGCGCCCATCTTCTCCTTGAGCTGCTGCCATACGGCGGGCTCATAGAACTTATCGATGCTGCTCTTGACAGTGCCGTCGGCATTGAACTTGACATATACCAAACCCTTGGCGCCCACTTGTGGACGTTTAACGAAGTCCACAAGGCCGTCGAGCTGCTTGCGGGTGTAGTCGGCACAGCCGGGGGCGCAGATGGCGCCAATGTAGTTGGCCTCGTTGAACACGGGGAAGGTGCCGGTGCCCTTGAGCACGTCATCGACCTCGACAAAGGTCATGCCGAAGCGGCGGTCGGGCTTATCGCTACCATACAGGCGCATCGCGTCGTGCCAGGTCATCTGGTCGAGCTTCTCAGGCAGATCCACGTTGCGGACTTTCTTGAATAGGTGGCGGGCGAGACCCTCAAAGACCTCGATGACGTCCTCCTGGTCAACAAAGCTCATCTCGCAGTCGATCTGGGTGAACTCGGGCTGACGGTCGGCACGCAGGTCCTCGTCGCGGAAACACTTGGCAATCTGGAAATAGCGGTCACACCCTCGGGGGTGGAACCGATCAGGATAGGAGTCTCGACCTCCAGGAAGCCCTTGTCGTCAAGGTAGTTGCGGATGAGGATGGCCATGTCGTGGCGCAACTCGAGGTTGCGGCGCACGGCATTGCGGCGCAGGTCCAGATAGCGGTATTTCATTCTCAGGTCGTCGCCACCGTCGGTGTTGTCCTCGATGGTGAACGGCGGCGTGATGCTCTCGCTCAGGATGTTGAGTTTGTTGGCAATGATCTCGATGTCACCCGTGGGGATGTTGGCGTTCTTGCTCGAGCGCTCGGCCACGGTGCCCTCGACCTGGATGACAAATTCACGTCCCAGGTGGTTGGCCTGCTCACACAGGTCAGCGTCTACCTCATTGTTAAACACGATTTGGGTGATGCCATAGCGGTCACGCAGGTCAACAAAGGTCATGCCGCCCATCTTGCGGGTGCGCTGTACCCAACCTGCCAGAGTCACGACTTCGCCCACATTGGCAAGACGAAGTTCGCCGTTAGTCTTGGTTCTATACATTGTTGAATTTTGTATTGTTAGGGTTGTTTTATCGTTGTTGTCGTTTCAAACATACAAAGTTACTACATTCTTGTCACAATTGTGCCCCTTAAGGGCAAAAAAATATGAAATTCACCCGAAATGGCTTGCGGGTTCAGGAAATTAATGGACGTTGACTTGGGGTCGAAGGTAGGCTTCGTTTCGGGATTGCAAATAAAAAAATGCGATTTTTATTTGGCACTCCGCTCAACTTGCACTACCGTTGACTTGGGGTCGAAGGTAGGCTGCGTTTCGGGATTGCAAATAAAAAAATGTGATTTTTATTTGGCACTCCGCTCAACTTGCACTACCTTTGCACCGCTCAAAACGAGAGCAACGGGGTGTAGCGCAGTCCGGTTAGCGCGCCTGCTTTGGGAGCAGGAGGTCCCTGGTTCGAATCCAGGTACCCCGACATACAGACACTAGCAATGGTAATGACAAGCGGCAGGGCGTAAAGCCCTGCCGCTGTTGTTTATGGTGGCTAATAGGGAATTAGTGGTTGCTCAGGAGCATGTCGATCAGAGTGGTTGTGTCGTCGATAGTGACCTTGCCATCGCCGTCAACGTCGGCACCGGGGCTGGGAGTAGCAGCGCCCAGTAGCATATCGATGTGGATGGTCACATCGTCGACATTGACCATGCCGTCGCCGTTGGCATCACCCGGCAAGACGGCCGACGGGTCGCTCTCGCCGAGCCTGCGCTTGTTGGCATTGGTGACATAGAGGTCGGTGATGGGGTTGCCCAGCGGGCGGCTGATGAAAGCCACAATATTCAGGTTGTCGGCATTCCAGGCGTTGGGGATATCAATGGTGAACTCATTCCTGTAGGCATTGCCCCTCTTGTTAATGGCAACACCCTTGACCGAAATGAGCGCGCTGCGCAGGACGTTGTTGTGAACGTAATCGTTGCCTCCGTTGACTTGTGGGGCCACGAGGCCGTCCTCGGTGATATAGACGGTGAGCCTGCTGTCGTTGCCCATGTGGTCCTCATAGTCAGGCACGAGTTGGCCGTCGATGGTGATGACGGCTTGACGGGAGTTGGAGTCATAGGTGCTGTTCACGTTGACCGTGGCCCAGGAGGGGGCTATGGCAATGCTGTCCAGGAATGTGCTCATCGTCATGGGAGACAAGTAGGTGAGCACGACATAAAGATTATTATAATCCCCAATTCCCATCGTTCGGTCAAATGTCCCCTCAGGGTAGCCGTCAATGAGCTGTAATGTTTTAATGGAATCGCACTGAGGGGTCCTAAAAGGATCGGTACTACCCATGTTCTCATGAATGGATATCCAGGCAATATCATCCCGCATGTCGCAGAGGCTCTGAATGTTGGCTGAACCTTGGGGGCAAAAGGTGCAATGTGTCGATGTGAACTGCTCGACCAGCCTCATCTGCCGTGTGAATCCGTAGTCAAATGTGGTGAACGTTGCGGCCAGGGAGATGGGGTCCTCAATGGGTTGGCCATTGAGGGTGGCGGTGGTGAGGGTCAAGGTGTGCAAGCCTGCAGCAAGACCCGTGGAGGATGTCGCTCCTGAGATCTTGGTGTACTCTTGGCCCAATGCGATGGGGTTGCTATAGGTGTCCACGATGCTGCCATCGATAGCAACGTTAAAAGTCAGTGCACCAGGGGCGATCTCAGCGGTGCCCAGGTTGCAGGCCTGTAATGAGAAGGTAATATCGTTACCGGTCACAAGGCTTGACCTGCAGATGAGGTCACGTGACCTGATGATGTATTGGGGATAATGGTCGTTCCGGGTGACGCACTGCACACTGAGGTTTCCATAGGTGCTCACGCCATAGTCTTTCCACTGGTTGCTGTAGTAGCACAGGGATGGATAGTAATAGTTGCCGACTTTGACTGCCGAGATGGGTTTCTGGGAGCCGATCTGCTCATAATCGAAGCCGATTCTGAGGCTGTAGTCATCGGGCAGGTTTACCAGATAAGGCGTCTCGAGCTCTATAAGGTTCCATCCCTGCTCGTTGACGTTGCAGGGCCAGGCTGTCTCTACGCCCAGCGTGCCGTCGGGTGCCACGGGGATAACAAACACGCGGCTCACGGTGGTGGATAGCGACAGCCCAACGCGGAATGCCACAATCTCACTGCCCTGGAAGATGGCGAGTTCGTCGGGCGTGATGTCGGTGGCGATGGGGCGTTCGCCGCGCAGGAATGACAATCCCCAGCATCCGCCCAGGCTGAGGTCGTCGGTGGTATAGTGACCCATCAGCATCTGGTTGGGTTCTAAGGTTAATGCGTTGATCGACATGGGCAGCAGCATGGCGGCCATCAATAGAGATAATAATCTTTTCATACCTTTATGAGAATTGTTGGTTATACTCACTTTGCTATATCATTGCCAAATGATAGGCAAATTTAGGTATATTTTTCACTATCATGTCGGCTTGTAAATGATTTTTCAGTTATGAAGTATAAAAACTCCAAAAACGGATAAGATGGCGCGCTTGTTGGGCAGGGAAAAGAAAAACGGGAGACATCCTTGCGGACATCTCCCGTCGGCGGTGTGTACGTGACTCGAACACGCGACCCCCTGCGTGACAGGCAGGTATTCTAACCAACTGAACTAACACACCTGGTCACATTTCTGGCGAAATGCGGTGCAAAGATATTTTTTTTCAAATGGCGCCTTGATGAACTATTTTTTCTCCTTTTCGTCAATGATATCGACGCGGATGAGTTCGATGCGTGCGGCGGTCTTACGCTCGATGGTGAAACGGTAAGGCGGGAACTCGAGCACCTCACCCACATTGGGGATGGCCTCGTTCTCGTTGAGCAGGTATCCGGCAATCGTCTGGTAGTCGTCGCTCTCGGGCAGATCGAGGTGGAAACGCTCGTTGATTTCCTCGATTTCCATGCGTCCCGAGAACTCGTAGCTCGTGTCGCTCAGCTGGCGTGCGGTGAGGCGGTTGCGGTCATGCTCGTCCTCGATTTCACCGAAGATCTCCTCTACCAGGTCCTCGAGTGTCACCATGCCGCTGGTGCCGCCAAACTCGTCGAGCACGATGGCCATCGATCGCTTCTCGTCCATGAGTTGCTGCATCATCTTGCGGGCCAGGAGCGTCTCGGGTGCGAACACGACGGGTTTCAAGCGGGTTTTCCAGTCCACCTCGGTGACAAAGAGTTCGCTCACCTGAATGAAGCCGATGACGTCATCGATATTTTCCTTGTAGACCACAATCTTGGACAGGCCCGAGCGGGTGAAGAGTTTGACCAGGTCGTCGCGCGTGGTGTCCTCGACATCGACGGCGACAATCTCGTTGCGGGGCACCATGCAGTCGCGCAGGCGTGTGTCGCTGAAGTCGAGAGCGTTCTCAAAAATCTTAACCTCACGTTCCACAGTCTTGTTCTCGTCCTCGTGCTTATCGATGTTCTCTTGCAGATAGGCGTCGAGCTCATCGACGGTAATCAGGCGCACACGGGTGGAGTTGATCTTGATGCCGAACACCTTCATCAGCACGGCCGAGAGCCACTCGGTGAACCGCGAGATGGGATAGAGCACGCAATAGACCATGAACAGGGGAATCGATGAAGTGCGCACCGAGGCGTTAGGATTGATGCGGAAGATGGTCTTGGGGACAAACTCACCAAAGATGAGGATGATCAGTGTGGCGATGAGAGTCTGGACCGTCAACAACAGGGCCTCGTTGCTGATCCAGGGTTTCAATGGCGCGGTGAGCAACTGTGCCATTGCCATCGAGTAAACGATGTTGGCGATGTTGTTGCCGATGAGCAGGGTGGAGATGAAGGTCTCGCGGTTGCTATAGTAGATGTTGAGGATGCGGTTGATGATGCCGCCGCGCGCCATTTCAATCTCGGCGCGCACCTTGTTGGAACTGACAAACGCGATTTCCATGCCCGAGAAGAATGCCGAGCACAGCAGGGCCACAAGGGCGATAATCAACGGTGTTGTGTAACTTGGATCCAAAATCTGTTATATCTCGTTAAAGTGGTGGTTACTACTACTATTGCATGGGCCTGGGTGCCGCGTTGCCGCTGTTGGGGTGTGGCATGCGGCTCTCGTCGATGGGGAAGATTGCCTCGACCTGGCGCAGGGTGTAGGTCGTGAGCCGCTCGTTGGACTCGTAGCCGTATCCCTCGATGATGCGTCCCTGTTTCTCGATGTGGATAAAGGCATCGCTGTACATGCGGTGTGCCTGCTGTTCCCACATCAGCTCATCGGTGAGGATGACATCGCCACGCACGTTGGTGATGCGCACGTTGCCCGTGAGGGTCCACAGTGATTTCTCCTTGTCAAAGAAGGCCGAGTCACACTTGAGCGACGTCGCCATCTTGTAGTTATTGTCCAGTTCCTCGCAGGTCACACCCTTGGGGAATGTCCAGTGGGGGTGCTTGGCCTCCTCATACATGTTCCACACGGGGGCGACGATGCGGTATCGGGTATGCCCCGAGTCGCTGATGACCGTCTCGACATCGGTCGAGGTCATGGTGGGCACGACATCGGGGTTGGTGGGATGGTCCACCACGCTGGTGGAATCGTCCTTGCAGCCCGTGATGGCGATTGTGGCCACGACGGCGAGCGCTATGTGGAGCAGTTGTCTCACGCGTTAACGGATGCGGCTCTTCCAGAACCACAATTCATTGAAGTTCACACCGATGGTGATGTTGAGGTAGTTCTCGCTGATGAGCGACACGGGAGTGGCCTCGCGATGGCGCCATTCCACACCCAGGTTGATGGTCGTCTTGCTGTTGGGGGCGGGCAGACCGACACCGACGCTGAGACCATAGTCGCGCAGTTTGGACTCGTCAAACATCATGTAGTCGTGGTTAAAGAACGCACCAGCCCTGAACGACATGGCACCGAAGTAGCTGCCGCGCTTGTTGGGCGTGTACTGGAGACCCAGGGCGAATTTCCAACGGTCGTTGAAACTCATGGACTGGGTCTCGATGCCGCCGATGGGGCTGTACTTGGCGTTGCTCCACTTCTGGAACGTGTAGTCGGCCTCGAGGGTAAGGCGGCGGTCCATAGTGTAGCTCAAGCCCACACCGATGGAGTAGGGCTGCTCATATTTTCCCTTCATGGAAGTGTAGCCGATGGTGTCCACCTTGCTATCCTGGGTGTCATAACTTGTTCCCCAGGCATGGCCGTGGAATGATTTTTTGGGCTGGAAAGTGGCACCCACAGTGAGATAGTCGCGGTTCTTGAACAGGGGCAAGGTGTATTGCACGCCCACCTGAGCGTTCCAGTCGCGCACCTTCATGTTGCGGGTGAAGTAGCTCGATGAAGTGGAAGTGATCAGGGTGGTATTGACCGTCGAGCCGAAGAGGTAGGCGAAATTCACACCCACACTCAAGTTCTTGACAGGCTGATAACCGACGCCCAGGAAGAGTTGGTTGAGTCCGCCGTTACCGGAGCGCATCTCGTTGCCACCAGTAATCTCGCTGCCATAGGAGTAGCCCACTGTCGAGTAGGGCAGCAGACCGAATGAGGCACCTAAACCCTTAGCCACCTTGAAATGGCCAGTCAGATAATCCAGTCCGGCACCGAAGTTGTAACCCTTGTTGTCTTCCTCCTTACTCCACAAGTTGGACAGGTCGATGCCGACATCCCACAAGAAGGTGAGCGAATCGACGTCGGCATAGGATGCGGGATTCATCACGTTGACGATGCGTCCGCCCCTCATGGCATATCCCACACCACCCATCGAGCGCTGGATGCTCGACACGTTGTCGTTGAGCATACCGTAGGCCATCTTGGAGTAGGGGGTGGTCACGATTTGTGCCTGTGCCACGCCACAGCCCATGGCCATGACGAGCAGTAATACTGATATCGTTTTATAGATTTTCATTGGCTTGGTTGTATAAGTAGATGCGGTTGAGACCTTCAGCCGCTAAGTGTTCGTAGTGGATAATGCTCTCGTCGGCCAGGCGGTTGTGGAGCATGCGGCCATCGCCACCGGTGATGAAGACCATCAAGTTGGGGTGGGAGAGCTTGAGGTCGGCGATATGGCTCTTGATCTCGCCTAAGGTGCCCAGCAGCACTCCGCTGCGGATGGCAGTCGCCGTGTCATAGCCCACGACCGGAGTGTCGCCCTCGGCATCGATGAGAGGCAGCTGTCCCGTGTGCTCATGCAGGGACTTGAACCGCAAGGACAGCCCCGGGGCAATGTTGCCACCGACGAAGCAGCCATCGGCCGTCACGAGGTCATAGGTGATGGCTGTGCCGGCATCAATGATGAGAACGTCGCAGGCCTTGTCAAGGCGCTGTGAGATGCACCATGCGCCCACTGCCGTGGCAATGCGGTCACGGCCCAGGGTCTGCGGGGTGCGGTAGCCCAGCCGGATGGGCAATGGCGTCTCGTGGGTGAGGCGCACCAGCTTGCGGCAGCGTTGCTCCACAAGTTGCTCCACGCGCTGGCTGGCAGCGGTAGAGGCAGTGCTGCAGATGATAGCTGTCTCGGGTTTATAGGTGCTGATAAACCGGTCGAGCAACCGATTGTCACGACGCATGAAGCGGTTGGTTGCCACGACCTGTGAGCCGATAAAGAAGGCCACCTTCACCGAGGTGTTGCCGTTGTCTATTGTGAGATTACCTTTCATTAAAAGCGCAAAATTACTAATAACTCGGCAGATTTCAAAAAAAATCGCTCTGTTCAAGCTATTTATAGGTGAATCGTGGACTTGTGGCTGCTATTTACTGGGCTGATTTCTTGTTCTCGTGATCAATCATCATGGTGGCATACAACTGCACCACAACACCAGCCAGCAGGAAGCCGATCCAGTCGTTTGTGCCCTGGGAAATGAACATCATCAAGGCGCTGGCACAGTACAGGATGCCGCTGGAGATGAGGATGCGGTGCAGACGCTTGATGCGCAACGACGGGCCGTTGTACAAGCCCACGAAACGCGCTATGAGCACCAGGGCGGCACCTGCCGCAAATGCCCAGCGCATCCAGGTGAACTGTGACGGGCTGAAGTTGAACAGGGGAAGGACGGCCATGATGGCCATGACGAGCAGTCCGATGAGGACCATCGTATTGGAAATACTGGTTCTTTTCTCGAGGTTAGCCATGATGCTTAGGGGATATCGGTGATGAAAACTTCCTCGTTGACACGCTTCATGCCATACTTCTCGCGCACGAGGCGCTCGAGCGACTCGTTATCGGTGTTGAGCTCGTTGACCTTGGCGTCATAGACGGCAGCCGAGTCCTCATAGTCCTTGATCTGACTCTTGAGCTCGTTGATCTGGGAACGGTACTTGTTGATGCGCATGTAGTTGTTCTCGCCGAAGAACAAGAGCAAGACGACAAATGCGATGAAAATCAACAAGGGGATGTTGAGCCACCGCGGAATCCACTTGGGACGCTGAAAATTGAAGAGAGCCATATGTTTTATGTTTAGAGTTTAGAGTTTAGAGTTTAAAGTGGGGTATTCTTTAGTCCTTGAGTAGGTTGGGGCGCAGGCGGCGCGTGCGTTCCAGTGACTGCTGCATTTTCCACTCGGCGATTTTGGCCTGGTGGCCGCTGAGCAGGATTTCGGGCACGTGCCAGCCGTTGAAGACCTCGGGACGTGTATAGACGGGTGCCTCGATGAGTCCATCCTGGAAGGAGTCGCTGAGGGCGCTCTGCTCATCACCGATGGCACCGGGCAACAGGCGCACCACGGCGTCGGCAATGACGGCTGCTGGGAGTTCACCTCCGGTGAGCACATAGTCGCCGATGGTGATCTCACGGGTGATGAGGTGCTCGCGGATGCGGTAATCCACGCCCTTGTAGTGGCCGCACAGGATCATTAGGTTTTCCTTGAGCGACAGGGCGTTGGCCATGGGCTGGTCAAGCTGCTCGCCATCGGGCGAGGTGAAGATGATCTCGTCATAGTCGCGCTGGCTTTTCAGCTCCTCCATGCAACGCCACACGGGTTCAATCTGCATGACCATGCCCGCCTCACCGCCGAAGGGGTAGTCATCCACCTTGCGGTGCTTGCGCAGGCTCCAGTCGCGCAGATTATGCACGTGAATCTCGACGAGCCCTTTGTCCTGGGCACGTTGCAGAATCGACGTGTGCAGTGGCGACTCAAGCGCGTCGGGCATGACAGTAAGTATATCTATTCTCATATTTCAGTTTTCAATCAATTCTTAATATCCTCTTTGTCCCAGGGGTAAGTGCGTCGGGGATTGCGTGGGAACCAGCCCTTGCGAACGCGTTCCTGCTGTTCTTTCATTTCCTTGATGCCCCAGAAGCATGAGAAAGCACCCACACCCATCAGTGCCGACAGCAATACGCTGTTGACCAGAAGCGAGCCGATGCACAGCACGATGCCTGCCGCCAGAAAAACCCACTTGAACCGTTGTCCATAGCGGTATTCTCCCTTGATGACGATGGGGTGGCAGATGCCGATAATCAAGAACGAGCACAAACCGAGCACAAGTCCTTGAAGATGATATGTCGATAGAAAATCCATCATTTTTTCCAGTAGGTTTCGCCGCATTTGTGGGCTATTCCAGCCCACCATTCAAAAAAGTCCTGCAAAGTTACACTTTTTGAACGAAATCTTCACATGAATAATTCTTAATTTGTGTTATTCTTTTCTTAGTGAAAGATCATGGATTTTTGGGGCCGCTGCTTTACGGTTACCATAATAGCCAAGGGTCACGGCCCAAGGGGTGAGCCGCTGGCGGGAAATAGTTTAAAAAAAGGCCGAGACGGGTTGTTACTGCAGGGCGTCGAGCAGGAGGCCAAAGAAAACATAGGCGGCAAACAGCACCAATGTGAAGATGATGGTGCGGCCCATGCAGCCCAGGGCGCTCATGCCGTCAGACTGCTTCTTTTTCTTTTTGGATTTCTTTTTTCCTGTGGATTTGCGCGTGGGGGTTGAGGTGTTGTTGCCGTTGCCTGAGAGGCCAGTGTAACGGTAGGATGTGGACGCCTGCTTCATTCGGGTCTTGTGGGGAGGTGGTGTGGTGCTGGGGTGGTATTCGGGTGGTGTATCGGTCTCAAAACTGATGCTCTGTTGTGACCGCTTGGGGGGTGTGGTGGGCTCGTCGTCACGGCGTGTGCTGACCCGGGCTTTGGGCACGGGTTGGCGGGCCTGCAACAAGCATTGCGGGCAAACGATGACTCCATCGTTGGCAATCAACTGCTCGTTGCTGACTTCCAGCTTTTTACCACACTTGGGACAAGTCCAGCGCATAATTTGGTTGATAGTTAACAGTTAATAGAGAATAGTTGGCGTCCCTAAAACGCTTTTTCATTGCGGCCAGAAACTATTAACTATTCTCTATTAACTATTCGCTAAATTGATTTTATCCCTCGTAGTGGATGATGGCCTTTACAACTACATGCCAGCGGCCGTCGATAAACTCGGCTTCACCGGCACGGTCGGTAACGATGCGGGTGCCACTGGGAATTTGGATTGCGTTGCCCGAGCAGGCACGGATCAGGTTCTCGGTGGGCATCATCAGGGCAAAACGGTGTACCTCGGGCTTGTCGATGACCTCAAAGGTGCCGTGAGTGCCGTCGAAAGTGGTCAGCACGTAGATCGAGTTGCCGGGCTCAAGCGTGTCGCTCACGCGGGTGAAATCATCATTCTCGTCGGGCCTGCTCATGAACAGGTTCATGACTTCGCCGTCCTCGGCCTGAGCAACGACAGGTTCTACCTCGTCATTCTGCTGGGGCTCCTCGTCGTCGGCTACTACCTCTTCCTCAACGATTTGGGGCTTTTCCTCGATGGCCTCGGGCTCGACGATAGGCTCATTCTTGCGGATGGCCTTGCCTGTCAGTCGGATGGAGAGCGCCTTCATCTGGTCGGCAGCATCGGTCGAGAATTCCTGCAGGTTGGCGTTGGTGCGGTCAAGTTCGCGGGCAAAGGTGCGTTGCATCTCCTTGATCTTGCCACGGTTGCTCAGTGCGGTGAGCAGTGCGCACAGGCCCAGGAGAGAACCCAGGATGCCTAACCACAGCGGCAGATTAGCGGGGCAGCTCATGCCGGTGAAACCACCATTAGCTTTGTCGGCAGAGTCCTCGCCTTCCTTCTGCTGTTGCTCGCCTTCCTTGACGTTGCCTTCGCCCTCAGGGTCTTGAGGTGCTGCAGGTGCTTCCTGCATGGCCTCGGGATGTTCGGTGATATAGGCTTGGAACTCAGGCTCGACGAGTTTCCAGATCTGGGGCGTTACCAGTTCCTTGAGGTCGCTGATGCTGCCGTTCTTACCTTCTTCTTCCTTAAACTCGTTGTAGATTTTCTCCCACTTGCGGCCCTGGTTGCTGTACACCTCATTGAGGTCGTCGAGGGTGTAGCCCTGGGGGTACTTGGATTTGATCTCGTCAATTCGCTTTGCAAAGCCGCGGGCATGGGCCGTGTAGTGGGCACATGTGGCGATACCCTGTTTCCACAGCGTGGTGGAGAGGGTTTGGTTCTCGGCGATTTGCGCCAGTGCCGAGGTGGCGAGGCAGATAATGGCTGCCATAAATAACGATAAGCGTTTCATAACTTTAGAGATATTATGTTATTGGTTAAACTTGCTGATGACGTCGTTGCGCATGTTCTTGAGCAGGTTGTGACGGATGACGCCGATGATGGGGTAGAAGAACGGCACGTCTTCGACCACATCGGTGGCATTGTAGCGACCCTTCAAGAAGGTGTTGATGCCCGCCGTGAGATAGTTGGCGAGGTTGTCGCTGAGGACGCTCTGGAACAGGCGGAGCACATTGTTCTCGATGCCGAACTCGTCCTTGACTGTCGCATCACACAGCTCTACAAAGAACTGGTTGAACTCCTTGACCTTTTCCACCAGACGTTCACGCACTTCGATGGACTCTACCTGTTCCATCGTGAGTTCGTCGTCGCCCAGCATCGAGCAGCAGTAGCGCATGCGCTTCACGCTCGTGGCGTTGTAGCGGGCCACGTCGGCTTGTCCCTCGAGACGCCTGTTCTCGAGTTTGATGCCGCCACGGCAGGTAATCTGCTTGGGAGACTTGATTTCCTGCTTGATTTCAAAATTCTCGGTATACTGCTTGCCATAGACACGCTCTATTATGGTCTGGGTGAGCATGTTGATGCGGCTCTGTGACCCCAGGATGTTGAGAATCTTGCTACCCGTACCCGAGAAGTAAATCTGCTTGGGCATCTCATAACCGCGCTGCTTCATTGCCATGGCGATATAGTAGATGATGGCCGAGTAGAAGTACATGAAGATGAGTCGGCGCTGGCTGTCGTTGCGCAACAGGGCATTGTAGCTGTACAGGTTGCGGTCGATCTCGCGCAGGGTGCGCAGTTCCTCCACGTTCTCGATCGAGAAGAGGAACGCGTTGATGTCCTCGCTGCGTTTCTGGGCCATGATGTCGTTGAGGATGCTGCTCAGGTAGGCGATGTTGTTGCCCTTGTCATTCTCGATGAGCTGCTTGAAGTAGCGCGTGTAGTGCTGCAGCAGCGGGTTGTTGTCGGCATCCTTGTCGGTAAAGCCGTCGCCAAAGATGGCATTGCCCGCAAACCTGAACGACGAGATGGCCACCGGCTCGCTGCTCATGCGGTCGCTGGTGGGCTGGTAGATGACCGTGTCGCACGTGCCACCGCCGATGTCGATCGACACATAGCTGCTGCCGGCCACCTCGGCTCCACTGTAGTAATAGGCCGGGGCGAGGCTTTCGGGATAGGAACGCAGGCGGTCGCTATCGGCGCCGATGTAGGTGTTGAACAGCTCGGTCCACGTTCTCTCCAGGGTGTCGCGGTCGGCACCGCCCATGCTCACGGGATAGAAGTAAACCAGCTCGGTGCGTCTCAGGTCGGCATTCTCGAGCAGCGCTTTGGCCTTGATGAGCAGGGTGAGCTCGCGCAGGAACGATTTGGCCAGCTCGGTGTCGCCTTTCCACTTGAGGTTGGTTGTCACTTCATAACCATGGAAATAGCGGCGCTCATAGAGGAACGGGATGTTCACGTCGCTGAACAGGTTGCTGCCCATGCCGCTGTTCTCGTTGCGCGCCAGGGTGGAGCGCAAGGGGAAGCCATAGACATTGTCGATCTCGCGGGGCACGAACTCGACACGCTGCACCTGCTCGGCATACTCGAGGGAATGGGGCTTGTGCAGTGACGCGACGAGCACCTGTTGTGAGCCGTACTCAAAGGTGAACGGTTGTGAGGGCTGTCCCTTCTCGGCCCACTCGACGTGGGTGTTGGTCGTTCCGAAGTCCACGGCAAAGATCAATTCCTTGGCGCTGGGATTGTAGTCCTTCCATTGCGGTATAATCACGCCGCTGGCCCGTCCCAAGTGGTTCTGCACGCTGACCTCCATGTAGTCAAACGTGCCGTCCACGTCATAGTAGGTGGTGCTGTAGCCCGAATGGGAACGGATGGCGTCGCGAACGTTGAGCCCGTCGGTCTTGATGCCATTCTTGTAGAAACGCAGGGTGGCGCCACCGTTCTCGATCATCGTGAACAGTTCGACGGTGTAGTCGTCGTTGGCGTCGGTCTTGACAAACGGGAATATCGAGGTGGACAATGTGGCGCCCACGACACGGCCCGTGCCGCGGCGTTCGTCAAAGGTCCACGTGTGGTCGTTGATGGGGAAATACTTGCGCGAGAGCTCGATGAAACGGTTCTCGCCCTTCTTGACACGGATGCGCAGTGTCACCATCACGCTGCCGTCGGCAAACTCCTCGATGTCGATCACATGGCGCCCGGCGATGGTGCCCTTGAGGTAATCGGTGTCAAAGTAGGTGAACAGCAGGGGTTTCAAGGGCAGCAGATAGCCGCAGGTGGGCTGCGGAGTGCGGGGCTTGAGGTTGCCGTCAAAGAAGTGGTCGGTGTCGATCACACAGCCACTGCCCAACCTGACGATGGTGTCGGTTAGGAAGTCGTCGGTGGTGACAAACGGGTATTGTATCGAGGTGTCGGGCAACTTGCGGTCGCTCAGAGGAGTACCTCCAGCATACACTTGGGTGGCACTGTCCCACTCCTTGTCGATGTAGCGGTAATGCTCCACACTGCCGTTGAAGCCGTTGACTAGCACCAGAGGCAACTCGGACTTGGTCTGGGGCAGGGTGGGAGTGATGACAAAGTCGCTCTCGCTGGCCGCGGTGCGGATGTCGAGCACGCGCTTGTGATAGAAACGTGCGCCCAGCACACTCACGTCGATGCCACCGCCAAAGGGGTCATAGCTGTGCTCAAGATGCTCTAACACGGTGCTGGCGCGGCCCTCGTCCAGGGCGTCCAGGTTGGGAATGACGGCCGTGATACGGCTGTACAGTTCGGGACGGTTCTGGTGCAGGGGCTCGAGGTTCTTCTGCATATAGGCATACACCTCACCGCAGTGGAGTCGCAGTGTGGGATAGGCGTTCATCAACAGATACATGTAGTAGACGAAGTCCTCGTCGCGCTGCCACAAGTGGCGCACCTCGCTGAACAGGCTCACACCCTGTTCCACCTTGATGGCGTCGATAGTGCCGAGTGCGGGTGCTGCCATCACAACGGATGCGGGAGACGTGCCGCCCAGGACCTTGCGGTCCCACATGAGGATGTACCAGTCCTTGAGCAAATCAAAGTTATAGACCTTGTCGCTGCGCAGGAACAAGTCTAACGTTTCGCCGTACAGGCGGTGTTGTGGGTTGGCCTTCAACTGCTCGATGCATTCCTCGCGGTTCCATCGGATGATGCGCAGGTAGTCCTTGTGGTTCTCGAAGTCAAAGAACAGCTGTGCGACGTCCAGTGCGTTGGACACCAGACGCTCGTTCATCCTGGCTCCGCGCAGCCGCTCGTTGGCCAGCTGCTTAAAGGCGTTCTTCACCAGGTCAAGCTGGGCAAGGGGGCTGGGGATGGCGGTGCGCGGGTTCTCGCTCAGTCCGCCGTCAGGGTCCTTGATGCGGGCGATGTCATCGTCGCTGTAAGGGGCATGGGCAATCCAGTCCTCCTCACCGTTCTTGCTCGTGTTGTTGCTATATGATAATATTTCGCTCATTTTTCTGTTTCTGGTTTCTGTTCCCTTGTTACTGGTAATTTAGCTGGCAGCTCATGGCTGGGAATTAGTTGATATTCTCGTAGCGTTCCATAAAGATGTTATGGGCCGCCTTGTTAAACAAGTCTAACAGCTTGTATTCCACCGAGCGGTCGCTGTAGCCAGTGTTGTTCTTGCTCAACTTGTTCATCTCGGCCTTGAACACGTCGTTATCGACCTTGTAGTGCCCCAGCAGGCGTTTCTTGACGTTCACGCCCTCGATGGCATGGGCCATATCGATTTCACCGGGCTTGAACAATGCCACACTGCGCATGTTGTCGTTCATCTCGGTGAGCCATTGGGCGTAGCCAAGCATGAACTGGTCAACCAGCGTGCGGTAGAACTGCGAGACGAGGAAGTCGCTCTTGATTTTGGGTGCGTCCTCGGTGAAGCCTTGACCGATCATGTTCTTGAATCCGGTGGTCAGGAACAAGAACAGCAGGTGGAACTTGCTCATGGGCTCATAGATGAGCTGGCGGGTGCGGTGGCCCAGTGACAGGAAGTTGAGACTCAACTCGTCCTTGGCCAGGGCGTATTCATAGGCCGTCGTGGGCAGGGGATATCCGTCGGGGTCGGTGAGCTTGCTCTCGGGCACGCCGGCAAAGTCCAGCGGTGCCATGGCGCCGATGAGCTCGATGAGATGGGCGTTGTTGCGCTGGCCGTGCTCACCGGGGTCGTACAAGTAGGGCTTGCTCCTCACCTGGTCACCCAGGTAGTAGATGCTGTTCACATTGCTGTCGTTGGCGCCCGTGAGCGTGTTCTTGTAGTAATAGAGAGCGCTCTGGGTCTTGACGATAAAGTCGCTCGTGGCAATGCGCTGGTCGTGCTTGTTGCCCTCGAGAGTGAAGTAGGGGAGCACTGTCAGGCCACCGATGGGTGCGCGGCTCAAGGCGTCACGGTTCTCAATGCCATCGAGGTTGGCCGCCTGGCGGATGTTCTTGACCATGATGGGGAATCCTGCCGCACCAGTCCCGCCAAAGATGGAACTGATGAAGAAAATGCGGTCTCCCTGGCGGAAGATGTTGCTGAAGGCCTTGAACTCGTTGCTGTCCTTGATCTCGTTGAGCGCGACACTGCCGATGTTGGGACTGCCCACGAAACCGATGTTCATCTTGTTCTCTAACTGGTAGTTGGCAAACAGGAGCGACGTCAATGCCTGGTTGGCCTCGTTCATCGTGTCATAGCCGATGAACTCGCGGAACTTGGCGTTCTCGACCGCGCCCAGGTTGAAAATGAACGTGTCGCCCAGCGTCACGCTGGTGTTGCTCATGATCTCGCGCAGGGTCACGATGCGGTTGGCAAAGAAGCCCTCGGCATTGGGCTCGTTGCCGTAAAGCTTGCGCCTGATGTCACGGTAGTCGTTGAGGAGCGCCTCGGTGCGCTTCAGGTCCTCGTTGGCCTTGTGCGGGTCGATGATGACGGGCACAATTTCCAGGTCCTTCACAGGCTTGCCGTTCTCGTCGAGAGGACGAACGCCCGCTGCCGACAGCATCAGCAGCGATTTCAATACCCTGGACCCGGTACCTCCGATAGCAAAGAGGAATAGTCTCATATTATAGTTTTTAGTTTTAAGTCCTTAGTCCTTAGTTCTTTAGTTCTTGGCTTTAAGTTTATAAGATGCCGGATGCGTGGTTACTGTGGCAGTGGCGTGTGGCGGCAGTTGCTGCTCCACCACCTGATAGAATAGGATGCCACGATATAGAGCAGTGCAGCGAACAGCACGGTCTGCATCTCAAACTGGATGGACTCGCCGATGTACATGAAACCGTTGTTGGCAAACACGGTGTCATTGTAGATGTAGCACACCACGGGCGCCAGCACGGCCACGACTGCCAACACCGCTAACCAGTGGTACCAACGGTCGAACTTCACCGAATTGATGGCATAGTAGTAGATGGCGGCACCGCCCCATGCGATGGCGATGGTGATGGCGGCAATCACGGGATACATGCTCAAGTTGTACATCTTGTCGTTGTAACCCTGATTGAAGAATAACTGCTCGTAGATGTTGAAACCGTCGGTGCAGCTGAGGATGAAGAACAGCACGGTCACCGCAATTCCGATAATCAGATATGTGATATGTTTCATATTTAGTTTTTAGTTTATAGTCCTTAGTTCTTGGTTTTTACCGTTGGAGCTGGATGGTCACATCAAACAGCGTGCTGCCGCCCTTCATGGCATCGAACATGCCGCCTAACAACTGCTCCAAACCTAATGTAGTGGTGGCAAATGAACCGCTGGTGCTCGTATCACTCGAGCTTGATGACTGCTGTACCCAGGCGGGCAGCTCGTTGCGCAGCGAGATGCGCACCTCGTCGCGCGGGCTCTTGAAGTCGCCCAGGAGTGTCAGGATATGGGTCATGCCCTCAAGGTATTCCTTGTTGTTGGCGGTGAACATGCTCTGGTCGATGGGCTGCACGGTCAGGGTGTAGCCGTCGATGCTCTTCACCTCGTAGTTGGCAGGATTGGTCAGCAGGGCGTTGTCTTTCAGCAGGCTACCCAGGTTGGCAGCGAGCGAGAAGCACAGTTTGCCCGTCTGGCGGTCACCGTCACACTTGGCCAGCACAATGCCGTCGCCATGCTTGACGCGGAATCGTCCCACGTTGTCTTTCCACTCGGGCAGGACGCGGCATTCCACCTCGCTCGTGCCCTGGTTGAACCGGTAGCTGTTGCGCACCTCGGGGGCATCAAGCACGCCGCTGTAGCGCTTGTCCTGGGCCAGCAGGTCCATGACATCGCTGTCGGCGATGATGACGAGGTAGAAGGGGCGCTTACCGCTGTATTCAAAGGGGATTCCGTTATAAGGGTAGTACTTGCCGCTGAAATCGCCCATAAATTGCTGGACGACCACGCTCTTGCCCTTGTAGCGGGCAAACGCACGTGTGGCAAGGCTGCTCTCCTCGTTGAATATTTTTTCCAGACTGACGCCTCGGGTGTCCTGAGGCGAGTAGATAAGGTCACTCACCAGCACGCTGACATTGCCTGGCTGCTGGGCCTCGAGAATCTTGTTGAAAATCAGCTGGAAGTCGGTATAGCTGGCATCACCGATACCGGCGGTGCTCTGGTAGATGTCGCGGTCTGTCAAGAACTCATCGACCGTGTGCTGATAGGGATAAATGCCGTCATTGACGATATTGATGTCAACCTTGCTGCCGGCAGGGAAATGGTTGATCAGGTCGTTGACGGCTTTCTTCAACTGTCCGCCTCCACCCCGCTGGTCGTAGGGGACCATCGATCCGCTGCGCTCAAAGTAGATTGTCAACGACAGGTTGTCCACGCCGCCATAGGGCCGCGTGTTCCAGTGCATGGGGGGACGCAGTTGTGAGCCGATTTGTTCGATGAAATCGGACATTTTCTTGTGATCGACCTTGCCCTCGGGAGTCAAGAGGTCACCATATTTGCCAGGGTTGTCGGTCACCATCGAGCACAATGAATCATAGGCCGCACGTGTGGTGTCTCCACTCACGAGGACGCTTCGCACAGCCTTCTCCAACTGGCCATGGCCACCGCATGAAATCAATCCCGCCAACAGCAGGCATGCCATCAGCAACACGGGTAATCGCTTCATATTCTTCATTCTAACATGTTATCTTGCCCCATTTATGGGACACTATTCCGTAAATTATGCAAAAATAGTGCCGTTTGGGACATAATCCACGCAATTCAGTGTTAAAAAGTGTTACCCGATAGATTTGGACAGCATGGGCCGATGATGAAGCCGGCTACTGTGATGGCGGTTTTTTTATGGATAGATTTCCCTTGTGAGAGCATAGCGGCCGTGGCCGAAAATGGTAGCAGAAAGCCGTTTTCTCAAAAAAAAACGTGAAATCTCATTGCAACAGCGAAAAAATATGTACATTTGCAAGTTAAATCGAGAAATATCAACTATCAACAAGAAATACAAAATGCGCAAATTGTTTTTCATGCTGCTTGTAGCAGCGATTACAACACTGAGCGGTTCCGCTCTGACCGTAAACAACACGGCAGGTAATTTGGCCCAGTCTGTAAGCAATGCTGGGACGGTTACCACACTGGTGGTGACGGGTACCATGGACGCTAGCGACTTTGTGTTCATCACCAATTCGATGCCTTCATTGACCTCGATCAACCTGTCGGGGGTATCCATTGTCCCCTATAACAAGGGCAATGCGCTGTATGGCACGGTGACGAATTATAATGCTAACGAGATTCCCCGTACGGCATTCTTCGGCAAGAAGCTCACCAGTGTGACGCTGCCTTCCAACCTCCAGAGCATCGGATATGCCGCGTTTGCCGGCTGCTACCAGTTGCGTAGCATCACGATTCCCGCCTCGGTGGCCATCATTGATGATTATGCTTTCTCGGGCAGTGGCCTGACCAGTATCGTGGTTCCCCAGTCGGTTCAGATTATGGGCAAGGGTGTGTTCTCGCGTTGCGAGTCGCTCACCAGTGCGACCATCAATAGCTGGTTCATCGGTGACTTTGCCTTCTTGGGCGACATCAAGCTTGCCAATGTTTCGGTCGGTGCCAGTGTTGACATGATTGGCCGTGGTGCCTTCAACGGTTGCACGCTACTGAGCACTATCAACTTTGACCCCGCTTGCCGCATGACCCGTATCGATGAAGAGGCCTTCATCAACTCGGGCCTGCAGAACATTGATGTCAAGTCCCTGGGCGTTGGTACCGTGGGCGACTGGGCGTTTGCTCAGACCAAGCTCCGCAACCTGGCCCTTGCCGACGAGATGACTGTCCTGGGTGACGGTGCGCTTGCCCACAACCCGTTGTTGACGAGTGTAACCCTGCCCGGCTTGGCTCAGACCCATCACAATGGCCATTTCAACGCACCTGGTGTTCAACGTTCGCTTGAGCGCATCAACGACTACACATTTGCTGGTGATGCCCTGCTGCAAGCCGGCAATATGCTCAAGAATGATGTTGAGACAATTGGCGATTATGCCTTCTATAACGTGAGTGCCGCTATCGACACCATGCGTCTGCCTGCCAGCATTAACTATCTGGGCGAGCGCGCGATGGCTGGTATGACCGGAATGCGTGCCCTCAAGGTCGACGCTACCGAGGTTCCCGAACTTGGCGCCGATGTATGGGCCGGTGTTAACCAGCACTCGGTTCCCCTGATCACGGCTTCTGAAGAGGTGGCCGAGCTCTACAAGGCGGCTGACCAGTGGATGAACTTCTTCTTTGATGCAGGTTTCATCCTGGGTGATGTGAATGGTGATGGTGTGGTTGCCATCAATGATGTCACCACATTTATTGACTACCTGCTGGGTGGCGGATTTGAGATTGACGTGCGTGCTGCCGACTTCAATGGTGACGGCAAAGCCACTATTGCTGACGTGACCGGTCTCATCGACATTTTGCTGAACGGCAATACCAGGACCTCAATTCAGATTATCCGCACGAAGCTGAGCAACCGCTTGGCTTCGACCGCCGATGCGCTTGTCATGTCGGCAATCACCCTGCGTTCGGGAGATACCCGCACGATTGAGGTTGCATTGAACAACCGTGACTATGACTACACTGCTTTGCAATGTGAACTGGTACTGCCCGAGGGTGTAGAGCTGGTCGGTGTTGAAGGAATCGAACGTGGTCTGCACCACAAGTTCTATGCTAATCGCCAGAATGGTGACGAGAATGTTTACTGCCTGATTGGTCTTTCAGACAAGCTTAACAAGTTTGCCGGCCATGAGGGTAACATCCTGCGTTTGACCGTTAGCGCCAACGAGGACTTCGACGCTGCCGATGCCGAGATCATCCTCAAGGATGTATTGCTGGTTAACATGGCGCACCGTCTGTGCCTCACCAGCGATGTTGTCAGCAAGGTGAACGACGCTTCGGGCGTTGAGCAGATCACCGGCGACAAGGAGATTGCCAACATCCGCTACATCAACGTGGCCGGTCAGGAAAGCGATGCTCCGTTCGACGGCTTGAATATCGTAATCACCACCTATGTTGACGGTACGAGCACGACTGTTAAGGTGCTGAAGTAAACGCATTGTCATTCTGTCAGAATCAAGACGAGGCGTCCTGTGAAACCCACAGGGCGCCTCGGTGCATTTTGGCATGATGGATGGCAACTGAATTGCGGGATTTTATGTATATTTGCAACATCAATATAAATCACTGGTATTTCTATGAGAAGAATTCTTTCGGTTTTCACTTTGGTGCTCGTGGGCGTGATAGCTCTCACCGCAGGAGTGCGTGAAGATTTCAAGGCTAACCCCAAGTTGAGCGCAAACAATTATCAGGCCTATCCCGTGTCGGGTTTTCCCGCCATTACGGCACCCCCGGCAGGCTATGAGCCGTTTTTCATCAACCATTACGGCCGCCACGGCAGCCGCTGGCTCATCAATGATAAGAAATATACCTATCCCCTGCAGATGCTGGAGAAGGGCGAGCGCAACGGCAAGCTCACGCGCCGTGGCCAGGAGGTGCTTAATATCCTGCGCGAGGTGCATGACGCAAGCCATGGCCGCCTGGGCGAGTTGAGCGATATCGGTGCCGAGCAGCACCAGGGCATCGCGCGCCGCATGTTCCAGAATTTCCCGCAGGTCTTCCAGGATGGCGCCCCGGTGGTGGCACGCTCGACGATTGTCATCCGTTGCATCTTGTCGATGCAGAACGAGGTGGATGTGCTGGCATCACTTAATCCCCACCTGCGCATCTATACCGATGCCAGCGAGGCGACCATGTATTACATGAACTATAGTGACAGTGTGGCAAGATTCTTGCGTGAATCTCAGTCTGGCTTGGTCGTGAAATACAAGGATAAGTGGATCAATCCTAAGGGCATGTTGAAGAAACTGTTCACCGACCAGGGCTTTGCCCGTGACAGTATCGACGATGCTCGCAAGATGATGATTTACTTGATGGAGGTGACTGGCAATATGCAGAGCCACCATCAGTTTGAGGATATCAATCTGTATGACCTGTTCAGCGATGATGACATCTACAGCGTGTGGCGTTACAATAACGCCTATTGGTATATCCACTCGGCCGAGACACCCCTGACCCAGTGCCGTGTCGATTATATGGAGGCCAACTTGCTGCGCAATTTCATAGAGGATGCCGACCGCGCCATCACCAGTGGCAACCCGACACCTGGCGCATCGCTGCGCTTTGGCCACGAGAGTGTGGTGCTGCCCCTGTGTTGCCTGATGGGCCTGAATGGAGCTGACTTCCGCACGACTGACCTCGAGAACCTGGACAAGTACTGGCAGAGCTACAAGATTTTCCCGATGGCCGTCAATATCCAGTTTGTGTATTTCCGCAAGGCTGGCAGTGATGATGTCCTGATGCTGCCGTTGCTCAACGAGCGCGAGGCTACCTTGCCTGTCGAGACCGACGTGGCTCCCTATTACCACTGGATCGACGTGCGCGACTACTTTATCGACAAACTTTCCCGTCAACCCATTATCGACCTGAAAAAATGAAACACTTCACATTATATATTTTAGTCCTGACGGCATGCCTCACCATGAGTGCCGCTACGCCCCGCAAGCAGGTGACCAGCAACTTTGACCGTTCGGCAAGCAACCATTATGCATACCCCTATGGCAACGATGTGGATGTGCCCACCCTGACCGCTGCTCCAGCGGGTTATGAGCCTTTCTACATCGACCACTATGGCCGTCATGGCAGCCGCTGGTTGACCAATGCCAAGACCTATTCCCGTCCCATCAAGGAGTTGACCCGCGCTAAGGAAGCCGGGATGCTCAACATGCAAGGCCAGCGTCTGTTAACCGCGTTGTCGCTTGTCAATGAGTTCTCCCTGAGGCGTGCTGGGGACTTGAGTGACATCGGTGCCGAGCAGCACCAGCAGATTGCAGGCCGCATGTTCAAGAATTTCCCCGAGGTATTCAAGGGCGATGCCCGTGTGGATGCGCGCTCTACGGTCATTATCCGCTGCATCTTGTCGATGCAGAACGAGACGATGACCCTGCGTTCGCTTAATCCGTCGCTGCGCATCACCACCGATGCCAGCTACCACGACATGTACTACATGGGGTGGGGTTATGGCGAGGATACCTTGGCCAATCAGTTGCGCAAGACCATGGATCCCATCTCCAATGGGATGTATGAACGCTATCTGCATCCCGAACGCTTCATCTCCCAGCTGGTTAACGATAACGCCTGGGCCGCTGCCAACATGGATTGCCGTCAGTTGATGCGCGACGTGTTTGACGTGGCTGGTTCGCTGCAGGGCCATCACGATTTTGAAGACATCAACCTGTACAGCTACTTCTCGAGTGACGAGATTTTTGAATTGTGGCGCTTGAAGAACATCTACTGGTATATCCATTGGGCCAACGCACCCCAGAATGGTAATCGCATGCCATTTATCGAACGAGCCCTGCTGCGCGACATGATTGAGAAGGCAGACCATGCCATCGCCACGGGCGAGCATGGCGCGTCGTTGCGCTTCGGCCACGAGACCTGTGTGCTGCCCCTTGCCTGCCTCATGGAACTCGACAACGTCAATTACAGTTGTGACAACCTGGACGAACTGCACCTCTACTGGCAGGATTACAACACCATTCCCAAGGCCTGCAACATCCAGATGATATTCTACCGTCCCGTCGGCACGGCTGGCAACAATGCTGACAACATCCTGGTCAAGGTTCTGCTCAACGAGCACGAAGCCCAGCTCCCCGTCAAGGCCCTGAATGGCCCCTACTACCGTTGGAGCGACCTGCGCCGCTACTACGACACTAAACTGTCCACCCCCACCAACTGGTCCGTAAAATAAAAGACTTTGCTTCAAAACAGGACTAACTCATTTTCTGCACTCATTCTAAGATGGTACTGTGTTTCTTTTACTGTTTAGAAAACATATCCTCCATGCCGATTTAGGGCATGGAGGATATTGTTGTTTGAGATAATTTAGAGTTTATAGACTGCTTAATAGGCGATCGATGAGATCGGTCATGTTGCTAATTGTGGCTTTGACATCACCATTCACATTACCCTCTTCTTGAGGAATAGCCTCAATGTGAGCAAAGCTATTCAACCAATCAGTAGTTCTATATTGTCCTATCTACCCAGTAGTAACATATAATGTTTCAGTTTTTATTCGGGAGGCAAGAAGATTCTGTTGTTATTGTTATTAAACTAGAATTTTGTTTGTAAATTGAAAGTGAATTAGTATATTTGCGGTTGGAATTGTTAGGATTAGTATTTTATTATTCATTTTTTAATTTCTCGACTCATGAAACAGCTTTTATTCTCATTATTGATGCTCATGGCGGTCCAAACGGCACAGGCCTATTGTATCACGATTATACCCACGGGACGCACAAGTACATCTAATAGTATCGAATTCTCGATAGATGATATGAAGGTTTCACTTTACCGTGCGATTGACGATGGGGCGTATATCAAGATTTCAGCTAATGGATATTTGGATTTCTCTACACCCTGCCATCAGTACATTACCAGGGTTGTGCTGGAATGTGCCAGTCCTGATGATGAAGCCTATGGTCCTGCCCATATTTGGACATATAGGGGCACGTACTCCTATGATGGCATATATGGCATTTTGGACGGGGGAAAAGATTATGCAAGTTTAAAAGTTACTGATGAAATATGGATAAAAAGGATTCGCGTCTATTTTGACCGGCAGGATGGTCTGTCCATCTTCCCAAGGTCAACTACCCAATACACTAATCAATATCAAGCCAGTCATTTCAAGGTGAACATCAGTTCGTCTTATTATGATGCCAAGATTTACTACACTCTCGACGGGTCCACACCCACCGTTAACTCCACTGAGTTTATTAATTCTTTTAAATTAAGCCAGGATGCGACGGTCAAGGCCATTGTGGTCCGGGATGGGGCTGTAATTGACTCAGCGAGCACCAGTTATCAATGTGTGAATGATGCGGCCTACGTAAATAATATTAATGAGAGTTTGGCAGTGCCCGACGGAACTCCAGTCAGATTTAAGAATCCGATATATGTGGTAAGACAGATGGGGCCATGCCTGTGGGTGAAAGACGATTCAGGTTACGCCTTGATCCTGGGAGACTGTAGCCAGAATTACTTCATGGGGAATGAGATTGCCCAAGTCAATAGTGGTTACTGGTTCCCTTATGACTTTGGTGTTACCAAGGCCACCATTAACGGAATTCCTGTGCTCACTAAGCCTGGAGGATTCCACGCGGCGCGTCGTGGCAGAAATGTGGAGGTGGAACCTGAAGCCGTTTCTTTAAGCCAAGTGAATATGGACAAGTTTGCCCACTACGTCTATGTGGAGAACCTGACCATAAGCGCCGGGGAGGAAGGCCAGAGTTATCTTCTCACCGATGAAGCGGGCAACATATGCAAGGCCGACTTTAGCACAATGAACATCAATGTGCCTGGCGACTTGGGACAGCCTTACAACATCCATGCGATTGTGGGTGCTGATAGCATAGGCACCCCCGAACTGATTGTACTCAAAGCACCGGTTGGCAATGATGGAGAAGAACCTCTCTTAATCACTCCCAGCCAAGTTGGGCCGTCTACTTGTGGTCACCAAGTATTCATGAAGCAAATACAGGATTTTGAGGTCCGCGACATCTGCGATTATGAGGGTGAGTCTTGTGAGAGCTATATCCCTTTCACTTATGTAGTAGCCGCTGTGTTATGTTGGAGCTATGATGTCGAGGGGGAAGTAGAAAGTTACAAGTATTGGTCATCTGGTGATTTTGTGACAGGGTATCGCTTAAGGATATCTAATTTTATTCTCTATCATAATCTTTACGATACGGCCGATGTAAAGCGCATTAAATCTTTATATAGATTGAGAGATAATAAAGACTTCTACTTGAGTGGGCATTTCACTGAGCCGCTCACTGCCGTTTATCAGAACGGAGATTACCTGTATGTGCGCGACAGCTATGGCGACTACGGGCTTGTTCTCGGCCCTCTTGACGCCCAGTTCACTAATGGAGACATGATCTATGATGCCAAGGCTCAATCCTATAATGATGGTGGTGTGGATTTCATCACTGCTGCCGACGTATCATCATTTGTGCCCGGTGGCCACCAGGAGGCTGTTTTGCCTAAGGTGTTGGCCATCGAGGCTGTGACGGGGGATATAGTACATAACTACATTCGCCTCAACGGAGTGAGACTCGCCGGTGATGATAGCCAAGGTCTCCAATCGATGGCCGACGACACGGGCACGTTACCATTGCTCAACCTGTTCGGCATAGAGATTACAACCGATGGCGGTGGCGATGTGGGCCGATATGACGTGAACGGTGACGGTATTGTGAATATCAGCGATGCTGCCACATTGATAGACAGGCTCCTGTCTCACAGCCCCATGCTGCGTGCAACACGACCCGATGGCACCTATGACGTGACTGGCTTTGTGGCCATGCAAGATAACGTGTTACAATTCTATCCTGTAGAGATTGTGCCTCATCACCTCGATGGTGACATCGATGCCGATGGCAATGTCAACATCGGTGACATCACCTCACTCATGGACTTTATCCTCAGCAGCAAATAGGGAAAGGCCGGTAGGGTTTGGCTTGTGGCATCAAGTGCCCTAAGGGAGAAGGGCGCTGTAGACCTGCTGGTAGTTGCGGGCTGCGATGGGCTCGGCATAGGTGGCCAGGGCTGCAGCACGGGCCTGCTGGCGCAGGGTGGCCAGGCGGTTGTCGTCGAGGCACCATGCGATGCCGTGGGCAAAGTCGTTGCTGTCCTTGTAGCGGGCGACGTAGCCGTCGCGCTCGTGGCTGATCATCTCGGGGATGCCGCCGACGTTGAAGCCCACGCAGGGCGTGCCACAGGCCATGGCCTCGACAATGGTGTTGGGCAGGTTGTCCTGCAACGACGGGGTGACAAATAGGTCAACGGCGTTGTATAATTGGGCGATTTCGGCCTCGTTGTTCAGGTAGCCCACAGTATAGACGGGTAGGGGCAGGGCCGATTTTACCGCCTGGGCGTCACCCCCCAGCACTACGACACCCATCTCGCTTGCCAGGTCAGGGTGGCTGTGCATCAGGTGCTCACAGGCCTCCTCGAGATAGCGGAAACCCTTGCGCTCGTCGGTGATGCGCTGGGCGCCGAACAGTAGCAGCCTTTTGTCGGCAGGCAGCCCATGCCGCTCACGTGCCGTGGCTTGGTCCATGGGGGTGAACACATCGGTGTCGATGGCATTGGGGACGTTGGTGACCAGGTGGCCCTGGGTCAGGGGACTCTTGCGGGCCAGGTCGGCAATCCAGCGGCTACAGCCGACAAAGGCCAGCGCCTTGCCGCTATAGATAGCCCGCTTGCGGTCAAACACGCGCCGTGCCAAGTCCGTGCCGATGCCGCCCCGCGTGAGCATGGGACAATGGCAACACTGCGACTGGTACTTGTCGCAATCGCCCGAGTAGTGGCAGATGCCCGTGAAATACCACTGGTCGTGCATCGTCATCACGACGGGTTTTCCCGAAGCCATAATACGTTCCAAATCACTTAACGAGAGAAAACCCTGGTTAACCCAATGCAGATGGATAATATCAGCCTGGCGGAACACCTCCATTCGCGTGATGTCGGTTCCCGCGTTGGCGATATCGACTTGGAACAGATTGCGCTTGCTCAGCCCGTTGGCGAGCCAGATGACGCCGCGTTCCCACAGGAAGTTGGCCCGCAGTCTCCACGACGGCTCGATACTGGTCACGCTGGGCGAGTCGGTTTTGCGGTCACGCACCAGCATCGTCGCCTCGACGCCATTGTGGTTCAAGGCATGTAACAGGCGGTTGGCTGCGATGGCCGCACCGCCAGTCCGCTCGGCTGTATTGACAATCAGGATGCGCATCTTACTTGGCAAAGTTAGCAAAAGTTACCATCATGTCAGTTACATCCGTGTGCTTTTTTTGGTAAAAAGTGAAAAACAAGGGGTCTCCCATGCGGAAAACCCCTTGTCGCGGAAATATGAAATTTGTTTTATTATTTCCGGATGGATGCGTTAGAGCTGGGGACCAGCTGCTACCAGAGCCTTGCCTGCCTCGTTGTCCTCGTACTTAACGAAGTTCTTGATGAAGCGGCTGGCCAGATCCTTAGCCTTCTCTTCCCACTGTGCGGCGTCAGCATAGGTGTCGCGCGGGTCGAGGATGCCGGTGTCAACGCCTTCGAGCTGGGTGGGCACTGTCAGGTTGAAGTAGGGGATCACCTTAGTGGGAGCGTTGTCGATGCTGTGGTTCAGGATGGCGTCGATGATGCCGCGGGTGTCGCGGATCGAGATGCGCTTGCCAGTACCGTTCCAACCGGTGTTCACCAAGTAAGCCTTGGCACCGCTCATTTCCATGCGCTTCACGAGCTCCTCGGCATACTTCGTCGGGTGCAGCTCCAGGAATGCCTGGCCGAAGCAAGCGCTGAAGGTGGGAGTGGGCTCGGTAATGCCACGCTCGGTACCAGCGAGCTTGGCGGTGAAGCCGCTCAGGAAGTAATACTTGGTCTGCTCAGAGTCGAGAATCGACACGGGAGGCAGCACGCCAAATGCGTCGGCACTCAAGAAGATCACCTGCTTGGCAGCGGGAGCGTGGCTGATGGGGCGCACGATGTTCTTGATGTGGTAGATGGGGTAGCTCACGCGGGTGTTCTCGGTCACGCTCTTGTCGGCGAAGTCGATCTTGCCCTCGGCATCGACGGTAACGTTCTCGAGCAGCGCGTCGCGGTGGATGGCGTTGTAGATGTCAGGCTCAGCGTCCTTGTCGAGGTTGATGACCTTGGCATAGCAACCGCCCTCGAAGTTGAAGATACCGTTGTCGTCCCAGCCGTGCTCGTCATCACCGATGAGTTTGCGCTTGGGGTCGGTGCTCAACGTGGTCTTGCCGGTACCCGACAGGCCGAAGAAGATAGCGGTGTTCTCACCGTTCATGTCGCAGTTGGCCGAGCAGTGCATGGCAGCAATGCCCTTCAACGGCAGGAAGTAGTTCATCATCGAGAACATACCCTTCTTCATCTCACCACCGTACCAGGTGTTGAGGATGACCTGCTCGTTGCTGGTCACGTTGAAGACAACGGCGGTGTCGCTGTTCAGACCGAGCTCCTTGTAGTTGTTCACCTTGGCCTTGCTGGCGCAGTAAACGGTGAAGTCGGGCTCCTGGTCAAATTCCTCCTCGTTCTGGGGACGGATGAACATGTTGGTCACGAAGTGGGCCTGCCAAGCAACCTCCATGATGAAGCGCACCTTCATGCGGGTGTCCTTGTTGGCGCCGCAGAAGCCGTCAACCACAAACAGGCGCTTGCCGCTGAGCTGCTTCACTGCCAGGTCCTTCAAGGCTGCCCAGGTTGCCTCGGTCACGGGCTTGTTGTCGTTGGGGTAGCCGGGGGTGGTCCACCACACCTTGTCGTGGCTGTTGGCATCGTCAACGATGAATTTGTCTTTAGGCGAGCGGCCGGTGTAAACGCCGGTCATCACGTTGATGGCGCCCAGTTCGGTCTCCTGACCTTTGTCAAAGCCTTCCAGACCGGGTTTCATCTCCTCGTTGAACATCACCTCATAGCTGGGGTTGTAGAGAACCTCGGTAACACCAGTGATACCGTACTTCTCTGCTAAGATAGCCTTATCAAATTTAGCCATAATAAATCTTTAATTATTAATACTTTAGAAATTGTCTATTTGAAATGCGGTGCAAAATTACGCATTTATTTATAATGTTACACCATGAATTAAAGAAAAATTTCCTTAATTAATGCCTAATTATATATTTTTAGCACTGCACTACTGTATCAAACAACAGGAACAACATGTTGACAACAACACATACAACCATAAAAATGAAAAATGTTGTTGATGTTGTAATAAGGTTGTTAGGGTTGTTTGAAAGGTTAGCAGCCGCCGCAGCCGCAGTTGCAGTCGTCGCCGTGGTCGTGTCCGCAGTCACCGCCGCCACAGTCCTCGCAACCACAACCGCAGCCGTGGTGATGCTTGGGCTGAAGCTCCTCGGGGGTGGCGTCGCGCACGAGCTGCACGTAGCCCGCATAGCGCACCGTCTCGCCGGCAAGCTGGTGGTTGAAGTCCATGGTGACCTTGTCGTCGGTGACCTGGGTGACGATGCCCTCGATGCGCATGCCGTCCTGGGTCATCATGGGGACACTAGCGCCCACGCGGATGTGCTCGTGGTCAAACTTGCCGTCAACGTGGAAGATTTCCTTCTCGAGTTCGTAAACCATGTTGGGGTCCTTGGCGCCGAAGGCCTCCTCGGGCTTCAACGTGAAGTCAAATTTCTCGCCCTGCTCGAGGTTAAAGATGTGGTCCTGGAATCCCTGGATCAGCGTGACGTCCATGCCGAACACAAACGCGTCGGGATGTTCCTTATTGAACTTGAAAACACTCACTTGCTCGTCGCCGTTGACAACAAAAATCTCATACACGAGTTCGACGTATTTACCTGCTTGAATTTTCTCCATTGAATAGATGATAGATTAGTATATTAATATTTTTCGGCAAAGATAGCAATTTATTTCGTTATATGTCGAGTTTTTAGAGTAACTTTGCGCATTCAATAGATGATTAGAACATGATGACTGACAGATTTGATATGGTGGCAAAAACCTTCCTGGGTCTGGAAGGTGTCCTTGCCGACGAGTTACGCGCCCTGGGCGCCGAGGATGTGACTGAGGGCAACCGTGTGGTTTACTTCAAGGGAGACAAGGAGATGCTGTATCGGGCTAATTTTGCCTGCCGCACCGCGGTGCGTGTGCTCAAGCCGTTCCTGACGCTCAAGTCCACGAGTGCCGATGACCTGTATGAGCAGCTCAAGGGCTTCGACTGGGAGCAGCTGTTGAAGGTGGATACGACATTTGCCATCGACGCGACCGTGTATAGCGAGAATTTCAACAATTCACGTTTTGTCACTTATCGTGTCAAGGATGCTATCGCCGACTACTTCAATGACAAGTACGGCAAGCGTCCGAGCATCCGCCTGGACAATCCCGAAATCCGTCTTGATGTTCACATCTCGGGCCGCGAGGTGACCCTGTCGCTGGACAGTAGCGGTGACCCGCTGTTCAAGCGCGGCTGGCGTGTTGCCCAGACCGACGCGCCCATCAACGAGGTGCTGGCAGCCGGCATTATCCTGCTGAGCGGCTGGGATGGCAAGACCGACCTGATTGACCCCATGTGCGGTTCGGGCACATTTCTGATCGAGGCAGCGCTCATCGCCGCCAATATCGCTCCGGGCGTCTATCGTGACCATTATGCATTCCAGCAGTGGCCCGACTATGACGAGGAGCTGTTTGACAAAATCTATAACGACGACAGCAAGGAGCGGGAGTTTACCCACAAGATCTACGGCAGCGACATCGAGGGCAAGGCCATTGCCATAGCCCGCGCCAATGTCAAGAGCGCCGGACTGAACAAGTATATCGAGCTGGAGCGCCGTGACTTCAGGGATATCGCCATCGTCCCCGAGAAGGGTACCATCATCAGCAACCCGCCCTACGGTGAGCGCCTCAAGATGGAGGACATCGACCAGTTCTACCGTGACCTGGGCACCCAGTTCAAGCACACCTTCATGGGCTATAACGTGTGGCTCGTGTGCAGCGACAAGGAACAGTCGTTCAAGATCGGCCTGAAGCCGTCGGTGCGCTATGCGCTCAACAATGGCGGCCTGGATTGCGAGTTGCTGGAGTTTGTCATCTTTGACGGCAAGTATAATGAGATGAGGGAGAGCGGCGGCAGCATCCACAACGACGACTTCCGTGCCAGTGAGCGCAGCCAGGGCATCAACAGGCCCCATCGTGTTATGGGCAGCAGTAACCGTCCCGACCGTGGTGGCCGTGGTGACTTCCGTCCCGGCCGTCCCCGAAGGGATGACTCTGACCGTCCCCGTCGCCGCGAGGCCAGGGGAGACAACGCCCCTGGTGATGAAGGCGAGCGCCAGCGCCGCTCCAACATCAGCCGCGACCGCCGCATGATGAAGGACGTCGATAACCGTGACAAGAAGGGCCGCTATGATGACGACTTCGACCAGGAGTTCCGCCATAGCGAGATGTTTGCCAAGCGCATCCTGCGTGACCGCAAGCCCACCCTGGGTGCCGAGAAGGAGGTTCCCATCATCCATGGCCGCCGCAAGAGTTGGAAACGCCGTGACCTGGACGAGCCTGCCGACCCGAAGCCACAGGACAACAACGACAACTAATTAATATCAGTAAGGCAAGAAAGACAACGACAATAGTTACCAATTCACGTTGCGGATTATTGTTGTCTTTCTTGTTTTTCATGCACTCGGCAATAATACGGAATGACGACCCGCGAGCATATCAACGAGTACTTCAACGGACGGCCCTTCATGATACTGTGTGCGATAGCGCTCATGGTAGTGGCCGCTGTAGCTCTGTCGATGGGTGTGCGACCCGCCCCTGTCGAGAGCACGGGCATCTTTTTCTCGTTTGGGCAAGTGCTCATCGAGGCCGGGCCGCTGTCGGCTGCGGTCAATGTGCTGGGTCTGCTGGCGACGGGAGGCATCATGCTGGCATTGAACAAGGTGTTTAGTTATGTCAGGTCGGTGACCCACCTGTTCGTGTCGGTGTTTTTCCTGCTGCAGCTGGCCCATCCGGCTGGACTTGTCTCGTTTAATGCGGGCACGCTGCTGTGCCTGGTGACCGCAGTGGCCATCTTGCCGCTGTTTGCCTCCTATCAGGACCGCCACTCGCAGCGCAGCATTTTTCTTATCTTTGCCCTCGTGGCGGCAGGCAGTATGTTCCATTACGGTTTCCTGGCTCTGATTCCGGCGTTTGTGTTGGGGTTTTTCAATATGGGCGTCTTGAACCTGAAGGGGGTGCTGGCGATGCTGTTTGGGCTCATCACCCCGTTCTGGATTGTGCTGGGCATGGGTATTGCGTCACCAGCCGATTTCACCATGCCCCAGATAGATGGCATCTGGCATGTCGTGGCCCAACCCCGTGCCGAGTTGGAACTTGTGCTGGCAGGAATCCTCGCAGTGGCGGGCATCGTGCTGGCGGTGATGAACCTGCTGATTATCATGAATTACCGGATGCAGACCAGGGTGTATAACGCCTTCATGGTGTTCACTCTGGTGATGGTGATTATTGCCATCTGTATCGATTATGGAGACATGGTGGTCTATTTGCCATTGCTGGGCCTCATGGTCGCTGTCCAGGTCGCTCATGCCCACACCCTGCGCTCCACGATGCACCACCGCTACCTTTTTATCCTGTTGCTGATCGCGGGATGTATAGGCCTGTGTGCCGCTAACCTGTTAACGCGATGAAGATTATTGTAGATAGCCATATTCCCAACATCCGGGGCAAGATTGAGCCTCGTGCCGAGGTCGTGTACTTGGAGCCGGGCGACATCACCCGCGAGGCGGTCAGGGATGCCGATGCGCTCATCGTGAGGACGCGTACCCGCTGCGACGCCGCGTTGCTCGACGGCAGCCGCGTGGGCTTTATCGGGTCGGCTACCATTGGCACCGACCACATCGACCTCGACTACTGCGGCAGCCACGGTATCACCGTTCGCAACGCCCCCGGCTGCAACGCCCCCGCTGTTGCCCAGTGGGTATTCTGCGCCATCACTGCCTGGATGCGTCATCGCGGCCTGTCCTCGCCCGCTGGCCTCACCCTGGGCATCGTCGGCGTGGGCCACATCGGTTCTATCGTTGCCCGCTGGGGTAGGGAATTGGGGTTTACCGTCCTGCTCAACGACCCACCCAGGGAAAACATGGAAAACGTGGAAACTGGGGAAAACAGGGAAAAAATGGGGGACTGCTCTATTGATGGCATTTTCTCGCCGCTCGACGAGTTGCAGCGCCGCTGTGACATCATCACCTTTCACACGCCGCTCACCCGTGACGGGCAGTGGCCCACGTGGCACCTGTGCGACCAGGCTTTCCTGGATGGCCTTGACCATTGCCGCCTGATCATCGACGCAGCCCGTGGCCCCATTGCCGACAATGCGGCCCTGCTCGGCTGGCATGGCGACGTGGCGCTCGACTGCTGGGAGAACGAGCCTAATATTTCCCGTGAACTGCTGGAAAAAGCCATTGTCGCCACGCCCCACATTGCAGGCTACAGCGCCGAGGGCAAGCAACGTGGCACAGCCATGATGCTGGAGGCGTTGAACGGATTTTACGGCTGGGACATCCCCGTCCCCGAGATTGCAGCTCCCGCCACAGGCGCCCCCGATGTCACGCTCGAAGGCATCGCCGCCAGCTATGACATCATGGCCGATACTGCCGCCCTGAAAGCCGATGCCGCGGCCTTTGAGCCGTTGCGCAACACCTACCGCCACCGTCCTGAATATAGGCATTGAAATGTTGAAAGTTTGTTAAATATTTTAGGGGTAATGATTGGAAACTGCAATTGATATACCTTTGTTACATCTCTAATAATACTTAATATTCATGAAAAAGATTATCTTATTATTGGCGTTATGTCTGCTGGGTGGCATGACAATTCAGGCACAGACGCAGAACAAGAAAGAGAAACAAGAGGTGGTGAAGCTGAAAAACGGCCACAAAGTGAGGGGCAAGATTGTGACCTATGCTCCGCTGGATTCACTGGTTATCCAGGAGGATGACGGCACGCTGCAGACCATCTATTGGGACCGCATCAAGCAGATTACTAAGGAAAACTGGCAGCCCCAGCAGACAATGGGCGGCGACTTCACTCCCGGCAAGGGCCCGCAGAAGGGTTACCGCGGCTTCTTTGACCTGGAATTCTACAAATCCATCGACGCCCAGTCCCGTGATCACTTCGGTTTCAGTACCGCCCATGGCTACCAACTGAAGCCCTATCTGTTTGTGGGAGCCGGTGCTGGAATGAAGATCAGCCACAAGCAGCATTTTAAAGACAATTTTTGGCAAAAGGCAGATTTTTACATGTTTCCTGTGTTTGCCGACGTCAGGCTCGACCTGTTAAAGAACAGGTATTCTCCCTATCTGGATTTCCGCGTGGGCTACACGCTGGGCAATAAGGCTTATGGCTTTATGTTCAACCCCACGATAGGATGCCGAATTGGACTGACCGACGCACTGGCCATTAATGCTTCGCTGGGCTACAGCATGCAGAGTACCGACATCGTGGTACGCACCTATGGCGAGAACGCCATCAAGCATCTGGACTACAAACCAGACTACCCTGATGACTTCCAGAACAACCCCTACCACTGCCTGTCCTTCAAGTTGGGCATCGAGTTTTAGAAACAACCAGCCACTTTAGCGGAATGTTGATATATAGAATCCGCTAAATATCTGTTTTATAGAGAACTATTGTTAGTAATCACTTTGTTAGTAACAAACTTCTTACTAATAAAGTGATTACTAATACGTTGATTAGTAATAGATCAATTACTAACGAGGTTGTTACTAAAAATGTTGGGTGGAAATCGGTAATTAGGTCAATTAGGATTAAAAAGTGATGGTAGTTGTAGGAATAGCAGCAAAAAAACACTATCTTTGCAGGAGATAACTAAATCAATTAATCACTAATTTATCACTATTGAAATGAAAGAGTTGAAAGGAACCAAGACCGAAAAGAACCTGATGGAAGCCTTCGCAGGCGAGTCACAGGCCCGTAACAAGTACACCTACTATGCCTCTAAGGCCAAGAAGGATGGTTATGTGCAGATCGCAGCCATCTTTGAGGAGACCGCCAACCAGGAGAAGGAGCATGCCAAGTTGTGGTTCAAGCACCTGCAGGGTGGTGCCGTGAAGGGCACTATCGAGAACCTGGAAGATGCAGCCGCCGGTGAGAATTTCGAGTGGACCGACATGTACAAGCGCATGGCCGAGGAGGCCCGCGAGGAGGGATTCATCGAGATCGCCGAGCAGATGGAGGGCGTTGCCGCCATTGAGAAACTGCACGAGGAGCGCTACCTGAAGCTGTTGAACAATATCAAGGAAGGCATCGTGTTCTCACGCGACGGTGACACCATCTGGCAGTGCAGCAACTGCGGTCATGTGGTCATCGGCAAGAAGGCCCCCGAGGTCTGCCCCGTGTGCAACCATCCGCAGGCCTATTTCCAGATCAAGGCCGAGAATTATTGATGTATAGGCCTTAGGGCCATAATTGGTAAAATAAGAATGCCGGCAAGGGATTGCGTCCTTGTCGGCATTTTTCCATTTATGAAAAGAATTGTGTACTTATTGGTTCTTGGCTTGGTCATGCCGCTCCTTGAGTTTCTTCTGAATAATGCTCTCGACCTCAAAGAAGCGGTCCACCTGGCTGGCATTGAGCACGGTGGCAAGTCTGTCTATATATTTCATGCGGATGCCCTGGGCCCGTTGCTGCATCTCCATCTTGCGCTTAGCCATGGCGGCGGCATCGGTGCTCGTGCTGGGCTTGATGGGGCGCTTGCGTTCGTTCCATAGTGCGGTCATCTCCTCACAGTAGCTGCGGTAGATGGGTTCAAACTTCTGCTGCTGCTCGGGCGTGATGTGCAGGCGGAAAACCAGTTCGCGCACTTTGGCCTTATACAGCCGCTCGTTCAGTGAGTGGTTTTGGTTGTCTTGTGCCGTGGCGGTGAGGCCCAGGAGCGCCACCACGATGATGATTATGAGTTTTCTTGTCGTTTCCATGCGGGTTGTTTTTAATATTCGGGTATTTCTTCTATTTCATAGTATTGCAGTTGGGCTGCTTCTTCGTCAGATAATGTGTTGAGGAACTCGTCGAGCGGGCTCTGGTCCTGGAGGGGTACTGTGGCCGACTTGTCCCCGAGGTTGAAAACCGTCACCCCGATGCCGATAAGCAAAATCAGGCCTGCGGCGGTCGAAGCTATCATCCTGCCCAAATGCCAGTGACCCTTGGCTGTGTTCTGTTGCCTGATTGCATTCTCGGTTGTCTTGTTAATCAGGTTCTCCAAGTACTTGTCGCTCTCCTGGTAGGGGAGCTTCTTGCCTATGTTGTCATATAGTTCTTTCATCTTGAGTGTTCTAGAATGTAAGTCTTCACCTTTTGGGTCGCATAATGATAATTGGTCTTGAGCGTGTTGACCGACTTGCCGGTGATGCGGGCGATTTCGTCATAGTTCAACTCGTCATAGTAACGCAGGTTGAAGGCGATGCGCTGCTGGGTGGGCAACGTGAGCAGGGCCTGCTGGAACAAGATCTCGGCCTCATGCCCCTGGAGCATTGACTCGGCTTGCAGTTTGGCTGCGAGTGTGTCGCTCAGCGAATCGATGCTCTGAAACAGGTGGGTCTGCCGCCTCAGGTGTTGCAGGGCCTCGTTGGTGGCGACGCGGTAGAGCCATGTCACCATTGGGGCATCGCCTTTGTAGGTGCCGATACGGTTCAAGACCTTGATGCACGTTTCCTGCAAGACGTCCTCGGCATCGTCATGACCCACAACGATACGGCGAATGTGCCAGTAGAGCGTCTGCCCGTACTGCTTCATAAGCATCCTGAAACCCTCGTCACGGAGTGCGGGATTCTGGAGCATCTGCTGCAACGTGCTGTCGTCGGTCTGGGTTATCATGCATATATAAGATGTGGAAAATGTGGAAAAGTTAAAAACGGTGGAAAGTTTTTTCCAAAAATTGTCTCATTTTCTTGACAAAGAATTTAACTTTGTCTGCCGCCCTGCATCTTATTGATGTAAAAAACCTCAAAAACCAATAGATTATGATGCACAAAACTACCTTAAGGATGCTGCTTGTATTGCTCAGCATTTCGTTGTTGTCATTAACCGTGAGTGCCCAGACGTGTGACCCAAGTGGCGAGTGCGGCGGCGACGAGACCATAGGCACCTATGACGTGCTGTCGCCCGTGGGGCAATCGTCGGTCGATATGATTGAGATGGCGCCCAGGCTGGACACATTTGAAGGCAAGACCATCGCTCTGGTCGGGGGCTCGTTTATGGCGAGTGTGACCCACGTTGAACTGAAGAGGCTCATCCTCGAGTATTTCCCCACAGCCACGGTCTATGTGCTGAGCGAAATCGGCTCTGCTGGACTGTTTCCCGGCCCGCGAGTGCAGAAACCCCAGGTCATCCGATTCCAGCAGCGGCTGCAAGAGTATGGCGTGGACGCGGTGATTTCGGGTAACGGCGGTTGCGGCATCTGCACCCCCAAGGAGACCGGTAACTGCATTGCCGCCGAGTATATTGGCATCCCGTCGGTGATGATTGCCGCCCCGGGGTTTGATACCCAGGCCAAGACGACAGCCTATAACAATGGTGTGCCAGCCCTGCGTGTGGCAGTATATCCCGGCGCGTTTGCCTCACACACCGAGGAACAACTCAAGCAAAACACCCGTGAGGTGTTGTGGCCCCAGATTCTCGAGATGCTTACCGAACCCATCACGCAGCAGGAAATCGACGAGAACCAGCAGCTGCAACCCACCGACCCACAGGAAGTGGTGTTCAGCGGCACCATCGACGAGGTTAACGAGTTCTATAACGACATGATGTGGAGCGACGGTATGCCCATTATCCCGCCCACGATTGAGCGCGTTGAGGAATTCATGAATTATACCGACTACCGCTGGAACCGCACCATTGCCGTCCTGTCACCGTCCTACCGCCAGTCACTCGTGTGGCATGTCGCTGTCAACGGCGTAATGGCCGGCTGCAAACCCGAATATATGCCCCTGCTCATCGCCTTGACCAAGGCAATGACCTCGGGCGAGTTCCGCCGGACTTTGGGCAGTACACATGCTTGGGTGCCCTATTGCTGGGTTAACGGTCCTGTGGCACGCCAGTTGGGTATTGACCACGGCCAGGGCCAGATCAATGAACAGGCCAATGTCGCCATCGGCCGTTTCCTGAATTTGGCGATGCTCAACCTTGCGGGCTACTATGTCAAGCAGGATAGGATGGGCACCTTTGGCTACCCCGTGTCATGGTGCCTTGCCGAGGATGACGAGGCATGCTTGAGGGTGGGTTGGAATCCCCACCACGTGCGCCAGGGGTTGCAACTCAATCAGAGTGCCGTCACTGCGGCGTCCACCCTGTTGTGGGGTAACAATATGCCCCCAGCCACTACCGATGGCGAGAAAATCATGCAATTGCTGGCATGGGATATCACCGAACGATGCCAGTTGGCGCTGGGTAGCGGTGTGCAGTTCACTAACCGCGCCATCCTCATGACCGAGGAAGTCGCCGCCCTGCTCCAGGAGCAATATGGCACCATCGATAATCTCGAGGATCAGCTGATTCTCACCGCAAGGCGTCCGCTGTATGAGCGCACCTTTGCCCACTATTATGCCAACCCGGGTAGCGCCATCGACCCTGACAAGGTGTCGTTTGAGGAATACATGCAACGCTTGCAGGAAGAGGAGAATGCCGAGATGACGGCCACTCCGGTATGGTATGCCTGTGATGACCCCCAGATGATGACCATTCCCACGATGCAAAAGGGCGAGACGGCATTCATTGTCACTGGCGACGCTTCTCGCAACAAGATACAGACCATGCCTGGCGGCGGTATGTCCACCGTCGCAGTCGAGCTGCCCGCCGACTGGGATGCCCTCATGGAGGAGAAAGGCTATGAGCCCTTGAGGTCGTTCTACCTTGATCCCATCAATGATGAGGGGTACAACCCGGCGACCTCGGTCGATGAGATTGATGCCGTGCCTGCCCAATCACCCGCTCCCCGTGGTAACTCCAGGGTGCGCTACTATAACCTGAGGGGAAACACGAGTAACTCCCCGTTTGATGGTGTGAACATCGAGGTGACCACCAATAGCGATAATACACGCAGCGCAAAGAAGTATATCAGAGTTAATTAAGCAGATTGAAATAGGATGAGAGACTTTATAAGAAATAAGATAGCTTGGCTGGTATTGGTGCTGATGCTGGCGTTGCCGCTCAATGTGGCGGCGGCCAACCTGCGTGGAGACGTGAATGATGACGGCAACGTGAATATCACCGACCTCACGGAACTTATTGATTATCTGTTGTCGGGCAACGCAATAGAATACACGCCTGTAGCCGATGTTAATGCTGATACCGCCGTGAGCATTGCCGATGTCACGGCCCTGATCGACTATTTGCTCGGCGGCAGTGAATTGGAGCCGATAGGAGACCCCGATGAACCGCAATATGATGAGTACACGGTAAACGGCGTGACGTTTGTCATGGTGCCTGTCGAGGGCGGTACCTTCATGATGGGAGCCACTGCCGAGCAGGGTAGCGATGCCAGTAGCCGCGAGAAACCTGTTCATCAAGTGACCCTGACATCTTATAGCATCGGCCAGACCGAAGTGACCCAGGAACTCTGGATAGCGGTTATGGGGACCAATCCCAGTTATTTCCCAGGCTCGTCGCATCCTGTTGAACAGGTGAGCTGGGAGGATTGTCAGGAGTTTATTGCGGCGATAAACGCCCTGACAGGCATGAACTTCAGGCTGCCCACCGAGGCCGAGTGGGAGTTTGCGGCGCGTGGTGGCAACTTGAGCGAAGGCTACAAGTATGCCGGGAGCAACGACCTGCCCACTGTGGCATGGTACTCCTATAACGACTCTTGGGACTTCAGGGGCACTGGTGCTCATGGCACCCATGACGTGTCCACGAGGTATCCCAATGAACTGGACCTCTATGACATGAGTGGCAATGTTCACGAGTGGGTTCAGGACTGGTATGGCGATTACAGTACAGAGGCGCTGGTCGATCCCGTTGGCCCCATGACAGGCACCAACCGGGTTTATCGTGGAGGCAATTGGTACTTCGACGAGTGGTTCTGCCGCGTGTCGTTCCGCAACTCGGTGGTTCCCACCTACCATAGCCACGGCATTGGCCTAAGATTGGCATTATAAACACTGCATTCATAGCCTTCAAGCAACGGTATTATCCCCCCAGGCAGGGCGCTCATCACTATGTGGGCGCCTTGCTTATTATGACTTCCCATCCCATCAATCGGTGAGCAGGAAACTGTAATAATTGAGGATTTGAAAAAAAGTGGCACAACTATTGCAGCAGTTTATCAGGTATTTTGTAAATTTGCAGATTGTAGAAAAAGATTATTCACCTTATAAATAATTAATCGACAATGAAAAAAGGATGTATCGGACTTATTGTCCTGGGCGTAATCGCCCTCGCTTTGTTTGGCTGGGTAAAGAACAGCTATAACGGACTCGTTCAAGATCAAGAGAGCGTAGAGACCGCATGGGCTCAGGTGGAAAACGTGTATCAGCGCCGTGCTGACCTTATCCCCAACCTGGTAGAGACCGTCAAGGGCTATGCCAAGCACGAGCAGGAGACCCTGGAAGGCGTGATTGAGGCACGTGCCAATGCTACCAAGGTGACTATCGATCCCACCAACATGACTCCCGAGGACCTGCAGAAGTATCAGGCTGCACAGGGTGACGTGACCAATGCGCTGAGCCGACTGATTGCTGTCAGCGAGAACTACCCCGACCTGAAAGCCAACCAGAACTTCCTGGAACTGCAGAATCAGCTGGAAGGCACTGAGAACCGCATTGCTGTTGAACGCAACAAGTTTAACGAGGTGGCCCGTGGGTATAACACCAAGCGCCGCACCTTCCCCACCAACATCATCGCCAGCATCTTCAACTTTGGCGAGAAGCCTTACTTCCAGGCTCAAGAGGGCGCCGATAAGGCTCCTAAGGTGGACTTTGGCACCAGCGAGGGCAAGTAAACGATGGCACTGGCCGATTTCATCCCTAATGAGGGCCAACGGCGCATAGCCGATGCCATTACCGCAGCCGAGCGTCACACCACGGGCGAGATTTGTGTCCACGTGACGCCTCGATGCCGCGGTGATGTGATGAAACGTGCAGCCAGGACCTTTAACCGTCTGCACCTCTACACCACCAAGCGCCGCAATGCCGTGCTGATTTTTGTCGCCTACGAGGACCGTAAGTTTGCTATTCTGGGCGACACTGGAATCAATGCGGTGGTGCCCCAGGGATTCTGGGACGGTGAGGTCGAGGAGTTGACGCGTTTCCTCAAGGCGGGACGCCCGGTCGACGGCCTGTGTGAAATCATCGCGCACATGGGTGAGCGCCTGTCGCAGTACTTCCCTGGCGAGCGCAATGACGAGAATGAACTGAGTAATGAAGTCTCCTTTGATGAAGGGGATGAAGATGAATCAGACGATCACGACGATGACTATGGCAACATGGAATAAAGCGAGATTGCGCTTGGCGGCATTCTTGATGCTGAGCCTCACCGCGCTTGCGGTGACGGCCCAGGTGCCCGCGCGTCCTGACCCGCCACGGCTGGTCAACGACTTTGCCGGCATCCTTGGCGATTGCCAGTGGCTTGAGGATTCACTCGAGAAGATTGCCGTCGAGACCAGCAACCAGATCTGTGTGGTCACCATGAATGATTTTGGCGACTACGACAAGGCATGGATGGCCTATAGCATCGGTCAGCAGTGGGGCGTGGGCAAGAAAGGGAACAACAATGGCGTTGTCATCCTGATCAAGCCCAAGACCGCAGACAGCAAAGGCGAAGCCTTTATCGCTCCAGGCTATGGACTTGAAGGCGCCATCACCGACGCCACCAGCACACGTATCGTCAACCAGGAAATGATTCCTTACTTTAAGGATAATGACTACCTGGGCGGCGTGTGGGCCGGAGCAAAGGTAGTGCGTGACCTGGCCACGGGTGAGTATAATGAGGAGGATTATGCCAGTCAGGGTGACGACGAGGCGCTGTTCGCCTTGATTATGTTTATCGTTATCTTTGCGTTCTTCCTGTATCTGGCTCACAAGAGCAACCAGGGCAATAATGGTAACCGCAACAACCGCGATACCGGCACCTGGGGCGGACCCATCATCTTCACCAGCGGCAGCGACTGGGGTCGCGGCGGCTCCTCGTGGGGCGGCGGTGGCTCGTTCGGTGGCGGCTGGGGAGGCTTTGGTGGAGGCTCGTTCGGCGGCGGTGGAGGCGGCGGCAGTTGGTAAACCGTCTTTAAACGCTAAACTCTAAACTTTAAACTCAAGTTCCAGAAGCATTGGCTTCTGGAACTAGTTTCATATGAACAGTTGCTTGAGGATGTCTGGGGAGCGCAGGGTGCCGATGGCGGCGTTGTGCAGGCGGTAGTAACCGATGATGAGGTCGAGCATGCGGTTGCGTTCCTCGCGGTTAAAGCGGAATGCCTTCATGTTGGCAAAGGTCATGCGCGATAGCAGGTGGATGACCTGAGCCTCGCGTGGTTGCAGGTGCATGTGTCCCCGCACAGCCGCCGGGACAAATACGCCATCGGTCATGTCAAACCAATATCCGGTGCTGTAGCTCTCGACATTGGGCTGGATTCCCAAGTGGGCGCCCAGGTGATAGAGGAAACAGATGTGGAAGTTAGCAATCTGGTCGGGCATCTGCTCCAGCAGTTGTACCGACTGCTCGATATAGCGGAATAACGGGTCATTGCCCTCGGGCTCCTGAATGACGTGGGCCAGCAGCTCGCTGATAAACATGACAATGGCATTTTTCACGGGGTCGCTGTACAAGGTCGCCAGGGGATAGTTGCGTCGCAGCTCGCGCAGGGTCGACAGGTCCCGTCCGGGACGGATGGCCGCTTCCAGGTCAATGAGCGAGAGCGGCATGAGCATCGCGTTGCGCATCCGCGCCGCGTGGGTCTTGCCCTGGGGCACGGCAAACGACATCAGCCCGTGCCTATCGGTGTAGATGTGCACGATATTGTGCTTGTCGCTGTAGCGGATGGTGTTAAGAACAACGCCCTTTAGCTTCTCATACATGGCGCTAATTTACTCATTATTCGCTAATCAGCAGGCATAAAACTCAAAAAATCACAACTTTTTCCGCTTTTCGGGAAGTTAAATTTTGCCAATTCAAAAAATGTTTCTAATTTTGCAGTCGCTTTTGCGGAAAATTCCCGCAATCTGGCCCATTCGTCTATCGGCTAGGACGCAAGATTTTCATTCTTGAAAGAGCAGTTCGATTCTGCTATGGGCTACATTTAATCACTAAATATCAACGTTTTATAAATAATTATGGCAAACCATAAATCAGCTATTAAGAGAATCCGTCAGAGCGAGACCCGCCGTCTTCGCAACCGTTATTACAGCAAGACCATGCGCAATGCTGTCCGCAACATTCGCAAAATGACCGACTCAGCAAGAATAAGGCTGCAAACCTCAAGTCAAAGCTCGCTCAGCACATCAACAAGCTGAACAAGGCCTAAGCAATTAAGCCGTGGTGCCCCCTGCGGGTGCCTGTTCAGCTCAGGTTCGGCCCATTCGTCTATCGGCTAGGACGCAAGATTTTCATTCTTGAAAGAGCAGTTCGATTCTGCTATGGGCTACCGCAGCAAAGCGCTAACGTCCGCGTTAGGCGCTTTGCATTGTGTATTTTCCTCAACAATGATGCCGCCCAGGGTCTCCCGATTCATTTGGGATCCCGAAAGGGGCGGTTTTTTGTATGGTTTTCTTTTTTTTTATAATTTTGTGGCCACTAACCATTAAACGAACAAGAGCCGATGAAACAGTATCTTGACCTGGTGCGCCACGTGATGGAGCATGGTGTGGACAAGGAAGACCGCACGGGCACGGGTACCCGCAGTGTGTTTGGTTACCAGTTGCGCTGCAACCTTGCCGACGGTTTCCCGTTGCTGACGACCAAGAAGGTACACCTCAAGTCCATCATCTATGAATTGCTGTGGTTCCTGCGCGGTGACACTAATGTGCGCTGGCTCCAGGAGCATGGTGTACGCATCTGGAACGAGTGGGCCGACGAGAATGGCGACCTGGGTCCCGTGTATGGTAGCCAATGGCGTGCATGGCCCGACGGTAATGGCGGCACGATCGACCAGATAGCACAGGTCATCGACCAGATAAAGAACACGCCAGACAGCCGTCGCATCATGGTCAGTGCCTGGAATGTCGCCGAGGTGCCTACCATGAAGCTACCGCCCTGCCACTCGCTGTTCCAGTTCTATGTGGCACAGGGCAAATTGAGCCTGCAGCTTTATCAGCGCAGTGCCGACCTGTTCCTGGGTGTGCCGTTCAACATCGCCTCCTATGCCTTGCTGTTGATGATGGTGGCCCATGTGACGGGCCTTGAGCCGGGTGAGTTTGTGCACACCTTCGGTGACGCCCACATCTACCGCAACCATTTTGACCAGATCAAGGAGCAGCTCTCGCGCGAACCCCGCCCGTTGCCCCGCATGATACTGAATCCCGATGTGAAGAGCATCGACGACTACAAGTATGAGGACTTCACCCTCGAGGGCTATGATCCCTGGCCCGCTATCAAGGGTGTGGTTTCGGTGTAATGTTCTTTATTTAGTCTGCATTAAATGAAATCCATTCACGCCATAGTTGCCGTCGCCAGTGATTGGGCCATTGGGCGCCAGGGTGACCTGTTGTGCCACCTGCCTGCCGACATGCGCCACTTCAAGGAAGTCACCATGGGGCATAGCATTGTCATGGGCCGGAAAACATTTGAATCCTTTCCACGCCGCCCGTTGCCTGGCCGACAGAATATCGTCATCACCCGCAACGCCGATTGGCAATATCCAGGTGTGACAGTGGTCCATAGCCTTGAGGAGGCCATCACGGCAGCCCAGACCGACACGGTCTTCATCATCGGCGGGGCTCAGGTCTATGAGCAGGCATTGCCGATGGTTGATGTGCTGCACTTGACTCTGATACATGCCCGCTGGGCAACGGCCGATGCCTTTTTCCCTGCTCTCAACATGGAGGAATGGCAAGAAGTGAGCCGTGAACACCATGCGAGCGACCACAAGAATGCCTACGAGTTTGACTTCATCACCCTAAAACGACGCGACCCATGAAATACTTCCTCATTGCCGGCGAGGCCTCGGGCGACTTGCATGCCTCCCACTTGATAGAATCGATCAAACAACTGGACCAGACTGCCGAGTTCCGCTACTTGGGCGGTGACCTTATGGCAGCACAGGTGGGTGCTCCGCCCATTATCCATTACCGTGACATGGCATATATGGGTTTTGCCGACGTGGTGAAGCATTTAGGTAAAATTCTTGGTTTCCTGGGCACCGCGCGCCGTGCCATCGACGAGTGGCAACCCGAGGCACTGATTCTGGTCGATTACCCCTCATTTAACCTGAAGGTCGCCAAGTATGCCCACAACTTGGGCATTCCTGTTCATTATTTCATTTCACCCAAGGTGTGGGTATGGAAGGAATGGCGTGTCAAGGACATCCGTCGCTATGTGGACCACATGTATTGCATTCTGCCCTTTGAGCCCGACTGGTATCGTGAGCGGGGCTATGAGGCTACCTATGTGGGCAACCCCACTGTGCAGGAAGTGGCTCTGGCAAGCAAGGATTTCCCGGATTTGTCCCATTTCATCGAACAAAACGGCCTATCCGACCGTCCCATCATCGCTCTTGTTCCCGGTAGCCGCGTCCGCGAGATACGTGACAATCTGCCCCTCATGCTTGAGGCGGCAGCGCGCCATCCCGAGTATCAGGCCGTCATTGCCGGTGCTCCGAGTATTGACGACAGCCTCTACCGCGAGGTGATGGCAGGCAAGTCTGTTCCCGTCTTGCGTGATGCCACCTATCCGCTTGTGCATCATTCCCGTGCGGCATTGGTCACCTCGGGCACAGCGACGCTCGAAACCGCCTTGCTGGGTACACCTCAAGTCGCTTGCTACCGTTTCAACGGCAGCAAGTGGTCCTATAATTTCTATCGTCGCTTGTTAACGGGAAAATACGTGACTCTGCCCAATCTTATCACCGACGAGCCCATCATCCCTGAATTGTTGATGCACCTGTGCACCGTGGACAGCATCGATCAACACTTGACCAATTTACTCGATGAAACCGAGGATAGGAAGGCTATGCTCGACGGTTACCGCCGGCTGGCTGAACGCCTCGGCACCGACATCTGCACCGCTACCGCTGCCCGACTGATTACTCAGTCTTCGCTTCGTCCTCGGTGAGGCAGGAAGTGAAGCCCATCTCCCGTGAACGCGCTTTATCAAACATGCAGTAGGTGACGTCGCCCTCGTCGCACAGGCGGCCCTTGCTGTCGTGCAATGTGACGTGGACGGTGTAGTGGTTGAGCACGTTGCCGGTGATGCGGCCCCTCAGGGTAATCTGCGGGTCGCGGGTGGAAACGGGTCTGCGGAATTTCACTTGCAGCTTGGTGGTGACGCCAGCAGCCTGCAAGCGGCGCGAGAGGACCCAGTTGGCCAGCTCGTCCATGAGCGTGCTGATGATGCCGCCGTGCAGGGTCTCTACCCAGCCGTCGTAGTTCACACAGGGCGACCAAGTGGTCACCACTTCCTCACCATCTTCCCAAAATTCCAGATGCAGGCCGATGGGGTTGGTTGGGCTGCAACCGAAGCAGTTGTAACCCTGTTTGTCAAGATATGGATTAATCAGTTTCTTCATTTTTCAAAAAATCTTAGTGGCTTTGCGCCTTGGCGTGAGATTCCTGTTGCTTGCGGTGATGCCAGATTTCCAGGCTGTTGATGGCGTTTTGCCACAGGATGTAGCAGCCCGGGCCGGCGACCGATAGCGGGCTCAGGTATGTGTAGGCAATCCAGACGGCAAACGCGGTGTTCTTTTGTCCCAGGCCTTGTCCGCTCTCGATGACGGTGCCAAAGAAGTGTCCGATGTATCGGCCCACGGCAAACTGTGCCAAGCAGATGAGCAGGGATACCAGTGCGATGGTGATGAGGAACACCACGGGCGCGCCACTGTTGATGATGTTCTTGACCGTGCAGCCCGTGACGATGGTCAGCGAGATGCCCCACATGTAGAATGACAGGTCCTGGATGGCCACCAGCCGCTGCTGCACGCGCGGCAGGTAGTGCTTGACCAGATAAGCGCCAATCAGCGGCAATACCAGCACAAGGAACACTTTGTACATGATCATCCAGAATGCGGTCCAGAAGCTGATGTCCACGCCCTTGTCGATGAGTGGGAACACCACGGGAACGGCGACCACTGTGACCAGGTTGGAAAGGAACACATAGCTGGTCATCGTCTCCAGGTTGCCGCCCAATTTGCCCGTCACGACGGGTGCAGCACTGGCTCCGGGGCAGATGACGCACGTCAGTATACCCTCCATGAGAATCAGGTCTTTTCCCTTCATCTCAAAGCCCAGAATCAGTGCCACAAGCAGCATGACAAGAGCCACCTGGAACACCGACACCCACAGGTGCCACATTGCCGGGCGCATCTTGTGGAAATCCACGCGCAGAAACGTCGTGAACAGGATCAGGCTCATGAACAGCGGCAGGATGGTGTCGAAAATCGGCTCCATTACCTCGCTCACGGGATCGAGGGCGCGAACCCAATAAAATATCAGATAGATGACCGTGCCCGACACAATCGCGCTGGGCAACGTCCAGTTTTTCAAAAAAGTGATAATGGCCTTCATAGCGCCTGCAAAATTACTACTTTTTGGTTGTTCGTAGTTTCAGTTATCGGAAAATGTTGTATTTTCGCAGTCTATAATGAAAAGGGTAATCAACAATATAGCGTTTTGGCTGATATATGGCACGTGGTACGGGCTGTCGATGATGCCGTTGTGGCTTCACTACGTGTTCAGCGACATCATGTTTGTGGTGGTCGCCTACGTGCTGCGCTACCGCCACCGCGTGATCAGCAAGAACCTGCGTAACGCTTATCCTGACAAGAGCGACGAGGAACTCAAGAAGTTGCGGATGCAATTCTACCGCCACTTCTGTGACATCCTGGTCGAGACGGTGAAGTACACGTCTATCAGTGACAAGCACATCATGCGCCGCATGACCTTCAAGGGCAGCGAGAAGGTGGCCGAAATTCTCAACAGCGGCCAATCCATTGCACTGCTGCTGGGACACTACGGCAACTGGGAATGGGTGTCTTCGCTGGTGCTGTGGGTTCACCCGCTGATACAGAACGGGACGGTCATGGGGCAGATCTATCATCCGCTAGAGAATGAGGTGATCAACCGCGTCGTGCTCAAGACTCGTGGCCGCATGGGCTCGGATAGTGTCTCGATGAAGGAAACCCTGCGCTGGATACTCGGCAACAAGCGTGACGGCCGCCCCACAATATTGGGTTATATCAATGACCAAGTGCCCACATGGCACAATATCCACCACTGGCTCACCTTCCTCAATCAGGAAACTCCCGTGTTCACGGGCATTGAGCGCATTGTCCACTCCCAGAACCAGGCCGTCGTCTATGTGGACGTCAAGCGTGTGGGACGAGGCCGATATGAGTGCGAGTTCCAGGTCATCACCCGTGAGCCATCGACGATGGGCGAGTTTGAACTGACCGACATCTATTTCAAACGTATGGAGCAGACAATCAACCGCGCGCCGCAATACTGGCTGTGGAGCCACAACCGCTGGAAAAGGACGCGCGAGGAGTTTGAGCGCCGTTTCAAGGTCGTTAACGGCAGGGTAGTGGAGAAGTGAGGCCTTAGGCATTAGGGTGCTTGCTGCAAACTTGCGACTAAGGACTAAAAACCAGAAACCAGATATTTTTTTGCCCATTCAAGCAAAAATGCTTACCTTTGCAGTAACAAAAGACTAATTAACTTAAAACTAAAAACTTACAACTTAAAACTTGTATAGCAATGAACCGACTTTCGGACCGAATTAACGCACTGGCACCGAGTGCCACTTTAGCTATGTCACAGAAGAGCAGCGAGCTGCGTGCTCAAGGTGTGGATGTGATCAACCTCTCGGTGGGCGAACCCGATTTCTTCACTCCCGACCACATCAAGGCTGCCGCCAAGCAGGCTGTTGACGACAACTTCTCCTTCTATTCTCCCGTTCCCGGTTACCTGTCGCTGCGTCAGGCCGTGTGCGAGAAATTGCGCCGCGAGAATGGCTTGGAGTACACCCCCGACCAGATTATTATCGGTAACGGTGCCAAGCACGAGCTGTGCAACGCCATCATGGCGCTTATCAACCCCGGTGACGAGGTGATTATCCCCACTCCCGCATGGGTAAGCTATGTGCAGATGGTCAACCTGGCTGGCGGCAAGAGCGTGCTGCTGCCCTCCAGCATGGAGAAGAACTTCAAGGTGACTGCCGAGGAACTGGAGGCCGCTATGACAGACAAGACCCGCCTTATCGTCATCTGCTCGCCTAGCAATCCCAGCGGTGCCATCTATAACTATGATGAGTTGAAAGCCATCGCCGCAATGCTCGAGCGTCACCCTGACGTGATGGTCATCGCCGACGAGATTTATGAGCACATCAACTATGTGGGCAAGCATGAGTCCCTCGCCCAGTTTGATGCCATCAAGGAGCAGGTCATCATCGTCAACGGTGTGTCCAAGGCCTATGCCATGACCGGTTACCGCATCGGTTACATCGCTGCCCCCCTGTGGGCCGCCAAGGCTGTCAACAAGATGCAGGGTCAGTACACCAGTGGCGTTTCCTCGATTGCCCAGAAGGCTGCCGAGGCTGCTTACAACGGTCCCCAGGATTGCGTCGAGGAGATGCGTGTCGCCTTTGAGCGCCGCCGCAACCTGATTGTGGGCCTCCTGCAGGAGATTCCCGGTCTGGAGCTGAATATGCCCGATGGCGCTTTCTATGCCTTCCCCAAGGTTGAGTATTACTATGGCAAGCGCTGTGGTGACACCGTCATCAACGATGATAACGACCTGGCTCTGTACCTGCTCAACGAGGCACACGTTGCCACCGTGGCAGGTAGCGCATTCTGCTGCCCGGGTTATATCCGCTTGAGCTACGCCACCAGCGACGAGAACCTGCGTGAGGCAGCCAAGCGCATCGCAGCCGCCCTGGCCAAGCTTGCTTGATAATTAGAAAACAATAAACACAACAAATACAAGGGCATCCGCGCTCTTGTATTTGTTGTGTTTATTGTTTTCCTTTAATCTTATAGTCGATTAACGGCGTCGTCGAGTTGTTTCATGCCTTGCATGAGCAGGGAGCGGGGGACGGCCACGTTGAGGCGCATGAATCCGTTGCCCGCCTTACCAAACATCGCACCATCATTCAGGCCGATGCGTGCCTTGTTGACAAACAGGTCAATCAATGCGTCATGCTCCAGGCAGAGTCCCGTGCAGTCAAGCCACACGAGGAAGGATGCCTGTGGCTTGATGGCGACAATGCCGGGGATGTGGTCACGGCAATAATCCACCACCGCGTCGATGTTACCCTCGATGTACTCCAAGCACTGCTCAAGCCAAGGACCACCGTGGCGGTAGGCGGCACGTGTGGCTGTCATCGACAGGAAGTTGGGCGAGCATTGCTCGTTGGTTTCCAAGCGGTGGAAGAAGGGCTTGCGCAGTTCGGGATTTTTGATCACGCACCACGAACTCACGATGCCGGCAATGTTAAAAGTCTTGCTTGGAGCGCCCATCACCACACCCACGGCACGTGCATCGTCGCTCACGGTGAGAAACGAGGTGTGGCGATGTCCTGGCAGCACGAGGTCGCCATGGATCTCGTCGCTGAATACCACCACGTCATATTTCCTTGCCAGGGCTGCGACTTGGCGTTGAACCTCGGCAGGCCATGCGATGCCAATGGGATTGTGGGGGTTGCACAGCACCATCATGCGCGGCTGTTCGGTCTTGAAGATATGCTCAAGCCCATCAAGGTCCATCTCGTAGAAGCCGTCGTCGGTGCGCAGCAAGCCATTGTTGACCACCATGCGGTTGTTGCCCATGATCAGGTTCCTGAAGGGATGATAAACCGGCTCCTGAATGACAATCCTGTCGCCAGGGCGAGTGAAATGATTGATGGCGAGGCCAAAGCCGTTCACGATTCCGCCGATGAAGCAGGCCTCGTCGGTAGTGAATTCCAGGCCGTTGCGCTCACGCTGCCAGTCGATGATAGATTGCCAGTAATCTTCAAGGGGCACGCTGTAGCCGTAGATGGGATGCGTGGTGATGCGGTCAGCCAGGGCTCGGGTGATGTCGGGGCATGCGGCGAAGCCCATATCGGCCACCCACAGCGGGAGGATGTCCTCGCGTCCGAACATCTCCTTGCAACGGTCATACATCACACTACCCGTGCCACGGCGGTCAATCACTCGGTCAAAGTCGTATTTCTTCTCCATTTTTGGTCATTCTATTAAGGGTTTTATGACGCAAAAATAGGCATTTTTGGGGCTGTTGAGCCAAAAAATGCACTTTTTTTCAAAAAAAATCGCCAAAATTGTTGGTGGTTCAGAAAAAAGCTGTACCTTTGCAGTCGCAATTGAACAAACGATGACTCCGTAGCTCAGTTGGTAGAGCAATTGACTCTTAATCAATGGGTCGTGGGTTCGAGTCCCACCGGGGTCACGAGAAGGAAAGCCAAATGACTTGTAATGAGCCGTTTGGCTTTTTCGTTGTTCCAACCGTCGTCGTTTTCCCTGCGGGGCTAATTCGAATTACGCGAATTATGCAAATTGTAGATTGCCAAAGGCATTGCCAGCGACGCCGATGGTTCTCCCGCAATTATTACGCCTCAGAGATGAACTTGAAGGAGTTCCTTGAAGAGAACATCGGAGCCGAATTCTGTGGCATAATTAGTTCTGTGTTGTCGAAGGATTTTAGACAAAATCATTGAAGAGTATTATTTATATCTATATGTGTACCTGGGCAGGCCACACGTGAACGACGCCTGCTTTTTCGTTACAATAAAACAAAGGATGCACCATTGGCACATCCTTCGATCTGTAATATGTTGAAATTGTTTTAGAACTTGTATCCGACAGAAATTGTAAGGTTGCGGGTCTTTGCTGAAACATCGTCAGCTACATCAAGAACACCAAAGTCGTAACCAATGGAAACTGGCACCTTCTGGTTGAATTCCAGACCAGCACGCAAACCCAAACCAAAATCAAAACGCTTGTAGCCCACCTCGTCGCCAAAGACGTCATAGCCATCGGTCTTACCAAATAAGCCAATACCGAAATAAGGACCAAATTCACCGAACAAGGCTAGGGTCTCGTTAATGGCATATTTGTAGCCAAAATGTACAGGGATGTCCAAATAATAGGGGTTGAACGTGATTCCGGCCGCCTTGGTCCCTTTGAGAGAGAGAAGTGCTCCAGCGTTGCCATAGAAACCTTTACTCACACTGGGAATACCAATGGTTGTGCGAATACCTGCATGGAAGCCGATACGTGAACTGCAACCACTGGCATCAACGTTTGCTACATTCATACCAGCAACGATTTCCCACTTGGGAGCTTCGGCGTTTGCTGAGAAACTCATAGACAGGGCGGCAACAGCCACCATCAGGATGGAATAAATCTTTTTCATAGTCATTCTGTGTTTAAGTTTTCTAGTTGTTCAGTGCCGCAAAAATAACATTTATTTCTAATTTCAAGTAGTATTTCTCCGATAATTCCTTGAAAAAGCTTGTCATTTGCTGGATGAAGGTGCCATTCTACTTTTGCTGAAAACAGAAATCAGCGGAAGATGATGATTGACATCCAACAACTCACATCGTTGATCTCCGCGTTCCGCGTAGAGACCGAGAAATCTGCGATAAAGTGAGTGCAATGTCAAACTTGTTTGAACATTGCTGAACTAGAGCAGATTATGCAATACGGTTTGTGGCATGACTACGGCACGGGCCGCGAGACGCCCCGTGGCAACAGTGGCGATCTTGGCAGAGCCAAGAAACGCCAGCGACGCCGCTGGTTCTCCCGCAAGTATTACGCCTCAGTGATGAACTTGAAGGAGTTCCTTGAAGAGAACATCGGCAAAGAATTCCTTGGGATTGTAGTCAACTCGTTCAATGATAAGATTTTCCGAAGAAATCACTAAATTTTTATCTGTTGAATAATACGATTAAAAAATGTTTAAGTTGTGAATGAATAGTTAAATAAACTTATAAAACAAGGCATCAGAAAGATATCCCACTTATTTATTTGTAAATTTGTGAAAAATTGAAATTGAAAAATATCAATTTTTTAATAGAGCGACAAGAAATATAATTCAAGCTTTGATTCGGACTATCCGAATTCAGTTTACTGGTATCGGTAAATAGAAAACAATGCATCAATTGCAAACAAAACAAGGAGTTCAAGGAAAGCATTCTTTTTTATTTCTTTGTCGCTCTTTTTTTTGAAGTAATGAAAAGACGCCGAATGACTCGTGACGAATATATGTTCGTCAAAAATAATAAGAATGATATCAAAAACATCCAGATGCTTGCAGACATTTTGGATGCTTTTCGTAAAGGCTATTTTCATTATGACAAGCCAATAACATTAAGTGAAATTCAAGAAATAGCTTCTGATAGCACCAACTCTCACTACAGATTTTTCTCTATCAATAAGAAGAATGGAGGGAAACGTTTTATTTCTGCTCCTGATGATCGACTTAAGGAAATACAAAATTGTATAAGAGTTTTATTGACAGGCTTTCGACATAAAGGCGAATCCATAATTCAATATGCAAAACCTCATGTTGGGAAAGATGTTGTTTACAATATGGATATAAAGGATTTCTTTCCATCTATCAATGCTTCAAAAATAATTCCTTGCTTGTTATTTAGGTACAACTATGATGTCGCTTTGCTTTTAACATCGCTTGTAACGATGCGTTCAAAAACAGGAATTCCAGTACTTCCTCAAGGAGCACCATCATCACCTGCTATTTCAGAAATGGTTTTAAAACAATTAGACAAAAGATTATCTGGATATGCAAAACGGCATGATATTCAATATTCTAGATATGTTGACGATATTACCTTTAGTTGTTCAAAATCTCAAAAATGGAGGAAATTTGCAATAGTTTTTAATAGAATAATTGAATCGGAGGGATTTTGGGTCAACAAAAAGAAAAGTCATGTTTCTTTCTATTACCAAAGACAAGAAGTTGCAGGATTAACTGTTAATGCGCAGTTAAATGTTACAAACAAATATATTAAACAACTTCGCACCATACTCCATAATTGGGAAAAAGATGGGTATATAATAGCTAGCAACAAATGCTTGATGCACTATTTTAAAAATATGACTAATACAAAAGATTTTATTCCAAAAATGGAGCATATAGTAGCTGGCAAATTATCGTATCTAAAAATGGTGCGTAGAAATAAAAGATTAAAAATAGGTGAGCTGCCACAATCACTTTTAGAGTCCCAACCAGATGTAGATAAAGAAGGATATACAATTGTAGAGACCTTAGATTCTGTTTGGGAAAAATTACATGACAGGTATGTAGCATTAAGAGTACGTGATATCAACATTATAAATGGACACATATAATAGGTATTTTTGCCCTAAACCGTGTCTTTTACCACACCGTCCAATCAAAGTAGCTTTGCGAAGTAAAATCGCAAAGCTATTTTGATTATGATTGACATCCAACAACTCACATCGTTGATCTCCGCATTCCGCGTCGAGACCGAGAAATCTGCGATTAAGTGAGTGCAATGTCAAACTTGTTTGAGCATTGCCGAATGTGAGCAGATTAAGCAAAGAAAGCATCTCACCTGAGACCGTCGGCTCCATCCTCCAGGCCATCGCCGACCTGCTGGCCACCGCCACCAGCGAGACCGAGTACAACATCATCCGCTTCTGGAAGGAAACGGTACTGCTGGAGCGTTTCCTCTACGACATCCAGCAGCGCAACGTCGATGACCACAGCAACGTCATCCTGTCACTGATGGCTCGCAGCATGGTCGACGGGGCGACCTCGTCGCTCACGCTCGCCATCGGCCCGGCCACACGCACCCGCGCCGGCGTGCTCACCGCCGAGGACTACATCCGTATCCAAGGCATCGGCGAGACGAACGACGTCGTAAGAAACAGTTGACAAAAATGACAACCGAGATTGACACCTAATGACATCCGTTGGCACACGATGACATAGTATCAGTATAAGAGATTCATGGGAATCAGGCGGTTATGGCGTCAAATGTTGTCATGCTGTGTTAAGAATCAGAGCCCACCGGGGTCTCCAAAAGGAAAGTCAAATGACTCGCAATGAGCCGTTTGGCTTTTTCGTTGTACTTGAGCAGGCCACGCGTGAGCGCCGCCTGCTTTTTTAACATATTTGTTCCTCAGAGAATAACACTATGGAGAAGATTCTCCAATGCATCAATCAATGGTGTCGTATTTTTCCATTTCTTCCAAAAGTGTGCGCACAACGAAACATCGGTCATAGGGATCGGTGATGCCTGTCTCGTTCAGGAACAGATAAACGATGTCATAGCGGTTGCCAGAATGGGTGTCAATCATTTCGCCATAGGAGATTCTTGTATCATCGAAGCAACAACCCTCCAGATTGTCACGGCACCAACGCCTCACGCGACCTTCCATCTCCTGCCCGGACTCGCTTGCAATCCACTGGGCATAGGCATCATCCCACAGTTTCTTTTCCAGATAATTGTTCCAAACGCTTCCTAATGATTGCATAACTTGCCTCCTTCCGTTAATGTGATTCATCATACTGTTTAATCATTTCAAGCAGCCTGTGGGCGGCAAACAGCCGGTCATACGGATCGGCGATGTCCGTCTCTTTGAGCATTACATACACGATGTCAAACCGCCCGCCCAACTGCACGTCGAGCATTTCGCCATAGGAGTATCTGGCTCCTTGGTTACTAGTACACCCGCGCATATTGCTTTCAAACCAGCGTGCCACTCGGCCCTGCATTTCCTGCCCGGCATCGCTATTGAGCCACTTGGCATAGGCATCGTCACGCAGTTTGGCTTTCAGCAACAGGTTTTCAGCCCTGCTTGGCGCAATTAATCTCAACATATGAATTCCGTTTTAAAGGTTGAACATTCACTTGATTTGCGAATCAGTCGTTAATGCGGGGGTATTCCAGCCCGTTGTCGGCAAACATTCGCAGACCGCTGATTGAAGAAGGGGACTCAACACCCTCAAACACATATGCTCTATCGCTTTTCTTCACATAATGTGAATAAGCCTGCCCCACCTTGTCCATAGTGATGTCGCTGCCGATTTTCTCAACCGTTCCGCTTGGGTAGATTACATTGTAGTCGCCACCGTTGTCGTGAATGATGCCGCAGTCCTGCGCCAAGCCGTCAATGGTAAGCAGGTCAATGATGATGTGCCTGAATTCACTGTATGACATATCTGCGGGGCGGGCAATGAAATAGGAACGATCAACAACTTCCGTGAGTTCACTTTTCTTTGCGTCCTTGTGGTTGCCCCCTTCGGGTGCTTCCTGCCAATGACCTACCAACTGATGAACACCCATCTTCTTGTCGTTGAGAATCCCACGCAGCTTGCGGTTGCGCAAGATGTTCTCTTTCTTGGTTTTCTCTTTGCGGTAAGCGGAGATGATTGCGAAATCCTTGCTGTCCATCTGCTGGAGCAGGCGATTGAACGACCCCTCCAAAATGATGTTGTTGTTCGCAGAGTCAGCATACTCCTTTACCATACACCCGTATTTTTCGGAGTAGCTTTCTGTAAATGCTGACGAAAAGTCCTCAAACGGCAACATCCCTTCAACGTCAATGTTCTCTTGTTTGTATTTATATTTTCGTTCCATAACCAAATCTCAACATATGAGCTCCGTTTTAAGGGTTGAACATTCACTTGATTTGCCTATCAGGCGGTGTGAAAACCGACTGACTTGGCAACCGTCTTGCTCGCCAACTGCTCGCTCTTGCAGTAGTCCACCAACTGCTCCAGACGGGGCTTGGCACCCGCTCCATAGAGGATGCTGCTGATGGCATACTTGCGGGCGACGTTCTCGATTTGCCCTCCGCTGAAGTCGAAGATTTTGGCCAGATGCCCGGCCTCGGCCTCGGTAAGGTCTTTTATCATCTCTTGCCAAATCTTGGCACGTACTGTGGCATCGGGCGTCTCGAACTTGATTTTGTAGAGGAAGCGACGCTCGAATGCGCTGTCAAGATTACCCTCGAGGTTGGTCGTGGCGATGAGGATGCCGTCAAGGTTCTCCATCTCCTGCAGCAGGATGTTCTGGAGGGTGTTCTCCATCTTGTCCACCGCATACTCGGCACCGCTCTTGCGCTTGCCGATGATGGCATCGGCCTCGTTGAAGAACAGGATTGGCGCCACCTCGCAGCGGTTCACCGCGCCACGGTATCGTTCAAACAACGCCTTGAGGTTCTTTTCGCTTTCGCCCACCCACTTGCTCTTGATTTGCGGCACATCGACCGTCATAATGGGGCGACCCGTGCGGCGCGCCAACTGATAGACGGTCTCGGTCTTGCCCGTGCCGGGGCCGCCGTAGAACAGGCACGCAAAGCCCTGGCGGAATCCCTGCTGCTGCATCCGCTCGTGAATCTCGCCGTATTTCTCCTGCGAGAGGAACGACGAGAGTTCCACCACCTGCTTCCCGACTTCGGCAGGATAGAACATCTCCTTGGGAGTGAGGTCGGCAGGATTGCGCAAATCGGCGATTCTGACATCGCTGGTCTTGAGATTGAGCTCGCATAACAGGTTGCTCTTGGCCGAACTGGTGAGGCAGTAGGTCGTGGGGTCGGCGATGCCGTCTTCACAGAAGTGTTCGATGAGTTTCTTCTCCATCAATGGATGGTTACCGCTCTGCAACGCACTGCGCGTCTCGCTGAATTGGCTCTGTCGTGTGAAGAGCAGGCTCAGTTCGCCGCTGCGGATGCGGTTATAGTCCTTATTGACACAGAGGTGGATGAAGAAGAAAAGAATCATCCAGTTGACTCCTCTGAGCTTGAGTGCACGAAGACGCTTGACAAACTCCAACTTGGGATTGGCGTCGACAAGGTCCTCGAGTTCCTGCCGCGCCTCATAGAAGGTGGCGGCATCATCAGTCAGGTCGTTGAAGATGCGGTTCACCGCCTCGAAGAATTCAAACACATTGAGTCCCTTAATCTTGGGCAACTCGGGAACCTCGTCATTTTTCAAGGCCTTGAGCACATCACGGGGGACGCCGACACTATCCCCGTCCATTACATCGCGGTAGCGGAGCAGGCGGCGTCGCACCAGCGCGTCAAGGTCCTTTCCGTAGCTCAGCACCCGCACATTGCCTATATCGAGATGAGAAGCCAGGTCGTCATAATTGATGCGGTAGGGACCGCAGTTCAGGCAGATAGAAAACAGCACTGCCTGCACAGGGGTCACGCTAAGTCGTGACGACAATAGGGTCAGTTCAGACTCAGCGCTCTCCAGGAATTCATCATCCAGTTCGCTGTCCTTGGACAATTCCACCACGCGCTCAATGGTTTGCAACAGCGTCAACTCATTGACGTCTTTCTCTTTCTTCTCTGAAATCAGATTTCCGTCCAGGTCAATTTTCACACTAGGAGCGATGGGTACTCGTCTTCTTCTCATATTTCTAAAATTAAATGGTTATTAAAAGTTTCGATGGGCAAAACTACCCACTCTCTTTATGGTAACATTGAAAGGAAGAATTCAACGGAAATCTGTTAATATTTGTTAATTATTTACCTTCGGGTGGCTTTTTCGTTGAGCATCAAAATTAGCAACCGAGATTGTTATATTCATTTAACAAATACACTACTTCCATATATCAAACCGACCGCGAGTCTGGCAAAGCATCACTATAATCATTCTTTTTGCAGCCCATTCGGGAAAATATTTGTATCTCACTCGCTGCCAATGACATAATTATTATATATTTGTGCCAAAATACTACTGAATTATGAAACAAGTGTTAACATTCGCCATTGCAGCCTTGACTGCCATCACGTTGACAGCCCAGAGCGAAAGCATCCGAATCAATCAAGTTGCATTTTATCCGCAACAGTCCAAAATCGCAGTCATCGAGGGCTCTAAAGCCAAAAAGATGACTATCAAAAACACTGCCGACGGCAAACGTGTGGGCAGAGCCAAGGCCTTGAGGACCAACACCTCGCCGTGGTCGAGCAAGAAACGCACCATCGTCGAAATCACAGGTATAACCGCCCCCGGCACCTATGAGCTGAGCGTCAATGGCCAAAAGACCCGCTTTGACGTGCAGCCTCACGCATTGAACAACATAGCCCGCGCTGCGTTAAAGGCCTTCTACCTCAACCGCTCGGGCATCGCCATCGACGGCAAATATGCCGGTGTTTATGCCCGTCCCTTAGGACATCCCGACACAAAGGTCATGATTCATCCATCGGCTGTTTCGCCTGGCCGGCCTGCAGGCACCATCATATCCTCGCCGCTGGGCTGGTATGATGCCGGCGACTACAATAAGTATATCGTCAACTCATCCTATTCGGTGGGACTGATGCTCATGGCCTATGAGCAGAACAAAGAGTATTTCAATCGTCTCAACGCCGACATTCCCGAGTATGCAGGATCCCTATGACGGAGGCGTTTACCACAAATTGACGACTCCCAATTTCGAGGGCTTTGTCATGCCCACCGATTGTCACCAACAGCGCTATGTGGTGCAAAAGAGTGTGACCGCCAGCTATGACTTTGCTGCTGTAATGGCACTTGCCGCACGCATCTATAAGGGCAACAAAGATTATCCCGCATTTGCCGGGCAGGCCCAAAAAGCCGCTTTGGCCGCCTATCACTGGGCCGTGCTCAACCCTGAGGCCGTCTATGACCAAGACAAGATGAACATGGAGTTTGACCCCGATGTTACCACAGGCACCTACGGCGACAGCGATGCCAGCGACGAACATTTGTGGGCTGCTACCGAGCTGTTCCTGCTCACGGGCGACGAGTTCTTCCTTAAAGCCGCCCAGCCTTTGCGTGAGCGCGGATTCTCACAACCCGGTTGGGGAAAAGTCACCGGACTTGCCATGTATTCATGGATTACCTGCGGTGACGACAAAACCGGCATGCATGACCTCATGCTCAACAAGTTGTTGGGCTTCTGTGACTATCAGCTGTCGACCATGAAGGCCTCGTCGTTCAATACGCCCGCCGGTAATCATGCCAATGACTACGGATGGGGTTGCTTGTCCGAGTGCTTCTGCACCAGCGGTCTTGCCCACCTGTACTGCTACCGTGCCACGGGCGACAAGAAATATCTTGAAGCAGCCCTCCAGAATGCCGATTATGTTTTAGGCCGTAATGCCACCGGATACTGCTATGTGACTGGCTATGGCCACAAGCCCCCTAAGAACATCCACCATCGCATTTCGTCGGCCGACGGCATTGATGCCCCCATGCCCGGCCTGCTCGCTGGCGGCCCCAATCCTAGCCAACAGGACAACGGCGACGGCAGTCTGCCTTACCCGTCCAAGCAACCCGATGAGTCCTACATCGACGCTACAGGCTCCTATGCCAGCAACGAAATTG
>ONKF01000032.1 GCA_900318335.1 uncultured Prevotellaceae bacterium
TCTGCGTACCATCTACGTGGGCAGTGGCTGGAGCACGGCGGCCGTGACGTCCTCGAGTGATATGTTCTTTAACTGCACCAGCCTGGTGGGCGGACAGGGCACGACCTACAATTCCTCCAACCCGACGGACATGACCTATGCCCACATCGACGGCGGCACGAGCAACCCGGGCTACTTCACCGACAAGAACGCCAGCCTGCGCGGCGACGTGGACGGTGACGGCAACGTGAACATCGTCGACGTGACGGCTCTGATTAACTACCTGCTGGGAGGCTCTGCCAGTGATATCAACTTGACTGCTGCCGACTGCAATACAGATGGCAGCGTGAACATCACCGATGTGACTGCCCTGATCAATTACCTGTTGGGCGGAAGTTGGTAATGCTCGCGTTGCTCGCAGTTTAAAGTTTAAAGTTTAGAGTTTAGAGGGGCATCCACTTTGATGCTCGCTGCGCTCGCAGTTTAGAGTTTAGAGTTTAAAGTTTAAAGGGGCATCCGCTTTCCGGCTGAAAAACTGGGTGCGGATGCCTGTTTGCTTCGATTGATTGGAATACGGAAAGTGTGGAAAACGTGGAAAATACGGAAAACCTCACACTAAGCTCTCTAATCACTAACCTTTAAACTGCGAGCGCAGCGAGCATCAATGCGGATACCCCTTAGTGAAATTCGCGTAATTCGTAGTTTTTAAATTACTTGTAAAGGATGTAGGCGGTCATGGGGGCGAGGTTGGCCTTGAGGACGCCTTTCTTCACTTGCAGGCGCTGACGGGTCACGGCATCGCGGTATTTACCGTTGCCCAGGGTGACGGGGATAGCTACCTGGGCGGGCTGCTCGTCGAGGTTGATGACCACGGCGGCCTTGTTGCCACGCTCAACGATGATCTGCTTGCCGTTCTCGCTATAGACGATATTCTCGGGCTGGTTGACCATGCGGTGGCGGAACTCGTTCACGGCTTTCACCACGGGGTGCTTGAACTCGTCATTGCCCACCTTGCCAATCTCGTTGTCGCCCCAATAGTTCTCGCGGGTGCTGCCGTGAGGACGGCTGTAGAACAGCGGTGTGCCATACTGGCGTGCGGTCAGGAAGACCCATCCCAGGCGGATGAGCTCGTCGCTCATGCCGGCCGAGGCGTGTTCGTTGCAATAGGTGTCGTGCGACTCCACCCAGGTAACGAGGTGGGCGGGATCCACCGAGTGGTGCCAAGTCAGCAGATTGTCGGCACGGGCATCATGCTTGTTAAGCACGTTGCGCAGCACCCAGCCGTAGTTGCTGGCGGTCAAGTCCATATACTCGGCATAGCCCTGCTCGGGTACATTCTTGTCCTGCAGCACCTCGCCATAGATGAAAAGCTGTTCACGCGGCACAGCCAGCCTGAGGCCCTTTACAGCCTTACGGCCCATCGCCACGTCCCAGAAGTCATTCTCGGGCGACTTGGGGTCACGCATCTCGCCGGGCAGACCGATGTGCTTAGCCGTATCGTAGCGGAAGCCACTGGCACCGCAGGCCAGCACGTCGTTGACATATTGCATGTAGTAATACTGGAAATCGGGGTTCTCGGTGTTCACGTCGGGCAGCGTTCCCATCTCGCCCGTCGTGCACTGGTAGCGGTCGCTGTAGTCCTTGATGGGCCACAGGCCGTTGGCATGGAACAGGTTCTCGCGGCCATGCACGGCGCTGTCCAGGCGGGCGTTGATCTGTGAGCGGTCGATCACGGTGTGGTTGGGCAGCACGTCCACGATGACGCGAAGGCCCAGGCGCTTGGCCTCGGCACACATCGCCTTGAACTCGTCGCGAGTGCCCAGCTGGTAGTTACCGATGGTCCAGTCCGTCGGCTGGTAGTGGTAGTACCACTTGCCGTGGCCGAAGAGCTGGCGGCCTCCTCCCTCGCCCACGACGCACTCGTTGATGGGCGACGTCTGCACAATCGTGTAGCCCGCATCCTTGATCTCGGGCAGGTGCTCGCGGATGGTGTTGAACGACCACGACCAGGCGTGGAGGATAATCTCGTTATTACCCTCGGCAGGTGCGGCAGTAGCCATCAGGCCCATCAGGGTAATCAAAACGGTAGCAAAAAACTTCTTCATATACACTAAAATCTTGTTTAATCCTCGCAAAGGTAATAAAATAGTTTTAGTTATGCTCGCTATGCGAGCAGTTTAGTGATTATGCTCGCTAGCTCGCTGATTAGTGATTATGCTCGCTAGCTCGCTGATTAGTGATTAGTGATTAGAGATTAGTGAGGCATCCGCGTAAGCGTGGAAATAGTGGAAAACGTGGAAAAAACGGAAAACCGCAAAACCGCAAAAATAGGCTTTAGGCTTTAGGGAAGCATCTGCATTCTTGGTCAAACAACAAAAAACAACCAAAACAACAGAATTAATAGAGTTGTCTTAGTTGTTCAATGTTGTTCAAGTTGTTTGAAAAAACTTAGCCCCTTTGCGGCTTAGCTTTAGATAGGGGTGGCGCCGAGCATGCGGAGGACGGATTCCAGGCGTTGCCTGTGGTCGCCGCGGACGATGACGTGGTGGTTGCCGATGCTGCGCTCCAGGAAGTAGTCCAGCGGCTCGTCGAGGCGCAGGTGCAGCTGGGTGCGGCACATGTTGGGGTTGGAGGTGCATTCCAGCAGCTGGGCCCGGCTGATGAAGTAGCGCTCCATCATCCTGCCACCGCATTTCACTACAGTCATGTCCATCGGGTCGAAAATGCCCTCGACGGCGACACCGCTCAGCGACTCGTAGTGGTCACGCACGATGTAGCGGTCGGTCATCGCGGGGGCGATGGTGCAGTGGGCCAGCACGATCTCGTGGGCGGCATTGTCCAGAATCTTTGAAGGATTGGCCATGAAGGTCATTTCGCTTGTGGCGGCCTGTACGGCAAGCATGGTCAGCAGGGTCTGCTCGTCGCCCTCGCAGCCGGCGGGAATGCCTTCCTGATTGAGCAATGCCAGTGCCACACAGCCCGTGGTGCGGGTCGTGGGGATGAGGTCAAAGCAGTTGAGCGTGAAAGCGTCCAGGTGGTAAAGTTCCACGATATTCTTGATCGAGCGGTACAGCCGCATGGCCTTGACGACCTCGTCGCGGGACGGCTCCTTGATGCCGACGGCATTACGCATGAACTCGTCGGTAATGTCCCGCACGTCAATGTTAGAAACGGCCTCGTAGCCCTTGACCACCTCGTCAAGGGGAATATCTACCATCGTCACGCCCCATCGCTCACGCATGGCTTCATAGTCCACATTGCTGGCGATGAGCCATCCCGAGGGCTTGCCGATGACACCCACGATTTTGCCGTTTAACTTGTCGATCGCTTCATAGGCCTGGCCGTATTCTTCAATGCCCTGCATGATGAAACTGACGGGGCCATGCAGCACGCGGCCATGCAGGCCATTCAGGCGCATCCACGACAGAATCTCGAGTGAGGCAGCGAGCGAATTTTTCAGTCCGTCGGCAATGAGCACGACGTATGGTGGCAAGCGGTCAATATTGGCCTTGACCATTTCCTCCACGCCGCCGCTACCCACGAGCACCATCGTGGCGCCTTCGGGCAATGGCTTGTTCAACTCCTCAGGGAAAATATACTGCACGTCCCATTTCCCGGCAATGGCGTCGAGTAGTTCGTGGTGGTCGGTGAAAATCGACTCGCGGGTCGCCAGCGACGAGGCGAAAGTAATCAGATTGAGTTTCATCATGATGAATGGTTGAATTAGTTTGTTATAGTAGCGCAAATGTAGTGAATAATCATGAGCGGAACAAATTTTTTAGCGGGTTGCTTGTTGAGCCTCGCCATGGTGTGGTGCCGACGGAATGTTGTCCTCTTGTGGCTTTTATCTGAATTAAAGATGTTTTTTTATCTGATGGATGTAGTTTTTTCGGCCCCTGATGCGTCTAAAAGGTAAAAAAGATTATTAACCAACTTAAAGATAACGATTATGAAAGCTGCATTCAAGTATTTCTTTCTTTGGCTTATCCTGCAAGTGATTGGAGCCATTATATTGGCGCTGCCTGCCTATTGTGTGTCAATGGTTGCCGGAGGTGCAGTGAGTGACTTTGAGAGCGTTGGCTCTGATCCCTGGTTTATGTCAGTCATCTTCCTTGGTTCCGAACTGTTGCCCCTGTTCTTTTTCTTGAAAATGAAATATGCCCGTTTGAATTTCAAGTACGACTATGATTTTGGTGACCTGTTCTCAAACAAGAAACTCTACTTATGTGTGGCTGTGACTTGCGTCGGCTGCATGTTGCTGAACACGGCGTTAGCTGAATATACCAGTGCCTATGACTGGGAAACAGATGTTTTAAAGGAAATCGGATCTATGGGTAATAATCCTATAGGTGCCTTATGCATCTGCTTAATAGGGCCGATTCTTGAAGAGGTGGTCTTCCGTGGTGCCATTCTGCGCCGCTTGTTGGAAACGTCGTGGAAACCTTGGGTTGCCATTTTGGTTTCGGCTATCATCTTTGCCATCGCCCACGGTAATCTGGTTCAGGGTGGAGCAGCCCTCGTTCTGGGATGCGCAATGGGTTGTGTGTATTACTATACCCGCAGCCTGTGGCCTTGCATCTTCATCCATGTCCTCAACAATACGACCTCAACGGTGCTCAGTTGGACCCTGGCAGGGACCCCCTATGAGGATACAGGCGCAATTCCCATTGGAGCTAATGTCATTCTCGCTTTGGCTGGCGTGGTTTTGATCTACTTTGCTGTCCAGAAGATAGCAAAGATGACCCAGAACCGCACCCCGCTGCCTCCTCCCATCGAACTGCCTCCAATGCCAAACTATGTAGAGGAACCCACACATCCAGTCGAATAAGACTCAACCACATAACCCGAAAAGTGTCCACAACTCGATATTTTTTCGACTTGTGGACACTTTTGTGAAAATTAAACTGTCCACAACTCAATATTTTTTTGACTTGTGGACACTTTTAGTGAATTATATTTTGCCATAACTCAAAAATTTATATAAATTTGCGCGCAAAATAGCAAGATTATGAAACTGATAGCCCGCAACCAAGAAATTGAAGAGTTAAGACGACTATATAAGTCCAACCGCTCGGAGTTTGTCATCGTTTATGGTCGACGCCGAATCGGGAAGACTTTTCTTGTTAACCAGGTGTTTCAAGATCGTTTCACGTTTACTTATGTTGGTGCAAGAAAGCAGCCGCAGCGAGTGCAATTGCAACGCTTTGCGCGTCAGTTACAGGAATTTAGTGGTTCCCCATATTGTCCCTCGCTCACTAGTTGGGAAGAAGCCTTTGAGGAATTAAAGGCACTCATCAAGATGAAATCTACCGAGGAACGTAAGGTGATTTTCTTTGATGAAATGCCTTGGATTGACACGCCACGTAGTAGTTTTGTCGATGCGCTGGAGTATTTTTGGAACGCATGGGCAGCACAGCGTACAGACATCCTGTTTATTGCTTGTGGCTCGGCAACCTCATGGATGGTTAACAAACTGGTAAAGAATCAAGGGGGACTGCACAATCGCATTACGGCTCAGATTTATTTGCGTCCATTCAATTTGGGTGAGTGTGAGGAGTTCTTGCATGAGTATGGTTGTCGATGGGACAGATACACTATCATGCAATGCTACATGGCGCTGGGTGGCGTCCCGTTCTATTTGAGCTTGTTAAATCCCGGAGAGAGCCTTGTTCAGAACATAGACCGCCTTTTTTTCCAGAAAAATGCTGCTATGAAGGAGGAGTTTGGCGAGCTTTTCAGTGCACTGTTTTCTCAAGCCGACAAGTATATTGCCGTAGTCATGACTTTGGCAGGCAAACGCGAGGGTATGGTTCGAGCCGAAATCATTGAGAAAACGAAATTGTCTGGAGGTGGTTTAAGCAAGATTTTGGAAAACCTTGAGCGTTGCGACTTTATTGAGACTTATTCAAGGTACAAGAGTTCAGTTCGCAACACGGTATATCGCATATCTGACCCATACACTTTATTCTATTTTAAGTTTATCCACAACAATAATAGTAAGGATGAGCACTACTGGAGTAGCAACATGAATTCACCGATGGTCAGGTCATGGCAGGGGTTCAGTTTTGAGACGGTTTGCTTGTCACATTTGGCTCAGATCAAGAAAGCATTGGGAATTAGCGGAATTTCAACCAACTCATGTTCATGGCGTAAGCAGGGTGGAGAAAACGATGGAGCTCAAATAGACTTGTTGATAGACCGAAGCGATCGCGTTATCAATGTCTGCGAAATGAAATTCTCTGAGAAACCGTACAGCATCACTAAGGCTTATGCCGATATCCTTCGAATGAAAATGGCCGTCTTTGCTGAAACAACTCACATCCGCAAGTCACTAGCATTGACAATGGTGACTACCTACGGTGTGCTTCCAGGCATCCATGCTGGAATCGTTCAGAACGAAGTCACTATGGATGACTTATACCATCAGGCATAATATTTTAGAGAAATACGTTCAATTATGAGTAAAACGATTCAACAACAGCCTGGCGGTGTCTCTAAAGACAAATACGCGCTACGGGGTGTGGAATTCGTTTGGCCTCTGGTTCGTTCGGTATTGATTTTTATGGGATTATTACCATTATGGATGGCGTTTGCTATGGTAATATTGGATGGAGATTTTGATGCCTCCGGGCTCATGTTCTCTTTTGTTTTGGGTTGGCCTCTAGCCATTGTGAACACGTTATTGCTTTGTTTGCTCTATTATTTGAGGATTGATTGTAAGCCATTGGCATCTGCTCGATTCTGTTTTATGGAGTGCTTGCTGTTTCTCGCAGTTTTAATTTTTGTTGCATGGGGACAAAATTATGTTGCTGACATCTTGTGGCGAGAGCCAGTTGAGGTGAGATTCTGGTATTCCGAAGAGGCAACTATACTGTTCACTGTTTTTATTGTTCTTCTCCTATACCTGCTCAAGGAATGGTCAACATTTTACTTCTCTCGCATCAGGGGAGCTTGACCTTCGGGATAGTGTTGTTTTTTTGTTTCCTTGATGGGGTTATTTGTCGAGGAAACGGGTGTAGCGGGCGAGGGCAGTGGTGTCGTCGCGGGAAACGATGGGGTCGAAGTAGTCGGTCTTGAGGGTCTTGTTGTGCCAGTTGCCGACGACTTGGCCGCCGTCAACGATAATGGGGAAGAACAAGCCGTTGTTGGTGTGGGCGCGTGGGCGGTGCTCATCGGCAAGGACGTGGTGGCGTGTCTTGTAGCCAATGAGGTATTCGTCGAATGAGGGCAAGAGCATTAACTGGTTGCGGCAGCCGCGGGTGCGGGTGTCGGCATGGAGATAGTAGGTCTCGCCGCGATAACGTTCCTCAATGAGTTCATCACCGATGTTGTCGATGCCCAAGCGGCAGGCGCTGATGGGCAGTCCTGTCCACCACACGAAGTCGGTGAGTGTTGCCGGGGCATGGCTGCGGAAATACTTGCGGGCCAGCAGGGCCAGTGCCTCGTCGCGGGTGAGGTCTGGCTGCTTGGGGATGCGCTCCTCGACCAGGGCATAGGTGTTCTGGTTAGGGTGAAACTTGCCGCTGCAGATGACGCCATCATACTCGGCAAACCGCAGATAAACACTCATCGTGTGGGCATCATCGGTCAGACCTTGTTCATCAAGCAGCGCTTTCAGTTCTTTGCCCGTGACCGAACTACGGCCTTGCAGGACTTTGGCAATGATGTCGTTAGCGTGTTTTTCCTCATCCTCACTGATGGCGCCCCCCGTTTGCTTGAGGTAACCTCGGGCTGCCCTACGGCTGCTGTCGGCGCATAATTGAACCATCCATCTCAGGTCCTGGGCCGTCGCCAGTTGCCATGTGCACCTGAACAGATGGCTGCGGATAATCTGTCCCTCATCATAGGCTTGGCGGTAGGCTGCCAACGAGGGCCTGCGGGTGCGCATTGCCACGGCCCACGGCAACATGCCCTTTTCCTGGGCCTGCATGAAGCCGAACCAGTCCACAACCTCATGGGGAGTGTTGAATTGTGGTGCGGCCAGTTGTTGGCTCAGCAGTCTGATGTTGGGGAGATTCATCATATCGGGTCTTGAACGTCGGTATCGGGTTTCGCTGACAAGGCGTTCTCCACATCGTTGAGGGCGGCGGCAGCGGCGTTCTCATATTGGTCGAGCGTGCGGGACTTGCGTATGGCCTTGAATAACTTGTGGCTGGTCCCAGGCAGGAAGGTCTGCCAGATGTCCTGCAGGTGTCGCACGAGTTGGGCTTCTCCGCCGTTCAGTTGTTCGGTGTAGCCCTCCACCAGCAGGTCGTGGAAACGGCGGTAGTCATCGGGCGAGGCGTCGGGGGCAAACATTCCCGGATTGGCGGCCAGCCCGCTGCCTACCATCACGCCGGCCAGGGTGGGGTAGCGCTGGAGGGTTTGCTCAATATCCTCGACTGTGCGCAGGCTACCGTTATAGATGACGGGCCACGGGGACGCTGCCAGCAACGCCTCAAACTGTTGGATATCCAATTCGCCCTTGTATTGCTGTTTGCCCGTGCGGGGATGCACGGCGATATTGGCGGGCCTGATGATGTCCAATAGCGGCAGGATATCGCGCCACTGGTCATTCTTGTCCCAGCCGATGCGCATTTTCACGCTATACTCCACACCCTCAACGGTGGCGAGTGCTTTGAACATTTCTTCGGCCAGTTCGGGATAGGCCAGCATGCCTGAGCCCTTGCGGTGCAGGGCGATGGGCGGGAAGGGGCATCCCAGGTTGATATCGATGCGCTTGTAGCCCATCTGCTGGAGTGCATCGACCATCATCAGGGCATGGTCGGGCTGGCAGGCGAGAATCTGAGGGATGAGCGTGATGCCCTGATTGCGCTGGGGATCCACGTCACGCAGGTCCTTGCGCCTCACCTCACCATGTTCCACGCGCATGAAGGGGGCATAATAGGCATCCACGCCGCCAAACACGCTGTGCTGCGCCATGCGCCACACGTTATCGGTCACTCCTTGCAGCGGTGCCGCAATCACTGGTATCTTGATATTGTCCATAATCATTATTTTATAGCAGTGTATCTGCCGTTGGTTATTGTCTCTATCGGGAGGGTAAGGAAAATCAGGTCATAGGCCGAGGTACTCTGGTTGTCGTTGCAGTCCTCAAGGAAGAAAGCGATATCGCCGCTGCGGGTGGCAATCATCGTGGAGTAGGCCGAATAGTTACCTGTCACCTGATAGCATTTCCAGCCCCATGAGAAATCGGCGGGCTCGTCGTAATCGCTCGGGCCAAGCAACGGCTTGTAATAAATGCTCACCCGCTGGCGTCCCTTGCCGCGTGGCACCGATTGCAGTGCCAGGTGAATCTGCCGGTTGTCGCTCGTTCGGGAAACGGGGACGATGAGCAATTCCCCGTTACAGGAGCAGTCCTCGCTGTAGGTGCCCAGGTCAGGATCGTTGCTGATGGCTATTTCGCCCCAAATGCCGGTATCGTAGTTGTAGATGTTGAACAATCGGCCGCTGGTCGCGGTCTGCTTGGAACGGCAGCTGAGCAAGATATTGCCGTTGGGCAATTCTTCGACCTTGGCTTCGTCGCCCCATGGTGCTGATGTGGGCCTTGCATCGGGACCGCCCAAGGCGTGCCACGATAGGCCGAAATCGTCGCTGTACAATACCAGGCAGCCAACACCCATCGGGGCGTCGATAGCCGAGTAGATGCGGTAATGGGTCCCTGCCTTGATGTGCCTGCTCTGGCAGATGCGGCCGCTGGAGAAGAATAGGCTATTGACCTCAGGACAGCAGGAAAAGATACTGTAAATGTCGCACGTCACGTCGCTCCCGCTCCATGTCTTACCGCCGTCATTGCTTATGTAACGCCCCACCCGCAACGGTTCCTGAAGCGTTGAGGATAGGAAGCCTTGCTTGCCCGAGGCACACATGATCAGGATGCTGCCGGTCTCACGGTCCACTACCGCAGCGGCATCGCCGTGGCTGTCATGAAAGCCCTCTCGCAGCCCGTCACCGTCGGCAATCAGGATGGTTTCGCCCCAAGTCTTTCCTTGGTCGTCACTCATCCGGCCCACGATGTCGATGCCCCAGTTGCCACCGATGTCGTAGTCACTCCCATGCCTGTCGTCGGCAATGGCCAACAGGCGCCCGTCATCCAGTTGCACGATAGCGGGAATGCGGTAATATTGCCCTGCTGCAATGTCGGTGTCAAACACGTTGACCCGCAGCTGTGCCGCAGCCTGCAGCGCAACCGTCAAGCCCGTTAAGAGCAAGAACCGAGGGAGCCAATCAACCTTCATTATCCAGCTGTTTTTTGCTATTTGACAAAGGTACTATTTTTCCTGTGAATGTGTCTGTTTCACTTGGTAAATAATGGTCTTTGAAAAATCGAAAGTCACTTTTTTTGAAAAAAATTTGGTCAGTTCGGGAAATGGTTATACCTTTGCACTCGCTTTTGCAATGATGGCGGGATAGCTCAGTCGGTTAGAGCGTCGGATTCATAACCCGGAGGTCCTGAGTTCAATTCTCAGTCCCGCTACAAGCGCCTCGTGAAGAGGCGCTTTATTTTTTTGCCCATGAGGCAAAAAAAGTTTAGAGTTTAGAGTTTAGAGTTTAGGGATCAGAGAATATGGATACATATCAATTTGAGAAACTTACAGCATGGCAGAAAGCTAAGGAATTGGCAATATCCGTTTATCGACTTGTTGCCAAATTTCCTCAATATGAACAATTTGCTCTAAGTAACCAATTGAGAAGAGCAGCGATATCTATTCCCTCAAATATTGCAGAAGGAAGTGGCCGTTTGTCAAAGAAAGAAAAAATCCATTTCCTCGAGATATCTTATGGATCAGTGATGGAAACGTACTGCCAACTTCAAATCGCTTTGGAACTCGCGTATATCTCCGACGAAGATTTTAAGACAATTAAACCGCTTTTCTTTGAAACCACTCGTCTGATTAGTGGCTTACGCAACAGTTACTTGTCTAATCTCTAAACCCTAAACTCTAAACTCTAACCTTGTACATGTAAAATGCGCACGCGCATTTTACATGTACAATTTCTGGTTTTCGAAGTCTACCTCGCGGTCGAGTAGGGTGACAAAGTCGTCGAGCACCTCGCGGTCGATGTCGCCCAGGGTGTATTCGTTCTCGGCATCCTGGCGGATGAGGGCAATCCACTCGCGGCGTGCCGTGACATAATCCTGATGGATGCGCTCAACGGCCTCGTCGGTCAGTTCGTCAATGCCGTAGTAATCCAGGATGATGCGGTAGCTCCACGACCAGCGCAGCTCGTTGTAATTGTTATGGATTTTCTTGAAACGGGCGTTGACGGCCTCGATGCTGTCAAGGCGACCCGTGATGATGTCGTCGATGATCTGGTCCTCGGCGCTCTGGGGCATGAGCAGACCCATCAGGTCGATCCAGTTGCCCTCGCCATCGGTTGTAACGGGAGGCACAGGTTTGTGGCGCTTGAGCACGGCACCCATGTAGATGCGCAGTGCCATGTCATAATACTTGATGCCCTTGTGCAGCAGGGGAGCCTTGATGACGTACTCATGGTAGTTGTAGGTGCTCACCTTGTCACCGCTGGCGGCACGCAGGTTCTCCAGAATCTTCTTGCCACGCAGCACCTCGCTGATGGTGAACGGGCTCAGCCAGTCGAAGTTGACCACGCTGCGGTGCTCTCCCTTATAACGCTTGTCGCGCTTGGGCCACTTGCGGATATCGCGGTACAGGCCCACGGTGGCGAAGTTGCGTCCAGGCTTCAGGTACATGGTGTCGCCATAGGCAATCAGGTAGGAGAAGGGCAGGTCGCGCGTGTCGGGGTGATACATCAGTTTGCCGAACAGCACGCTGAATGAACCGATGTTGGCGGGCAGCAGCAGATAGGCACCACTGGCGGTCTTGCAGCCGCGCTCAAGGGCTCCGTAGTGCATGGGACCCATCTTATAGGCATGGTTGCTGAAGTTGGTCGCAGAACCGGCGTTGTAGAACGAGAACATAGCGCCGATGAGCAGCGAGCTCTTGTGGTGGCTTACTGTGAACGGGCCGCAGAAGGCCGCGCACGCCTCACCGTTGGACATATAGCTGTTGGCAAAGAATACGCTGCTGGCTGCTGTGAAACCATTCTCCAGATGGCAGGACTCGCCCACGAAGCAGTCGGTCAACTTGACGCTGCCATAGATGTGTGAACCGCCGCTGATGATGGTGTTCTCACAGATGACGCCCGTGCGGATGATAATGGGATTCTCGACCGAGCTGCTGATGGTGCAGTTGTTCAACCGCGACACGCCGCAAATCTGGCAACCGTCATCGACAATGGTGTTGATGATGACGCCCGTGTTGATGATGCGCACGTGGTTGCCGATGGTGCTGCACTCGGGGCGGGAAGCCTCTACCGAACGCTCGACCATCCGCTTGATGGCATCCATCAGCGGTTTATTATCGCCATGCTTGACCATGAGAGCCGCAAGCTGGCTGTTGAGCTCGTTGAGCAGCAACAAGTTGCCGTCACCCACCTCGTTGAGCACGGCAATGGTGTGGCCCTGGCCGTAATTGGGATGTCCCATGGTGTCGATAGTGCTGACATTGGAGATGTAGCAACCGTCACCGACGGTGACCTTGTTCATGTAGTTACCGATGTTCTCGATGAGGCAGCCGTCGCCAATGGTCACATTGCGCAATGTGGCATTGTAAATGCCACAGTTTTTCACAAAACCCTCGGTGATCTCCACTGTTCCATCACCGCTGCCCAAGCGTGCCCATCCGTAAAACTGCACGCGGTGGCATCGCTTGACGTCAAAATCTTCTGTTACTTGAATTTCGTTCCAGTCCTGAGCCCAACAATCGTTTTTCTTTAAGGCATCGATCTGTTGGTCTGTAAGGTGTCTATACTTTTTCATAGTTGAAGTCTACATATTGTTAAAGTGGTCGCAAAGGTAGTGCTTTTGCCACCAAATAATAGACAATCCCTATCATTTTAACGTCTGATAGGGATTGTAAATGCTTTTTTAGTGTCTTTGTGATATTGCCACCTGAAGTCTAAGGTCTAATCCAGGCAGTGTACCAGCAGGTCGGTCTTGCCCTTGTCGATAAGGTGGATGACCAGTTCGCCGAACAGTGTGTTTTGCCAAGCGAACCAGGCGCGGGTGTAGCGTTTGGCGTCATCCTTGTTGAACGACTCGTGCATGAAGCCTGTTCCCGCATCGGTCGTGAGCAGCTGTCGCAGGCAATAGGTGATTTCCTCATCATTGTCGGCGGTGAAGGCCTTCATCATGATGCTCATGGGCCAGATGAGGTTATAGGCCGTGTGGGCACCACCGATGCCTTCGCCCGCCTTGCCCTTAAAGAAGCATGGGTTGTCCTCACTCCAGACAAAGCGGCGCGTGTTGCGGTAGATGGGGTCGTCCATGGGCACGTCGCCCAGGTAACCCATCGCCAGCAGGCTGGGCACGTTGGCGTCATCGGCCAGAACGCGGCCACCCCAGCCATCCACCTCGTAGGCGTAGATTTTGCCATACTTGGGATGCTCCACGATGGCATACTTGTGCAGGGCGTCTTCCACCTCCTGTGCCAGGTCGAGGCATTCCTGTGCCAGACTGCCGTTGTGGTTCACCTTGTTCAGAATATCGCCCGCTTTGCGCAACGAACTCACTGCCATGAAGTTGCTCGGCACAAGGAAGGGCAACACCGTCGCATCGTCGCTGGGACGGAAACACGATACAATCAGTCCCACCGGGTTGACGGGCGGTCCCCAGCCATACCACGTGAGCGACGACTTGGCATCGATATCACGGCGCATGAACTTGTATGGGCCCTTATTGCCGCCCTTGCGCTGCTGTTCCTTGAAGGTGCGCAGCACCGCCTGCATCGCCTCCTGCCACAGGTCGCCAAAGATGCTGTCGTCACCCGTCACCAGCCAGTATTCATAGGCCAGTCGGATGGGGTAGCACAACGAGTCAATCTCGTATTTGCGCTCATGCAACTCGGGTTTCATGTCGGTCACGTCATCCTGCCACTGGCTGCCCGTCGGCCCGTCGTTAAAGGCGTTGGCGTAGGGGTCGAGAACGATGCATTTCAGCTGCCGCAGAATGACGCCGCGCAGCATGTGCCTCAGTTTCTCATCTTGGCGGGCATATTTCACGTATGGCCATACTTGGGCGCCACTGTCGCGCAGCCACATCGCGTGGATATCGCCCGTATATACAAATGTGTCGTCATCGCCGTTCTCGTCCAGGCGGTAGTGCACGGTGCTGTCGAGCGTGTTAGGGAAGCAGTTCTCAAACATCCAAGCCAGGCGTGGGTTGCCCTTGATGAGCTTCAGCACCTCACGAATGCGCTTCTCGATGATCATGCTGGAGAAAAGGCGCTCCTCGGCGGGCGGGCGCTTGGTGGCATAGGTTGTAGTCGCGTCGCTCACCACCGTGGTGTAGCGCGGGTGCACGTCGGCAGTGGCTGGCAGCGCAATGGCCGCCACCACAAGGCATAATAACAGATGTCTTATTTTCATAGTCAGTATTGATTTGTCTCAGCCGCAAAGGTAACGATTATTGTAAAAAATCAACAAGAAATACGGTCTAAAAACCGATAAACTGTCCCAAAAACGCCCTATAAATAGAAAAATACTTTGAAAATCTTGTTCCAAATCAAAAAAGAAATTAAATTTGCCTTCGCAACCAAATTGTAATTTGGAGCCTATGAAAATAAAGAGCATCCTATTGAGCCTGCTGGCGTGCCTCGCGCTGGCAGTATCGGCACAGCCCACCCAGCAGCAGACTGAGTGGGAGTGGTACCTCGACGAAGTGGTAGATGACGTGTTTGTGGGTCGCAACTACTTTGAGTACTACTACATGCCCAGCGCCAGCGATATGCAGCAGCAACGCGCCCGGGGCGAGGTGTCCTACTTCCTGAATTCCCCCTCGGGCCTCAATACCAAGAAGGTGCGGGATATGATTGACAAGTTGATGGGCAGCTATGACGACATCAAGGCCGTGACCGATTGGCACATGACCACGAGCACTTATTGGAAAGAATTCCGTTACGAGAAGAATAAGTTCCGTTTCAGCGTTAAGCGCAAGGTCCTTGACGACGGCACCTACTACGTGAGCGTGACCGAGACAGCCGGCTACTACAAGTCGCTGGGTAAGGGCAAGAAATCAGATTCCCAGGTCAAGGAGAAGCCCAAGACATCAAGTGACAACCCCGACAAGCGCAGCACCCGCCGCGGGCGCCGTCAAGTGGTTGACCCCGATGAGGAGGAAGCCACTGCCGAGGATACCGTTGCCGTGCTCGACAGTGATGACGAGGACGAAGCCGCTCCCGTCATGACCGAGAAACAGCGCCGCCAGATTGAACGCGAGAAGAAGGACGCCGAGCGTGCCCGAATGCGCCGTGCCCAGGAGAAGCGCCGTGAAGAGGCCCGCGCCGAGAAGGAGGCCGAGAAGCAGCGCAAGGCCGAGGAAAAGCGGAAAAAAGAAGAGGAGAAAAAGCTCAAGAAGGAACAGGAGAAGCAGCAGCGCGAGTTGGAGAAGCAAGAACGCGAGCAGGAACGCCGCGAGCAGGCCGAAGCCCGAAAGCAGGCTGCCGCTCCCAAGCCTGTCGAGAGCAAGTATCATTATAGCGATGTGGCCCTGTGGTTGAGCGAGAAGTATGATTTCACCCAGACCGCTGCCACCGAGTCTTCATGCACCATGTTCTCGACAGCCGTCAAGGACGTTGAGATGGCCAAGCTCGCCATCAAGAATGCCCTCAAGGGCAGCAATGCCCGCATGGCAGTGCCCTGGCGCGTCAACAGCGAGACCCAAGCCATTGAGACGGGTTACACCGTCGATGGCCATGTGCTGGTGTTCGCCATCGACAAGGGCGAGGATGGAATGATTAACCTGACCGTTACCGAGGTGAGCGCCGAGGAATTTGACGAGTTCAAGCAGACGGGAATCAGGGAATAGTCATTTAGTTAATAGTTAATAGAGAATAGTTAATAGTTACTGGGCTGACGCCGAATAGATAACAACTTAAATATATAAATGTGATGAAAAGATTATTATTGTTCTTGACTTTGTTGATGGCAGTGGTCGTGCTGGTGATGGGCTGCAAACCCAAGGATCACCACGCGATACCGGTTGCCAATGAATTTAATGTGCCTGAGGTCGCCGATGTGGTGATGTATCAGGTGAATCCTCGTGTGTTTGCTCCATCCAACTCTTTCCAGGCTATTATCGGCCGTTTGGACTCCATCGAGGACCTGGGTGTGAACATGTTGTGGATCATGCCCATTTATCCCATCGGGCTGGAGAAGAGTAAGAATTCACCCTACTCGGTGCGTGACTACAAGGCTGTTGCCCCCGAGTATGGCACGATTGATGACCTGCGCATGCTGGTTCAGTCTTGCCACGAGCGCGGCATGGGTGTCATCCTGGATTGGGTGGCCAACCACACCGCATGGGACAATGTGTGGGTCAAGCAGCATCCCGACTGGTACACCCACGACTCGACAGGCAATATCATCTTCCCGCCGGGTACCGACTGGACCGATGTCGCCGACCTGAACTATGACAACAAGGAGATGCGTGCTGCGATGATCGACGCGATGCGTTTCTGGGTGGATAGCGTGGGCGTTGACGGTTTCCGCTGCGACGTTGCCGACCAGGTGCCCGTGGACTTCTGGACCGACTGTATCAACAACCTGCGTGCGGCAGCCCAACCCCGCAACCTCATCATGCTGGCCGAGGGTGCCAACCCCGACAATTTCACGGCAGGCTTCGACTTGAACTATGCTTGGGAGTTTATGGGTGCTATTGCCCGTGTGATGAAGGGCGAGGCCAGTGTGGGCAAACTGCTGACTACCGACAAGAACGAGTACAAGGACCTGCCTCCCGGCAAGTTCAAACTGCGTTTTACCACCAATCATGACGAGGCCACCAAGGCTTCACCCATCACCCTCTATGGCGGACCCAAGGCCTCGATGGCGGCATTTGTCGCCACGACGATGCTTCATGGAGGTATGCTCGTCTACGGCTCCCAAGAGGTTGGCTACCCCGAGACCATCAACTTCTTCAAGTATGTGCCGGTCAACTGGAATGCTAACCCCGCCATGCGTGACGAGTACAAGAAGCTGATTTCCATCTACAATGAGCACCCCGCCCTGCGCAGCAGCGGCAAGGTAGTCCCCTTTGACGACGATGAGAACAGCGTGCTGATTGTGGACCGTGTGCTCAATAACGACAATGTGCTCGTGATTGTCAACGTGCGCAACGAGATCAACAACATCGAGTTGCCAGCCATGTGGGCCAACAAAACCGTTATCAATCTGATGACGGGCGAGGATATGGACTTGAAGCACCACATCCAAGTGCAGCCCTATCAGTACCTGTTGCTCTGCAACAAGAAGTAATCCCCAACCCTGGGGTGGGATGTGCCATAAGTCAGGCCTGTAGTTATTTATGTTCGTGCTGAGCACGGGGAAATTAAGCAGGAATTATTGATGATTCTGTTTAATTTGGCTTCGCCGAGCTAAAGATTCTCGGCCGTTAGGCCGATAATTAATACAGAGGCGTCTTGTGGCACATCCTCATTTTCATGCCATGAGTGAATGCTGGCTGCCCCTCTTTATTATTGGCGTTTTTGACTGAAAATAGGTCTATAAATGTTAAATAAAGTTAACCGAAATCATTTTCTTGCTCAAAAATTATGTTTAATAACATATTTGGCATTACCTTTGCACTTGATTTTTCATCAAGGACAAAAAATCGATGCCGTGAGGCATGAGATTATTGTTACAAAGGTTAAGATTTAGTTTTAAGGTTTATGTTAATGGTATTAGAGGTTAATTAGATTTTTTTCAAAAATGATCCGCGGCGCGAGTCGGGGATTTTTTTTGTCCTTACACAACCCAGAACAAATCCCCCGACTCTCGCCACTTCTTATCACTTAACAAGTATCTTCCTGCCGTTCTCGATGACTATACCACGGTAATCGTTGCCTACTGGTTGTCCTTGCAGGTTGTAGCGCCCTGCGGGTTTGTCACTATCGGCAATTACCTCGTTGACATCCGATGACCCGATATTGAAGAAGCGTTCCCAATACTGTGCCATCTTATAGCTGTTTACACACCCGTCGGGAACCATCAGTTGGGCATTCTGATTGGTGACCTGTGAGAATGTTTTGTCATCGATAGTTGGGGGTACGGTTGCTGCTGACTCAATGGCCGTGAGGGCACTGCAGCCATAGAAAGCATAGTTGTGGATAGCGGTCACCGAGGCGGGAATGTACAACGAATCGAGCAACGTGCGTTTATAGGCTAGATAACTGGGGATGCGCTTAACCTTGTTGCCAATGTAGAGGTGGGCAACGGGGCAGTTGTCAAACCATGGCCTCTCGGCTGTGCCTGTTTCAAAGTCCTCACAGTCTATGGCATTGTAAAAGACGGTTGACAGGCTTGAACATCCCGTGAATGCATAGTTGCCGATGGATATTGTGGATTCGGGGATGGTCATGCTGGTTATACCAGTTTGATTGAATGCCAAGAAGGCAGGAATATGCTGTACCACGTCACCTATCCTCAAGCTGGATAAATGTGTGCTGGCAAACCAGGCATCGGTAGCCTGGGTGGGCCCTTCGCAGTGAATGGCACGATAAACCACTGTATCGATGCCAGTGCAGCCCTTGAACGCTTCACTGCCGATGGACTTTACATATGCAGGGATGGTGATTGAGGTGATGTGTGCTTGATTTATCAGGACTCTTGCCGGAATTAGTTCCACGTTGCTGCCGATGTTGAATCGGGTGATGGGAGAATTGCTGCACATTTCGTCAGCATTCTCACATTTCTTCGCGTTGTAGTTGACTGTCGTCAGGTTGTTGCAACTCCTAAAGGCCCCATATCCGATAATTGAGACCCTCATCGGAATGGTCACGCATGTCAGCCCATGGCAATACATAAAGGCTTGCCTTTCTATCGTTGTCAAGTTCGGTGGCAGCTGGATGTCGGTCAACTGTGAGCAGCCATAGAAGGCCTTTTCGCCAATGCTTTTCACGCTGGCCGGTATCACAATCGTATCCAGCTGGTTCTGGTTCATAGCGATCCAGCCGGGAATCCTTGTGACACCCTGGCCGAACGTCAATTGTGTGATACTGCCACTGTCAAACCATTGTTCAAAACCGCCAGAGCAGTTCTTGGCATTGAAATAAACCGTCTTTAGGTTGGTGCAACCTCTGAAGGCATTGCCCACGCCGATGCCCTTGAGTGTGGCGGGCAACGTAATCGTTTCCAGGCTAGTACAGTTCTTAAAGACACCGTTGCCGATGGCTTCCACTGCGCCAAAGTCGATGGACTTCAGGCTGGTGCAGTTTTGGAATGCCAGATTGTTGATTTCTTTCAGCGACAGGGGAAACTTGATTTCCTTTAGGCTTGAACATCCAGAAAAGGCGAAATAGTCCAAAAATGAAACCCCTTCTCCCAAGTCAACCGACTGCAATGACCTGCAATTGGCAAATGCAGAATAGCCGAGTTTCTTCAACGAGTTGGGAAGTGAAATCGTCTCCAGACTGTAACAATTGTTGAAGGCCTCCTGCCCAATCTCGGTAATGGCGCTTCCCATGGTAACTTGTTTCAAGGCGGTACATCCATTAAAAGTATGTATTCCAATGGATTTTGCACCATTGCCGATGGTCACTTGTTTGAGTGAAGTGCAGTTCTCGAATGTGTACCAGCCTAGGCCCGTCACCGAGTTGGGTATGTCTATCTCCTGAATCGCAGAACCCGAAAAAGCGCCGCTGCCCAGGGTTGTGAGTCCGTCGGGCAGTTGTACTGCCTCCAGGCTGGTACAGTTCTGGAATGCGCCCGATTCAATACGTTCGACAGTTGTCGGGATAACCACTGTCTTGAGCATCTTACAGTTATAAAACAGGTTACTAGGAATCTTCTTGAGCTCATCGGGCAAGTCTGCACTGACGAGGTTGGTGCAATTCTGCATCACATTAGATTCGATGGAGGTCACTGAGTTGGGGAATACGATGGATTGCAGGCTCGAACAGTCCGAGAATGCCATATAGCGCACTGTGGTGACAAATTGCGGTATCTGGATGCCTTGTAACTCGGTACAGCTGTAGAATGCCTGCACGCCAATTGAGGTGACGGCTTGATGGATGGTAACATCCTGCAACGACGAGCAGTCTGCAAAGAGGTAGTCACTGATGGCTTCGAGCGCTGAGGGCAGGGTGATTGATGTCAATGCTTTGCATCCGCTGAAGGCAGCTGCCCCCATTGTGGTTATTGCATCAGGAAATTCGATGTCTGTGAGTCCTACACAACCCTCAAAGGCTGAAGGGCCGATAGCCGTCACCGTTTGGGGAATACGGGTGTTTTTGCAGCCCATCAACAGGGTGCTGGTCGCAGTTTCTATAATGGCATTACAATTGTCTCGTGAGTCCAGCCAAGGATTGCTCTCAACAACACTGAGTTGCATGAGGCTGGTGCAACCCGTAAATACTGTGGGGTCTAAAGTCATGAGCGAGGCTCCAATCTCGACTGCCTCGAGTGCTTCACACTCCGAGAAGGCCATTTCGTCGAGTTTGGTGACCGAATCAGGAAGCGAGATGAATTGCAGTCTGGAACAGCCGCGGAACGCTTTCTGGCCAATGCTCGTGACGGTCTCTGGTATCGATACCGACAGCAAACTGTCGCAGCCATCAAAAGCAAATCTCCAGATGCCCGTTACGACGAAATCCTGATTATCAAATGTGGCCAGTTCTGGAATTCTGATGTCGCCAGAATAATAGCCATCCTCAGGGTAGATGATGGAGACCGTGGTGCCGTCGTCATTTACAGCAAATCTCAAACCGCCATCCTCAAACGTTACGGTGGCCTGCGACCATAGGGCCATGCCCATCATGAGGAATATGTATAAGATCTTTTTCATATCTGTATCGTTTTAGTTATTTGAAATCAATAAGTGAGGTTGCCGTTGGCTTGGTTATTGAGGATGATGTCGATGATAGCGTTGACATCGGCGATGTTGATTTCGCCGTCGCCATTGACATCACCGTCAAGAATATAAATCAAGCTTTTACCATCGAGACTCAGGATATGAGTATGGCCATTGCTGCCGCCATTGATAATAATGACAACCACGCTGTTAGCGTCAGCAATATTTATCTCGCCGTCGCCATTGACGTCTCCAGGGTTATATAGGCTGACATCTCCAAAGATTTGGTAGAAATCTTTCCAATGGTTTGCCGATTGATAGAGTTGTAACGACTCGGGCAGCACGTGCAGCGTCGCATGGGCATAATAATCGGTGTTATCAAACAATCCACCGTCACCAATGTCGGGAGGTGTGTTTGCCAGACTGATAACCTCGGTGAGCTGGCTGCATCCCTTGAAAATAAGGTGACCGATGTTAGTTACACCTCTGCCGATTAAAATGCTGGCGAGCTTGTCACAACCCTCAAAGGCGTAATCCCCGATGGTGGTTACTGAGCGCGGAAGGACGATACTGGTCACACGAGAATTCATGAGAAAGTGATCGGGTATCACCTCGACCTCATCGCCGATGGCAACACTATCGATATTCCAGGTCATCATTGTGCCTGTCGAGTAACAACGTTGGGCATTCCAAATTAAGGTGGTCAGCTGCAAACACACGGCAAACGCATTCTCGCCGATGTTGGTGACCGACTTGCCCACCCTCAGAGTCTCCAGGGCGGTGCAGGCATAAAAGGCAAACTGATTGATGGACGTTACTGAGTCGGGAATCGTCACGCTAGTGAGTTTGTCACACATGGTAAATGCGTATTGGCCAATCTCCTTCAGCGAATCGGGAAGGTCAATGCCAGCCAAGTTGGTACATTTGGCGAAGGCATTGTCGCCGACGGACGTTACCGTGTTGGGTAGAGTCACATGGGTCAAATTGGTGCATATCATGAACGCATTCTTGCCGATGGCGGTGACGGGGTAGGTCGTTCCGTTGTTAGTGACAGCTTCGGGAATTACAACCTCGCCGCTGTAGCAGCCGCTCTGGCCATTGTTGGTAACCACGGCATAGCCATCGACTAAGCTATAGTAGATGCCATCGACCATGAAGTCGTAGGCTCCAGCCACTGTCGGCAGCAACAGCAATAAGCAGGCAACCAGCAATCGGTGTATTATCATTCTACCCATAGGCTTTTGCATAGATTTATCGATGGCAAAGTTACTGATAATAATTGTAAAATCAATGAAAACGGGCTTCATTGTGACTTCATTTTGGTAGTCATAAACCATTGATTATCAGATGGCCGAAAAATAAAAAGTTCATTTTGGCATAATTCGGCCCGATGAGACTACAAATTTCGCGAATTAGATAATAAAACAACAATAAAAACAATAATTGACAATGACTCATTTGTACTTATTGTACTTATTGTTTTCCTTTTTTATAAAATATGAGATTAAGATATATCGCTTTTACAGCATTTATAGTTGTTCTTGCTTTGGCTCTGGCCTGCTGCAACGGGGGCGGTGATACCGCCACTATGCGCGAATTGGCTGGTATCGACTCGCTGTTGTCAAAGGCTCGCCAGTATGAAGTGGCGCAGCAACGATTGGATTCTCTCCATCCCGACGGGTTCAACCAGGCTGAGCACGCCTACTATAGCTTGCTGCTCTCCCAATCACATTACAAGAACTATATCAACGACACGACCGATGCCGTGATCAACGAAGCGGTGGACTACTATGAGCACCACGGCGACCGTGAGAAATACACCCGCTCCCTGCTCTATCGGGGCTGTGTATATCAGATGATGGGCGATGCCGAAAAGGCGATAGCGTCCTATAAGGATGCCGAGAACGCGGCCGAAGATAGTGACCTGGAAAACAAAGCCTTCGCCAAGTTGAGATTGGCGACCCTCTATGCCGACAATTCAAACTATGCCGACCTGAAAATCAGGAAATACAAGGAGGCACTTGACCTGTACAACCAGTTGGGCGACAAGCACTACCAGATTGTGTGTCTGACCGACATGGGCGGTTATTACCGCAGCTTGCCCGATAAACGCGACAGCGCCCTCTATTACATCAATC
>ONKF01000011.1 GCA_900318335.1 uncultured Prevotellaceae bacterium
GAGCAAGAAACGTAAGTCTGAAGCAATATTGAAGCAGGCTCAAATCGGAGAGCAAGCCGTCCGTGCCAATATCATCTCGGCCGTGGCTCAGCAGTACAGCACCTTGCTCCTGCTTGACCATCAGCTGGAAATCCTCTTGGCTACCGACAGCCTGTGGGACATCTCGCTCGAGACGCAGAAGATACTGTGGGAGAACGGTAAGTCCTATTCCACTGCCGTCAATCAGATGGAGGCATCCTACCTTGACGTGAAAACGTCGATTGTGGACACGCGCCGCAATATCCGTCAGGTGGAGAATTCCATCTGCAACCTGTTGGCTATCACGCCGCGCTCTATCGAGCGCAGCCACTTGGGTATCTATCCGTTGCCCCGCCACTTTAATGCCGGTATCTCGGCGCAGTTGTTGCGGAACCGGCCTGATATCCAGTTGGCCGATTTGGCCATGGAGGAAGCGTTCTATGACACGCAGACAGCCCGCGCCGCTTTCTTCCCCAATATTTCCCTGCAGGGACTGGCCGGGTGGACCAATAGCGCCGGCTCGGTAGTGGTGGATCCCGGTAAGATCCTGCTCAATGCTGTGGCATCGCTGACTCAGCCCATCTACGCCCAGGGCAAGCTGAAAGCTAATCTGAAAATCAACCAGCTAAACCAGGAAGACCTGATCAACCAGTATGTGCAGACCGTCATCGAAGCCGGCAGTGAGGTGAATGAAGCGCTCGCCGATTGCCAAGCCGCAATAGAGAAACATGGCTTTTATGAACGTCAGGTGGAGGTATTGAAGCTCGCTTACAAGGGAACGCATGAACTCATGGACAACGGCAAGGCCAGTTACCTGGAAGTGCTTACTGCCCAGGAGCGTCTCCTGAACGCACAGCTCAACCAGGCCGTGAATATGTACAACGGCCGTACAACAGTGATGATACCTGCTGAGGGTTCAATCCTGTCAGTCGAGAGTGACGATTTGTCACCTTGTTGTGCGATTATCGCATGATGGCATATAATTTGATGTGGAGTGGGGCAGAAACCTCACTCCACAATTGTTGTTTGACAACGAGATGAGATAAGAATCAACAACTTAAAAAAAGAAAAGAATATGCCAAAAGGAACTATTGGGGTAACGACTAACAACATCTTCCCCGTCATTAAGAAATTTCTGTACAGTGACCATGAGATTTTCCTGCGTGAACTTGTGAGCAACGCTGTTGACGCCACGCAGAAGCTGAAGACCCTGTCGGGAGCCGGTGAATTCAAAGGCTCGACCGAGGGTTTACGTGTGAACATTGCCGTCGATAAGGAGGCTGGAACCCTCACCGTGAGCGATAGCGGCATCGGCATGACCGCCGAGGAAATCGAGAAGTACATCAACCAGATCGCCTTCTCGGGAGCCGAGGAGTTCCTCGAGAAATATAAGGACACCGCCAATGCCATCATCGGCCACTTTGGCTTGGGTTTCTATTCGGCCTTTATGGTCGCCAAGAAGGTGGAAATCCGCACCCTCAGCTGGCAAGAGGGCGCTAAGGCCGTGCACTGGTCTTGCGACGGCTCGCCCGAGTTTGAGATGGAGGAGTGTGACAAGGCTGAGCGCGGCACCGATATCATCCTCACCCTCGACGATGATGAGAAGGAATTTCTCGAGTCCGCCCGCATTGAGGGACTGTTGAAGAAGTATTGCCGCTTCCTGCCTGTGCCCATCATCTTCGGCAAGGAGCAGGAGTGGAAAGACGGCAAGTACCAGGACACCGACAAGGACAAGGTCATCAACGACGTGGAGCCCCTGTGGTCACGCATGCCCGCCGACCTCAAGGACGAGGATTATCTCAAGTTCTACCATGCCATCGAGCCGATGCAGGACGACCCCCTGTTCTGGATTCACCTCAACGTGGACTATCCCTTCACCCTCACGGGTATCCTCTATTTCCCAAAAATCAAGAACAACCTGGACATCCGCAAGGACCGCATCCAGTTGTATTACAACCAGGTGTATGTCACCGATAGCGTCGAGGGCGTTGTGCCCGACTGGCTGATGCTGCTCCAGGGCGTCATCGACAGCCCTGACATCCCCCTGAACGTGTCGCGCAGCTACCTGCAGAGCGACCGTGCAGTGAAGAAGATTTCGACCTACATCACCAAGAAAGTCGCAGCTCGACTCGAGGAAATCGCCAAGAACCAGCCCGAGGAGTTTGAGAAGAAGTGGAACGACATCAAGATCTTTATCGAGTATGGCATGTTGAGCGACGAGAAATTCTGTGAATCGGGCCTTAAGTTCGCCCTGCTCGAGAACACCGACGGCAAGTACTTCAAGATCGAAGACTACCGCAAGCTCATCGAGGCCGAGCAGACCGACAAGGACGGCAACCTCATCTGCCTGTATGCCACCGATAAGGAGGCACAGTATTCCTATATCAAGGCCGCTACCGACAAGGGCTATGATGTGTTGCTGATGAACGGCGAGCTGGATGTGCCCTTTGTGGGCATGCTGGAGCAGAAGCAGGAGAAGATGCGCTTCGTGCGCGTGGACAGCGATGTGCTCGATAACCTGATCCGTAAGCAGGACGACAATAAACCGCAGTTCACGATGGAGCAGCAGGAAATCACCCAGATTCTGTTCAAGTCCCAGATTCCGCCCGTCGAGAAGGCCGAGTTCATGGTCAGCTTTGCCGCCATGTCGCCCGATGACAAGCCCGCTGTTATCGTCCAGGCTGAGTATATGCGCCGCATGAAGGACATGGCACGTTTCCAGCCCGGAATGAGTTTCTATGGTGAGATGCCCGACATGTATAGCATGGTGCTGAATACCAAGCATCCGCTCGTCCAGAAGATTGTCGAGCAGGCCGAGCAGGCACTTGATGCCGAACTCAAGCCTGTCAACGAGGAGATTACCGCCACCCAGAATGTGGTCAACGCCATCCGCAGCCTCGACAAGGACAACAAGGGTGTTCCCGAAGACAAGAAGAAGGAACTCGAGGACAACGAGAAGCAACTAGACGAGCTGCGCAAGAAGAAAGAGAACATCGTCGTGGCCTATGCCGCTGGCGAGAGCCGTGTTCACCAGCTCATCGATATCGCCCTGCTGAGCAACGGTATGCTCAAGGGCGAGGGTCTGGAGCGCTTCCTGAAACGTTCTATCGGCTTGCTCAAGTAAGCGCGAGACCGATTGCATCATCAGTCATCACGAGGGAAATCCCGTCAATGGGGCCCCTCGTGATGATTTATTATAGTAAAAATGTGGTGGATTCGTCCGGAATGACTACCTTTGCCGCGTGTTTAATCCTCTGTTGAATGGAATTTAGAGTTTCGGTGATTATGAAAAAAACCTTATTGTCCCTTATCATGGCAGTCATGGCGATGGGCGCTGTTGCTCAGGTGCCGCAGTTCTCTTCAACCGAGTTTGAGGAATGGCTGTACAACAATACCCATATCGACCTGAATGCTACCAATATCCTGGCCAACAAGATTACGCTCTATACAACCAGTACGGGTGTGACCTTGACGTTGACTTCGCCAGCATTTGACTGCTATGCGGGTCAGACTTTAGACATGTCGGTGATTTGGGTGACCGACCAGTGGACCAACTCCAACTTTGTCATGAGCAAGGTGGAATTGACCGCGGCATTGCTCGACGAGAACGGCGTGACGGTGGATTCGGTGACTTGGAAGCCGACGAGTGTGAACCGGTACAATTATTTGGATTTGCCATTGAACATCAACAGGAGTCTGCACTCGGCACGGTTGCGCTTCGCGGCTTGGAAAGCCGATGTAAGCAGCTGTGGCGCTGTCAGGCAGATTTCCATCACTTCGAGCCTCAGGGGCGATGTCAACAATGATAAGGAGATCACCGTTGCCGATGTTAATGCCATTATCGACGTGATTCAAGGCGGTGTAGCCGATGACGGGTTGATGACCCGGGCCGACGTGAACCGTGACAGCGAGGTGACCGTCGCCGATGCCAATCAAGTGGTCGATCTTATCCTTAGATGACCCCTAATCAAGTGATTTTGGCACGTTGTGGCGGATTTTCGTTATAATTTTGTGTGAAAATTTGTATAATTCAATTTTAGTTAGTACTTTTGCTTGATTTCTTGGCTTTATAGCCAAAATAAGGACTGAAATAAGGAGAAATGACCCTTTTTGATGAGAAAAAAAGTCTTTTTAACGATTATTTTTCCTTAATGAACGTTAAATTTTGGCTGTGTTAGAAATTTATATTACTTTTGCCGAAAAATTTTGTCTAATAGTTTTTATAAATTTAATTAAAATGAAAAAGATTATCTTGACTTTAGCCCTTCTCATGGGCGTGTTTGCTGCTCAGGCTCAGTCTCTGGAGCAGAACAAGTTCTTTGACAACTGGTCGGTAACCTTGAAGGGTGGTGCTATCATGCCCTTCCAGGGTTATGCTTTCTGGCCCAGCGCTCGTGGCATCTTCGGTATGGAGATCCGCAAGCAGCTCACTCCGGTCTTCGGTCTGGGCGCTGAGGGTGAGGCAACCATCAACACCACCAGCTGGTGCAAGGAGCCCAACTATTGGGGACCCAAGAGCCCGAACATCATCGACCACACCATGGCCGGTCTGTTTGGTACTGTAAATCTGGGCAACCTGTTTGCTGGTTATGCTGGCAAGCCCCGCTTCTTTGAGCTCGAGGGTGTTATCGGTGCTGGTTGGCTGCACGCTTTCCACCGCACTGAGTCTGCCAACATCTATGGCAATGACTACAACAGCTGGTACACCAAGGCTGGTGCAAACCTGAACTTCAACTTCGGTGAGAGCCGTGCTTTCACCTTCAGCTTGAAGCCCAGCGTTGTTTGGGACATGAACGGTGATGTTATGATGCCCTATCGTCACAACACCAACGCCCGCGCTGAGTGGCAGGGTGAGCCCCGCAATGGCAAGAGCCAGATGAACGCTAACCACGCAGCTGTAGAGCTTGAGGCTGGTATCACCTACCACTTCAAGGGTAGCAACGGCGAGCGTTACATCACTTTCTGCCCCTACAAGTACAGCCAGGATGACATCGATGCTCTGAATGGTCAGATCAACGGTCTGCGCAGCCAGCTCAACGGCCTCCAGGGTGACCTCGACGCCGCTAACGCTCGCAACGCTCAGCTCCAGCGCGACCTGGATGCTGCTCGCAAGGCAAAGCCCGAGCCCAAGACCGAGGTTATCGACAAGAGCGCTCAGTACATGAATGTTCTCGTTCACTTCAAGGTTAACAAGACCAACATCACTGCTGACCAGCAGCCCAATGTTGAGCGCGTTGCCATGTACCTCAAGAACAACCCCACTGCAACTGTAGAGATCAAGGGTTATGCTTCTCCCGAGGGTCCCAAGGACAACAACATTCGTCTGGCCAATGGCCGTGCCGAGGCTGTTAAGAACATGCTGATCAACAAGTACAAGATTGATGCTAACCGCATCAAGGCTGAGGGCTGTGGTATCAGCGACATGTTCCAGGAGCTCAGCTGGAACCGCGTTTCGATCTGCGAACTTATCGTTAAGAAGTAATTCCAACGATTGATCGAACTAACGGTTAATTAAAAAAATCGCCCCGTTGACATTGCGTCAGCGGGGTTGATTTTTTTTGTGCAAGCCACCTGACGGTGGCCGTCATTAACGGGCGCCCTTGTTATATGTGAGGTAGATAGGCTATTTGAGCATCCTCATGTGCTCTTGGTCGAGCTGCCTGCCGTAGCGCTCCTTGATGATGCGGCCCACGGCGTCGCCGCGGTTGATGCGTTCGATGGTGATGCGCTGCAGCGAGTCGTTCAGCAGGCTGTCCTGGCGCACCATGCGCATCTCGTCATCGCGCTTCAGCGACGAGTCGGCAGCCATGTTGAGGTATTCCTGCCATGTCGCCACGCGGGAATCCATGATGCTGTTGCGCTGGTTGATGTAGTGCAGGTATTCGCTGTTCTGCCGGCTTCCGGTGATGTCCCATGACCCCGGCTTGATGGTGATGCTTGTCTTGCCCGCCTCAAGCACAAAGTAGAAAGGTTTCACCGTATCGTTGTCCCAGCGGATGAGGGCAACTTTGGGCTGGTCGGTTTGACCCGAGAAGATGAATGCCCCGTTCTTGGCATGCGAGGTGCCGCACACCCGTAATTTCCCATAGGCATCCTCCAGTACCAGCAGGGTGGCGCTATCGTGGCGCATCGTGTTGTCGATGGTGCAGGTCACATGGTAATCAAGACCACGTGAACCGCTCTTGTCACAACCCGTGAAAGCCGCGATCTGCAGCAAAATTCCGATAGAAAGAATAATCTTTTTCATAGGTGCAAAATTACGAAATCTTTTGTAAATCCAATAGAAAAGCATACCTTTGCGATTAAAATAGAGAAATACCGAATAATTACCGTTGACAATGAAAATGATGAAAGGAAAACGCTTGGCGCTCGTGCTCATGGCACTCGTGGCGCTGCCACTGCTGGCGCAACAGCAGTTCACGCTCGAGGATTTGAACTTCGGCGGGACCAACTACCGTAAGATGATTCCCAAGAACCGTTCCCTCACCTGGTGGGGGGATCAGTTGGTGCGCTTGTCGGGTGACACTTGCTGGACGGTCAATGTGACCAATGGTAAGGAGAAAGTGCTCTTCACCCGTGATAAGCTCAATCAACGCGCCGGCTTGACTGCCGATTCGCTAAAAATCGTGGCCTTTTCCCGTTTCCCCTATGCCGACAAGCCCCTGGTGTTGGCATGGGACAGCAAGGACTACATGCTCGTGAATTTCAAGACGGGCAAGGTGGAATGGCGGCAACCCATCAACTATGACGCACAGGCTAGCGAGTGGAACCAGCAGAGCCGTGCAACAGCCTTTGTCAAGGATGATAACCTCTATGTAACCGATGCCACCGGCAACACCCGTCAGGTGACCAGCGACGGCTCGCGTGACCTGGTGTATGGCCAGAGCGTTCACCGCAACGAGTTCGGCATCGAGGGTGGTCTGTTCTGGAATCCCCAGGGAACACGCTTGGCCTTCTACCGTATGGACCAGAGCATGGTGACCGATTATCCCCTGATTACTGTTCCTGAACTGAATGATAGCGCTCACGTGATTGCCACTCCTGCCCCCGAGAAATACCCGATGGCGGGACAGACATCCCATCTGGTGACCGTTGGTGTGCTGGATGTGGCCACGGGCGATACGGTCTACCTCAAGGCAGGTGATCCCACCGACCGCTATTTCTCCAACATCTCTTGGAATCCCGACGGCAATGTCGTCTATGTGATGGAGGGCAACCGTGACCAGAATGTGGTGGATCTCGTGGCCTATGATGCCTTGACAGGTAATCGCCTTAACACGCTCTATCACGAGTCTCACCCCAAGTATGTGGAGCCCCAGCATCCCATCACTTTCCTGCCCTGGGACAAGGAGAAATTCATCCTGTGGAGCGAAAAGGACGGTTATAACCACCTCTACCTCTATGACAAGGCAGGCAAGCAGGTGAAGCAACTCACAAGCGGTCAATGGGTGGTGATGGACATGCTTGGTTTTGACACCGAGCGTCAGGCTGTCATCATCAGTGCCAATGCCGATAACCCCATCCAGCAGAATCTGTACCGTGTGGATGTGGCAACGGGCCAAATGACCCGTATCGACGAGGGCGGTAAGGGTTGGCATGCTGGCCGCCTGAGTGCCAGTGGCCGTTACCTCATCGATAGCTATCAGGAACCTGATGTGCCCCGCAACATAGCCATCGTGGATACCCGCAAAAACAGCCAGATGCGCTACTTTACCGCGCCTGACCCCTGGCAGGGATATGGTGTGCCTGAGTATCGCTGCGGTTCTATCAAGGCTGCCGATGACAGCACCGACCTGTATTACCGTATGGTGATGCCCGTTGACTTTGATCCCGCCAAGAAGTATCCCACCGTGGTCTATGTCTATGGCGGTCCCCATGCCCACAATGTGGATGCCCGTTGGCATTGGGGCAGCCGCAGCTGGGAGACCTATATGGCGCAGCGTGGTTATCTCCTGTTCATCCTCGACAATCGTGGCAGCGAGAACCGTGGCCGCGACTTCGAGCAGGCTACCTTCCGCCATCTGGGACAGGTCGAGATGCAGGACCAGATGCGCGGTGTGGACTTCCTGCGTACCTTGAATTACGTGGACACCGCCCGTCTGGGTGTACATGGCTGGAGCTTCGGTGGTTTCATGACCATCAGCCTGATGACCAACTATCCTGATGTGTTCAAGGTGGGTGTGGCCGGCGGTCCCGTCATCGACTGGAAATGGTATGAGGTGATGTATGGTGAGCGTTACATGGATACCCCGCAGGATAACCCCGACGGATATGCCCAGACCAGCCTTATCCACAAGGCCAAGGACCTCAAGGGCCGCCTCCAGATCATTATCGGCCTCAATGACCCGACGGTGGTGCCCCAGCATGCCTACAGCTTCTTGAAGGCCTGTATTGCAGCTGGCACTCAGCCCGACTTCTACGTCTATCCTGGCCAGGGCCACAACATGATGGGCCACCAGAGCGTTCATCTGCACGAGCGCATCACCCGCTACTTTGACGACTACTTGAAGTAATCAATCGTCATGATAAATAGAAAAGGCTGGAAACGCAATCCTGTTTCCAGCCTTTTCTGATTTTGCTATGGGGATGTTACTTTTCCTCCTGAGTGGTGGTGGGAGGAGTGTCCTTGGGACCCTCGTGCTTGCGGACGATGCTGGCAAGATCCACGCCGACGGCGCTCTTGACGGTATCGTTGACCTGGGCCAGGACGATGGGCAGCGTGCCGGTGATGGTGCCGATACCGGCTCCGTTGTCACCACCTGTGCTGTAGATGTTCACACCCTGGATGGTGGCTACCTGTTCGGCAACGTTGCGGGTGATTTCGGGCAGTTTGTCAATCACCATCTGGGCCACAGCGGCATCGTTGTACTTCTTGAAGGCCTCGGCCTTTTTCTCCATGGCCTGGGCTTCGGCTTCACCTTTCTTCTGCACGGCATAGGCCTCGGCTTCACCGCGGGCTTTGATACCTTCGGCCTCTTGCATCATGGCAAACTTCTGAGCCTCGGCCTTGGCGCGGATGGCTTCGGCTTCCTGCTCGGCCTCGTAGCGCTGTGCCTCGGCTTCGCGTTTGCGCTTCTCGAGGTCGGCCTCGGCGTTCTTCTGCACCTGGAACTTCTCGGCTTCGGCTTCGATCTGCTTCTGATAGCGGTCGGCATCAGCCTTCTTGTTCACCTCGGCAAGCAGGGTGTTCTCGCGGATTTTGATCTGTTCGTTGGTCAGATCCTGCTCCTTTTTGGTACGTGCGATTTGTGCATCTACCTCTTTCTCGTTAAGCACCTTCTGCTGTTCCTGCTCCTGGATACGGTAGGCGGCATCGGCCTGAGCCTGGCGGGTGTCGGCTTCCTGTTTGAGGTCGGCGCGGCGAATGGTCAGCTCGTTCTGGCGCTCGGCGATAGCGGTCTGTGAGGCCACGGTGGCGTCATTGGCGAGTTTCTCGTTCTCGGCCCTTGCCTGGGCGATGTCCTTCTCGGCCTGAGCCTTGGTGATGGCCGCGTTCTTGCGGATGGTCCAGGTGTTGTCGGCACCCAGGTTCTCAATCAGTCCAAGTTCATCGGTGATGTTCTGCACGTTAAAGGCGAGAATCGAGATACCCAGTTTTGCCATATCGGGGGCAGCCTTGTCCATTACCTGGTTGGAGAATCCGTCACGGTCCACGTTCAACTCCTTCAGACCCTGGCTGCCGATGAGCTCACGCAGGTTACCTTGCAGGGTGTCCTGCAGCTGGGCCGAAATGGTGGCGGGATCCATGTTCAGGAAGTTACGGGCTGCGAGGCGCACGCCGTCGGGGGTAGGGGTGACTGCCACCTTGGCTACGGCATCGACATTCACGTTGATGAAGTCGTTGGTGGGCACACTGCGCTCGGTGCGGATGTCAACGGTCAACTGACCCAAATAAACTTTGTCAAGTCGCTCAAAGATGGGGATTTTCACACCACCGGCACCGATAAGGATGCGCGGCTCACGCTTGATACCCGAGATGACATAGGCGGTGCTGGGGGGAGCTTTAACATAGCAAGTAAACAATACTACTACTAACAGCAGGATTATGACACCTGCAATAATTCCTATTTCTAACGTTCCCATAACAATGAATTTAAAATGGTTACTAAAGTTTTTTATAATTTGACGTAAAGATACTTGTTTTCCTACATTTTTTGTGTTAAAAACTGCAAAAATCATGCCAACCCGGTGATGAGATCACTCGACGGGCTGGGGGCAAAGTGTTGTGTATTGTGCAGTTATCTATGTAATAGATAAAAAGTTAATAAAAAATGGCCTGAAATGTCCCAAAAATGGCGATTTTTTTCTATATTTGCACCCAATTATAGACATAAACCAATAAACTCCAAATCATAAACATTATGAACAAACAAATCACATTGCAGCAGGCCGTCGAGAAAGTACAGGACGGCATGACAATCATGTTTGGCGGTTTCCTGGGTAACGGCAGTGCCACCCAGATTATTGACGCCATTGTAGAGAAGGGTGTTAAAGACCTCACTATCATTGCTAACGATACCGCCTATGACGAGGTGGCTCATGGCAAGCTGGTAAGCAACCACCAGGTGAAGAAGGCTATTGTGTCCCACACCGGTACCAACAAGCAGACCGCTTTGCAGAAGAATGAGGGTACCCTCATCGTGGAGTATGTTCCCCAGGGCACTCTGGCTGAGCGCATCCGTGCGGCAGGTGCTGGTCTGGGTGGCGTGCTGACCCCCACTGGCTTGGGCACCATCATGGCCGATGGCAAGGAAATCATTAAGGTGGACGGTAAGGATTTCTTGCTCGAGAAGCCCCTGCGTGCCGACATCGCCTTCCTGCGTGCCAACATCGTTGACGAGTTCGGTAACATGGTATTCCTGGGCACCACCAACAACTTCAACCCGCTGATGGCCACCGCAGCCGACTATGTTGTCGTTGAGGCCGAGAAGCTGGTTCCCGTTGGCGAAATCGCTCCCGAGCACGTTCATGCTTCAGGTATCTATGTTGACGGCATCTACGTGGAGAAATAAGGCAATTAGCTGATAGTACTCAAAACTAAAAAACTAAGCAGATAATGGAATACAAGACAATGATCAGACTGCGCATGAGCGCAAAGGATGCCCACTATGGTGGCAATCTGGTTGATGGAGCACACATGGTTCACCTCTTCGGTGACGTAGCTACCGAGTTGTTGATTATGCGTGACGGCGACGAAGGTCTCTTCTGCGCCTATGACAATATCGAGTTCCTGGCCCCCGTCTATGCAGGCGACTTTATCGAGGCCGAGGGCTGGATCGACCGCGAGGGCAATACCTCACGCCACATGGTGTTTGAGGCCCGCAAGGTGGCTCAGGCCCGCCCCGACATCAGCGCATCGGCAGCCGACATCCTTGAGGAGCCCGTTATCGTTTGCCGTGCATCGGGCACCTGCGTGACCCCGAAGGATTGCCAACGCAAGTGATAACTTAGCCACTGGCTGTTCAGCCGAGAGCAATCATTTTTACAACTTAAAACTAAAAAACTTACAAGTCAATAAATGGATAAACTGATTATCACTGCCGCCATCTGTGGCGCCGAGGTTACCAAGGAGCAGAATCCTAACGTGCCCTACACTGTAGAAGAAATCGTTCGTGAGGCCAAGTCGGCTGTTGACGCCGGTGCCGCCATCGTCCATCTTCACGTGCGCTGGGATGACGGCACGCCCACCCAGGACCGTGCCCGCTTCCAGGAGTGTGAAGAGGCCATCCTCAAGGTGTGCCCCAATGTCATCCTCATCCCGTCGACTGGCGGTGCTGTGGGCATGACTCCCGATGAGCGCCTGCAATCGACCGACACGACCCCGCTGCCCGAGATGGCAACCCTCGACTGCGGTACCTGCAACTTTGGCGACGAGATCTTTGATAACACGATGCCCACCATGCGCGCCTTCGGTAAGCGCATGATCGAGCGCGGCATTAAGCCCGAGTACGAATGCTTTGAGATGGGTCACCTCGACACCATCCTCAACATGGCCCGCAAGGGTGAGGTTCCCGGCAATCCCATGCAGTTCAACTTTGTGCTGGGCGTTCCCGGTTGCACTCCCGCTACCGTAGCCAACCTGTGCTGGCTGGTCAACGGTATTCCCGCTGGCTCTACCTGGACCGTGACCGGCGTTGGCCGCCACGCTTTCCCGATGGCCGCTGCCGCTATCGCCATGGGCGGTAACGTGCGCGTGGGCTTCGAGGACAACCTCTACCTGTCAAGGGGTGTGCTTGCCAAGAGCAACGGCGAGCTCGTCGAGAAGGTAGTCCGCATCGCCAACGAGTTGGGCCGTCCTATCGCCACCAGCGACGAGGCCCGCGAGATCCTGGGCTTGCCCAAGCGCAACTAAAAACTAAGGACTAAAAAACAATAATCGTTTAACAATTAAACCAATTAAAACAATGCAGAAACACGGAAACAGATTCGGTACGCACCGAGTAATCGAGCCCAAGGGCATTCTCCCTCAGCCCGCCAACAAGCTGGACAACAACATGGACGAGATCTACGACAACGAGATCCTGATCGATGTACAGACCCTGAATATTGACTCAGCTTCGTTCACCGACATCCACAACTATGCTAAGCAGCAGGCCAAGGACCCCAACAACGAGGCCGAGGTGATGGAAGAGATCAAGAAGGAGATGCTCCTCAACGTCGAGCTGCAGGGCAAGCACCGCAACCGCCGCACCGGTTCGGGTGGTATGCTCCTGGGTAAGGTTGAGAAGATCGGTGACGCCCTCAAGGGCAAGATCGACTTGAAGGAAGGCGACCGCATCGCAACCCTCGTATCGCTGTCACTCACCCCGCTGCGCATCGACGAGATTCTCGAGATCCGCGCCGACGTTGACCAGGTGGACATCAAGGGTAAGGCTATCCTGTTCGAGAGCGGTATCTATGCCAAGATCCCTGATGACATGCCTGAGAAGCTCGCTTTGAGCGCCCTCGACGTGGCAGGTGCTCCCGCACAGACCGCCAAGTTGTGCCAGTACGGCCAGAACGTAGTTATCCTGGGCGCCGGTGGCAAGAGCGGTATGCTCTGCTGCTATGAGGCCAAGAAGCGCGTAGGCGTTACCGGTAAGGTAATCGGCCTCGCCAACAGCCCCAAATCGACCCAGCGCATCAAGGACCTCGGCTTCTGTGACGTTGTCGAGAGCGTTGCCGGCATGACTCCCGTTGAGGTTTACGAGCTGGTTTACAAGCTGACCGACGGCAAGATGGCCGACACCACCATCAACTGCGTGAACGTGCCCGATTGCGAGATGACCGCAGTGCTGTGCACCAAGGATGACGGTATTGTTTACTTCTTCTCGATGGCTACCAGCTTCACCAAGGCTGCTCTGGGTGCCGAGGGTATCGGTGCCGACGTGAACATGATCATCGGTAACGGCTACACCAAGGGCCACGCTGACTTTACCTTGCAGGAGCTGCGCGAGTGCCCCGAGCTGCGCAAGATCTTTGAGGAACTCTACGCTTAATCAATGCATCATCAACCGATATGGTAGAATCAAGAAGAAAACAATTGTTTCCCGATGTCACCGACGAGCAGTGGAATGACTGGAAGTGGCAGGTGAAAAACCGCATCGAGACCCTGGAGGAGCTCAAGAAGTATGTGAGCCTTACCGAAGAGGAGGAAGAGGGCGTTAAGCAGACCCTCAAGACCCTGCGTATGGCCATCACGCCTTACTATCTGAGCCTTATCAATCCCGATGATCCCCACGACCCCATCCGCCGTCAGTGCATCCCCACGGGCCTCGAGACCCATCAGGCCGCTGCCGACCTGCTCGACCCGTTGCATGAGGATGAGGATTCTCCCACGCCCGGTTTGACTCACCGTTATCCCGACCGCGTGCTGTTCCTGATCACCGACATGTGCTCGATGTATTGCCGTCACTGCACCCGTCGCCGCTTTGCCGGCCAGACCGATAACGAGTGTGGCATGGACCGCATCGAGAAGGCGCTGGAGTATATCCGCAACACGCCCACCGTGCGCGACGTCCTCCTCTCGGGTGGTGACGCCCTCATGGTGAGCGACAAGCGACTGGAGTACATCATCTCGGAGCTGAGAAAGATTCCTCATGTGGAGATCGTCCGTCTGGGCACCCGCACTCCCGTGGTTTGCCCGCAGCGCATCACGCCCGAGTTGTGTGATATGTTGAAGAAGTATCATCCCATCTGGATCAATACCCACTTCAACCATCCCAACGAGGTGACTCCCGAGTCAAGCCGTGCCTGCGAGATGCTGGCCAATGCCGGTATCCCCTTGGGTAACCAGAGCGTGCTGCTGCGCGGTGTGAACGACTGCGTACACGTGATGAAGAAGCTCGTGCAGGAGATCGTCAAGATCCGCGTGCGTCCTTACTACATCTACCAGTGCGACCTGTCGATGGGTCTGGAGCACTTCCGCACCCCCGTCAGCAAGGGTATCGAGATCATCGAGGGCCTGCGCGGCCACACGAGTGGTTATTGCGTGCCCACGTTTGTGGTCGATGCTCCTGGTGGTGGCGGTAAGACGCCCGTCATGCCCCAGTACGTTATCTCGCAGTCGCCGGGTAGGGTCGTTCTGCGCAACTTCGAGGGCGTGATCACGACCTACACCGAGCCCACCGATTACCACAACGAGTGCAATTGTCCCGAGTGCCAGGCTGCCCGCAAGCGCGAGCAGGTGGCTGCCGACAAGGCCGTGGATGGTGTTATCTCGCTGCTCGAGGGTGAGCGCATGAACATTGAGCCCAAGGCGCTGAAGCGTCATGAGCGCAACGAGATCCGCAACAAGAAGTAAAACATGTGTTAGTTCCGTGGAGATGCGCCACTCGGCAATGTGGCGCGTCTCCGGGGAACTGATTTGCTACAGTGCTCCCGTTCATCGACGAAATATTGCGTTACGATAGCCTGTCTATCGTGGGCCTGGAGAAGAACACAGGCAAGACCGAGTGCCTCAAGTATGTGCTCGACCGCCTGCCCGTCCAGCATAAGCGCATTGCCGTGACATCCATCGGCATCGATGGCGAGACTGTGGACCAGGTCACCCGCACCCAGAAACCCGAAATCGTGCTGCGTGAAGGCATGTACTTCGGCACGAGCGAGATGCACTACCGCCAGCGTCGACTGGTGTCGGAACTCATCGACGTGAGTGACGAGACCACTTCCCTGGGCAGGGTAGTGACCGCCAGGGCACTGACCACGGGCAAGATACTGCTCTCGGGGCCATCCTCGGCGACCAGCCTCAGGCGCTGGATGAGCGAGATGCACCGCTTGGACATCGACCTGGTGATTATCGACGGCGCGTTGTCGCGCATGAGCTCGGCCTCGCCGGCTGTGAGCCAGTCGATGATTCTGGCCACCGGAGCTGCCTACTCGGCCAATATGTCCACCCTGGTGAGCAAGACGGCCCATGTCGTGGACCTTGTCAACCTGCCGTTAACCAGCGAAGACAACATCCGGCGATTGTTGCCTCTGGAAAAAGGCGTCTGGTTCATCGACAAGCAGGGTAACCTCAACAGCCTGGATGCCGTGACCTCGCTCTCTAAGGACATTCACTTCGAGGGGATGGAAAACTGCGAGACCCTCTATGTGGCTGGTGCGCTGGTCGACGGTTTCCTCGAGAAGGTGAGGAAGAACAGGAGCCTCAAGCAAGTCGAACTGGTGGTGAGGGACTTCACCAAGATATTTGTGACTCCCCAGCAGTTCAGGCTCTTCATCAAGGCGGGAGGACGCGTCAGAGTGCTGCAACGCAGCAAACTCATTGCCGTCACCGTCAACCCGACCTCTCCCAGCGGCTATGTCCTCGACTCGGACACGTTGTGTAACAAACTAAGCGAAGCCATTCAGCTTCCCGTTTACGATCTGATTAAAAACAACCAGTAACAGTGCAACTGAAGAATGTCATAGAATCGCCTTGTGGCCTGCGTTTCATGCTCGATGAGCTGGAATTGCAATCGGGTTTCGCGCGCCGCTGGCTCCTCGATTCGCCCATGATGACGAGCGACGGGGAGATTGCCGCATCCTATGCCGTGCTGCACCGTTTTGCCGACTTTATCGATCGGGTCGATAATATCCACATCAACACCCTCTCCAACAAGTTGTGCGGCCTGAAGGACATCCGCACCACTATCAAGAACCTCAAGCATTCTTCGGTGCTCGACGACATCGAGTTGTTTGAGGTCAAGCACCTCGCCATCCTGGCCACCGATGTGAAAAAGCTGCTCGATCAGCACCAGATGGATGGGGTTGTGGAGATTCCTGCCCTGGACGAGGTCATCACGATCCTCGACCCCGACGGGATGAAAATTGCCACATTTTATATATATGATTCCTATTGCGCCCAGCTCAAGGACCTGCGCAGCCAGATGCGCCAGCACCCCGACCAGCAGGACGACCTGCTGTTGCAGGCCAGCGAACTCGAGGAGGGCGTGAGGCGCGATTTGAGCTCGCAACTGGCACCCTTTGCCACCGCCATCGAGCAGGCCCAGCTTGCTCTGGCAAGGATTGACGTCTGCATGGCTAAGGCGATGCAGATGAGACGGATGGGGTTGACCTTCCCCGACATCTCTACTGATGGAGTCAGCCGCTATGAGGCGATGTTCCATCCCCAGGTCAAAGCGGCCCTCGCCACGAGAGGCCGTGCGTTCCAGCCAGTGAATATCTCTTACGGCATGGAACCCACGCTCATCACGGGTGCCAACATGGGTGGCAAGACCGTGGTGCTGAAGACGTTGACCTTGTGTCAACTGCTCTTCCAATTCGGTTTCGGCATCCCCGCGGCTCAGGCCCGAATTGCCGTGAAAGACGAGATATACTTCTGTATCGGTGACGAGCAGTCGGTCGAGAAAGGCCTGTCGTCGTTTGCCGCCGAGATGAAGAACATCGATGCCGTCATCAAGGCATCACGCATGAACAAGAAACTGCTGGCGTTGATTGACGAGCCTGCACGCACAACCAATCCCACCGAGGGCGCCGCCCTCGTGTCGGCGCTGCTGGATGTGCTGGCTGGCAAGGACATGAGTCTGGTCATGACGACGCACTACGATATAGAGCCGGGAAATGCCCGCTGCCTCAGGGTAAAGGGCTTTGAGAACGGCACGATGGATTACCAGCTGGTCGAGGTGCAGGACGGCGAGGTGCCCCACGAGGCCCTCAACATTGCCCAGAGCCTGGGCATCGACAGCGAGTGGATTACGTTAGCGAGAAAGCGGCTTGATGTCACGGCCGCGTCAACAGTGGACTACAAACATTGATACTATATACTATAATACTATGCAAAAGAGCAAGTTAGGATTAGACTTTGAAAAAGTTGAGTATGCCAGAGGTCTGGCTAAAGGCATCGCCGAGGACGTGCAGTCCTTTGTGGAGCAATACACGACGGTTGCCGTCGAGCGCACGCTGTGCCGCTTGATGGGCATCGACGGTGTTGACGACAACGACGTGCCCCTGCCCAACGTGGTAGTCGAGGCATTAAAGGACAAGGGTGTCCTGAACGAGGGAGCCCTGTTCTTCATCGCCAATGCCATGATACAGACGGGTCTCAACCCGCAGCAGATTGCCGAGAAGGTGGCTGCCGACGAGTTGGACATCACCCGTGTAGTCACCCGTGACCCCAAGCAGATTGCCGATGCCTTGCAGCCCGTCATCGACGAGAGCATGGCACGCATCCGCACACGCCGCGCACGCCGCGAGCACTACCTTGAGACCATCGGTGAGGGTCCCAAGCCTTATCTCTACATCATTGTGGCAACCGGTAACATCTACGAGGACGTGGTACAGGCTCAGGCAGGAGCCCGTCAAGGTGCCGACATCATCGCCGTTATCCGCACCACAGGTCAGAGTCTGTTGGACTACGTGCCCTATGGCGCCACGACCGAGGGCTTCGGCGGCACCTTCGCCACCCAGGAGAACTTCCGCATCATGCGTAAGGCGCTCGACGAGGTGGGCGAGGAGCAGGGCCGTTACATCCGCCTGTGTAACTATTGCTCAGGTCTGTGTATGCCCGAGATCGCTATCATGGGTGCATTCGAGGGCCTGGATGTGATGTTGAACGATGCCCTCTACGGTATCCTGTTCCGTGACATCAACATGCAGCGCACGCTCATCGACCAGTACATGAGCCGCATCATCAACGGCTTTGCTGGCGTCATCATCAACACGGGCGAGGACAACTACCTCACCACGGCCGACGCTGTCGAGGCCGCCCATACGGTACTCGCTTCGGACCTCATCAATGAGCAGCTCGCCCTCATGGCTGGCTTGCCCGAGGAGCAGATGGGTCTGGGACACGCCTTTGAGATGGATCCCATGCTCGAGAACGGCTTCCTGCTGGAGCTCGCCCAGGCACAGATGACCCGCGAGATTTTCCCCAAGGCTACGTTGAAGTACATGCCTCCCACCAAGTTCATGACGGGTAACATCTTCCGTGGTCACATCCAGGATGCCCTGTTCAACATGATCGGTATCTGGACTCATCAGGGTATCCAGCTGCTGGGTATGCCCACCGAGGCAATCCACACCCCCTTCATGAGCGACCGTTACCTCTCGATCGAGAATGCCAAGTACATCTTCAACAACATGAAGAGCATCGGCGAGGAAATGGAGTTTGTCGAGGGCGGTATCTGCCGCAATCGTGTCAAGGAGGTTCTGGGCAATACCATCAAGTTGCTCGAGGACATCACTAAGGAAGGTCTGTTCACCGCTCTCGAGAAGGGTATCTTCGGTGACGTGAAGCGTCCCAAGAACGGCGGTAAGGGTCTGGAGGGTGTCACCATGAAGGGTGAGAACTACTACAACCCGTTTGTGGAGCTGATGAAAGGCAAGCGTTAATTACTAAGATATAAGGTTACTATATACACTAAATACTATGAGCGAAGGATTATATAGCATGGAAGCTAAGGATTTTGACAAAACCTTAGACTTCACCAAGATAAAACCCTATGGCGACACCATGAACGATGGCAAGGTGCAGCTCAGTTTCACCCTGCCCGTCCCCTGTGGCGCCGAGGCCGTTGAGGCCGCCAAGCAGTTGCTCCGCAAGATGGGTCTTGAGAACCCCAGCGTCGTTTTCTACAAGGAATTGACCCCCGGTTTCACCTTCTTCAACTGCTATGGCAGCTGCACCCACACTGTGGACTACAGCACCATCTATGTTCCCAAGGTTGAGAGCAACACGATGGACATGTATGAGACCGATGAGTACATCAAGGAGAACATCGGCCGCAAGATTGTCATCGTGGGCGCATCGACAGGAACCGACGCCCACACCGTGGGCATTGACGCCATCATGAACATGAAGGGTTACGCAGGCCACTACGGTCTGGAGCGCTACGAGATGATCGAAGCCTATAACCTCGGTTCCCAGGTGCCCAACGACGAGTTTATCGCTAAGGGTATCGAACTCCATGCCGACGCTCTGCTCGTTTCACAGACCGTGACCCAGAAGGACGTCCACATCAAGAACATGACCGAGTTCATCGAGCTCATGGAGGCCGAGGGCCTGCGTGACAAGATGATCTGCTGCTGCGGTGGCGCCCGTGTCACCCACGAGCTGGCCAAGGAACTCGGCTTTGACGCCGGCTTTGGCATGAATACCTATGCCGACGACGTGGCATCGTTTGTCGTGCAGGAGATGGTCAAGAGAGGAATGAAATAACTTTTTAAAAAACATATAATTAATCTCAAAAACCGTACTATTATTATGGATAAATATCAAATGAGAGAAGTCATCGCAAAACGTGCCGCCAAGGAGTTGCACGATGGCGATGTTGTGAACCTGGGTATTGGTATCCCTACCTTAATTCCTAACTACCTCCCCGAGGGTGTTTCTGTAACACTCCAGACCGAGAACGGTGCTATGGGCATGGGCCCCACGCCCGAGGAAGGCAAGGAGGACAAGAACCTTATCAATGCTGGTGGCGGTGCCATCACCCTGAATCCCGGTGCTTGCACCTTTGACTCGGCTACCTCGTTCGCCATCATTCGCGGCGGCCACGTGAACGTTTCGTTCCTGGGCGCTCTGCAGGTCGATGAGAAAGGTAACCTCGCTAACTGGATTATCCCTGGCAAGATGGCTCCCGGTATGGGTGGTGCCATGGACCTCGTAGTGGGTGCCAAGCGCGTGATCCTCACCATGGAGCATACCCAGAAGGGTAACCCCAAGATCCTGAAGGAGTGCACGCTGCCCCTTACCGCTGCCGGCCAGGTCAACATGATTATCACCGAGATGGGTGTTATGGACATCACCCCCGAGGGCATCGTCCTGCGCGAGCTGCATCCCGAGTTTACCGTCGAGGATGTTCAGGCCGCAACCGAGGCCAAGCTCATCATCTCGCCCGACCTGAAACCCATGGACGTTTAATCTGCGCCTGATCATGGATTATCAATTCTTGAAGGTTGAGCACAACGACGGCATCACCGTCATGAAAATTTCGGCGCCCAAGTCGCTGAATGCGCTCAACTCCACCATCCTCAAGGAGATGGACGACTTTATCGACCATCTCGACAAGGCCACGCGCGTGCTCATCGTCACGGGCGATGGCGAGAAGTCCTTTGTCGCTGGTGCCGATATTTCCGAGATGGCTCACCTCGACGAGGCCCAGGGTCACGACTTCGGCCGTCTGGGCGCCCAGGTCTTCCGCAAGATTGAGGTTCTTCCCATCCCCGTCATCGCCGCTGTCAACGGTTTCGCCCTGGGCGGTGGCTGTGAGCTCGCGATGTCCTGCGACATCCGCATCGCTTCGAGCAAGGCCAAATTCGGTCAGCCCGAGGTGGGACTGGGCATCATCCCCGGTTTCTCGGGTACCTACCGCCTGCCGAAGCTCATCGGCCAAGGCTATGCCAAGGAGATGATCTATACGGGCAAGGTAGTCCGTGCCGAAGAAGCCCTGCGCATCGGTCTGGTCAATGCCGTTTATGAGCCCGAGGAACTGATGGACAAGGCAATGGAAATGGCCCAGATGATGCTCAAGAACGCTCCCGTGGCCATCAGCCTGGCCAAGCAGAGCATCAACGAGGGCTACGACCTCGATGCCGACGGAGCCATCGGCCTGGAGAACAAACTCTTCGGCAAGTGCTTCGCCACCCGTGACCAGAAGGAGGGCATGGATGCCTTCCTCAACAAGCGCAAAGCTGGTTTTACAGGAGAATAATTAACAATAAATCATTAACAATCAATAAATAATATCAGATTATGAAAATTTGTGTTATTGGAACAGGTACAATGGCTAAGGGTATTGTAAAGGCGTTTGCCGCCAAGATGCCCGTTGTCATGAAGAGCCGCACCCAGGAGAGCCTCGACAAGGCCATGGCCTCGATCTCCAAGGGTTACAACAAGCTCGTCGAGAAGGGTAAAATTACCGAGGACGCCATGAAGGCTATCCTGGCTAACATCACCACCACGACCGACTACGCTACATTTGCCGACGCCGACCTCGTTATCGAGGCTGCTGTCGAGAACATGCAGTTGAAGAAGGACGTCTTCATGGAGCTTGACAAGATCTGCAAGCCCGAGACCATCTTCGCCACCAACTCGTCGTCACTCTCGATTACCGAGATTGCTGCCTGCACCAGCCGTCCCGCTCAGTTCATCGGCTGCCACTTCTTCAACCCCGCCGACCGCATGGCGCTCGTTGAGGTCATCAAGGGTCAGCTCACCAGCGATGAGACCGCCAAGTGCATCATCGACCTGACCACCGAGATCGGCAAGACCCCTGTGCCCGTTAACGAGGCTCCCGGCTTTGTCGTTAACCGCATCCTTATCCCGATGATCAACGAGGCAGTAGGTATCCTGGCCGACGGTATCGCCAGCGCCGAGGACATCGACAAGTGCATGATGCTGGGTGCCAACCATCCCATGGGCCCGCTCGCACTGGCCGACCTCATCGGTAACGACGTGAACCTGGCCATCATGGAAGTGCTCTACAACGAGTTTGGTGATCCCAAGTACCGTCCTCACCCGCTGCTGCGCAAGATGGTTCGCGCTGGACTGCTGGGCCGCAAGACCGGTGAAGGCTTCTACAAGTATTAATCAATATTAGTCCTTAGTTTTTAGTCTCTGGTTTCTGGTTGGCATCCGCCAGCTGCAAGCTTTGAGAGGCCAAGGAACAAGGATTATGAACTAAGGACTAAGGACTAAAAATTAGAAATAGAAACTAATATGGATTTTAGCTATTCCAAGACTGAACAACTGTTCCTGCAGATGGTACGCTCGTTTGCAGAGAACGAGGTGAAGCCCCTTGCCGCCGAGATCGATGAGCAGGAGCGCTTCCCCATCGAGACTGTCGAGAAGATGGGTAAGCTCGGCATGATGGGTATTCCTGTCCCCAAGCAATATGGCGGTGCCGGTGGTACCGTGCAGATGTATATCATGGCTGTTGAGGAACTGTCCCGCGTGTGTGCAACCACGGGTGTTGTCCTCTCGGCCCACACCTCGCTGTGCATCGCTCCCATCATGGAGCACGGCACCGAGGAGCAGAAGATGAAGTACTTGCCCAAGCTCGCTTCGGGTGAGTGGATTGGCGCCTTCGGTCTGACCGAGCCCAACGCCGGTACCGACGCTGCCATGCAGCAGACCACCGCTGTTGACGCCGGTGACCACTGGGTGCTCAATGGCTCCAAGATTTTTATCACCAACGCCTCCAACGCCCACGTGTTCATCGTGATGGCCATGACCGACAAGTCACAGGGCACCAAGGGCATCTCGGCCTTTATCGTCGAGAGGGACATGCCCGGCTTCTCAGTTGGTAAGAAGGAGTTGAAGATGGGTATCCGCGGCAGCGCTACCTGTGAGCTGATTTTTGAAAACTGCATCGTCCCCAAGGAGAACCTCCTCGGCCAGCTTGGCAAGGGCTTCAAGATTGCCATGATGACCCTGGACGGTGGCCGCATCGGTATCGCTTCCCAGGCACTGGGTATTGCCCAGGGCGCCATGGACGAGACCGTGAAGTACACCAAGGAGCGCAAGCAGTTTGGCCGCGCTATCGCCAAGTTCCAGAACACCCAGTTCCAGATGGCCGACCTCAAGACTAAGGTCGAGGCCGCCCGTCTGCTCGTGCGCAGCGCAGCCTGGAAGAAGGACATGCACCTGCCCTATAGCGCCGACGCCGCTATGGCTAAGCTCTTTGCCGCCGAGACCGCTATGGAAGTGACGACCAAGGCCGTACAGTTCCACGGTGGCTATGGTTACACCCGTGAATATCCTGTTGAGCGCATGATGCGTGATGCCAAGATTACCGAGATCTACGAGGGTACATCCGAGGTTCAGCGCATGGTCATCGCCGGTCAATTATTCAAATGATTTAGTTTTTAGTCCTTAAGTTTATAGTTGCTACACGCAGCGGACTCCAACTAAGGACTGGAAACTAAGAACTAAAAACTAAAAGAACAATGAATATTATAGTTTGTGTAAAACAAGTTCCCGATACCACTGTTGTCAAGATTGACCCCGTGAAGGGTACTTTGATTCGTGAGGGCGTTCCCAGCATCATGAACCCCGATGACAAGGGCGGCCTTGAACTCGCCTTGAGACTCAAAGACCAGTTTGGCGCTCATGTCACCGTCATCTCGATGGGACCTCCCCAAGCCGACGTAATGCTGCGCGAGGCGCTCGCTATGGGTGCTGATCGTGCCATCCTGCTGAGTGACCGCAAGTTTGCCGGTGCCGACACGCTGGCCACTTCCTACGCCCTGTCCGGCCTGTGCCGTGTACTGGACTATGACCTCATCATCGCTGGCCGTCAGGCCATCGACGGTGACACCGCCCAGGTGGGTCCCGAGCTCGCCGAGCATCTCGACCTGCCTCAGATCACCTACGTTGCCGGTGCCAAGCTGCTTGAAAACGGCAACCTTCAGGTGGAAAAGGAGAACGAGGACGGTGTTCAGGTTCTCGAGGTCGAGGGCAAGTGCCTGTTGACCGTGCTGGCTTCAGCCTTTGATGCCCGCTACATGAGCGTGAGCGGTATCATGGAGGCCTACGACAAGGAAGTCGAGGTCTGGAGTGCCGACAAGATTGACGTCGAGGAAGGCAAGCTGGGTCTCGCCGGCTCGCCCACCAAGGTGTTCAAGTCCTTCCCCAAGGCCATGAAGGCTCCTGGCGAGGTTCACGAGGTAACCCCCGAAGAGGCTGTCGAACTCATTGTTAATCAACTCAAAGTTAAACACATTATCTAAAAGTCACATGATCAAACAACACCAACAACAAATAACAACTGTAACAACTTGAAAAATTAATATTTTTGTTGTTCTTGTTGTTCAACGTTGTTCATGTTGTTTGACATAACAAAAAACAGAATATTATGGATAAGAAAGATTATAAGAACGTATTCGTTTTTGCCGAGCAGCGCGAAGGCGTCATCCAGCCCGTTGCTCTCGAACTTTTAGGTAAGGCCCGTGACCTGGCCGACGCCCTCGGTGAGAAGGTGGTGGCCATGCTCCTGGGTGAGGGTATCAAGGACCAGGCACAGATGCTCATCGAGCAGGGTGCCGACGAGGTAATCGTGGTCGATGCCCCCGAGTTGAAGGACTTCCTCAGCGAGCAGTATTCACAGGCCGTTGGCCAGATCATCCTGGACCGTAAGCCCAGCATCGTGCTCTATGGTGCTACCACCATCGGCCGCGACCTGGCTCCCCGCATCGCTTCGCGCCTCAAGACCGGTCTGACCGCCGACTGCACCAAGCTCGAGATCGAGCCCGATGCCAACAACGAGCCCGAATTCCGCATGACGCGTCCCGCATTTGGTGGTAACCTGATGGCAACCATCATCTGCCCCAACAACCGTCCCCAGATGTCGACCGTTCGCCCCGGTGTGATGCAGAAGATGCAGCGCCAGGCTGGCCGTCAGGGCATCGTGACCGAGTTCGCGCCCAAGTTCGACGCCAGCAAGTTCAAGGTAAAACTCGTCAAGACCATCAAGGCCGACAAGCAGATGGCCGACATCAGCGAGGCCAAGATCCTCGTCAGCGGTGGCCGTGGCGTGCATGACAAGGAAGGTTTCGACAAGCTGCAGGCCCTCGCCGACGTCCTCGGCGGCCAGGTGGCTTCGTCACGTGCCATGGTTGACAACGGCGTGATGCCTCACGAGTGCCAGGTGGGCCAGACCGGTAAGACCGTTCGTCCCAGCCTCTACATGGCTTGCGGTATCAGCGGTGCCATCCAGCACCTCGCCGGTATGGAAGAGAGCGATTACATCATCGCCATCAACAAGGACAAGTTTGCCCCCATCTTCAGCGTGGCAGACCTGGGTATCGTTGGTGACCTCCACAAGATCGTTCCCATGTTGACCGAGCGCATCAAGAAGGAACTCGAGAAGTAAACCTATCGACAACTGACTAAGCAGGGCGGGCGCCACCACGGCACCCGCCCTGTTTTTTAGGGTTAAACAACCCGCCAATCAGATAAAACATACCCCGCGAAGCCCCCAAGGCCTAACGCCTCTATTTTCACCCAGTCGTTCCCTCTGGAAAAATCATGCGAATCCGAAGCACCACTCCCGATTTACACGCATTAAACACAACAAAATCAACCAAATAACAGTTTTTTCATCAAAGAAACTTAGCGGCTTTGCGCCTTAGCGTGAGGATATTTAGTCCAGATTGTGACTCTAAGGATGACTTTAATAAACATATTGCTGTCCGGCAAAAGTTATTTCCGTTTTGTTTGTTTCGTTTGTTTTGTTTGCGTGTACACGTGTGGCCTCACGGTAAGCCGCCAAGCCCTATATTTCGGCTTGGCGGCTTAGCGTTGGAGATTTACAAACATTGTTGTCTGGTAAATAGCTCCGTTAGGAGCTGTCAGGGCATAGGCAGGGGTGCAACGAGGCGAAGCCGAGTGTAACCCCTGTAATAGGACACACTCCTATTCAAGCCCCATCGGGGCGGCAGTAAGTCCTTGATGCACCCAACCTGTCACCCCTAACGGGGTTATTTTTACTGGTAATGCCTATTCGCAGGGGTTCCGCTTTGCTCACCCCCTGTCTATACCCTTGCAGCCCTACGGGCTTGAAAGCAAGCCGCCAGGCCGATATGGAGGGCTTGGTGGCTTAGCGTTGGAGCTTTTCAAGTATTGTTAAAAACGTAGGATTTCACGTGTACACGCAAACAAAACAAACGAAACAAACGGGATGGAAAACTATATGTTTAATCATGGAAGGAAAATTGTTGTGTCAAAGATTGAGATGACACAATTTCCATTTCATTTGATTTGTTTGATTTTTTTGATTTGTTTGTTTTTATATATAGCAAACAGAACAAACAGAATTCAGGCTCATTGTTTGAGTTTAACCGTTGACTTGTCAACCTCGATGAGCCATCCTTGTTTTGAAAAAACAGGGCGGTGTGTCATAATCCGCCTCTGATGTTTAATCGGCCTAACGGCCTATAATTTTTCAATTAGAGTGGGCTTACTTTTGGAAAAAAACATCCGCAACGCCTGTTTGTCGGTATTGCGGACGCGTCTTCTATCGCTTTTTAGATTTAAGCGGACAATAATAAAAAAACTGTTGTTTTGTTTGTGGCAGGGTGGGGTGGTTGGCATGGTTGTTGCGGGTATAGGGTGATAGTGGGCTCGGCGGGGTGTACCTGGCGGGCTAATGACATTTTGACGTTAAAATGAGTATTTGATTATGTATAACAGAGAGTTTACTCCAGCCTGGATTAAGGAGTTGAAGGAGAATGAGGTATTTGTGTTTGGCAGTAACTTGAGGGGTGCCCATGGCGGTGGTGCGGCACGTGTCGCTGTGGAGTGCTTTGGCGCCGTGTGGGGCCAGGGCGTGGGCATGCAGGGACAGTGCTATGCTATCCCCACAATGCATGGCGGCGTGGATGTGATCAAGCCCTATGTGGACGAGTTCATCGCATTTGCCCGCGAGCACCGCGAGATGAAGTTCCTGGTCACTCCCATCGGTTGCGGCATTGCCGGCTTCACCGTCGAGGAGATGGCTCCGCTGTTTGCCGACGCCATCGATGACGAGAACATCATCCTGCCCGAGGGCTTTGTCAAAGTTTTATCAAGGCCTTAGTTGCGTATGAAGAAACCGAAGAAAAAAGAGAAATCGCGCCTTGACGATGTCATCAAGGCGATGCGTCGCGGCAACCGTGAGGGTCAGCAGGAGGTGCTGGGCCCCGGCTTCCACTCGACCAGCCATGTTCACCGCTCCAAGAAAACCTATACCCGCAAGCAGAAGCACAAGGGGACCGAGGAATAGGCTTCAGCCTTGATGGACTCCACAATTCTTGATTCCGGGAAAGGGGGTGTACTGTTTTGTAGTTTGTAAAAAATGACTACTTTTGCAACAGTATTGAACAAAAACAGATGAACATGAAAAAGAATATGAGATTGTTGGCGGTTGCCCTGGTTGTTATGGGCGGCCTGCTGACGGGTTGCAAGAGTGCCCAGGATGTGGCGCGTGTGACGGACCCGACGATGGATTCCAGCGGTTTTGTCAATATCACCGATGTGGTGCCCGATGCGATTTTGGAAATCAGGTATTTCAGCACCTACAACTTTGTGGGTGCGAGGATTGACGGCTATGAGGAGCCTGTGGCGCTGTTGACACGTGAGGCTGCCGACAGCCTGCGCGCCGTGAGCGATGACTTGAAGCGCCATGGCTACCGCATCAAGATCTACGACGCCTATCGCCCGCAGCGTGGCGTGGACCACTTCATGCGCTGGGCACTTGACGTGAACGATACCATCACCAAGGCCTATTTCTATCCCCGCCTGACCAAGAAGGAAGTGTTTGACGGCGAATATGTCGCCACCAAGAGCGGCCACTCGCGCGGCTCGACGATCGATTTGACCATCCTCGACATGAAAACGGGCAAGGAGGTTGATATGGGCGGCACGTTTGACTGGTTCGGCATCGAGAGCCATCCCGACTACGGCGGCGGTAATCCCGAGACGCTGGATTTCCAGCAAACGGTACCCACATTCACCAGCGAGCAGTTCTATAACCGCATGGTGTTGCGCACCGCGATGTTGCGTCACGGTTTCAAGCCGCTGGACAACGAGTGGTGGCACTTCACCCTCAAGAACGAACCCTATCCCGACACCTACTTCAACTTCCCCGTCAAGACCCTCAAGAAGTAACAGCCTTGTAGCGGCAGACGGTACAGACGCAACGGGGAAGAACCCTTGTCTCAAACGTAACTGGCGGCATCCTGTCAAGCATGTGACGGATGTCGCCATTGTTATCGTCGCCCGTGAGTTTGTACAGGCTTTCCTTCATCGTCCACAGGCGGGTGAAGGCTTCGGCAGGATGGGGAGAGGTGAGAATCTGGTGCATCTCGGCCTCGCTCATTACGCGGGTGGCTATCTCCTCGCTGTAGTGGTCAATGGTCTCAATGTCGATACCTACGGGTTTATCGCTCACGGCACAAGCCACTGCCGCGAGGCAGTGGCTCAGTGAGAAATGTACGTCAGGATGCCCGGCAAGCCGGGGTTTCCCGTTTTCATCATAATGGAACAGTGGCGGTTCATCGATTCCATACTCCTCGAGCAGGGCCCGCTGCAAGAGCCTGAAGGCCGCTACAGACAGGCGCTGGTCGCGCTCCTGGCGGTAACGCAGGGCGTACTGGCGGCGTTGCGGGCTTACCTCGCTCAGGGCTTGCTGCAAGTCGAAGTCGTGGATATGGTCATCAAGGTAAATCACTCGTGTTTCAACTCAAATTGGATGTGGCGTCCCTTGTGCAAAGCAAAGATTATCACTGCCTCAATCAGGTAGGCGATGAGGTAACTGTGCCAGATGTACTGGGGAATGAACTTGGCCATGAGCCACAGCACCGGGATGACTGTGAGCGACAGGGCAAACGAGATGAACAATGCCATGCCGTGCTGGCTGTAGAGCTTATAGACAATCATCAGCACATAGATGTAGCAGAAGGGAATGAAACTCAAGGCGAACACGCGCAGGGCTTGATTGCTCTGGGCTATCATTTCGGGTTCATCACAGCCGAACAGGCGAGCGATGCCTTCGGGGAAAATCCACACCAGCAGGCAGGTGACGACCATTGCCGTGGTGATAAACCTGAAGCCCCGCTTGATGACCGAGCGCACACTCGCATCGTCGCCCTTGCCCACTTGAATGGCCCCCAAGGACTGCAGCGTCTGGCAAGTGCCCGACAGGAACAGGTTATAGACCTGCAGCAGGTTCATGCACAGGGCGAACACAAAGATACCCGTGCGGCCCGTGGTGGACAGGACAATCTTGTTGGCGCTGAGCAGGAGCAGTGTCAGGCAGATCGAGGCTACCGCCAGCGGAGCGCCTTGTGAGAAGATCTTCTTCAACGAGGGGAGCAGGCCGTCGGAGGCCGTGACGAGCTGGAGACGGCGGTTTTCGGGATTGCGCCAGTGGCACAACAGGATGGCGATGCCCACGAGGTGTCCCACTACTGTCGCAGTCGACGAACCGGCAATGCCCCAACCGAATACCTGGATGAACACGATGTCGAGCACCAGGTTGACCACATTGTCGACAATGACAGCCAGCGACACGAGCCGCGGACTGCCGTCAACACCCACCATGGTCGATAGACCCCACATGATGATGTAGGCCGGGTTACCGATGAGCAGCACCTGCATGTAGTCTTGTGCCAGGGGGAGTATCTGCTCGTGGTCACACAGCATTCGTGCCGTCTGGGTGGGGAACATCAGTCCGCCGACGATGGCCAGCAGCAGGCCTATGCCACCGCTGAGTCCCAAGGCACGGGTGAAATAGCGCCGTGCCTCGTCGATTTGTTTCTTGCCCAGGGCATAAGCCACCAGCATACCTGCACCCGCATTGATGAGCAGGTGCAGGGTGAAGATGAACTGGGTGATGGGCCTGGACAGGTTGATGGCGCTCACGCCGTCCTCGCTGATGAGGTTACCGACGATAATACCATCGACCACAGTGCCCAGGCAACCCGAGAGAGCCACCAGGATATAAGCCCACAGGTAGCGGTAGAATTGAACGGTGATGTCACCGTCTTGCAGTCGCTTATCCATTATTATAACATGTCAAAGAATCCGAGGGAGCCGATGGCCGTCAACATGCGCTCCACATAGTCCCACGATGTGGGTGACCAGTTGAAGTCGAGACGGTAGAGCACCTGGGTCGTGTAATTATTGTCGCGCTTGACATCGGCGGTCTTCTGGCCGTGAGCCATGTCCTGATAAGCCAGCAGGCTTGACAACGTGCGGGCCTTATCTGGATCGTTCTTGGCCTCGTCCATAATCTGCTGGAACGCCTCAGGCTCGACAAACTTCACACCGCTGCCCACCTTGGTGAGTCCCATGAGCACGTCGCCCAGGAACTGGCCGTGGATGTTGTAGGGGTGGAATACGCAGCATTCCCGTGGAGTGCTTGCCAGCAGGACGATGGCATGTGCCACCTCGTTGATGGGCGAGAATTCCACCTGGATGTTGCGCATCGAGTGCGGGCAGGCACCTAACATGTTATAGACCTTGATACGGCCCATGAATGAGTTGGTCTGGAAGTTGGCCTGGAACTCACCGTCGGTCGAGCGTGCAGCCAGGTTGCCCACACGCATGATCTTGGCGTTCAAGCCATGCAGGGCGACAGCATTGAGGATGAGGCGCTCGGCCAAGAACTTGGAGTAGATGTACTTGTTGCCCAAGAACTGGCCCATGTACAGGCGCTGCTCAGTGAAGATGTCGCTCTTGATCTCGCCAGCCCACAAGCCGCGGGTGCTCGCGGTGGAAATGTGGACGAGCTTAGCGCCGGTCTTGACGCAGTAGTCCACGCAGCGCTGTGCGCCGCCGATGTTGACATCCTCGATCTCGGTGCCCTCGCTGAAGTGCTTCACGATGGCCGCGCAGTTGAAGATGGTGTCCACCTCCAGCCCCTCGCCGAAGTCGCTCGTCACGTCACCCAGCACGATATGCAGGCGGGTGCCGAACAGGTCATTGAACGAGTTGTCGAAGTAGTAGAACAGCAACGACTTCAGTCGGCGTTCGGCAGCCTCAAGGGTCTTGCCGCGTACCAGGCAGTAGATGCTCTTGGCATCGGAATCAATCAGGTCTCGCAGGATATGGATTCCCAGGTAACCCGTCGCACCCGTCAGCAAGACGTTGCCCAACTGCTGGAACTCGCCATGGCGGAATGCAGCCAGCGTATTGCCCTGTAACAGGGTATCGATGGCGGTGTAGTCAAAGTGGGTGATAACATCGTCACCCGAGTCCTCGGTTTCACCGGTTACCAAGCGGGCGAGCTGGCGCGGTGTGGGATTGGCAAACACGTCACCATAGGCCACGTGGATGCCAGCCTTGTCGGCTTCGATGATAACGCGCGTCACCACAAGCGAGGTGCCGCCCAACTCAAAGAAGTTGTCGGTAGCGCCCACCTTATCCATCTGCAGGATGTCGGCAAAGATGTCGCAGAAGGTGCGTTCCGTGTCATTGACAGGAGCCTCATAGGCCGAGCTGATGGCCAGCACGGGTTCCGGCAGTGCCTTCACATCGGTCTTGCCATTAGGTGTCATGGGCATTTCGGCCAACTGCAGGTAAGCCGTGGGCACCATGTATTGCGTCAGGCTCTTGGAAATCTCAGCCTTGAGGGCATCAGGAGCGATTTCACGATCGGCAGTGTAGTAGGCACACAAGTGTTCCTTGCCGCCGAGTTTGCGGATCATGATGACTACCTTCTTCATGCCATCAACCTTGAGCATCACGTTCTCGATCTCACCCAACTCGATGCGCAGACCGCGCAACTTGATCTGGTGGTCGGTGCGGCCCAGGATGACCACATTGCCATCGGGCAGCCACTTGGCGTAGTCACCCGACTTGTAAATGCGGATTCCGTGGTAGTCGACAAAGCGTTCACGCGTCATCTCGTCCAGGTTGTTATAGCCATGAGCCACGCCACAGCCGCCAATGTAGAGCTCACCCACAACGCCCACGGGCAACTCGTTGCCGTCGGCATCGACAATAAACTCAACGACGCCAAGCTGCGGCTTGCCCACGGTCACGATTTCGGCATGGGTCAACTCAGCATTATTCGATGCCACAGTGGTCTCGGTGGGACCGTAGCAGTTGAAGATACGTGCCTTGGTAACGCTGCGCATCTGCTCCAGCAACTGGTCTGAGAACTTCTCACCACCAGCACGGCAGATCTTAACCTGGCTGATAGCCTTACCGAAATCGTCGCTCGTCAACCACGTCTGCCAGCGTGAAGGCGTGCCCGAAACCATATTGATGTGCTGCTCGTTTATGAGGCGTGCCAGGTCAAGCGGGTTGTTGGCCTGTTCCTCGGTAGCAACGATGAGCGTCTTGCCGTTATAATAGGCGGTACCGATGTCCTGCAGGGCAGCGTCAAACGAGATGGTCGTCACGCTCAGGATGCGGGTGGCGTCGGTCAGCACGCCGTTAGCAAACACGTTAGCGGGATGGCCGAACAGGTAGTTGCAGATGCCGCGGTGATGCAGCATCACGCCCTTAGGACGACCCGTCGAGCCGCTGGTGTAAATCAGGTAGGCAAGGTCTTCGGGGGTGATGTCGGGCACCTGGTACTCGTCGTTGGCGGCGATCAGGTCCTCGACGTTGATGGCCTTGTCGGCAGGAACGGTGTCCATGCGGTCGGCCGTGGTGATGATATAGCGTGCCTCGCTATCCTCAAGAATGAGTTTCACGCGGTCAGCGGGATATTCGGGGTCACAGGGGATGTAAGCGGCACCGGATTTCAGCACACCGAACAGGGCAAGGATGAGTCGGCTGGTGCGCGGCAACAGCAGGGCGACACGGTCGCGGGCCTTTACACCGCGATGCTGCAGGGCAGCGGCGATGCGGGTGGTCGCTTCGTCCATCTCCTTGTAAGTGAATGCGGCATCACAAGCCACCAGAGCCTCTTGATCGGGCTGAGTCTTGGCAAAGTGGCCAATGCACTCGTGGAAGAACTTGAACGGTGCTTCAGCGCTTGCTGTCTGACGCAGTTTGCTCAATTCCTGCTCTTGGCCTTCGCTCACGATGGAGAGTTGGCGCAGGCGGCCCTGAGGCTGTTCCATCATCCTGTTGGCGACAGCCACGATGCTGTCGGCCAAACCTTGGCCCACGCGTTCGCTGTAGATGGCGTCGTCATACTCTACTACCACACCCTGGTTCTCGATCTTGATGTTGATCTTGAACTTGGGCACGTTGAGTTCCAGTATCTCCTGGCCGATGGTCTGCCCGTTCACAGTATATTGCGAGAGCACGCCCACCTGGTAAGCATAGGCGATGGAGGGACGGAAGCCATAATCGGTGGCGATGCGGGCAAACGGGTAATCCTCGTGGCGCAACGTTTCGTCAAACGTGTTGCAAGCCGTCTTCAGGAAGTCGGCCACCGTCACGTCGTCAATGCTCAAGCCCAGGGCAAGGGTGTTGACAAACATACCCACCGTGTCGGCAATCTTGAGGTTGCTGCGGCCGCTGCTCACGGTGCACAGATAGACATCACGGTTGTTGGTATAACGGGAAACGACATAGGCTGTTGCGGCATAGAACAGATGGGCAGGCGTGATTTCCTGCTGGCGGCAGAAGGCCGTCAACTTGTCAAAGTCGACAGGACAAACAGCTTCGCCTATCCAGCCTTGCTCGTCGGTCTTGGGTAGGTCGGCAGGAATCTCGCTGGCACCCTCACAGGTCTGCAGTTTCTCGGCAAAGAACTCCTGTGAGGCCTTGAATGTGTCGGTCTGCTCGGCTTGCTGCTGGTCGGTGACGAAGTCCATGTAGGTATAGGTCTCTTTCTCGACAGCATGACCCTCCATTGCGGAGTTGATCTGACGGATGAGCAGGTCGGCCGAACCGCCGTCAAACACGAGGTGATGCACGTCAAGCAGCAGATGGATGCCTGCTGGTGTCTTGATGACCTCGCAGCGGTACAGGGGCGCCTTATGCAGGTTGAAGGGACGTACAAACTCCTTTTTGTACTCATTCAACTGTTCATCAGTCATCTCGTTGATGGGTACCTCGACAGGCACGCTGTCATCAAGCGTCTGCATGATGGTGTCACCCTGGGTGGTGAAATGTACGCTCATTTCGGGGTGAGCCTCGATGACGCTCTTCATCACGCCGGCCAACTGTTGGGCATCTGTACCCGTCGGGTAACTCAGCATGTAGGGAATGTTGTAGATGGTCGATGCGGGATTCTTGAGGCAATCAAAATAGACTCCCGTCTGGGCATAGGACAGAGGCACGCTGCTCTTGGCCTCTTGAGGCTTGTCTTCGGCGGGTGCGGCGGGCGTTGATGCGCCGCCAGCGAGCATCTGTTTCAGGATTTCGTTCTCAATCGACTGGATGGTACCGGTCTTGACCAGACTCTTGGAGTCGAGCGTGACGCCGTAGCGCTTATTGACCTGTACAGCCAGTTTGATGGCCGATATCGAAGTCAGTCCTGCGTAGCCTAATACCGTAGTCACACCAAACTCGGTGTTATTGACGATCTCAGCTACAAGCTGGTGTAATTCCTGCTCCAGCACGTTCATGGGCACATTGACGGCCTCGGTGGCGGCGCTGGCCTTCTTCTCGGGCTTGGGCAGGGCACGCTTATTGACCTTCTGGTTCTGGTTCAAGGGGATGGCGTCGATCTGCATGGTTACGGCAGGCACCATGTAGGGCGGCTTCTCATCCAGGATGAAGTTGTTCAAGGCCTCGATGTCAACGGGATTGTCGCTCACGACATAGGCAGCGATGAATTTGCCACCGCCTTCCTCTTCAAAGGCCTGAACCGTGGCATCCTTGATGCCCGGGAACTCGCGGATAATGCTCTCGACCTCCTTGAGCTCGATGCGGAAACCACGTATCTTCACCTGACCGTCGCGACGGCCCACAAACTGGATGTCACCCGAGGGCAAGAAGCGCACGATATCACCCGTGCGGTAAATGCGGGAATATTTCTCCTCGGTGGTGAAGGGATTGGAGATAAAGACTTCGGCGGTCTTCTCGGGTCGGTTCAGGTAGCCTCGGCTCACCTGGGGACCTGCAGCCCACAATTCACCAGCTGCTCCTACCGGCAGACGATGACCCTGTGGGTCAACGATGTACAGGCGCACGTTCTTTGGCGCTTTGCCGATGGGAATCTCCTTCATCTTCTTATCGACGTGATAGTAGGTGATGAAGACTGTCGTCTCGGTGGGACCATAGAGGTTGAAGAACTTGATGCCCTGCGGTGGCATAATTGACGCCAGTTTCTCACCGCCGGTCGAGAGATACTTCAACGAGTGGTTCTCAACGCTGGTGGCAAACTGGAAACATACTTGCGTTGTCATAAACGAGTGGGTGATGCCGTTCTGCTCAAAATACTCGTTCAGGGCGATAAGGTCCAGACGCAACTCCTCAGGAACGATATAGACCGTCGCACCGCAAGTGAGCGCAGGGTAAGTATCCATCATGTTGGCGTCAAAACCGTAGCTGGCATAGGCCGCTAACTTGTGTCCAGGCTTGAGCTCGAACATCTGATGGTACCAGTGGCAGAAGGCCACAAGGTTGCGATGGGTTAACTGGCAGCCCTTGGGCACACCCGTCGAGCCTGAGGTATAAAGCAGGATGAACAACTGGTCGGGCTTGATGTCCACCTGGGGCGCTGCAGCGGCGGGCAATGCCATGATATCCTTGGTCAGCAGCACTTCGCTCTGGTATTCGTCAACGATGGGGCGCAATTCCTCATCGGCAATGAGCAACTTGGCGCTGGCGTCCTGCATCATGAAGTTGAGGCGCTCCTTGGGGTAACTCGGGTCGAGTGGCTGGTAGGCACAACCGGCCTTCAGCACGCCCATCGAGGCGATAGGCATCCACTCGCAGCGGGGAATGATTACCGATACGACGTCCTCAGCACCCAGGCCCTTGCTGGCAATATAGGCGGCAATGCGGTCGCTGATTTCATCGACTTGGGCATAGGTGAACTGTTTGTCCAGATAGACGGTGGCTATGCCGTCGGGTGTGGCCTTGACCTGCTGGCGGAACAGCGAGACGATGGTCTGGCTGTCGTCATAATCCAGTTCGCCAGGGTTAAAGCTATCGAGAACACTCACCTGTTCTGCAGTAGCGATGTTGATGTCGCGCAGGTATTCCTGGGTCAGGAACCCCTCGACCACGGCCTCATAACTCTCCAGTATCTCGGCGATGAGCTCGTGTGAGTATTCGTTGGCGTTGTACTCGGCTTCGGTCTGTATCTTGTCATCCTGGATGAAAACTTTCATGTAGAGCGATTCGTCAAGCGTGTCGTAGCTAAGGCGAACCGATTCCATGGGCTTGTCACCCATTGTCGCGTTTTCAAACAATGTGCCGTGCCAAGCAAAAATCGAGTTGGTCTGCAGGTTCAAGTCCGTCATCAAGTCAGCGTAAGAGTACAGCTCGTGCTCACGGCACCCGCTCATCTGGTCCTGTCCTTGTCGCAGCAGTTCCAGAACAGTCGTTTCGTTGGTGAATTTGGCATACACGGGCAGGGTCTTGACTGTCATGCCTATCGAGCGGGCAAAGCGTTTGTCGGTACGACCATTATAGACGGTATTGAACAGTGATTCCTGTTCATTGTTGAACTTCGCCAGCAGGAAGGCGTAGGCTGTCGTGAACAGCGTGCTCTTGTACACACCGTTCTGCTTGCAGTACTCGTCCACGCGGCTCAGGTCGAGCGAGAGGGTGCGCGGCATGTTATCCTTGCGGCGCTCTTGCTCTTCCAGGTCGGGCATGAATTGGGTGAATGTGTCGCCACAGTCAAAGTTTGCGGCATACCATTTCTTTGCCTCTTCAAATGCTGGCGTTTCGCGTTGCTGGGCCTCGATTTGAGCCAGTTCCATCAGGGTCATCTCTTCAGGGGCGATTTCCTCACCGTGGTAGGCCCTGTCGATATCATCTAATAAGATCAGCAACGAGGTGCCGTCAGCAATAATATGATGAGTATCCAGCAAGATGTAATAATGCTCACTATCGCGCATCAAGTTGATGTTGAACAGGCGTCCGCCATCGAGATTGAATGGTTGTGTAAACCGTGACTTTTCCTGCTCGATATCGGTAACGTCCTCAATTGCAAGCGACCACGTCTCGTTGTTCATGTCGATGGTCTGCAAGGGTTCGCCGTTATTGTCCATCTCGATGCGGGTGAACAGGGTGGGATGAGCCTTGAATGCAGTCTCGATGGCTGCCAGCAGACGCTCGCCGTCAAGGGAGCGGTCGATGATGTGAATAAAGGGGAGGTTATAGTAGGGTTCTCCTTGGTGACCTACACATTCTACATAGATTCCGAATTGTGACTTGGTTAATGGTGCACTGCGTTTCATTGTTATGTTCTATTTTATTTAATTACCATTTAAAAGTGAAAATGCGCGGGTTGACTATCAGGGTAATCCAGCCCCAGCGCAGGGTGTTGTTGTTGGAGGAACGTTTAAGCTTTTTCATCGTTTCGGTTCCCTTCATGTAAGAGCCTCCAAGCGAAATAATGACGTCCCGCGTGATGGCGTAAGAACCTTGTAACTCAAACTCGTTGCCCAGTGACCTGTCAATCTGGTCGAGCTTGGTAGCTGTGGCCAGGTAGTGGTAACTGGCATTGAGGTTGAGTCCCTTAATCGGGCTGTAATTGACATTGAGATAGGCATTTTGCAGACCAGGCGTGAAACCAAACAGGTAGGTGCTCACATAGAAGAAGTCCATAGCCCCGTAGAACTGATGGTGGGAACCATAAACGGTACTGAAGCCCTTGATGACCTTGTGTTGTGATATGCCGATGGCTCCACTGGGGGGTACAGCGAAGTATTCGTCACCACTCAGGTAGTCATAACCCAGGGTAAAGCCATAATTGGCGGGCTGGAAGTTGACCTTGGAACTCATCATCCAAGCGTCAATCTTCATGCCGTACTCATTGTGTCCGAATTGATGGTAATAGGAGGCTTCGGCTTTCCAGTTCTTGGGCTGAAAAGAAGCATAGCCGCCCAGCAAGTGCTGGTACCAAGTGCGTTCTTTGGCTTGAGGATCATTCTGCAAACCGATGTTCATAAACAGCACCGATACACCCAGCGGGAACTTAGGGAAGTCGTAGTGATACCACAAGTTCTGCATCGTCTTGTAGGGCTGAGCGCCATCGTGGTAAACGTTACCGCCAGTGGTCATCACATCGGCATTTTGGTTGTAAGCGAGCATCACGTGAACCTTGTGGCCATGACCCTCGTAACCCAAGCGCAGCAGGTCGTGGGAAGATGAAGCCATCGCCCAGTCATCCGAGCCGATAATGCGCTCATCGTCATAGTCGAGTGCTATCCTGCCCACCTGGGCAAACAGGCCGAAGGGTGCCGACATCTTGACCCATGTCTCATACAGGTTGAAGGCTCCCTTTCCGGCTTGTCCCCACACTCCTGAATGCTGTGGCGTGACGCGTGCCTCGAGCCAGTCGCGCTTGTAGTTGATCTCCAGTCGTGTGCGGCCCAGAAGGAAGTTGGACGTGGGAGTTTTCGGATCCGTCTCTTCTTCTTCTTCTTCTTCACCACCAGAAGCGGCTTCGTCTTCAGGCATCATACCGCCATAACGTGACTCTCCACGGCCCATGAATTGCAGGTTGATGTTCAGTTCATTGGGCTTAACGGGGGGGATACTATCGCCTGCTGGCTGGCCCGTAACGGTTAATGCAGGCACAACGAGGGCTACCAGCAGACAGCTTTTAATAAAACTATACATGTGGTGACATCGATTGGGTTATTCAAACTCAAACAGGTTGATGAAGCCCGTGATGTTGAACACGTTCTTGATGTCATCGTTGACGTTGCGCAGGATTACCTTATGGTCCTTGGCTTTGTTCTTCTTGAGCACATCGAGCAAGATGCGCAGGCCGCTTGATGCGATGTACTCCAAATCAGCACATTCAAACACAATGTCCTTACCTTCACCCTCGGTAATGGGTTTTAATGTCTGGTCAACCTCGATGGCTGCTGCCGTGTCGAGTGAGCCTGTCAGGGTGACGATAGTCATTTCTTCAAGTTCTTGGATTGTAGTTTTCATAATTTTTTAGATATTGATTTGATTAATAGTTTTTACTTATCGTTAGATTTATAGTTCTTCTTCAATGTGAGTACGTTCTTGCCATTAGAGCGCTCATAGTTGATGGTATCCATCAACTGCTGCACGAGCAGGATGCCCAATCCGCCGATGGGACGCTCCTCGGCATTCAAGGTGGTGTCGGCCTTATTGGTCGTTGTCGGATCAAAGGCTTTACCCTCATCGGTGATAATGACCTTGATGTCCTTGTCGGTGCATTGGGCCGAGATGTTGACCTCTCCTACGGTGCCAATGGGGTAGGCGTAGTTCATCACGTTGACCACGGCCTCCTCGACGGCAAGCATCAACTGTGACGTCATGGCAGCCTCAAGGTTTAATCGCTGGCCTACAGATTGTATAAATTGGTTGAGTTCAGGCACCGAGCGCACGTCATTGGGCAGGGTGATGGAGTCGCTCAAGACCACCGTCTCCTCGGGCTGGTGGTAATACAGAGCCAGCATCGTCAAGTCATCGCTCTGGGTGGCTTTACCGACAAAACCGGTGACAGCAACATGCATAGCGCTCATTAACTGCTCGGGTGACGTCTGCCCCTGCTTCAAGCATTGCTTAGCGGTAGATACGATGCGGTCCATACCGAAGAGTTTGTGAGTCATGTCGGCTGCCTCGGTCAGGCCATCGGTATACAGGAACATGGAAGTGCCACTGGGCAATATCTCCTGTTGCTGGGTGTACTTGAAGCCGCTGATCACGCCCACGGGCAGGTTGGCAGTAACGGATAGTTCCTTGACCTCGCTATTGATGATCAGTGGGGCATCGTGCCCTGCATTACAGTAGCGCAGGCGCCCCGTGGGCAAGTCGAGCACGCCGACAAACAGCGTGACAAACATATTGGTCTTGTTGCCCTCACAGGCATTCTCGTTGATGGACTGGACAATGTGGGCGGGGTTGCTCTCGTGCTGGCTCACGCTGCGGAACAGCGAGTGTACCACTGCCATGACAAGCGATGACGGCACACCCTTGCCGCTCACGTCACCGATGCAGAAGTAGAGTTTTTCATCCCGCACGAAGTAGTCATACAGGTCACCACCCACCTCGAGTGCGGTCACTTGTGAACCGCTGATGGCCACCTCGGGACGCGTGATGCGGTTTTCGGGCAGCATCTCGCTCTGGATGCCCTGTGCAATGCGCAGCTCACTGTCAGTACGTTCCCTGCTCAATTTGGAGTCATTCAGCCGTTTCACATATTGGTTGGCGCGGTATAGGATGAATCCCAACAGTAAGAAGGCTCCTAACATGAGCAGCAGCATTTTGCGGCGCATGTCCTTGAGCTTGCTGAACACCTCAGCGTCATAGCATACCATCACCATCTGCCAATGAGGTTTTCCTTTCATAAAGGCATAGTAAGCATATCCTAAGCCATTCTCTTTGTCTTTGAACTGGATGATTCTGCTGTGCCTTGAACTGCTGAGTCGACGCAAGCAGGTACTGTCATTAATCATTTTCACGACAGTAGCCACATCACTTTGATCGGTCTTGCTCGTATCGGGATGGGAAATGAGCTTACCGTCCTCGGTGAGTAGCAGAAAGAAGGTTGATGGATAGTTATGCCTTGTGTTCAGCGTGTCAATGATGCCCTTTGTGGATAGGTCGATACCGAAGGTCGCAACAGTTTGGCCATTTTCATCCTTCAGCGGCACGGCAAAGGTTGTAACATGCTCACCGCTGGCCTCGTCCAGATAGGGGTCGCTCCAGTTAGATTCGTCTTGCTCTATGACCTGCTTGTAGAACTCCCGGAGAGTGTAGTCATGGTGTTCGCCCGCCACTTGTTTGGTGATGATGCTGTCGCCGATGCGAACGGCGCACGGTTCGTATAGTTCCTCGTCTTTAGGGACGAAAGCCACAAAACTGCTCATCACTTCATTGTTGGTTCTAACCACGCGGTGGAGCACTTGATACAGGGGATCGGGTCGGCCAATTTGACGTTGTACAGGCCACATGTAGTTTCTCACCATTTGCTCATGGGTGTTGAGCATACTTTTCACGAGCACAGCCTTCAGGGTCAACTCACTCTCGTTGTGGTAGTCCAACTCGTCTTCCATCGTGTGGTGGATGTAGCGATATTGAAGTAGTGTGATGACTTCGATGAGTAGCACAGCAACAATAATGGCGCCCAAAGCGGCAAGGGCTTTCAACTTCCTGTTTCTTGTGTCCGTGTCAAATAGGTCGCTTATTCTCATTGCATTACTCGGAATTGTGGTTAAAGTCGCAAAGTTACAACATTTTTAGCAACAAAACAAAACTTGATTTTAATGAAAACGCTAAAAATGAAACAGGACTGCAACTCTGTCTGGTTGGCAGCGTGTTGCAATCCTGTTTCTGTGTTAATGACTGGAAAAAGTGTCAGCGGATGGTGAAAGCGGCCTTGAGCGGCAGGTTGTCGCTGGCGGTACCCACCAGCATGGTGCGCTTGCCATGGGAAACGCTCCAGTCGCCCTTTGCCTCGTCCCAGTACTGGAAGGCGCGGCCGCCGATGGTGATGGTGACATCACGGCTCTCGCCAGGCTGGAGGGATACCTTCTGGAATCCGCGCAACTCCTTGACGGGCATCTCGACCGAAGTGTTGTGGTCGCTCACGTAGAGCTGGATGACCTCGGCGCCAGCACGATTGCCGGTGTTCTTGACCGTTACGGTGGCACTGATTGTGCCATCGGCGTCAACCTCACTCTTGTCGATACGCAGGTTGCTCACCGCAAAGGTCGTATAACTCAATCCGTGGCCGAAGGCAAACATCGGTTTCTTCTTCTGCTTGTCGGCCCAGCGATAACCCACATAGATACCTTCTTTATACTCCTCATCGATGATCTTGTGGTCCTCACGCCAGGTGCCGGGATAAGCTCCCAATGCATGGGCGCCCACATCGTTGAGGCTCTGGTACCAGGTGAAGGGCAGTTTGCCCGAGGGGTTCACATCGCCCATGAGGATGCTGGCAAAAGCTTTTCCCGTCTCACTGCCGATGAACCAACCTTGCACGATAGCGGCAACCTTGTCACGCCAGGGCATCGCCACGGCGTCGCCCGAGATGTTGACAAACACCACGTTCTTGTTCACTCGTGCCAATGCTTCGACGAGCGCGTCTTGACCGTAAGGCATGTCCATGTGCTTGCGGTCATGGCCCTCGGCGTCCTGATAGTCGCTCTTGTTCAGACCACCGAAGATGATGACATAGTCGGCACCTTGAGCCTTGGCAACCGCCTCGGCGATGAGTTCGCTGGCACTGCGGTTTTCGGCCAGTGATTGCTTGGCCACTACGCCATTGTACTCGCCCGTGGTGTCACCCACGTAGCCGCGGGCATAGTCCACCTCGATGCCGGTACCTGCAAGACGGGTCTTCAGACCTTCAAGAGGCAGTATCTCGTGTTGTACCTTGAGCGAGCTGCTGCCGCCGCCCACGGTCATCATCTTGATGGCGTTCTCGCCGACAACCAGGATGCGCTTGGCATTGCTCACGTCAATGGGCAGGACATTGCGTTTGTTCTGCAGCAGCACGATACCGTCCTGGGCAATTTTCAGCGCTGCGTCATAGTGTGCCTCGCTGCACAGGAAGCCCTGAGTGCGCTTGCTGGACATTGTTGTGCGGAAGAACAGGCGCAGCACACGGCGCACCTTGTCGTCGAGTTCGCGCGTGGTGAACTTGCCGTCCTCAATGAGTTTCTTGTACGGCTTGGCCAGGTAGTATGCGTCGTAAGCGTTGCTCGCACCCCAAGCCAGGCCGTCAGTCCAACTGCCGAACTCCATGTCCAGGCCGTTGAGAATAGCCATCTCGGTGTTGTGGGTACCTCCCCAGTCGCTCACCACCACGCCGTCATATTGCCAGTCGCCCTTCAATATCCGATTGAGCGTGTACTCGTTGTGGCAGCAGTTCTGGTCCTTGTAAAGGTTGTAGGAACCCATGATGCCCCAAGTGTGGCCATCCTTGACGGCGGCCTCAAAAGCGGGCAGATAAATCTCGCGTAGCGCACGGTCGCTCACGATGACGTTGACCTGATGGCGGTATTCCTCGTCATTGTTCAGGCAGAAGTGCTTGACACATGCCGCGGTACCGGTACTCTGCAATCCCTGCACATAGGGAACCACAATGCGTGATGCCAGCAGCGGGTCCTCGCCCATGTACTCAAAATTGCGGCCGTTGAGCGGCGTGCGGTTGATATTCACGCCAGGTCCCAGGATCATGTCCTTGCCGCGGTAGCGTGCCTCCTCGCCCAAGCTGCGGCCGTACAGTTTGGCCAGCTCGGGGTTCCATGAAGCCGCCAGGCAGGTCAATGCGGGGAACGCAACGCACGAGTCGTTGGTCTGGCCAGCCTGTACCCACTCGTCCCACAAGACGTCGGGGCGCACTCCATGAGGTCCGTCGTCGGTCCAGAAGTCCGGCATACCCAGCCTCTTCACGCCAGGCGAAGAGAACTTGCTCTGGGCATGGATGACGGCGATTTTCTCATCGAGGGTCATGCGTGACAAGGCGTCCTCGACACGCTGCTCGATGGGCAAGGTCTCGTCGAGATAAATGGGAGTTTGTCTTGTCAACCCTAACGACTGGATGTAGTCCATCTGCGGGGTGCAGTGTTCGTAGCGGCTATTCTCCACATACTGCATCAGCAGGTTGCGGAACATCTCCTGATTGGGACGTGCCTCGCGTAGTTCCTTATAGGTGCCACGGGGCGCCTCGGAATATTTCACCACGATGCTGTCCCACATTTCGGGCCTGGTGATGCTCATCATGCAGGAGTTGTCAATTTTCTTGTAGGGCCAGAACGTATAACCGATGTTGGCCTGCTTCATCACGTCGACCAGTTGGGCCTGCCACTCGTTGGTATTGTGGCCTGTCTCGCCCATGTACATGGGCAGGCCAGTCTTGTCGCGGAAATCGATGTAATCCTTGATGGCCTCGGCCGTAGCCTCACCGCCATAGCGGTGGCAGGTGTACATGATGTTGTCATCAAATTTCCAGTCGCTGAACATATAGAAATCGGAATTCCAGCGGGCACCGCCCAGCAGGATCACGTGATTGGTGTCCACTTGGCGGATTGCCTTAATGACACGCTGGTAGAGCGGTTCGAGTTTCTTGTTCAGGTCCTCTTTATTCTCAAAGTAGTGGGCTATCGGCTCGTTCATCAGCTCATAGCCGAGAATCACAGGTTCGTCCTTGTAGCGGGTAGCGATGCGCTGCCAGATGTCGCAGAACAGTTGCTGGCTCGGCTCGCTCTCAAATAGCCAGGGGTAGCCATGGCCATCGTCGATGTTGTCGCCAGTCTGTCCGCCCGGGCAGTCATGCATGTCGAGAATCAGGTAGAGCCCAGCAGCACGGCACCAATTCACGACCGAGTCGATGCGGGCAAATCCGTCTTGTTCCTTGGATCTTCCCATATAGTCCTCGTCGGTGAATAGCCTGTAGTTGAATGGCAGGCGGATGGTGTTTGCTCCTTGCCGTGCGATGAAATTGATGTCGGCGCGGGTGATATAGTTGTCCTTGAACTGTCGCCAGAAATCGGCGGCGAAGTCAGGTCCCACGGCCTCCTTGATCATCAGGTCGATCATCCACGGTGAATTGGTCTTGCTGAAGCCGAACATGTAGCCCTCGGGGTTGAGCCAGTTGCCAAGGTTGGTCCCTTGTATATAAAGCTTCTCCCCGTTAGGTTGCACCAGATCGGTCCCTTCCACATGGACAAACTTGCCTTGGGGCTTAGCTTGAAGTCCCAAGGCAAGAATAAGAGAGAGTATGATTAATAAAGATCCTCTCATAGAGTCATTTAGGTTAAACAGTTATTTCTTCTGGAATACGCGCACGTAGTCCACTTCCATCGTGACGGGCAGGGCATTCTCGTCAACACCCTGAGCGCCGCCCCAGTCACCACCCCAAGCGAGGTTGAAGATGACATAGAACGGGTCGTCATAGGGCCAGTCGTCACGACCCAGTCCACGGTTGTTGTAGCTCAGCTGCACCTTACCGTCAACATAGGTGGTGATGTTCTCGGCTGTCCATTCGATGGCATAGGTGTGGAACTCACCTTCGGCACCTTCACAGTACATCTCATGGGTGACCTGTGTGCCGTTGGAGTGGACATGGGCATTGGCATGCAGGCTCGACGACACATAGTTGGGGTGGTAACCCACCTCTTCCATGATGTCGATTTCGCCATCAGCGGGCCAGGAATGGAAATTGACGGGCATCATCCAGAATGCGGGCCAGGTTCCCTTGCCCTTGGGCAGCTTGATACTGGCCTCGATGTAGCCATATTTCCAACCCGTGTTGCGCTTGGCATACACACGACCGGAGTACACTTTGCCGTTTTCCTTCAGCGCGGTGATGCGCAGATGACCGTTGCTAACCTCGGTGACCGGCTTGCCACCGGGCGTCAGGTGGTTCACGTAGTTCTGCAACTCGTGGTTCACCCAGCCGCTGTTCTGTACCTCATGTACCCAGTCATTGGGATTCAACTCCGAACCCGTGTCAAACTCGTCATGCCACACGAGGCTATAGCCGTCGGGGGAATAATAGGCTGCCTGTTCGGCTGCTTCCTGAGTGACGTTAATCGATTTGCGGGCGGCACCTGACATGACGGTGACGGTACCCTTGCGGGCATCGGTCGTCGGGTTGGCAGGCACGACAATCGTGAGTGTTCCTGACTGTGAGGTCGTGTTCTTTGCGTTGATGATGATGAAATCTTGGTCGGCATAGACTCCCCACTCCTTACCCGTGGTGGTGACGTTAACTACCCATGTGCCACCCGTGGCAGGAACAGCGATTTCCTCCAGCGAGACGGTAATGGTCTCAGCCGGCTTGGGTTCATCTTTGCCGTCCCCACCGCAGCCCCACAACAGGGCTGCGGCGAGAGAAAGCAAGAGCGTATGAAACATGAATCTCTTCATTTTCTTCAGTTTTCAGTTCTCAGTTGCATGTGGATGCGGCTGTCAACTATTATTTGTGCTTCTGGATGATGATGTTGCTCACCTTGGCCTGGAATCCAACAGGACATCCGCCAAAGTCCAGAATGAACTTGCCCTGGTCAAACTCAATTTCATCAGGGCCATTCTTGGCAACAACGTTAACGAACTCGAGCACGTTCTCGCCATCCTCAAGCACAAACTGGCCATTGTAGCAAAGCGTGTTGGGGTCGTTGGTCACGTCAGGATCCTTATTGACCTTGACAGTAGCGCGACCATCCATGTTGGAAACGATAGTGACACGCACATCATAGCCCTGGCCCTTCTCAATGTGCAAGGGAACACCGGTAATCGAGCACTGGGCTTGCCACTCTGCTACAGTAGAATTAATGGCGGTGATTGTATAGACGCCATTCTCATAGGAGAAGTCCGGGTCATCGATCTGGGTCCAGCTGGGATCAGCCCACCAGAAGGTCATGGTGCCGGCGGTGTTGAAACCTGCACCCAGGTTCTCGGGGGAGTTCACGTCAACCCATTCAACTTTGGGCGTGTCAGGTGTGACGGGCAGCACGGTGCCGTCGTCGTTGGCATGGTCCTTGAGCACGATGTTCGCGATGTTGACCGTAGTACCAGCCTGACAGCCGCCGAAGTCGAAGAACAGGTTAACACGTTCCATATCGATACCGGGCATGTCACTCTTCCAGAAGATGTAGTCCTCTCCTGCCTTCAGGTCGATGCGGTCGGTAAAGTAGAAGACGTTGTCATCGCCATCCATCACGAGCTTCACGGTAACACCATTCAGGTCCTTGTCGCTGGAAAGGATGCAGGAGAAGTCATAGTTCTTAGAAGCCGATGTTGAGATGTTGGTGGTCTTGAAGGCCACCTGAGCCTGCCACTGGTCGGTTGTTGCCTCGGGCAGGAAGATAGTGTAGTCATTACCATTGTCCTCAAATTCGGGATCAGCAATCTGATTCCAGCCGGGAGCGTACCAGAAGAACATGTCGAAATCGGCGTCCTTCCACATATTGAAGTCGCTGTAAGGATCGAAACCGTCAAATTCCTTCTCCTCGGGCTCGCTGGTGAAGATGAAGCGCCAGGCGATGCTGCGGTCTTTCGGTTCATAAATAAGCACCATCTTCTTGGCAGTCAGCATCTCTATGCGGAAACGCGGGTTCTCGTACTGCTCATCAGAACTGATGTAGGGGAACAAGGTATTAGGCGCAAGCTGGATATAGGTCTGCTTGGTCACGTTGCCGTCAGCATCTTCCCAGTCATACACTTCGAAGCTCCAGCTGGAGGTTTGGTCACCAATGGTGGCATCCCAGTCGTCATTTGTCTTGGGACCCCACTTGGTAGTACCCTTGTTCACATAGGTCAGTCCATCCTCACCGCAATTGTAGATGTATTTGCCTCCCTTACGGTTCTCGGCGGTGAAATAGATGCGGTCGTCATACAGACCGAAGTCCTTCTTCTCATCAGGACGAGCCGACCACCATCCGGTACCATCGGCACCAGCGGGACCGCAAGCCAAGTGGGCCACTTCCTTGTGGTCAAGGCGCCAGTCCTTCTCGGCAATGCGGCGGAAGTCGTTGGTATAGTCAATCTTGGACTCGTTGAAGGTATAATTCTTCTTGATACCGGTCTGGCTGATGCCGTTGCGGTTACCCAAGCGCAGCTCGATAGTGTGAGTACCGGCTTCGTTGTTCTTGTAACCCACCTCTTGCAGGGTGGAGTAGGACGTACTGTCAAGGATCCAGACGGGATAGGTACCAGCCTCAGGAGTGTAGCTGGCTACCATCTGGTTGGTTTCCTGGTCAACAGAGATCTGGAAGTCGATACCGCTCACCGTGGGGAGACCATCGGGGTCTGCACCCTTGAAGTCTTCGGGTGAGCAGGCGGTGAAAGCTAAAGCCAATAAACAATAACTGATAAAAGCTATTGCGCTGCTTTTTTTATTTATCTTGGTAATCATAATTTTTTATCTCTAAATTACTGATTATTAATAGTTATTCTGAACCAGCGTGGGATCAGCGTCAAGCTCGCTCTGAGCCAGAGGAATGTGCTTCTTGCTGGGTTTCCACGAGTTGGTACGATAGCCGTAGGAATCGGGTACCAGGATGGTCGAAGCCTTCTGGATGGCACCGGGGATACCCTCGGCACGCACGAGGTCGAAGTAGCGCTTGCCCTCGCCGCAGAACTCCAGGTGGCGCTCGGTGAAGATATCATCGATGTCCACGGTGGTGAGGTTGTCAAGACCGGCACGGTTGCGGACCTGGTTCACATAGCCAGCAGCCTCGGCGGCGCTGCCACCGGTCAGGATCAGCAACTCAGCAGCGTTGAGCAGGGTCTCGGCATAGCGGTAGATGCGCTTGTTGTTGTTATAGTTCAGGTTCTTGGAAGTGGGGCAGTCCTTGTTGTTCTCGGACTGAGGACGGTACTTGCCGTGCCAGATGTGGGTGTCCTGATAGCGCTCGGTGTAGCTGTAGCCACGCACGTCCCAGCAAGTGACGTCACGTCTCAAGTCGTTCTCGGCATACATGTTGTAGGTCTCTAAGCGCATGGGCAGGAAGCCCCAACCATCGGCGCCGCTGTCCCAGCCTTCGCCACCGCCCCAACCATTGGGCGAGCACAGGGTGGGGAATACGGTACCACCGGCAGCCATCGAGGTGCCCCAGTCGCGCTGGGCCTGGTCATCGTTGTAGTTGATCTCGAAGATGCTCTCGGCGCACCACTCGCCACTCTCCTGCCACAGGTCCTTGAAACTGGGATTGAGAGAATAGTTCGGGTCATCGATGATCCGCTTCATGTAACTCAGTGCAGTAGCATAGCGTGAAGCGTCGTTCTGGTACATGACCATCTCGGCATAGAGCATGTAGGCGAATGCCTGGCTCACGCGTCCGCTCTCGGCGGTCGGCCAGCGCATGGGCAGCACGTTAGAGGCGATGATTTCCTCGAGTTCCGGCAAGAGCTTGTTGTAAATCTCGTCGGCAGAAATCTGCGGAGCGGTATAGGGCAACGAGAGGTTCTCCAGATAGAAGGGCACGTTGCCGTAGTAGTGCCACAGGATATTATAATAGTACACGCGCAGGAGGCGGGCCTGCATCTCCATCGAGCGGCGGAAACCGTCGCTGGCCTCTCCCCACTTGGAGTACTTGATGGCGTCGTTGCAGCGCTTGATGCCGCTGTAGAAGTCGCCCCACAGGGTGGCCAGGGTGTTGTTGCCGTCGGCTTCAAAGTTGAACAGACGGTGCCAGTGCTGGTTGTCGGTGTTATCGGCACCGCCTACCCAGAAGTCATCACCCATGATCTCACCGTCCACGGTGAGGTCGTTATAGGCTGTGCCGTCCCAGTCGGGCCAGTGCAGAGGAGCATAGGCAGCAGTCAGTGCCTCGTTAAGGGTCTCCTCGTCGGTGTAGTATTCCTCAAGGGGCTCACCCGTCGGGTTCTTCACCTCAAGAAAATCGTCGCTGCAGGAACTCAGTGCAAGAAAAGCAGCAAACAGACCTGTTATAATAGAAATATGCTTTTTCATATTGATAATTCTTTATAGGATTGCATTAGAATGAAACGTTAACTCCGACAGTGAAGGTGCGGGCCTGGGGATAGACACCGTAGTCAACACCGAGGCTGGTGGAACCAGAACCGATTTCGGGATCGAAACCCCAATACTTGGTCCAAGTGAAGAGGTTCTCGGCACGGCCATAGATGCGCAGGCGGCTGATGCTGATCTTGTTGGTCAGACGCGGGTTCAAGGTGTAACCGAGGGTGATGTTCTTCAAGCGCAGGTAGCTGCCGTCCTGAATATACATGTCGCTGCAAACCCAGTTCTTGGAATCGCCCAAGGTGGGCACGGTGTTGCTGGTGCCCTCACCGGTCCAGCGCTGGAGTACCCAGGTGGGATAGTTACCAGAGGCGACGTCCTGGCGGTAGGTGGCGTCAAACACGTTGGCGCCCTTAACGCCCTGGAAGAATACGCCAAAGTCGAATCCTCTCCAGTTCACGTCAAAGGTCAGACCGAAGGTCCAGTCGGGCACACCGTTACCGATGTTGGTACGGTCGTCGCTGTTGATCTTGCTGTCGCCGTTGGTGTCCATGAAGCGGAAGTCGCCAGGATTTGACGAAGTACCGTACTTGGCATTGTAGGCGTCGGCCTCGGCTTGAGTCTGCAGGATGCCGTCGGTCTTGTAACCGTAGAAGAAGGGGAAGGGCTGGCCGTTCTCGGCACGGGTGCCACCGTCGCTGAACTGGCTGATGCCGTAGTTCAGGAAGCCGGTATCGTTACCCAGGTTCTTGAGCTTGTTCTTCAAGTAGGAAGCATTGCCCCTCAGGTTGAAGTGCACGTCAGAGATGTTCCAACGATAGCCGAGCTCAAACTCGACACCACTGTTCTCCATGTCACCCACGTTGGCCAGCGGGCGAGCCTCACCCACGTAGCTGGGGATAGGCATCTCGATGATCATGCCGTTGGTCTTCTTGATGTAGTAGTCAACGCTGAAGGTCAGCTTGTTGTTCCAGAAGCCGAAGTCGATACCGAGGTCGGTCTGCTCGCTCTCCTCCCACTTCAGGTCTTCATTAGACAGGCGGTTGGCTTTTGAACCGTAGGACATTGCTGCGGTCTGTCCGAAGTAGTAGTTACTGGTGTTACCGATTGTCGTCAACGTGGTGTAAGCAAAGTCACCGATGTTGTCGTTACCGTTCTTACCCCAGCTGGCACGAAGCTTCAACATGTTCATCCAGTCGTGGGTGTTCTCCATGAAGGCCTCGTTCATGATGTTCCAACCTACCGAGAATGAGGGGAATATACCATACTTGTGGTTAGAACCGAAGCGACTCGAACCGTCGCGGCGTACGGTAGCCTGAATCATGTAGCGCTCGTCATAGTTGTAGCTTGCGCGGGCAAACAATGACGACAGACGGTGCTCGGTATAGGGACCACCCCATACACCAACAAGGCTCGTTGCGCCAGTCATCTTGCCGTCGGCATCAGTGGAAATCTCCAGGTCGCCGCCGGTGGTGTAGTTGATGCTGGGCTTCTCGGGATTCACGAGATACCAGTGTGAACCGCCCAGCTCGTCACCCTTGAACTTGAGGGCACTCTGGCCGAGCACGACACCGATGGTGTGCTTGCCGAATGTCTTGTCATAGGTTACCGTGTTCTCGAGCTGCCAGGTGCAGTTGTTACCCTTGAAGGCTACGGCCGAGGTGTGGTCGGCATTGTTGTTACCCGAGAGGTAGTACTCCTGGGTGGTTGCGCCATTGTAGCCCCAGAATGAGAGCTCGGCGCTGTAGGTGAAGTGATACTTCAGTGCGTCAAACAGTTGCACGTCAACCGAGAACTTGGGCATGAACTTGTGGCTCCAGTTCTTGTTGGGGGTGCCTTGCATCATGGCGATGGGGTTGTTCTGCTCCTGATAGCTGCCGATGAAACCGGGAATCGTGTAGGGATTGCCATTCTCGTCGCGATAGAGATCGTAAGAACTGTAGCGCTTGATCATTTCTTGAGCGGCAGCGCCCTTCATTACAACGGGCAGGGTGGGGGCAAGATAGAGTGCCGAACCCAGGGGTGAGCCCCAAGTCGAGTTGGCCTCGATACCTGTGCTGTGAACGCGCATGTAGGAGAGGTTAGCGCCCAGATCCACTCTGTTGAGGAATTTACGCTCCTTTGATGCGTCAAAGAGGTTGAACATGTTGTTGGAGCGGATGGTCAAGCGGTCGTAGTTAGACTGACCGTAGTTACCGCCCACAATACCGTCCTGGGTGAAGTAACCCAGCGAGAGGTAGTAGTTCACTTTCTCGGAGGCACCGCTGATGCTGATGTCGTGCTGCATGATGGGTGCATTGTCATTGAACAACAGCTTCTGCCAGTCGGTACCGAAGCCGACGATTTTGTCGCCGTTGGCGTCGGTCAGGTTGTAAGGATCGACATAGAGGGGAGACAAACCGTTCTGGAGGCGGCGTTCGTTCTGCAGGATAGCATAATCGGTAGCACCAGTCACGGCACGCTTTCTCCATGCGCTCTGCCAGCCGTAGGAGAAGTCGTAGTTGATGCTGGCCTTGCCCATCTTGCCTTTCTTGGTCGTCACGAGGATGACACCATTGGCAGCGCGTGCACCGTAGATAGCGCCCGAGGCGGCATCTTTCAGTACTTCCATACTCTCAATATCATTGGGGTTCACACTTTCCATACCATACTGGTCGGTGGGCATACCGTCAATGATGTAGAGGGGGTTGGAGTCGTTGATGGTGCCGATACCGCGGATGCGAATCATCGACTGAGCACCAGGCTGACCGGAAGATGAGGTGACATTGACACCGGCGGCCATACCCTTCAGGGCATCCTCGGCGCGCAGGCGGGTCTTGCCAGCCAGATCTTCGGAAGAAACCTTGGCAATTGAAGCCGTCACAACGCTCTTCTTCTGCACACCATAACCGATAACGACCACCTCATTGAGCAACTCGGAGTCCTCGGTAAGAATAATGTGCATGTCGTTCCCGGCAAGAACAGTCTGCTTGCCGAAGCCAACGTAACTGATTTCCAACTCGGCACCCTTGGGCGCGTTGATGGAGAAATTGCCGTCGAAATCGGTGACTACCGTGTTCGACGTTCCCTTTTGCACGATCGTGGCACCGATCACAGGCTCACCATTGGGATCAACGATGGTGCCCGTGAAGGTCTGATTCTGTGCAAATGCCGCTATGGACAGCATGACTGTCAACAGCAGTGAAAGTAATCTTTTCTCTTTCATGTCACATTTTTTATTGGTTATTAAATATATTATATAGATGTTGTTTGGTTTTACGCTTGTGGGCTGTCGTGGTCGCAACAGATAGATTGTTTTGCACTACGGCCAATCGAAGGCTAACTGGTTGACCGTCGCTCTGCAAATTTAAAGTATAATAAGGTGGATTGATCGGCTCGAAAATAAAAAAGTGGACGTTTTTGGCATCATTATAATTTTAACTTATTGAAATTCTGTATTTTACAAATCATCGCCAATCGTTAAAAAGTGGTTAAAATGTAGGACTACCATAAAACCTTAATATTGCGGTTTCATCGAATAAATCGGTCATTTTAGTTGCTCGGGAGTGTTTTTTCATATACATTTGCAGCGCTTAACTAAATCAACCGATGAAATCGATGAATAGACTATATTCCATCTGCTTTCTATTGGCTATGATGCTGCCTGTTAATGCCTGGGCCGATAAAATCGACCTGGAGCAGGTTTATCGGCAGCTCGATGAGGCGATAGAGCAAACCGACCAGTATGTGATGGCGCGCGAGAACCGCATCCAGGGGTTAAAGGCGGCGCGAGGCGCTGTCGATGAACCCAGGGCGCAGTATGACTTGAGCCGTAGCCTCTATGATGAGTACCGCCCTTACATAAGTGACTCGGCGATATATTACATTGGCCGCTGCATTCAGTTGGCCGAGCAAATGGGGGACCGCATCCGTGTCGACGAGTGCAAGCTTCTGTTAGCCTACCAGTGCACCGAGTCGGGCATGTATCACGAGGCGATGGATGTGCTGAACTCGATGGACACTCAGCAGATCAACGACCCCCGTAACAAGCGCCGCTACTACATCACCTCGGCCCACCTGTATCATGAATTGGGATACTATTGCAAGGTGCCGTGGCTCCAGAGTGAATATTATGCCAAGGGGGACCACTATAACCACCTCATCGACACGACGGGGGTATCTGCGACCGACGATGAGGCCTTGCAGGTCAAGGAAATCGAGTGTTTGGGTGCTGGGGACGCGGTTGGGGCATTGCGTTATAACGATATGCGCCTCAAGCAGGTCAAGGAGGGTTCCCATCAATATGCCATCGTGGCGTTTTACCGTTACTTGGACTACGCGCTACAGGGCGACTCGGTGCAGACGCGTTACTGGGTCACACAGTCGGCGATAAGTGACGTTAAAAATGCCGTGATGGACCAAGGCGCTATGTGGGAGTTGGCCAACAAGCTCATGGCCGACGGTGACATGAACCGTGCTTACCGCTACATCCGTTTTGCCTGGCAGTGTGCCAACACATTCAACACGGTGAAACGCAACAATCAGATTTCGCCCGTGTTGACCGCAATCAGCGACAACTATGAGAGCTCACTCAAGCGTGCCAACCGCCAGTTGCTGGTGTTGGCCATCGTGTCGAGTCTGCTGGCTGCCCTGTTCTTGGGTATCCTGTTCTACAGCAACAGCCAGCGCAAGAAATTGGCCCGTGCCCGTAACGAGTTGAGCGAGAGAAATACTCAATTGGCGCAGTTGAACAGCCAGCTGTCGGACCTGAACAGCCAGTTGCGTGACACCAATGTGCAGCTCAACGAGTCCAACCGTGTCAAGGACGAGTATGTGGGCCGCTTTATCCACTTGTGCTCATTCTATATCGACAGGCTCGACGAGATGCGCAAGCGGGTCAACAAGATGGTCAAGAGCCGTGACCTGGACGCCCTGTTCCAGTTTACCGGCAATAGCGAGTTGAGAGACAAGAACCTGGCAGAGCTGTATGAAATGTTTGACAGCACCTTCCTGCACCTGTTTCCCAACTTTGTCAATGACTTCAATGCCCTGTTGCGTCCCGAGAGCCGCGTGTCGCTGCCCGAGCCGGGAACCCTCAATACCGATATCCGCATCTTTGCCCTCATCCGATTAGGTATCGAGGACAGCAGCCGCATTGCCGAGTTCCTTCATTATTCGGTCAACACCATCTATAATTACCGTGCCAAAATCAAGAACGGTGCCATCGGTGACCGTGACACTTTTGAGGCTCAGGTCAAGGCCATCGGCATGTGATCTTGCGATAAAACGAAGTGTGTCATCATACACATCGCTGGATTATTAACTCCAGTCGTGTATGATGACACACTTAATTATCTGCTATATTGATGGCGCCTTACTTGAGGGTGAAGGTCAGGCGCTGCACGTCGCGGCTGTTGGGGCCTACCATGACCTCAAAGTCACCGGGTTCGCACACGTAGTTCAAGTCCTTGTTGTAGAACTTGAGCAGTTCTGCATCGATGGTGAAAGTCACCAATCGGCTCTCGCCAGGCTTGAGGGTGATGCGCTCAAATCCCTTGAGTTCCTGCACGGGACGGGCGATACTGCCCACCATGTCGCGGATGTAGAGCTGAACGACCTCGGCACCCTCGCGGTTACCCGTGTTGGTGACTGTGACTTGAGCCTGGATGCTGCCACTGGCGTTCATCGTGTTGCTGCTCAGTGTCATGTGACTGTACTCAAATGACGTGTAACTCAGACCATAGCCGAAGGGGAACAATGGATTGTTGGGCACGTCCAGATAGTTGCTGGTGAACTTGCTGAACCACTTGGGATTGGGACGTCCTGTGTTCAGGTGGTTGTAGTAGATGGGTACCTGGCCCACGCTACGGGGCATGGTCACCGTGAGCTTGCCGCTGGGTGACACGTCGCCAAACACGACGTCACAGATGGCATCGGCAGCCTCACTGCCGCCAAACCACACGTTGAGAATTGTGGGGATGTTTTCCACTTCCCAGTTCATCACCGTGGCGCGGCCCGAGAAATTGAGCAGTACGATGGGCTTGCCAGTGGCCTTGAGGGCTTCAAGCAGGTCCTTCTGGGCATCGAGGATGGTCAGCTCGCTGCGCGAACTGCTCTCGCCCGACATCTCGCTGGGCTCGCCCATAGCGGCAACAATCACGTCACATTCGTTCGCAATGCGCACAGCCTCGTCGCGCATCACGCTGGCGGGACGCTCATCGCGCATCTCGCGGCCAAACATGGTCGAATTCTTTTCCAATTCGGCGTCATAGCACACGTTGCAGCCCTTGGCATACATCACCTCAGCCTTGTTGCCCACGGCACGTTGCATAGCCTCAAACAGTGTGCTGTATCGGTCGCTGGCGGCAGCAACGCTCCAGGTGCCGGGCATGTTGGCACGGGTGTTGGCCAACGGCCCCACGAGGGCTATCTTACCCTTGCGCTCCAGAGGCAGCACGTTATCCTTATTCTGCAGCAGCACAAATGTCTCGGTCGCCAGTTTGCGGGCAGCAGCGCGGTTCGCGTCGGTATAGATTTCCTTTTTGGCACGCTTGGCGTCAAGGTAGCGGTAGGGGTCGTCAAACAGGCCCAACTTGTACTTGGCTTCAAGGATGCGGCGGCAAGCCTTGTCGATGTCTTCCATGGTCACCTTGCCCTCGCTGAGCGACTGCTCGAGTGTGCCCAGGAAACCGTCGGCCACCATGTCCATGTCGGTTCCGGCCTTGAGTGCCAGTGCCGAAACGGTCTGCAGGTCTCCCATGCCATGATTGATCATCTCGCTGATGGCGGTATAGTCGGTCACGACAAATCCGTCAAATCCCCAGCGGTCGCGCAGCACCTCGGTCATGAGCCAGCGGTTGCCCGTGGCGGGGATGTAGTCGATGACGTTGAACGAAGTCATGAAACTGCCTGCACCGGCATCCACACCGGCCTTGTAGGGCGGGAAATACTCGTTGAACATGCGCACGTGGCTCATGTCCACTGTGTTGTAGTCACGGCCAGCCTCGGGGGCTCCATAGAGTGCGAAATGCTTCACGCAGGCCATCATCGTGGTCTGGTCGGCGAGGTCAGCGCCCTGATAGCCCTGAATCATAGCGCGGCAGATGGCGGAACCCAGGAAGGGGTCCTCGCCGTTGCCCTCGCTCATGCGGCCCCAGCGCGGCTCACGGCAGATGTCCACCATGGGACTGAAGGTCCAGCAGATACCGTCGGCAGTGGCCTCAATTGAGGCGATCCGTGCCGAGTTGCGGATGGCGTCCATATCCCAACTCATCGACAGGGCCAACGGGATGGGGAATACCGTCTCATAGCCGTGAATCACGTCCATACCGAAAATCAGGGGAATGTGCAATCGGCTCTGTTTGACGGCTACTTCCTGCAGTGCACGGATGCTCTGCACACCTTTCATGTTAAACAGGCCACCCACCTGGCCGGCCTTGATCTTGCCAACCACATCGCCGCTGACGGTGGATCCAGTGATGATGTCGCCCGTGACGGGCAGGTTCAACTGGCCGATTTTCTCTTGCAGGGTCATTTTGCCCATCAGGTCATCGATGAAACGGTTCATCTTAGCCTGATCTACAGCCTGAGCCGTCAAGGCGCACAACGCCACGGCCAGTGTGAAAACAATGCTCTTAATTCTCATCATAATTATTTGTTTTTTGGTTATTGGTTTCTATTGTGGTATTGAAATCTATTAATGGGTGAATCCTAATTTCTCGAGGCCTTGCTGCACCTCGGGACAACTCATAAACAGGCGCCACAGCAGCCCCGTGCGGTAATTCTCGATCATTGGAGCGATGGTACACTGGTCAATGGCCAGATAACGGGGCAGCGTCCAGCCGCTCACGGGGCTGAAGGCATCATAGAAGCCGTATTTGCCCCAGATGGACTCGCCACGGCCGTAGAACCCCTTGAGCGCGGCCATCGACTGCTCGGGCGTGTAGGGGAACGAGGACAGCGCAGCCGTGGGCGTGATCACGCCCAGGTCGTTCCCGGGGCTATGGGCAGAGTAACCCTCCACCGAGTAACTTGCCGTCAATCCCCAGCAGTCCTCACCGTAGCCCTTGTAGTGCTTTGGATTCTCGACACAGTAGGCATAGTTGCTCAAGGCATGGTTGCGCACCACATTCCAGTAGTCGGCATACTGGTCTTTCAAGCCTTTAGGATTCAGGCCGAACCAGCTGTAATGCGCCCAGAACAGAGGCCCGCCCGTCTTCTCAGCGCCATTGTGCTTGAGTTCCAGCGGATAGCCGTAAGGGGCAGCATCGCTCTTGATACCCCCACTGCGGGCCCAGCCCTTGTGGTAGCACGAGGCGGGAACGCTGTGGGTGGGGGAGGCTGCCGCCAGGACATACACGATAAGGCACTCGTTGTAACCCTCAAGCGGGAAATTCATTTCCCACTCATACTCGGGTGACCAATGCCAGTAAATGACGTCTTGACCGCCACGGGTGTACCAGTCGAACTCCATGCCGTGCCACAGTGCGTTAATGCGCTCGATAAGGTGATTCTCGGTCTCGTTATCTTTGTTGAGGTACTGGCGTGCGCACAGCAGTCCCTGCATCAGGAAACTGCTCTCCACGATATCGCCGCCGTTGTCTTTCTGGCCGAATGGTTTTACCTTGCCCGTCGGGCCGTGCAGCCAGTGGGGCCACACCCCGTGGAAACGGTCAGCCTTTTCAAGGAATCCGATGATGCGTTCCAGGCGCTCCACGCCTTGTTCACGAGTGATGAAACCGCGCTCCATCGCCACGACCAATCCGGCGATGCCAAATCCGCTGCCGCCCGTGGTCACCACGTCTTGGTCGTGCTCGGGATACTCACCGTCCAGGTGGATGCGTTCGCGGGCCAGGCCTGACGTGGGCTCGGCACCGTCCCACATGTAGTTGAAGTGGACGCGCTCGATGTAGTCCAGCATGGCGTCATCGCTGGCAAACGATGTCGGGCGCTGTCCCTCCTCTTGGGACGCGGGCTCCTCGTTGGGCGTCTTGCTGTCGCTCTTGCAGGCGGTGAAAAACAGCAGCAGGATGAGGGCGAGGGTTTTAATGAGTGTATTATCCATATACTATCGTATTTTAATCAATGATTATTGACTGATAATCCGTGAAATAGGACCGCGGCCTGTCTCGGCCAGAGCTTCGATGGCAAAGTAGTAACGGGTGCCAATGTCAAGGCCACGCAGGTCATATTGCGTGTCGCCGTTGACGGTGATGCAGTGGTAGAGTTTGTCGGGCGCTGTCCCGAAGTAGATATTGTAGCCGTAGGCTTCCTTGACGGGAGCCCACGTGATAATGGCATTGCGTGGATCTTGCTTATCGCGGTTGACACTGAAACGCTTAACTGGTGCCGGCAGGTCGCCCTGGGCCAGACCGAAGACGCGCACCTCGCTCAGGCAGAAGTATCCGCCCGAGGGCATGTGCACGTTCTCGATGCGCAGGTAGCGCGTGTTGAGTGTCTCGCGCAGCTCAATATAGTCATGTGGCACGTCGCGGTCATTGTCGCTCTTATCGACCACAAGGGTCCAGTGCTGGCCGTCCTCGCTGGCGAGAATGCGGTACTGGTAATAGATGTCATTGGCTCGGTTGTGCTGCACGGTCTTGTGGTCATAGTAGTTGAGCTGCAGCGCCCGCACTTGGCGCAGACCACCCAGATCCATTTCTATCCATTCCTGGTTGGTGCCGCTGGCCGCACTCCAGTAGGTGCGCATGTTCTCGTCGGTGAGGCTGGCCGCTGTCAATGTGCTGTCGGTGCTCGACACGGTACAGGTCTTCCCGTGTGAGAGAAGCATCCAGCCCGTGAAGCGGTCGGCAGGATTTTTGATATCATGGTCGGCATTCCAGCACGGGTAGTCGCCAAAGGCCGTAACGGTGTACATCACGCCGTCCTGGTCAAATGCGGTGGGATAAAGGCCGATGCGGCGCTCAAACTTGTACTTGAGCGAGAGCATGCAGGTGCCCACGTGCCAGTAATTGCCGTTGAGGTCTGAAAATGTGCCCCCGTGGCCCACTCCCTGGACAAATCCGCCAGGCTTGTAGCTCATGGGGTTGTGCTGCTGATAGGTGAACGGTCCTAAGGGATGGTCGCCCACATAAACGCCGTCGGCATATACCTTGAACTCGGTGCCGGGTGCCCCATACTGGAAATAGTACCGTCCGTTGTGTTTGGTCATGAAAGCACCTTCCATAAAGGGCTTGAGTGTCACTTCATCGTCGTTGTTCATCCCGAAGCGCTCCCACCCGTGTCGTTCGGGATGCAGGAGCACCAGGCCGTGAATCTTGCTGATGGGTGTGAAATCCTCGCGGCTGATTTCCACACCCTTGACGGGATACTCGTTGCTTGAGCCATAGTACTCGTAGAGCCGGCCGTCATCGTCCAGAAAAACATAGGGGTCCCACGTGGGAAGCGTGTTGCGCTCCACAGCACGGCGCCAGCGGCCGTTTTTGGGGGTGGTCGAGTACCAGATGGGCAGTCCCTCGTAGGTGGAACCCGTGTAGAACAGGGTGTCGCCCACAACCCACGCAGCGGGAGCGCACTCGTCATCATCGGCGGGATGGCGCTGGAAAGAGGCTTGGCAGAAGTCCCAGTCACTCAGGTTGCGGGAATAGTGGAAACCACCCTGATTGGTCGAGAACAGGTAGTATTCCCCCTTGTAGGTGAGACCCATCGGGTCGGCCGACGAGCGGAAGGAACCACCCTGACGGGTGTTGTTGTTCCATGGCTCGTAGTTATAGCTGATGTTGAGAGGATTGCAATAGGTGCTGGAGGATGTGTTATGGGGGTCATACCAGCGTGTGGCCTGAGCTGGTCGGCGGGGAGGGGCGATGCTGCCGCTGTTCTTGTCGGTCATCGTGATGTTGACCGTGTGTTGGCCGGGTTGGCGTGTGACGATGGCCATTTCCTTGCCTGGATAGTGGACACACAGGTTGGTGTCACCGTCGGTGGCCACAAGGGAGTATCGGCCCTGGGCATCGGTGTTGCTGTGGGCGGGGCTGTAAAGCCACATCACAGTGGCGCCTTCGAGTGGCATTCCCTGCTCATCGCTCACCATGCCCGACACCTCATACTGGGAAACGACCGGGATATAGTAGTCGCTCACTTGGCCCTTGACGACCTTGACCGAGTCGGTGCTGGCGATGGCGCTCAGCGCATGACAGGTGGCTATGATGACAAGAAAACGTTTCATCGTCTTGATGTTAAAAAAGACAGGCGGGGTGTCGCCTGAGGGGTTTCACCCTGCCTGTCCACTATTATGAAAAAAATTACTACTTATTCCGGCTTAGGCTCATTATTGAGCGTGGGCACGGTCTGTAACTGCGTCAAGGGGATGGGATAGTACTTCACACTCTCGGTCCATCCAGTGAGCGTGGTGGCTGCCTTCCCAGTGCGGACAAGGTCGTTGTAGCGCTCACCCCACTCACACACGAGCTCCATGCGGCGCTCGTCAAGAATTTGGTCAACAGTGACGTTGCTGAGCGTCGGCATCTGGGCGCGGGTGCGCACCTGGTTGAAAGGCTGGTCACCGTTCTTGCCCTGGCGCACTTTAGCCTCGGCGTTGATGAGCAGCACGTCGGCATAGCGCAGGATGCGGATGTTATTGTTCGAGCCGTACTTGGTGCGGCCGGGTGTCAGCTGGTTGGTCGGCGTGTAGGCCTTGCCATTCCAGGTGTTGGTGTTGTTGACATTGCCCTGCAGGTTGATCTCGTCACCATCGCGGGTCGTCGTGCCGCCGACGAGGACAGAAGTCTCCAGGCGGATGGTCTCGCCACGGGCCTCTGCCCAGTTGATGAAGTTGTTGGTAATACCCACAAAGTTCCATCCACCCAGGTTACCGGGACCCTGGAACACAAACCACTGGTCGGCGTCAATCATGTCACCACTGCTCTGACCGAAGTCGGTGCACTGGCACTCCATCAGGCTCTCGTTACACAACTTGCCGGGAATCTTGAACAGGTTGTAGAAGTCACCGTAGAGCTGGAACTTGCCGCTGGCGATGATGTCGTCGGTAAGAGCCTCGGCCTGGGCATATTCACCGCGGTTCAGGCGGATCTTGGCAGCGAGGGCCTCGGCGGTATAGGCTGTGAATGCTCCTAAGTGCGAAGCCTCGTTGGGACGCACCTTGGGGCAGTTGTCGATGGCATACTGCAAGTCCTCGAGCATGTAACGCTCAACAGCGTCCTTGGTCGAACGTGTCAGGTCACTCTGGTTGTTGTCGCGCAGGATGGTCACATCGCCAAAGGCTTGTGTCAGCCTGTAGTAAGCATATGCCCTGAGGATGCGCACCTCGCCGCAGTAGGCGCGGTAGGTAGCGCGGTCATTGTCGTTGGTGATGTGTTGGGCATAGGAGTCGAGCGATATGAGTGCGCCGTTGGCTACCTTAATCATGCCGTAATACTGGTTCCACATCTCGTTCAGACCCCAGAAGGAGTTGTCATACTTCAAGTTGCCGAAGTCCACGAGCAGACCTTGGTCATCGACACGTCCACTCCACACGTCACCATCGCGCACGATGGTCAAGGGCCAAATCACCCAGTGCATGCCACCGGTGCGCAACTTGGCATAAACGCCCGACACGGGCATGTACATCTCGCTGGTCTTGGTGTAATCGACATCCGACTCGGGCAATGTGCTCTCGGGCAGAATGTCCATCCAGTCGTTGCAGGAGGTGGCTCCCACCATCAGCAGACCTGCAATCATGATATATTTGAGAAATTTCATTGTCGTTATGTTTTTAGTTATTAATGGTAATTGTCTCATTTAGAAGTCGATGGTTACACCAAAGGTGTAGGTCGATGTCAGCGGGTAAACCTCGGTGTCCCAGCCCTCGGGGTCACTCAACTCGGGAGTGAAGCTGTTGGCCTTGAACAGGGTGAGGGGACGGTCGGCTGTGGCACTCAGGCGCAGCGAGGGCAGAGTGTAGCTGCCCATCTTGATGTTCCTGAAGGTGTAGCCCAGGGTCACATTCTGGATGCGGAAGAAGTCGGCGTCCTCAACGAAGAAGGAGTTCACACGCTGGTCACTCACGTTCCAGGAACGTACCCAACCCTCGGCCGAGGGATACTTGTTGGTCGAGCCGGGACCGGTCCAGCGGTTGGCCACCTGGTCGTGGTCGAAGTTGTAGTTGGACTGGGCATAGCGCAATGCACGCTTGCGGTTGTACATCTGGGCACCGGCGTTGCCATAGGTGGTCAATGCGAAGTCCAGATTCTTCCACTGGAAGCCCAGGTTGATGCTATAGATGAAGTTGGGCAGATAGGAACCCAGGGTGGTGCGGTCCTCGCCGTCAACGATACCGTCACCGTTCAGGTCCTTGTACTTGAAGTCACCAGGCTTCAGTCCGTTGGCGATAGCGGTCTTGTCGCTGGCGCACTCTTGCTCGGTCTGGTAGATGCCGTCAACAACGTAGCCGTAGAACGAATTCATCTCCTTGCCGACAAACTGGTAGGTCTTGCCTCCGGCGATGTAGGGGTTGCCGGCCAGGTCCTTCACTTCGTTCTTGAGGTAGGACAGGTTGGCTCCGATGTAGTACTTGAAGTCGGTACCGATGCGGTCGGCCCAGTTGATGCTCACGTCAACACCGGTGTTGAGAATCTTACCGATATTCTGTAACAGCGTGCCGTTCTCGAAGGGCAGGCGCGGAGCGATAACGGCCTTGCGGGTCATGCGATAGAACCAGTCGATGTCAACACTCAGACGGTTGCGCAGGGTGGCGAACTCGACGCCGACGTTGGTCTCGTCAACAACCTCCCACTTCAGGTTGGTGAAATAACTGTTGTTCTGGAAGCCGGCGATGGTGGCGTTGCCATATACACCCGATGTCCACTGGCCAGTGGCTACTGAGCGGAAACCGTCGCTGGCGGGAACGGCGTTGTTACCCAGGCGACCCCAACTGGCGCGCCACTTCAGGTAATCAACCACGTTCTGGTTGGCCATGAAGTCCTCTTTGGACATCACCCAAGCGACACCGAACGAGGGGTAGTAGCCCCAAGTCTCCTGGTATTTGCTCGTACCATCGGCACGGAAGGTGGCCATCAGCAGGTACTTGCCCATGTAGTCATAGTTGATGCGGCCAAAGTAGCTGTTGCTGCGGTAGCGCGTGCCACCGTCGCTGGCGCGACGGCTGTCGCTGTCGGTGCTGATGCCGATGTACTTGTAGGCGTCATCGCCGTCAACGATGCCGTAGCCGATGCCGTACAGGAAGTGATACTTGTCCTCGCGCAGCGAGTGACCCAGCATCACGCCCAGGTTGTGGTCACCGAAGGTGTCCTTGTAGGTCAGCACGTTGTCCCAGATCCAGTTGTTGTAAGTGGATTCGGTCTTGCTCACCCATGACTTGTCGTTGCGCTGGTTGCTGCTCACGTAGAACTCGGGCATGTAAGTGCGGTTGTGGATGGCCGAGTAGTCATAGGCATAGCTGGTCCTAAAGTTCAACTTGGTGGGAATGAAAGTGATCTGAGCATAGAAGTTGGTCAGATACTTGTTGATCTCGTTCTGGCTGTTCTGGTAGTTAGCCGTGGCGACAGGGTTGTAGAAGTTGTTGGTGAAGCCTACCGACTCGGGCGAACCGTAGTGAGTGGGGTAGGTGGCATCGTTCTTCTCGTCCATCACGGGATAGATGCCGGGGGCATTAAAGGCCTGCTGCCAAGCCGCATTGTTGGGCGTGCGCTGTTTACCCTTGGAGAAGATGCCGTTGAAGCCGACTTTCAGCCAGCTTGTGGCCTCGTAGTCGAGGGCGGCACGGAAGTTCATGCGGTTGTAGTAGTTTTTCACGTTCATGACACCGTCCTGATGCAGGTAGTTGATACCCAGCGAGTAGGTGGCCTTCTCGCCACCGCCGGTAATGGTCAGGCTGTGGTCGGTGATGGCTGCGGTGCGCAGCAGTTCCTTGTACCAGTCGGTATTGGAGCCATAGGTCCACTGGTGGAAGTCGCTGTTTGCATAGCTGCCGCCATAACGGTCAATCGAGGCCTTCATCGTCGATACATAGGCATCGTAGTTGGCCTCCATCAGCATGGTGGCATACTCGCTCGAGTTGGCCATCTTCAGCACGTTGGTGGCCTTCTGGATACCATAGTAGCCGTTGTAGGTAATCTTGGCGGGCTGGTTCTTGTTACCGTGCTTGGTGGTGATGAGGACAACACCATTGGCGGCGCGCACACCATAGATGGCGGCTGCCGATGCGTCTTTCAGCACCGACATGTCGGCGATGTCATTGGCATTCAGGAAGTCGATGTTGTCATAGAACATGCCGTCAACAACATACAGCGGGCTGCCGCTCGTGAACGAGCCGTTACCGCGGATGTGTACCTTGGGACCCTCACCGGGGGTACCGCTGTTGACAACGTTCACACCGGCTACCTTGCCCTGCATTGCGGCCATGGGTGATGCCGTGGGCACTGCCAGCAGCTCCTCGCCCTTGACAACGGCAATGGGAGCCGTCAAGTCCTTGGCCTGGGCTGAACCGTAACCGATCACGACAACCTCGTCCAGGTTGCGCACGTCGTCCATCAGCTGAACATTCATCACGTCGCTGGCTTCCATCTCCACGGCTTGCATACCCATGAAGGTGAATTTCAGCACTGCCCCGTCGGGCACATTGGCAATCTCAAAATTGCCGTCAAAGTCGGTGACAGCCCCCATCGTGGTCCCCAGGACCTTGACGGTGGCGCCAATCACGGGCTCGTTGACCTGGTCAACGACCGTACCTCTTACCGTGCGTGCCTGCAAACCCGTCAGGGCGCAGGTCACCATGAGTAAAAGCATTAGGATTCTTCTTTTCATTAGCGTTGTATTAAAAGGTTAATAAAAATAGTAGTCACTCATTTATTGGCAAATGTACAACACTCTTTCTTTTTTACCAAATTTTGGGCACTTATCTATATTGAAAAGAAGGTTTCCCTAAAGTTTTTATTATTACTGATAGTGATAATGTGGTAAATTTGGTTCTTCATGTAACCATGTGGTTAATGTCTTGGCAATAAAGTGGCTGTGTCATAATTCATTTGTCACCAATTGAATCGCGCTTCGCACGAGAAATTAAACAAAATTATAAATACAATTAAATAAAAATGTTGTCTTATTTAATTTTTATAAAAATATTTTGCTTGATTTCTCGGCCGCAAGGCCGATTAAAGATCTGGAGGCATATCATGACACCGCTTCAATAGGCTGGTGCCGATGGCTATCTGGGTAACATGCATTTGGGGTCCTCGAGGAAGCGCGACCAGAACTCGAGCAGACGGGGCTCAAGCTCGATTAGGGTGTCGTGGCCCTCATTGAGGTTGGCCGTGGTCTCGTCATTCTCCTTGGCCTTCTTGATTCGCCTGATGTAACTAAGCAGCTTGTAACAGATGGTGAATTGTCCGGTGGCGAACAGCGCCTCGGGCATTCCTGCCTTCTTGTCCTTCGGGGTGAACCATAGTGTGGTTCCCATGCTGGCGGCTTGAGTGCTGATCTCCTGCATTTTTTTGTTAGGCGCTTTTATCGTTCTCGGTTCCTTTTCTTCGTTCTTCTTTTTCTCGTCATCGCTTTCCTCACTCTCGACCTCGCTCAGGGCATAGACCGTGTTGGTGATGACCCGGTTTTTCCAGTCTTTGTCTTGATAGATGCTGGAATAGGAAAGACTGCGCAATCTCTTAAGGAAAACCTCACTGCTCATCAAGATGAGCGACTTGGCACGGTTGACCAGCAGACTGCCGGCAGTGGCAAACTTCAGGTGGCTGATGAATCGGGCCCTGTCGCCGATGAAGGTCTTTCCGATGGCACTGTACATCTTTTTCTTCATCAGGTAACCGGCGAGATTCAATACTCCGACAATGGCAAGGATGACCGTCATGAAACCTGTCCAGAAATCGCTGTCTTTTACCAGGGCGAGGGTAAACAGTGCCAGGATGACACCTCCAGCGATGAGGTTGTAGTTGCGCAACCTCCCGATGGTGAGCTTGCCCATGGTCTTGATCTGCTTGCTCGGCTTGTAGGATTCCTTCATGTAGGGGCTGGCCACATCGCTGACGATGAGCAGGTCTAATGCCTTGTCGTTGCGGATCCTGTCTTGACGGTGCTTGTGCAAGTGTTTCTCGGACATCAGGATTGACTCAATGCCTTGGTTGTCCGAGATGCCGCCATCCATGAGTCCAATCCCTGGCTTATATTTTTCAGCAATTTCAGGGTGCGTCTTGGCGAGCTTGAAGTCGTCGGGGAACATCATCGGCTCAAATCCGCTTGGGAAACACGACGAGCAAGCCAGAGCCTCGCCGGGTGTAATGTAGTGGGCATCGTCGCGGTTGATGCGGTTCTCGTTGTTGCCAAACATGGGATAAGACAATCTGACCCTCTTCTTTTTCTGCTCTTTGCCATCTGATTGTGTGGATGGCTCCACTTCGGTGGTCCACTTTGTGGTTTCTCCTGAGCACAAGCGGAATCTGAACGGCAAGGAGGTCTCAAAGTCGGTCGCCAGGGCCGTGTAGTCCTTGACGGGAATCTTGTCAAAATTGTCGATGATGACACCCAGTTCCTTGTTGTCAAAGAGATATTCGTCATAGATCTGGGACATGATCTTGATTGCTGACAACTCGGGGTTTGCCTTCTGGTCGCCGATGCGTCCCATGGCGATGTCCACAAGGTCCTGGTTTTTCAGGAAATCGAACACCTCCTTGACCATCTCTTCAACAGGTTGGTCTTGAGCCTTGGCGAGCATGTATTTCATCGCCGGGATGGTGCCACCCGATACCGAGGAGAGGGCCACCACGCAATCAAGCAACGTGTTACCGTCGTCAAGCTTTACCGCATTCAGAAAAGACAGAACGCCCAAATCAAAGGTTGCCGCCCTGTAACCGCCACCCGAGAAAGACAAGCCTATGATAGGTTTTTTCATCATCGCAATTCTGTTTAGAGTCAATAAATAAGGGTCAGTATAATGCGCATATCATTGATTTTTAGCAACTTGTAGCGAGTTGTCCATTAAATGCCATGCACAATGTATTGGCAAATATAGCTATTATTCACCAAACAAACAAGCTTTCCCCCGTGCAGACAAGGAAATTGGGCCAGCATGATTCATGCCAGGCCCGTCGGCAGGATTAAGAATGCGGTCGCTTAATCCCAGAGGGCTTTTAACTTGATAATATAGTCTGAAATGAGACGCAGCGTGTTGAGCTGGCCTTTGAGGCGGAATCGATGGTGGGACACTTCTACGCCAAAGCAGTCCTCGATTTCGGCCTTGAGCGCCTTCAATTGTTCCTCATCCATTCCTATTTCATGAGTGAGGTCACTGTCGGGTGAAAACAGGATGCCTCTATTGTCGGCATCAATCAGCTGGGCAGTGTACTCCATGAGGTACTCCAGGCAGGACATTGTAACCGTCTCAGAATTCGGCAACGTTACAATAACAACAGGTGGTTCGGGTTTTGGGGCACTGGGTCGTGAAGGATAAGGGATGGAAGGGCGTGGCACGCCATACATTGTTACGTGTTGATTGGACCCGCAGGGTGCGCCATACCTCGTCGCGTGTTGGGGTTGATTTCGGGCTAAGTCTTCATACCTCTGTATATAATCCGGCTGCTGCATGGCATATAGTTCGTCAAAACTATAAGTATTGCCGTCGATGGCGACCACCTCGGCAGCAGTGATTGCGGCATTGGGCTCTGGTGTGGGCGAATATGAGGGAGTGGCTGTGACAAAACCCGGCGTTAGCCCGGCGGCAACAACGGCACCCACCGCAGTGAGTCTTTTTTTCCCTTTATGTTTGTTTTTCATCATGAGATAATGGTTAGAGTGTTATATCCTTTTGACTCTGAAATCGTTCTATAGTTTAATGTTCTTCAATCGATTGTAGTGACACGTCATCATCAAGTCGCCATTTCCGTCACGCATGTGAAAACCATTGCCCTGGCAATAGCGGAAAACCTCGCAATCCTTGCACTCGCCACGTTTCATCCAGTCGTGGTTGCGGAACTGCTCGAAGCGGTTCTCCCACACATCCCAGAAACTGTCACGGTAGATGTTGCCCTGGCTATAATCACTGCGTATGCTCAGACAACCCGAAATAGCTCCATTGGCGCGAACGCTTGCCACGGTAAGCCCCGCCTGGCAGTAGAAGAAATAATCGCGGACAAGTCCTTCGTATGCGCCCAGATATCCGTCGCAGGCGTAACTGATGTCGATTTTTCCCTCGCAGCGTGTGGTGACAATGAAGTTGAGCAACTCGCGGAATTGTTCATCGGTGAGCAGCAGGCTCTTGTCTCGGGCGGCGCGCCCCATCGGGTCGATGATGAAGCAGCGCCACCGTGTGACCCCAGCCTCGATGAGCAGTTTCTTTATCTCATTCATCCGGGGCAGGTTGCGGCCGTTCACACAGGTGATCACATCCCAAGTGAGATCTGGGATTATCTGCACAGCCTCAATTGCGCGCATCGCGGCATCAAAGCTGGCTGAGGAATTCCTGAGCCAATTGTGCTCTTCGCGCATGCCGTCCACGTCAATGGACAGGGAGGTGATGCCGGCTTGGGCCATCTCGCGGGCGACAGAGTGATCCAGTTTAAGGCCATTGGTGACAAGCCCCCACATGAATCCTCGTTCACGTATGGCCCTGCCGCAGTCCATCAGGTCGGGACGGACCAGCGGTTCCCCGCCCACCGTTTCCACCATCACTTGTGAGGGATCACAGTGCGCTGCCACTTCGTCCAGAACAGGCAGGAAGTCAGCCAGGGGCATGTCGGGCACCATTGATTCCTTGAGACAGTCACTGCCGCAATGCCGGCACGACATATTGCAGCGCAAGGTGCATTCCCAAAACAGTTCCCGCAAAGGGTGCTCACGCCTCAGTAGCTCCACATAGTCGTGAGTCATCTCTAATTGTTGCAGTTGATGCGCGTTCATGATGGATATTGATGATTATCAAACACTTGGTGCCAATAAGAATAGTTACTTCAGATTACCATACGTAAACACATACGCAAATATCGCCAAAAATCTTAACCTAACCAAACTTTCCCCAACAAAAACTCATCCAACCAAACCCTCACCCTCAATACCGATTCTCATTCCTGGAAACCGGTTTTCAGTATTTTCCCGACTTTAGCATATTCCCGTTCAACACCAGCCAATAAATCGGTCTTAAGGATGATATTATTGCCACGGCTCATTGCCATCATTGAATAGTACTGAACCACATTCACGATAGACCCTCCTGATAACTCAAATAATTCCGCTACTTCGTCCAGGTTTAGACTGTCTTCCAGCACACTGTGTTTAGAAAAAGCCCCCTTCCATAGTCTGGCGCGTTCTTCGGAATTGGGCAAGTTAAAGGGTACCATAATCTGAAATCTTCTTGCGAAGGCTTCATCGATGTTGGATTTCAGATTTGTTGACAAGATGACAAGGCCGCGGTAATCCTCGACCCGCTGCAATAGGTAAGCCACTTCCTGATTAGCGTACCTGTCATGTGAGTCCTTGATATTGGTGCGCTTTCCGAATAGAGCATCGGCCTCATCAAAGAAGAGAATCCAGTCCTTGTTCTCGGCCATGTCAAATACCTTTGACAGGTTCTTTTCGGTCTCTCCAATGTATTTTGACACCACCATCGACATGTCGATGCTGAATACGGGCTTTTCGAGTTCTTCTCCCAACAGCTTGACAGTGAATGTCTTTCCAGTGCCAGGTGCTCCAATAAAGCAAACGAGTAACCATCTGATAATCTGATGGTTACTCATAATCTGTGGAGCTGGAGGGGTTTGAACCCTCGTCCAAACGTGGAACTAGTAAGGTTTCTACATGCTTAGTCTCGGCTTGGTTTTCGACCGATGGCAGGTCCGGGACGACCAACCAGCGGCTTATCCTCTAAATTTCGGACGCGACCCGAGGCTTGCCTTGTCCTATCGCCGATATTCCTGCACCACCAGTTCAACCCGCCTCGGCGCGAGGGCAGTTGGGTGATGTCTCGTCACTGCCCCTTGGGCAGCGATAAAGCCGAACTTACTGTGCTTCGGTTAGGCAGCGAGAGCGTAATTGTTTTCGCCATTTAATTGAGTCAATGACTGAGATTTAAGAGCATAGCCATTATCGCTCTGCATGCTTGCTTACCACCTCTACACGCTGTCAAAGCCAGTCAGCCCCAATAGTATGTATCCGTGTAAACGGCCTGCAAAGGTACTACAATTTTTGTGCCAAACAAGTGTTGTTGAACGATTTTTTTTTTGAAAAAACTTTATTCTTGCTCCACGAGCTCGTGGTAATAGGGGGATTCCTGGGGCACGAAACGGCCTTCCTTGAGGTAGCTGTAGATGCGCAGGCAGGCCCATGCGTCGATGGCTGCGTAGCGTTTCTGGGCATCGGTGAGTTGGGGGGCTTCCCAGTTGGACAGTTGTTGCCCCTTGCTGATTTTCTGCTGGAACAGGATGGCGTATATCTTCTGCAGGCTCATGTCGCTGATGTCAAACTGCTTGACCATCTCCTGCAGCTCGATGAATCCCGCGGGATGAGCGTCACAGACTCGTGCCAACTGATGGAAATCGTCGCTGGTCGATAGACCCACCTTGACGACGCTTTTGTCCTCGAGGAATTCCTTGAGTGGGGCGGGGATGCCGGTGTGGTTTAGGCGGATAAGGAAAGCGTCACTCTCGGTAGACAGTTGCAGCAGGGCGACTTTGTGTCGCTCGCCGCGCTTGAACGATGGCCGCGTCTCGGTGTCAAACCCGACAATGGGTGCCGAGCGCAGTGCCATGACGGCGCTATTGATCTGTGAGGCGGCATAGATGGTGTGGATGCGTCCCGGGAACGAGACGACGGGCATCTGATTGATGGCTTGCTTGTCTATCGATACAACGTACATAATGAGTGCAAAGGTACAGCTTTTTTTCGGATGTCATGCCAGGAATGACTGATTTTGGTCATTGATTCTTGATTAATAGGCGTGGTCATAGGCGGGACACTTGTTTCACTCCCTTGACATTGAGAATCTTCTTGGTGAGGTCGTCGAGCATGTCGATGTGGCTGATGTTGACTGAGATATACCCTTCAAATAGCCCCCCCTCGGCCTGGATCGAGATGCTGCGCAGCAGGCAGTTGTCGGTCTTGTTGATGAGCGATGTGATCGACGAGACAATGCCCAGGTCGTCCTTGCCCAGCACGTGCAGGGTGACGACAAACTGGCTGCCGGCCTTGCCTGTCCAGCGGGTGCGGATGATGCGGTAGGGGTAGCGTTCCTTGAGGTGGTGCAGGTTCTTGCAGTCGGTGCGGTGTATCTTGATGGCGCCGTCGCTGGCAATGAATCCCTCCACGCGGTCACCAAAGATGGGGTTGCAGCACTTGGACAGCTTATAGTTGACGCCTTTCACTCCCTCGCCGATGACGAGGATGTCGTCGTTGTATTTCTCCTTGTGGTCGGTGGGCTGTTGCAGGACAAATTCCTCGGCTGTTCCTCGTGCCGCGGTGCCCTCATTCTGCTTGGCTACGATGCCCTCATATTGCTCGACAACGGTGTTCACATCGATTTCTCCCTCCTGAATGGCGGCATAGAACTCGATGGTGGTCTTGTAGCCCATCTTCTTGATCACGCGGGCCAGCAGAGCGTCGTCGGATTCGATCTTGCGGTTCTTGAACCGGCGTTGCAGCGTCTCTCGGGCCAGTTGGGCCTGCCCCCGGCGCCGTTCGTTGATGGCATTCTTGATCTTGTTGCGGGCGCGGCTGGTGACGGCGATGTTGAGCCAGTCGAGGCGTGGGTACTGGGTCGAGGAGGTGATGATCTCGACGGTGTCGCCGCTCCTGAGGCGGTAATTGATTTTCTGGTTCTTGCCATCGACCTTGCCGCCCATGCAGGTGCTGCCCACGCGGGAATGGATGTGGTAGGCAAAGTCGAGCAGAGTGGCACCCTGGGGCAAGCGGAACAGGTCCCCCTTGGGCGTGAACACAAACACCTCGTTGTTATACAGGTTGGTGTCCATGTCGCGCATCAGGTTCATCTGCCCCTCCTGGCCACTGGCCTCGAGCATCTTGCGCACCTCGTTCATCCACTTGTCCACGTCACCCTCGCTCTTGATGCCCTTGTAGCGCCAGTGTGCAGCCACACCTCGCTCGGCTGTCTCGTCCATGCGTCGGGTGCGTATCTGCACTTCAACCCACTTGTCGCCGGGGCCATAGACGGTAATGTGCAACGATTCATAACCGTTGCTCTTGGGGATGGTGATCCAGTCCTTGAAACGTGATGTGTTGGCCCTGTAGATGTCGGTGACGATAGAGTAGGCGAGCCAGCACGCTCGTTTCTCATCCTTGAGCGGCACGTCCAGGATGATGCGTATGGCGAACAGGTCGTAGATGCCCTCCAGGTCAACGCCCTGCTTCTTCATCTTCTGCCAGATGCTGTTGATGGACTTTGTGCGGCCCTTCAGCTCAAACTTGAGCCCCTCATGCTTGAGTTGTTCATCGATGGGCTTGATGAATTCCTGAACATACAGGTCCCGGGCCTGCTTGGTCTCGTTCAGGCGCTCGGCAATTTGGCTGAAGGTCTTGCGGTCCAGATACTTGAGTGAAGTGTCCTCCAGCTCGGTCTTGATGGCATACAGGCCTAACTTGTGGGCCAATGGAGCATACAGGTAGCGTGATTCACTGGCTATATCGTGGACAAACTTCTCATTGGGATGGTGGTTGATGGCACGCATCAGCGCCAATCGGTCCACGGTCATGATGAGGATGACACGCACGTCCTCGGCAAACGTGAGCAGCAGTTTGTGGAAGTTCTCGTTCTCGACGGCCGCCTGCTTCTTGTACAGCGGGGCCACGTGCAGCAACCCGTGTACCACTCGGGCTATATTCTCGTCAAACAGCGACTTGATCCGGTCAGTATCCAGATAATCGCCGCGGCACAAGTTATAGATCATTGTGGCAATGACCATCGTGCGGTCGGGGGCGATGCTGTCACACAGCGTGAGTGCGGTGCGCAGGTGCCTCACGACCGGGTTGAGTCCATATCGGTCGCGCTTAAAGATGCCCGCTTCTGTAATGCCCCGCTCAATTAGGCTGTGCACGGTGTTGATGTCCTTGCACGTGAGTTGGTTGCCCAGCCTGTCATTCAGTTCCTTGACAAGTTGGGGCACCAGTTTGCGTTCCTCGGTTGTGAAGTATTCTTGTGTCATTCTCCGACGGTCGTTGAGGGCTTTTTTTGAAAAATATCACGCAAATTTAGCCTTTTTATGTCAATTTGCTTGCAGGAACATCTGTAAAAATGTAATTTTGGGAAAAATTTTTAAAACCGGTTTTATCATGTTTAACGAGAAAGATCTACAACTCATGGCTGCCAAGGGGATTACCCTGCCGGTCATTGAGGCTCAGCTCAAGCGTTTTGAGACAGGTTTCCCCTGGCTCCGCCTTGAGGCAGTGGCTACAGTGGGCCATGGCATCACCCGCTTGGATGCCAAGCAGCAGACACAGTGCATTAAGCTATGGAAGGAGTTCCAGGCTGGGGGCGCCTCAATTGAGAAGTTCCAGCCTGCCTCGGGTGCGGCAAGCCGCATGTTCAAGAATCTGTTTGCCTTCATCAACGAGGGAAAAGCTGCTCCCGAAACCGATTTCGAGAAGCAGTTCTTTGAGAATGTGACACAATTCGCGTTCTTCCCCCAGTTGAACAAGACTTGTGTGAATCTGTATCAGAACAATGTGAACGAACTCATGGAGGCAGGCCGTTATGCCGATGTCCTCAAGGCCCTCTTGCTGGCCGATGGAATGAACTACGGCTCCCTGCCTAAGGGCTTGCTGCGTTTCCACCGCGCTGCTGCCGGAACTGTCCACACGCCGCTGGAGGAGCACCTCGAGGAAGGCGCACAGTATGCCGCCGACAGTCAACGCCGTGTCCGCATCCACTTCACCGTTTCACCCGAGCACCGCACCGGGTTTGAGAAGCTCATCAAGGCCAAGGTGCCCCTGATGGAGAAAGTGTGGGGCGTCAAGTATGACATCACTCTGAGCGAGCAGAAGGCTTCGACCGACACCATCGCAGTCAATATGGACAACACGCCCTATCGCGATGCTGGCGGTAACCTCCTGTTCCGTCCTGCTGGCCATGGGGCATTGCTCGAGAACCTCAACGAGCGCGATGCCGATGTCGTGTTCATCAAGAACGTTGACAATGTGGTGCCCCTGCGCCTGCGCAGCGTCGGCACCCGCTACAAGAAGGTTATCGGAGGCTACCTCGTGATGGTTCAGCACCAGCTCAAGAAATACCTCGAGATGCTTGACAATGGCAAGGTCAAGGGCAGCGACCTCAAGGCCATGCTGCGCTATGCCCGCCAGACGTTGTGCATCAACGACGCAAACACCGATGGTATGGACGATTCCGCCCTCGCCACCTGGCTGCATGACAAGTTCAACAGGCCCATCCGCGTGTGTGGTGTTGTGCCCAACGAGGGTGAACCCGGCGGTGGCCCATATCTTGCCTACAATGCCGATGGCTCGTCATCGCCCCAGATTCTCGAATCAGCCCAAATCAATCCCGAAGACCCCGCTGCCGTCGAGATGATGAAATCAGGCACCCATTTCAACCCCGTTGATCTCGTGTGCTACATCAAGGACTACAAGGGCATCAAGTTCGACCTGCGCAAGTTTGTTGATCCCGAGACAGGCTTCATCAGCATCAAGAGTAAGGACGGTGTGGACATCAAGGCGCTCGAGTTGCCGGGCTTGTGGAACGGCTCGATGAGTGACTGGAACACCATCTTTGTCGAGGTGCCCATCGACACGTTCAACCCCGTCAAGACCGTCAACGACTTGCTGCGCCGGGCCCATCAGTAATCCGTTATGAAGAAAATATGGTCTTTATTGCTCCTGGCGCTGGCAGCGCTCACTGCCGGCGCCCAGGGGTATGACGAGCCTGATGCTGAACTGTTGCTGGACACGGTCTATACCGTTCACTACATGACACAGGAGCAGTTCCACGAGGTCATTGCCGACTGGAGCGCCCGCGACTGGGTCATGAAGAATGATCGCCCGGTGGTGGTCGATTTCTATGCCGACTGGTGCAAGCCCTGCAGGCGCCTGCAGCCCATCCTGCGTAATCTGGCCCATCATTACCAGGGCGCGGTCGATTTCTACCGCATCGACATCGAGAAAAACCCCGAAATCGCCAACGTGTTCCAGATCCGCAGCATCCCCTTGCTGCTCATCTGCCCCCTCGAGGGTGAGCCTAAGGAGGTCGTCGGGCTCTATTCCGAGCAGGAATTCCTCCGCGTGATCAACTTGGCTATCGGCCGTTAAATATACAATATTATATTTTGTTGTCAAACCATTGATAATCAGCGAGATTTGCAGAATTAGCGAATTTCGCTTCAAAAATATTGCAAACCATTTGATTGCCAATTCAAAAGTTTTTTGTAACTTTGCCCCGCTTTTTAGCGAAACAATTATTAATTAACTTATTTTTAACGATTTATGAACAAGTACGAAACCGTTTTCATTTTGACTCCCGTTTTGTCTGATGATCAGATGAAGGAAACGGTAGAAAAGTTCAATCGCATATCCCATCGAGAACAAGAACACTGGTTTTTACACCCTGATTGAGTTTGAGGGCGACCCCACCATCGTGAACAAGCTGGAAACCGCTTACCGCCGCGATGAGAAGGTGATCCGTTTCCTCACTTTCCGTCTTGACAAGTACGCTGCAGAGTACGCTGTTAAGCGTCGCGCTGTGCGCAAGGCTAAGCAGGAAGAACGCGCCGCTCAGGAGGCTGCACAGGTTGAGGCAACTCCCGTAGTGGAGGAGGCTCCCAAGGCCGAGGATGCTCCCGTTGCCGAGGCATGAGAAAAACCAATTGAAGTAAAACTTAATTAAGGAAGTAAAAACAATGGCACAAGAACAAATGAGGCCCAACAACCAGGGCGAAATCCGTTATCTGACTCCGCTGTCAGTTGACACCCGCAAGAAGAAATACTGCCGTTTCAAACGCAGCGGTATCAAGTACATCGACTACAAGGATCCCGAATTCTTGAAGAAGTTCCTCAACGAGCAAGGCAAAATCCTGCCCCGCCGCATCACCGGTACTTCGCTGAAGTTCCAGCGCCGCGTGGCCAAGGCCGTTAAGCGTGCCCGTCATCTGGCATTGCTGCCCTATGTGACCGACTTGATGAAATAAACAACACGATTACACAAAGGAGGAAACAATTATGAAGATTATTTTGAAAGAAGATATCGTCAATCTTGGTTTCAAGAACGACGTCGTGGAAGTGAAGAACGGCTATGGCCGCAACTATCTCATTCCTCAGGGTAAGGCCGTCCTGGCTACCCCCAGCGCATTGAAGGTTCACGCCGAGAACCTGCGTCAGCAGGCTCACAAGCTGGCTAAGGTGAAGGCCGATGCCGAAGAGGCTGCTAAGGCATTTGAGGGCGTATCCCTCACCATCCCCGTTAAGGTTAGCCCCACTGGCACCATCTACGGTAGTGTTGGCGCTGCCCAGGTTCACGAGGCTCTGCTCGCTGCTGGTCACAATGTTGACCGCAAGATCGTCAGCGTGCACGAGAGCATCAAGACCCCTGGCAAGTACACCGGTATCGTGCGTCTGCACAAGGAGGTTGCTGTCGAGATCCCCTTTGAGGTGATCGCCGAGAACGCCGAGGAGCTCGCCGCTGAGCGCGCTGCCCGCAAGGCCGAGGAGGCTGCCCACCAGGCTGCCCTCGCTGCCGCTAAGGCTGCTGAGGAAGGTGCCGAGGAAGGCGCTGAAGAGGCTCCCGTTGAGGGCGAGGCTGCTGCCGAAGAGGCTCCTGCCGCAGAATAATAAAACAACATGATAACGATGAAGACACCGGCCCTCTCCACATGGCCGGTGCCTTTTTTATTAGCTCTCCCCACAATGTCGTTATCCCCCCTCTAAACTCTAAACTTTAAACTGTTAACTATTAACTATTAACTGTCATGACCAAGCATATTGTAATGTTCAAGCTTCAGGGCAGCCAGGATGAGCGCCGCGAGGTCGCCCTGCGTTTCAAATCGGCACTTGACGCCCTTCCCGATCAGATTGACGTCCTCCAGAGCATTGAGGTGGCCCTCAATGAGAATCCCTCCGAGGATTGGGACATCGTTCTCACAGCCATCGTGCCCACAATGGCCGATGTCGCCACCTATGCCAAGCATCCTGCCCACGTTGCCGCTGCTGCCATCATCAAGGACGTGAAGCAGCTCCGCGCCTGTGTGGACTACAACTACTAAGAGAAGAACATGAAAAAATAGATTACTGTCTGCAAAGAACAACCAGCCGACAGTTTCCTGAGTCTTAGGACACAATAAAAACTAATGAGGGCCCGCATCAATTTTGCGGGCCCTCATTGTATCAAATCGGGTTAATCGTTGATTTCAACGATTGCTGTAATTACCATTCACCTACCAGCAGGTAGTCGATCAAAATGGTAACGTCATCAATCCTTGTGGCACCATCGTGGTTGCAGTCGCCATTGTCGATATTCAGGTCCTCGGCATTGCCACCCAGCAGGTAGTCAATCAGAGCGGTAACGTCATCAACCCTGACAACACCATCATTGTTCACGTCACCAAGCAGGCCTTCGGCCTTCTCGATAACGAGGGTCTTGTTGTCAACGCTCAGGGTCAGGTTCCACTTGCCAGCGGGGATCTTGAATGCCATGGGATCGGCAGCATAAGCGAGGCTCAGGTCGATGCCGAGCATCTCATCGGTTACCAGGAACGGGTTGCCATCGGTAACGGCACCAAAGCGGTCAACACCATTGTTGATCTCATCCCAGCCACCATTCTCTGCGTCATTCTCGGCAAGCTTCTTGGTGAAGCTGAAGTAGCTATAGCCAATCTCCTCACCCTCGTTAACATTCTCACCAGCGGTAGTGATGGTAGCGGTGTAAACGTTATTCTGGGCATCGCGGGTCATCTTGACACCAACATTGGGGAACCAGCCACCATTGTCATTCACCTCACCCAGGATGTATACATCACCTTCATAGTGCTCGGGCTCAACGGTGGGCCACTCGCCATTGATCGAGAACAGGTTGTGCTCCAAGTCAACGGTTACGGTCCAGGTACCCTCGGGCATAGCGATAGAGTTGTAGCTGCCGTCGGTAGCCAGTGCGCAGTCAACGCCAATCAGTTCCTCGGTCATTACAAATGCATCGTCGCTGACGGGACCGAAGCGGAAGGCAGCGATGTCGTCCCAAGCGGTCTCGCTCTCAGGATCAGCAAGCTTCTTGGTGAAGCCGAAGTAGCCAAGCTCGAGGTCGCCCTGCTTCTGGGTAGTGATCTGAGCGGTGTAAACACCCTCATTGTAGGTCATCTGTACACCCTCGGTTGCGCTCCAACCGATGTTGTTCACGTCACCAATGATGTAAACGTCGTCAACGATGGGTTGGGGAGCCTCACCAGCGGTGAGCTTCAGCAAGCCATTCTCGCCACCACTCAGGACAACCTGTACGTTGTAGTAGCCGGGAACCATCTTGAAGGCACCAGTAGTGCCGAAACCACCCATGTCAACAAACTCGTTAAGAACGGCCTCGGTTCCATCCTCGGCAGCACCGATACGGTAGCCGTCAGCGGGCCAGCTGTTGGCGCCAGCACCGAGCATAGCGATGAAGCTGAAGTAGCCGTAACCATCACCAGCGTCCTTGATTTCTACGTTGGCAAGAGTGAAGGTGTCGTCGTCACCATCGTTAACCATCTCAACACCAGCACTGGGATTCCAGGCATTGTCGTTCACTTGACCTACCATGTAGAGGTGGCCGGTGATAGGATTGATTTCGGGACCTACTTGTACCATCTCGGCCTCCAGCCATACGGTTTCGTTAGCAAGGTCGAACATGAAGGTCAGGTCATAGGTGCCGTTCTCCTCGAAGTAATAGTCCTGATTACCGTCAGGGCCTGCGGGGTTGCCCCAGCTGTGGCCCCAAGCGTGATTGGCTGCTACCTTGTAATACAGGGTGCCTGCGGTAATCTCAACATTCTTCTTGACCAGCTTGTACAGACCGTCGGTCTCGTCCAGAGTCATGTCGTTGTCGGTGTTCTCTACATCCCAAGTCGTGCCAAAGATGTTTGCATTGTCACCGGCTACAGTGAAACTGGTGTACTCAACGGGTGCTACATAGCCTTCGATCTTGAACTTCATTGTGTTGGTATCGAAGCTGATTGTGTAAGCCTCACCGGCAGTGCCCTCAAAGAAGTAGGATGCACCGCTGTTGGTTGACTTCTGAGTGGTGTACTCAGTGTCAATCTTTACTTCCTCGTTGCCATTCAGCGGGCCAATACGAAGGCCATTGTTGAACACGCTCCACTCTGAGTTCAAACCGTCGCCGAATACAAACCAAACGGTTCCGTTGATTTGGTCTGTAACATAGGTATAGACACCATCACCATCGGTGTCGGTCATTTCAACGCCACCTCCAGGATTCCAATCGCCGAAGGGAATGTTTCCTACGATGTACATTGCCGCATTGGCGTTCAGGCCAACGAGGGCAATCATCATTGATAAAATTAACGTTAATTTTTTCATGTTTTTGAATAATTGGTTATTAATTAAACAATATGAATAAAAAGTTGGTTTGTTCTGGTTACCTGAAACTTTTTTAAAGTCGCTCAAAGTTACTAAAGATTTTATTAACACATTATAAAATTAAAGATTTTTTTAGCTAAAAGTGTGCAATCGTTTGCACCCGCAATCCCTCGCTAACAATCGTTAGCGAAGGGGCTGATACTATGGCTTTTGGTGATGATTAGAGAGCTGTGCCCATCAGTTCAAAAGGCAGCGCTTGGGTAATCTTTACCTGGGCAAACTCACCCACGCTAAGCGGCTTTTCTTTACTGATGAGAACCTCGGGATCGACTTCGGGGCTGTCCCACTCGGTGCGCCCGATGTAATACTCTTCTTCCTCGCGGTCCACGATGACGCGCAGTGATTGGCCCACTTTCTGCTCCTGGATTTCCATCGAAATATCCTCTTGCAGCGCCATCAATCGTTGCAGCCGGTCTTGTTTCACTTCTTGGGGTATGTCGTCGTTCAGGTGTTCGGCGGCCCATGTGCCAGTTTCCTCGCTGTAGGCAAATGCGCCCATGCGCTCAAATTTTGCCTCACGTGTGAATTCCATTAGTTCCTCAAATTCCTGCTCGCCCTCGCCAGGAAATCCCACCATGAGGGTTGTGCGGATGTGGATGCCCGGCACCTCACGGCGCAGGCGTGCGATAAGGTCGAGAGTCTCCTTGCGGCTGATGTGGCGGCGCATGTTGGTCAGCACCGTGTCGCTGATGTGCTGCAGGGCGATGTCCAGATAGCTGCACACGTTGTCGCGGCTGGCCATCACGGGCAGGATGTCATAAGGGAATTGGGTGGGGTAGGCATAGTGCAGCCTGATCCACTCCACACCATCGATGTCGGCCATGCGGTCGATGAGCTCGGGTAGCATCATCTGCCCTTCTAAGTCCATTCCGTAGGACGACAGGTCCTGGGCGATGACGTTAAATTCCTTGACGCCCCCCTCGGCCAGGCGCTTCACTTCGTCAAGCAACTGATGCATCGGCACCGACGTGTGGCGGCCTGTGATGAGTGGGATGGCGCAGAAGGCGCAGAATCGGTTGCAGCCCTCCGAGATCTTGAGATAGCAGTAGTGGCCTGGGGTAGTCAGGCAACGCTCGTTGGCCAGGTCGTCGCGATAGGCGTGCCCAAGGTCGGAAAGCATGCCTTTCCAGTCAAACTTGCCGTAGAAGCGGTCCACTTCGGGCAATGCTTCGATAAGGTCGGCGCGGAAACGCTCCGACAGGCATCCCATGATAAACAGTTGGCGGATCCGACCCTGTTTCTTGGCCTCACCCAGCTTGAGGATGGTGTCGATAGACTCTTGTTGGGCATCGGCGATAAAGCCGCACGTGTTCACCACCACTGTCTCGCCATCGATGCGGCTGCTGTTGTGGCTCACGCTGTAGCCTGCTGCCTCCAGCTGACGCATCAAGTGCTCGCTGTCCACAAGATTCTTGGAACAGCCCAGCGAGATAATGTCTATCTTATTCTTCCTCATGGTACCTCTGTTATCTCCGTTCTATCCGTGACCTTCGTTATTCCTTCGTCACACCGAACAGTGATTTGACAAACTCACGTTTGTTGAAGATCTGCAGGTCGGTCATCTGCTCGCCCAGCCCGATATACTTCACGGGAATCTGGAACTGGTCGCTCACACCGATTACCACGCCGCCCTTGGCGGTGCCATCAAGTTTGGTGATGGCAAGTGCGTTGACCTCGGTGGCTGCCGAGAACTGCTTGGCCTGCTCAAAGGCATTCTGGCCGGTCGAGCCGTCCAGCACGAGCAGCACCTCCTGGGGAGCGTCGGGCAGCACTTTGCGCATGGTGTTCTTGATCTTGGTCAACTGGTTCATCAGGCTCACGTTGTTGTGCAGTCGGCCGGCTGTGTCGATAATCACCACGTCGGCATGCTGGGCCACGGCACTCTGCACTGCGTCAAAGGCTACAGCGGCAGGGTCGGTGCCCATCTTGTGCTTGATAACGGGAACACCCACGCGGTTGCCCCAGATTTCCAACTGCTCGTCGGCAGCGGCACGGTAGGTGTCGGCAGCTCCCAGAACCACGTTATTGCCGGCCTGCTTGAACTGGTAGGCCAATTTGCCGATGGTAGTGGTCTTGCCCACGCCGTTCACACCCACGACCATGATGACGTAGGGCTTGCTGTCCTCGGGAACAGTGAAGTCCTCGAGTTCGGCGTTATTGTTGTCGGCAAGCATCTGCGAAATTTCGTCACACAGCAGCTCGTTCAACTCGTCGGTGCCCACATACTTGTCGCGTGCCACGCGTGCCTGCAGGCGGTCGATGATTTTGACGGTGGTGTCCACACCCACGTCGCTGGTGACAAACACTTCCTCCAGGTTGTCGAGCACGTCGTCGTCAACTGTGGATTTTCCTGCCACGGCATGTTTGATTTTCTCAAACACGCCCTGCTTGGTCTTCTCTAAGCCCTTATCGAGGGTCTCTTTCTTCTCACGTGAGAATAATTTCTTGAACAGTCCCATATTTTCTTTCAGGTTCTTTGATATTTGGGTACAAAGGTACACATTTTCTTGTGCTTATATGGCGCATACTTCTTTTTTTTTGCTTTTATGTATAAGTTTCATTAACTTTGCCCAAATTAATTTTTGAGATATGAAACGGATAGCATTTTATTTGATGATATGCGTCATGCTGGCGTCATGTGGCTCCAAGAAGCAGGATCAGTCAGATGGTCCGTCACAACTGGAGCAGGAAATGTTGGCGCTCTATGGCGAGAACAAGGTGATCGAGGGGGCCTACCCCGACTCGCTGGCGGTAGAAGCTGCCAATGGTATCTTTGTCGGCCAGCGTGATGGCGATCTGCTTTCGTTCAAGGGTATTCCCTATGCCCTGCAGCCCACGGGCGACCGCCGTTGGCAAGTGGCACAACCCGAGCCCGACAGCCGCCTGGTGCGCGAGGCCTATTACTTTGGTCACACGGCCATCCAGTCGCGCTCTCAGGGTAATGCAGCCTCGCTGTACACCCAGGGTGAGGACTGCTTGACGCTCAACGTGTGGACTGCCGCCAGCGGTATGCGGTCGGCGCGCCGTCCCGTCATGGTGTGGATTCACGGCGGCTCCTACGTGAGCGATGGCACGGCCAATCCCCGCAACTGGGGCGACGCTTTTGTCAAAGCCCACCCCGAGGTCGTTCTTGTCACCATCAACTACCGCTTGGGCTTATTAGGCTTCCTTGACCTGTCCTCGTTGCCCGACGGCAAGGCTTTTGACCGCAGTGGCAACTTGGGTATCTTGGACCAGGTCGAGGCATTGCGATGGGTGAAACGCAACATCGCGGCCTTCGGTGGCGACCCGGGCAATGTGACCGTCATCGGTCACTCAGCTGGGGCGGGTAGTGTGTCGATACTCGCGAGCATCGACGAGGCTCAGGGCCTGTTCCGCCGCGCTATTATGCAGAGCGGCAGTGTGGCTTTCACCAGCAGCCGTGAGGATTGCCAGCGGTTGACTAAATTGGTGCTCGACGCTGCGGGAGTCAAGACCGTGGCTGACTTGCAGAAGCTTTCCCTCAAGCAGATTAATGCCCTCTATGACGAGGTGGGTGAATACTACCGTTTCCCCGAACGTGACGGTAGGGTCATCCCTGAGGACCCCTACAGCCGTTTCGATGGCTTCAACTCGGGAATTGATATGCTCATCGGCACTACTGCCGACGAGGCCAACTACTGGATTGATGCTATGGGAGGCGAGGAACACTTCGACATGGCAACCCAGTTGTGGTACCGCTATATCACCATGTCACTCGGCGATTCTCTGCGCAGGAGCGCAAAGAATTTCCTGGAAGTTGTCCCCGAGAGTAAGACTTGGCCCGCAGCCGAACTGCTGAACGACCTCATGTTCCGCGGACCTGCCATCGAGATGGCACAGCGTCATGCTACGGCTGGCGGTCGCACCTATATGTACTATTGGAACAAGTCCTTGAGTGACTCCATCTATGGCGCTTGCCATGGGAGCGAGGTGTCATACGTCCTTAACACGGGACGGCAGATCAAAGGCGGCGACCAGCACAATCCCGTCCTTGCTGCCGAGGTGCAGCAGATGTGGGTCAATTTTGCCACAACAGGAAATCCCAGCACCCCTGCCCACTACTGGCCCGCCTATGACCAGACCCGGCGCGCCACGATGATGTTGGGCGACTCTATCCGTTTGGTCAATGATCCGTTGTCCGAGCAGCGCCGTTACATCACCCCGCTCATGCGGGAGTATATCTCGCCAATCTTCAGTGATCTGCTCGACAAGGCGCCCTGGTATGCGGGAATCGCCCTTGCCACCTTTGTCGCTTTGCTCTTGCTGATGATGTGGCTCTTCTTCCGCTTCCAACGATTATTCAAGAAGAAAACAAATTCTACAAAACGATGAAAAAGATATCATTAACGCTCATCTTCCTCGGTGCGTGGCTCGCCGCCATTGCACAGCAGCCTTATGTGCCCTCTGCTGAAAACCTGCAGGCCCGCCAGGAATTTCAGGACAACAAACTCGGTGTCTTCATTCACTGGGGTGTCTATTCAATGCTCGCCGACGGCGAATGGGTGATGCACAACAAGCGCATCGACCGTGACGAGTATGCCCAGTTGCCGGCAGGATTCTATCCCTCCCGCTTTGATGCAGACGAATGGGTGCGCGCCATCAAGGACGCGGGTGCCCGTTACATCACCATCACCTCACGCCACCACGATGGCTTCTCGATGTTCAAGACCGCGGCAAGCGACTACAACATTGTAGATGCGACTCCCTATGGCCGCGATGTGCTCAAGGAACTCGCCGATGCTTGTCAGCGTTACGGCATCAAGCTCCATTTCTATTATTCTCACCTCGACTGGCACCGCTTGGACTACCCGCTGGGGCGGCATCAGGAGCAACTGCCGCATGACCCATCGACGACCAACTGGCCACAGTATTACAAGTTCATGAATGACCAGTTGACCGAGTTGTTGACCAACTACGGCCCCGTTGGCGCTATCTGGTTTGACGGCAAGTGGGAGCATGATACCGACCCGACCCCGTTCAACTGGCAGCTCGACGAGCAATATGCGCTCATCCACCGCCTGCAACCCGCCTGCCTTATCGGCAACAACCACCATGAGGTGCCATTACCTGGCGAGGACATCCAGATTTTTGAGCAGGATGTGCCCGGTGAGAACACAGCCGGATATTCTGGCGAGAACGGTATCAGCCAGTTACCTCTTGAGACCTGCATGACCATGAACAATACTTGGGGCTACCGCATTACCGACAAGAGCTATAAGAGTAGCGATGAGATTATCCGCACCCTTGTGCGTGCGGCAGGACGCAACGGCAACCTGCTCATCAATGTGGGTCCCCGTCCCGATGGCTGTCTGCCTGTTGAGGCTGTCGAGCGCCTTCATGCTCTCGGTGAATGGATGCGGGCCAACGGTGAAAGCATCTACGGCACTCGTGGCGGCATCATTCCTCCCCATGACTGGGGTGTGACCACCCAGCGTGGAAATACCCTTTACGTGCATATCCTCAACCTCAAGGACAACGCCCTCTACCTTCCCCTCGAGGCTAAGCGCGTCAAGCAGGTTCGACGTTTCGCCGACAAGGCCCCCTTGCGCTATAATGCCACACCCACTGGCATCACCGTCACCCTTTCGTCGGTCCCCACGTCAGTCGACGAGATTCTCGAAATCACCCTTAAGCCATGAGCGGTGTTGGGCTTGGATGGTCAACAATACCCAAAATTGAAGATTCAATAGAATAATCATTATTTTTGCCACAGCGAACATAACTAAAATTACAAAGATATGAGAAAGAGATTCTTTATTGCCCTGGTGGCACTGTTGGGAGCAATCGTGGTGGCCGAGGCCTGCACGTCGGCTATTGTGAGCGGCAAGTTGACTGCCAACGGCCGCCCGCTGATGTGGAAAAACCGTGACACCAACGATCTGAACAACCGCGTCGAGCGTATCATGGCTCACGACGGCCTGATGGAGTTTGTCGCGCTGTTTGATGCGCGCGATCTGCAGGATACAGCTGCTTGGATGGGCTTTAATGAGGCGGGTTTCGCCATCATGAATACTGCGTCCTATAACCTCAATGGCAACGACGGTGTGAAGAATATGGACCGTGAGGGTGAGCTGATGCGCTATGCCCTGGAACGCTGCAAGACTGTTGACGATTTTGAGAGTTTGTTAAATACTTTGCCCAAACCCTTAGGCGTGGAGGCCAATTTCGGTGTCATTGACGCTTTGGGCAACGGGGCCTATTTCGAGACAGGCAATTATAAATATGTGAAGTTTGACCTCGCCGATGCCCAGGATGGCATTCTCATGCGCACCAACTATTCCTATAGTGGTGAGAAGGACAAGGGTATGGGATATGTGCGCGAGAAGAACGAGAAGACACTGCTCGCTCCACACATCGCTGCCCAGGACATCACTCCCGCAGTGTTTACCGAGGAATTGTCCCGCACGTTCTATAACTCGCTGATTGGAAAGGACTACACCCGTAGCGGTGACACCTGGATTGTGGATCAGGACTTCATTCCGCGCCGCATCTCTACGGCCAGCGTGGTCATCGAGGGCATCGTGCCTGGCGAGAATCCGCGCTTGACTACGATGTGGATTGCGTTGGGTTATCCTCCTTGTGCCGAGGTGTTCCCCGTTTGGGTAGGCGAGGATGGTGTTCCCGTTGAGTTGACGGGTACTACTGCCGATAACCATTCTGTACAGTGCGACAAGGTCAACAAGCGCAAGGCCGAGGTCTTCCCCGTAGTGCGCGGTAACGGCAAACAGTATCTTAACCTCTCCAAACTCTATAATAATGAGGGTACAGGCTACTGCCAGACCCTCGCCTTGAAGAACCGCAAGGCCTATCAGCGCGGCTATGAGGAAATTGCCCGCCGCCGTGCCTTGTATAGCAAGACCAAGAAAGGGAAAAAGAAATAGTCGTTAGTCTATAATTAATGGAATGACAATCGAAAATGTCAGTGTGCCATCGGGGTTGTACATGAGACGCCTGTGTCTCCTGTTCATTGCCGATTACTGGTTGTGGCTGGTGCTGCCTGTCGCATTGTGTGCCGTTTTGGCCTTATGGGTTGATGTGCGCTTTGTCATTGTGGCGATGATGGTGTTGTTCATCATCCTTCCTATGGTGTTGGCACTGCTCTACTTCTACTATGGCTTGTCGCCCGAGGCCCGTTGGTCCATCATGGACAAGATTGTCACTCTCGATGATCGTGGCATCACTCTCGATTTTACTGACGAGCGGATGAAAAAGCACGTCATCCGTTGGGATGACGTGCACAGTATCATTGAAAAGGATGATGCGGTAATGCTGATGCTCACTGGAGGCAGGCGATTCACTTGCCTGATGTTGCCGGCATCAGTTGTAAATCCAGACGTCGCGCAGCTCCTTCGGGAGTTCGCCTCTCAAACCCATTAACTGGCTGTAATCATCGCTGCGGGCTATATATACACACATCAAACCCTTGTGGTTCAATATCTTCATGTGAGGCACCAGGGCCGAGTACTTTTTCTTGAAAGCGTCTAACTCCTGCTGGTTGCGCAGTGTGCTGATCACCATATAGTATTTGCCCTCGGTGTTGCCCACCTTGGCAATAGGGGTGTTGGTATCAATGACTTCAAAACCCTGTGGAGCCTTGTCCGACTCAATGATAGTCGTGCTGAGCTGCTGGGGTTGTGGAACCGTGACCTCGGGGGTCATGCTGGCCTTGTTGTGATTACGGTCCACGACAATTGGCGTCGTGAGCAGGATGCCTAATCCGATCAGCACCGCAATCGACGCGGCAATCTGAGTTGCCTTGCGGGTGAAGATGTTGCGGCCCTCAGGAACGATAGCGGCCTCATTATTGTCGGTGGCCTCTTGAGTCTCCAGGGTTTCAACGGTCTGGATGTCCAAGTCTGTCAGGCCATAATACATGTCACACGCGTTGTCGTGGTGGAAAGGTACAAACTCGATGTAACGCCCCTTGCTGCTGCGGAAGTAGCCCAATCGGCCCATCGATACTTCACAATCCATCGACAATTGCTGGCGGAAGGTGGTCACGCTGTCGGCAATGAAAGCCATCGCCTTGTCATAACTGATGCCCTCGCGGCGCACAAGGGACCGTGCCAATAAGCCATCGTTATGGCTGACATTGGCATTGAAACCTATCGTGCGCAGGGGGCGCTCCCAGCAGGAACGGTCCTCATTGTAATGAGCTGCACTGTAATTGGCGATAAAGGCTCCCCAGTTGGGAACCACCACACAATCATAGCGCGTCATCAGGTATTCAATATGTTCGATAATAGAAAACATCAAGCAAAGGTACACAGATTACCGCCCGTGGCAAAATTTTTTGCCTGAAAAGTTATTAACAATATTGTAAAATAGCTCTCAATGCTCTTCAAAGACCTTGCGGTAGGCTTCGGCTTTCTTGTCGAGGGCTAACGGATAAGCCCGTGACGTTGAGGGCATGCGCAATAACTCAATCTGATGTGTGCCAATTTGGCAAGTCACAGGCATCCCGATGGCAGGTATCTCAATGTCGGCTTGCATGGCCACGACGCCGGTGGCTTTTTCTCCGGTAGTGATGACACGCTGGATTGTGGGGTGGGTGTCCAACAGACCGGCAAGGTCAATGGGCTCAACTATGTCGAGAAACTTATCGCTCGCGTTATCCTTGAGCCGGCGCACGGCCATGGCCGTGTCCCACAAAGCGATTTTCTCACGATTGAGAAACGATTGGATAGCCATGAGGTCAAAGCGTTTTTGCCCGGCGTCCCACAGCGCGTCGCGATTATCATAGAAGATGATACCCATTACGCGCCAGAAGTCGTTGATTTTGTTAGGATAGAAAAACGGCATTGACCAGCGCTCGGGTTTGGGCGGAAATGTGCCCAAAAACAAGTACCTCGCCCCTTCGGGTATATAAGGTGGCCACGGATGCCGTTCAATAGGTGGTTGACTAGTGTTCATAGCTGCAAAGGAAATGAAAAAAATGCTCCTGTCCACATGTTTTTCATCAAAAAAGTATTGATTATTGTGATTTTTATTAACTTTGCAGTTTAGAATAACAACACTAAACATCAATGAATATGAAAATCCGTTATCTACTCCTGATCGCCGTTACAGCATTATTGTTTGTATCGTGCAAAGAATCCAAGCAGGTCCCTTACATGACCAATATTGACGAGATTCCGTCGGCTGCGCTTGCTGCTGCTACCACCCAGGCTGGTGATTTCACCATCAAGCCCGGTGACATGTTGCAGATTAACGTGTCGGCATCCAATTCTGATGCTGTCAAGCCCTTCAATAAAATCCAGTATATTCCTACAATTGGTGTCGGATCAACCTATAGTATGGGTGATAATACTTCGGTGTATTATCTTGTTGATGATAATGGTAATATCGAGTTCCCTGTTTTGGGTCGTCTTCACATCAGTGGCATGACTAAGAAATCACTTGAGGACTATATCGAAACGCTCATTTATCCCCGTTACTTGACCGAGAGGCCTGGCGTGGAGTGCCGTATTCAGAATTTCCGTGTGTTCTGCATTGGTGACTTCGGTCACCCTGGTGTTATCGAGGCTACCAATGGCCGCCTTAATCTGATTGAGGCTATTGCCATGAGTGGTGACTTGACCTTGCAAGGACGCCGTGATAACGTTATGCTAATCCGCACCGATCCCACAGGGCAGCGCTATGTGAAGCGCATTAATTTGGGTGACGCTAATTTCATGACAATGCCAGAATTTGAGCTGCAGCAGAATGATATTCTTTACGTGCAACCCAATGAATCAAAGTCTAAACAGGCATGGGCGGCACCTCCTATGGTGGCTTTTGGTAGTAATATCCTCAGCATTGCCATGTCGCTTATTACGTTTATCACGGTTTTGGCCAACAAGTAAAACAGATATTCCTTACAATAATATAAGGCGGTTCATCCTGCGCGGGTGGACCGCTTTTGTGTTGCTGACATTTTGTCAGTTTTTACCGTTTGGCATAAGTGTTGAAAGGATGCTAGTGAAGTCTTTTTAGACCCTAATAAGCATATGAAAGGAGAAACAACTATATGAATTTCAACAATTTTACTATTAAAGCACAAGAGGTTGTCCAGAAGGCTGTTCAACTGACACGCGCCAATGGCAACCAGGCCGTTGAGCCCGAACATCTGCTCAAGGCCGTTTTGACCGAGGGCGATGCTGTTGTGCGGTTCATCTTCCAGAAACTGGATGTGAATTCCGCCAACGTGGAGCGTCCTCTCGAGGCAGCGCTGATGAGGCTGCCGCATGTGAGTGGTGGTGAGCCTTACCTGAGTAACGACGGCAGTAAGGTCCTTGACAAGGCCAGTGACATTGCCACTAAAAATGGCGACCAGTATGTGACTGTCGAAGCAATACTGATGGCTCTTTTTGAGGTCAAGTCAACAGTATCTTCTATTCTCAAGGATGCTGGCATGACCCATGATGACCTCAAGGCCGCTATTGATGAACTGCGCAAGGGCAAGAATGCCACTTCGCAGAGTGCCGAGGAGCAGTACAATGCCCTGAGCAAGTATGCCATCAACCTCAACGAGAGGGCAAGGCAGGGCAAACTCGATCCTGTTATCGGCCGTGACGATGAGATTCGCCGCGTGCTGCAGATTTTGAGCCGCCGCACCAAGAACAACCCGATTCTTATCGGTGAACCCGGTACGGGCAAGACCGCGATTGTCGAGGGCTTGGCCCAGCGTATCGTGCGTGGTGACGTCCCCGAGAACCTGAAGATGAAACAGGTTTATTCGCTCGATATGGGCGCTCTGATTGCCGGAGCCAAGTATCAGGGCGAATTTGAGGAGCGCCTCAAGTCAGTCATTAACGAAATCACCCAGGCAAACGGCGAAATCATTCTGTTTATCGATGAGATCCACACCCTTGTGGGTGCTGGCAAGAGCAGCGGTGCTATGGATGCTGCCAACATTCTCAAGCCTGCCCTGGCTCGTGGAGAATTGCGCAGCATCGGCGCCACGACCCTCGACGAGTACCAGAAGTACTTCGAGAAGGACAAGGCCTTGGAGCGTCGTTTCCAGATTGTCATGGTCGATGAACCCGACGAGGAAAGCTCCATTGCCATCCTGCGTGGTTTGAAGGAGAAATACGAGAACCACCACAAGGTGCGCATCAAGGATGACGCCATCATCGCTGCCGTTCAGCTCAGCCAGCGTTACATCAGTGACCGCTTCCTGCCCGACAAGGCCATCGACCTGGTCGATGAGGCTGCAGCCAAACTGCGCATCGAGATGGACAGCGTGCCCCAGGGACTTGATGAGATTTCCCGCAAGATTTCCCAACTCGAAATCGAGCGCGCAGCCATCAAGCGCGATGGCGATGAGGAGCGCATTGCAGACCTTGATAAGCAGATTGCCGAACTCAAGGACCGCGAGAGCGATTACAACGCCAAGTGGAAAACCGAGAAGGAACTGATTGATAAAATCCAGCAGAACAAGATTGACATCGAGCAGCTCAACTTCGAAGCCGAGCGTGCCGAGCAGGGTGGGGACTATGGCCGTGTTGCCGAAATCCGCTACTCGCTCATCAAGCAGAAACAGGACGAAAATGTCCGCATACAGCAACAGCTGCGCGATATGCAGGGCGATAAAGCCCTTATCAAGGAGGAGGTCGATAGCGATGACATCGCCGATATTGTATCTCGCTGGACCGGCATTCCCGTAACCAAGATGCTCCAGAGCGAGAAGGAGAAGCTGCTCCACCTCGAGGAAGAATTGCACAAGCGCGTCATCGGCCAGGACGATGCCATCAAGGCCATCAGTGATGCCGTGCGCCGCAGCCGTGCTGGCTTGAACGACCCGCGCCGTCCCATCGGCTCATTCATCTTCTTGGGTACTACAGGCGTGGGTAAGACCGAGCTTGCCAAGGCACTTGCCGACTACATGTTCAACGATGAGAACATGATGACCCGTATCGACATGAGCGAGTATCAGGAGAAGTTCTCGGTCACCAGGCTCATCGGTTCGCCTCCTGGCTACGTGGGCTATGACGAGGGTGGACAGTTGACCGAGGCCGTGCGCCGCAAGCCCTATTCGGTCGTCCTGTTCGACGAGATCGAGAAGGCCAATCCCGATGTGTTCAACGTCCTGCTGCAAGTTCTCGATGACGGTCGCTTGACCGATAACAAGGGCCGTACGGTTAACTTCAAGAACACCATCATCATCATGACCAGCAATTTGGGCTCTGGCCTCATCCGTGAGCGCTTCGAAAACATGACCGACGACAATCGTGAGCAGGTCATCAACAGCACGCGCGATGACGTGATGGACATGTTGAAGAAGACGATCCGACCCGAGTTCCTCAACCGAATCGACGAGATCATCATGTTCACGCCCCTTGACGAGGAGCAGATACGTCAGATTGTCGCCATGCAGCTCCAGGGTGTAAAGAAGATGTTGGCTCACAATGGTATCACTCTCGAGGCTACCGACGCTGCCATCCGTCTGTTGGGCCAGGCTGGTTACAATCCCGAGTTTGGTGCGCGTCCTGTCAAGCGTGCTATCCAGGCCATGGTGCTTAACCAGTTGAGCAAAGACATTATCGCGATGCGCGTTAACCGTGACCGTCCTATCATTATTGACGCTCAAGACGGTAGCCTGGTGTTCAAGAATTGATGAATTAAGGCATTAATCCTATAAAATAACCGTGGGCAGCAGTACTTGTGACTGTTGCCCACGGTTTGTTTTCTCTAGCGCCAGGGACTAAAATCCCAGGAATTCAGGTGTCATCTCGTCCAGCGAACGGCCCTTGAGGTCTTTCTCGCTCAGGATCATGTCATCTCGGCTTATGCGCCAGTCGATGCCCAGCGCGGGATCGTCAAAGCGCAGTGTCGCCTCGCTCTGTGGGGCATACAGGTTATCCACTTTATATTGGAACTGGGCGACGTCGCTCAGCACGGCAAATCCGTGGGCAAAACCGCGGGGGATGAAAAGCTGGCGTCCCGTGTCGGCGCTCAGCTCAACGGCCAGATGCTGGCCCCACGTCGGGCTACCGTGGCGCAGGTCAACCACTACATCCAGGACGGTGCCTTGGGACACACGCACCAGTTTTGCCTGGCTCCATTCGCCTCGCTGGAAATGCAGCCCGCGCAGCACGCCTCGGCTCGAGAAGGATTCGTTGTCCTGCACAAAGTCAACATGACCCACGTGGGAGTCAAACTCGGCTTGCTTGAACACCTCGCAGAAGTATCCCCGCTTGTCGCCAAAGCGCTTGGGCTCAATCACCCACACGCCTTTTATATTTTGTTCGATAAATCCCATTTGTTGCTTTATTTCTTGATTAAGAATCTGCAAAATTAACCATTTTTGGACTTTAATACAAGATATATCAAGAAAATCAACTACTTTTGCCGCGCAATTTTAAATCTCATGTGACGCTATTATGAAAAAGAATGCTCGCAACGTCATCCTGTTTGACGACAACGAGGTGCGCAAGCAGCTCTTGCCGTTCACTTACACACGTCCCATAGCCCTGTTGCGTGTGGGTATCACTACCATTGCCGAGAAGTGGCAGGCCATGCTTGGTGAGGCCAATTACAGCTATCTGACTGTGCCTTACCTCAAGAAGAAGTTCCCTCTTCATGCCCGTCGCAGCAGCAACCTCATGGTGGCAGGCAACGTTATCCCCACCCCCGAACTGGCCCAGCAGGTGCTCGGCCTGGGACTCGGTGAGGCGTTGATGGTGGGCGAGCAGCTTATCGCCTTCAACGGTAGCGCTCACGACTATGATGCCCATCATTACACACGCATCCATTTCCCCGAGAATATACCTCTCGTCATCAAGCACCTGTATGACATCTTTGAGTTCAACGGTGTCGTGCTGTCCCAGGACTTTGACCGCCTCACCGCTGGCCGTGAGTCTCAACCCTTGTCGTCCACCAACACTGTCATCGGCGATGCTTCCCGCATCTTTGTCGAGCAGGGTGCCTATGTCGAGGGTGCGATGCTCAACACCCATGAGGGTCCCATCTACATCGGCCCCAATGTCGAGGTGATGGAGGGCGCTTGCATCCGTGGCGGTTTTGCCGCTTGCCACGATGCCAAGGTGCGCATCGGTGCCAAGGTCTATGGCGCGACCACGCTTGGCCCGCATTGCAAGATCGGTGGCGAGGTCGAGAATACGGTATTCATCGGTTACAGCAACAAGGCTCACGAGGGCTTCCTCGGTGACGCCGTCATCGGGGAGTGGTGCAATATCGGTGGAGGCACCACCGCCAGCAACCTCAAGAATGACTATGGCGAAATTAAGCTGTGGAACTATGCCAGCAAGCGCTTTGAGCGCACAGGTCTGCAATTTTGCGGCCTCTTTATGGGCGATCACAGCAAGATTGGCGTCAACGGCATGATCAACACCGCCACCGTCCTCGGCGTCGGTGTCAACATTCACGGTGCGGGCTTCCCGCGCAACTTTGTCGCCTCTTTCCAGGAGGGTAGTGCGGCTGCGGGCTTCAAGAATGTCCCCCTCGAGACCTTCTACACCATTGCCGAGCGCGTCATGGCCCGTCGCAGCATCGTCCTCACCGACATTGACCGCGACATCTACAAAGCCATCTACAACATCAGCGACCGCTATAAGTAGTCCCCCTAAGGAGAGTGCCCGCGCTCTCGAGAAATGTCAACCCGGTTTAGGCGAACGATAAGATAAGTGTAAACCAACTTAGTTAACCGCTCTCAAATCTGTCAACATTTTCTAGGGAAAGACAAGTCTCTTTGCTGCCATTTAGGAAAAATTAATTTTAGAGTGCCAAATCTCGGCACTCGTTTCGCTTATTTTTGCAAAATCAAAGATTGTAAATATCTTTATTTTGCAATTTCTTGTTTTATACTTAAATTTGCGTATTCAATGGAAAACAACGAAACGCACAAACCTTTAATACAATGATTGAAGAGAAAGTAGTAATCTCACATATAAAAGGGGAGCCAGGCAATTGGTCCATTCAATCAAACGATGAGCATCAGCAAGGCGTAGCGGAATTAGCTGCCAAATTTGCCGACACATTCGACATGAGCGAGTGGGGTCGCGTGCTTGGATTGTTGCATGATAAGGGTAAGGAAAAGAAAGCATTTCAGCTTCATATTATGAAGGAGAGTGGCTACTCTCCTGAAATTAAAGTTGAAGGAGAGCCAAGCCATGCCTATGTGGGAGGGTTGATTGCAGGAAAGCTTTTTCCTCAAGCATCTCTAATCCTATCAAATATCATCATGGGTCATCACCGGGGGCTCTATGATGACGGGGATTGGAAAGAACGGCTAAAGCAAGAAATTCCGGGAGAGGTGAGCATTCCCGATGTCAAGGCTCGGTTATCGGCACCATCGCGACAGTTAGCAAAAGAAGATTTTCATCACCTTGTTAGAATGCTTTATAGTTGTCTCGTTGATGCTGATTATCTTGATACCGAGGCGTTCATGGCTCCAGAGCAAGCTGAATTGAGAGGATCAAAGGCAACAATGAGTGAATTGTGCTCAAAACTGGAAACGCATTTGGAACAACTGAGCAATGGCGCACCTGATACCGAAGTGAACCGCATCAGGCGATTTGTTCAACAATGTTGCAAAGAAAAGAGTGATGGACCTGTTGATTTCTACAGTCTCACGGTACCAACGGGTGGCGGAAAAACGCTTTCCTCATTGCTGTGGGCTTTGCGCCATGCAGCGAAAAACGGCTTGCAACGTGTCATTATCGCTATCCCATATACAAGTATCATTGTTCAAACCGCAGCGACGCTGAAGGCTGTTTTGGGAGAAGAAAATGTGCTTGAGCACCACTCCAATGTTGAATATGATGACGAGGACAATAAAGAAATAACCAGGCAACTGCAACTTGCAACCGAGAACTGGGATTACCCGATAGTGGTGACTACCAACGTGCGCCTTTTTGAATCCCTCTTCAGCAACAAGCCGTCACAATGCCGTAAACTGCACAATATCGCCAAGACTGTTGTAATTCTCGATGAGGTGCAGACGTTGCCATTGGAATTCTTGCAACCCATCATCAACACGTTCAAGTCGTTGAAAAACGTTTTTGGCACATCATTCCTGTTCACGACGGCCAGCCAACCCATTCTTGACGGCACCATCAGGGGCACAAACAGTTTGAACCAATTTGAGGCATTACCACAGATTCATGAAATCATACCAGCCGAAGCCAAGTTGCACGACAAGCTGAGGCGTGTGGAACTTGATATCAACAACGCTCCACAAACCTATGATGAGGTTGCTCGGCAGATTGCTCGACACGATCGTGTATTATGCATCGTGAACACCCGCAAGGATGCTAAGGAATTATTTGAGCGATTGCCTCAGGAGGGGTTAACTTTGCACTTGTCAAGAATGATGTATCCCGCCCATGTGCGTGAAACCATTGAGACCATCAAGGCTGCACTCAAGGACGATAATCAGCGGATTATCCGCGTAGTGGCCACCCAACTGATTGAGGCTGGTGTGGATATCGATTTTCCTGTTGTTTATCGTCAGGAGGCTGGGCTTGACTCCATCTTGCAAGCAGCCGGTCGCTGTAATCGAGAGGGGAAATTGGGCATCTGCACTACTCGCGTTTTTAGCCTGAGCGCAGAGCATCGATTGCCACCAGGCTATATCTCTCAAGCCAATGATGCCCGACTCAATATGGTGGGAGAATTTGATTGGTTTGCCCCCGAGACGATGCGTGACTATTTTGGCCAATTGTTTACTCGCACTCCGAGTTTCGACAAGAAGCATATAGGCACTTTGCTGTATAAGCCAAACGAAATGCAATTCCAGGAGGCAGCCTCTCAATTCCGTTTGATTGAGGATGAAACCACAAGTATTTTCATTCAATGTGATGGCAGCAAGTCTCTCATAGATGAACTGTTGCACTGTGGCCTGTCTTATCCTGTTTTGAAGAAGTTGTCGCAATATGTCGTGAGCGTGAGGAAAAAGGATTTCCAGGCACTGAACGAGGCAGGGGCATTGAAAGAAATAAATGGCATCTGGGTGCTCTCTCAAGAGTCACTATATGATGACAAGGTCGGTTTAATTACCGACAATCAATGGTTAGAAGAAACATTAATCATATAATAACGATATGGAACATTTTGATAAAGAATTTTGTCTGGAGGTATGGGGGCCAATTGCCTGCTTTACCCGACCAGAACTCAAGGTGGAGCGTGTGAGTTACGATGTCATTACGCCATCGGCTGCACGAGCCATCTTTGAGGCGATTTTCTGGAAACCAGCCATCCGATGGCAAGTGACTAAGATTGAGGTGCTGAATCCCATCAAGTGGACCTCAATCCGTCGCAACGAGGTTGGTGCTGTCGCATCTGCCACAACAATGACTCCCATATTCATTGAAAAAGAGCGACAGCAGAAGAATACCTTGATGCTTCAGGATGTGCGCTATCGCATTTGGGCCAAACTTGAGTTTATCCCCATGTGGAAACGCGCAGGGGAGAGCAAGAACCCATCGATTGACAAGGAAGAAAAAGACCTTCTTCGCAAGGATGAGAACCCCGGCAAGTACAATGCGATGTTTGAGCGCCGTGCGAGCAAGGGGCAATGCTTTAACCAGCCTTATCTCGGCACCCGGGAGTGTTCGGCGTCATTCCGTCTTGTAAATCCCGAACAAGAGGAATTGAGCGCACCCTTCAACGACAGTCGCGATTTGGGCTTGATGCTCTATGACATGGACTTTGAAGGAAATCTTGAGAAGCCAGATGCCATGTTCTATCATGCCATCATGGAAAATGGAGTGATTATGGTTCCACCCAGAGACAGTAAGGAGGTGTTGAAATGATACTGAAAGCGTTATATGACTATTACGACAGGTGCAAGGGCACTTTGCCCGCTTTTGGTAGAGAACTTAAGGAGATCGGTTTCTTGATTGTGATAAATCGTGAGGGTGATTTCATGAGGTTTGAGGACCGCCGTATTGACAAGAAACAAGCCCAGACATTTATTGTCAAGAAACAGTTGGGCCGAACAAGCGCACCACTGGCCAATTACCTTTATGACAGCAGTGCCTACGTGTTTGGCTTTTCTGACAAGAAAGATTTTGATGGTTGCCGAAGGTATCTTGAAACTTTCAAGAAAAAAGTAGAGGAAATCTATAAAGCGGCTCCAGATAATGCTGATATTACGGCCGTTCATCGTTTCTATCAGCATGACACCCAAGCAATTCTCGCTAAAATGAAGGCCGATGTTTTGTGGCCCGAAATCGAGAAGAACCTAAATAAGAAGTATTCATTTTTCTCTTTTCTAATCAATGGCGATACCCATATAATTGCCGAGAAAGAAGAATTGCTTGACCTTTTAGATGCAGATAATCACGATAACGAGAAAGTCTGCCTTGTCTCTGGAAAAAAGGGGAAGATTGTTGACGTGACAACAGCCACGATGATTCCTGGCAGTCAAGCCGTAGCCAAGATTGTCTCATTTCAAGTAAAATCAGGGTATGATTCTTACGGCAAGGAGCAAGGTGCAAATGCCCCTATCAGCGAAAAATCCGAGTTTGCTTATTCCACGGCTTTGAAGCACTTGCTGAGGTCAGATTCCCGGAATAAATTTCTCATCGGAAACCGAACGTTCCTCTTTTGGGCATCAAAAGATAACGAGGCCGGTAATCAGGCCGAGAAGGGCTTCTTTGATCTGTTTGGTTTCTCGGATACTGAAGATGATGACCCTAATGCCAAGATTGAACAAGTGAGAAAGGTCTTTAAGGCAATTTATTCTGGGGAATTGAATACCTCGCTTGATGACAAGTTCTATATTCTTGGACTGGCGCCAAACTCCGCTCGTATCGCTGTGGTTTATTGGGCAGAAATTCCATTGATGGAATTTGCTAAGCGCATTAACCGTCATTTTGAAGACATGGATATTACAGGTGCAATCAGGCCCTATATGGCACTACGCTCTATCTTGGGTGCTGTGACTTTGGGCGGTAAGTCTTCTGATGTAACACCCAATTTGCCCGATGCTTTGGTAAAAAGCATTTTCCAAGGGCAACCCTATCCATATACATTATTTACGTCCTGCATTCGACGCATTAAGGCTGAAATGACAAACGAAAAATATAATGAGGCTTTCAAAAAAGGCTACATTACTACTCGGGCTGCTATTATCAAGGCTTACTTGAACAGACTTAACAATTCTAATAAAAAAATAGAAAAAGAAATGGACAAAAACAACAACAACCAAGGCTATCTGTGTGGCCGACTTTTTGCCGTGCTTGACAAGATTCAAGAGGAGGCAAACAAACAACACACCATCCGTGAGCGATACATGAATTCAGCAAGCGCGACACCTGCCGCAGTATTTGCAACAATTTTGAACTTATCGCTGCATCATTCTGAGAAATTGAGTGAAGGGCGACGAATCCAGTTTGAACAACTCAAGCAAGAAATCATGGACAAAATTGATGCTGATGGGTTCCCTGCCCATCTCAGTCTTCAAGACCAGGGGCGATTCTTTGTCGGCTACTATCACCAACGGCAAAAGCTTTTCACAAAGAATGAGAAAGAAGAAAACAACAATAACCAATAATACATTACAACTATGTCAGAATTAAAAAACAGAATCGATTTTGTGTACATCTTTGATGTGCAGGATGGTAATCCCAATGGCGACCCCGATGCAGGTAATCTGCCCCGTGTGGATGCCGAGACTGGTATGGGTCTTGTGACCGACGTTTGCCTCAAGCGCAAGGTGCGTAACTATGTGCAGGTGGCTAAACAACTGGCTGATGGCTACGACATCTTCATCAAGGAGAAAGCCGTGCTTAACTCTTTAATTGATGCTGCTCACGAGGAGGATAGCGTGAAAAAAGCCGAGGACAAAGACAAGGCAAATGCCGCTCGAGATATCATGTGCAAGAAGTATTATGATGTTCGCACATTTGGTGCAGTGATGTCAACTGGCAAAAATGCGGGACAAGTTCGTGGCCCAATCCAGATGACGTTTGCCCGTTCAGTTGACCCAATTACCGCTTTGGAGCACTCTATTACCCGCATGGCTGTAGCAACCGAGAAAGAAGCTAAAGAGCAAAAGGGTGACAACCGCACCATGGGTCGCAAGGCTACCATCCCTTATGGCCTCTATGTTTGCCACGGCTTTATTTCTGCCAACTTGGCTCAGCAGACGGGTTTCAGCGAAGAAGACCTTGAACTTTTCTTTGATGCGTTGAAGAACATGTTTGATGTGGATCGCTCAGCAGCACGAGGCTTGATGAGCGCCCAGCGCCTGATTGCCTTCAAGCATGATTCGGCTTTGGGCAATGCTCCTGCCAACAAATTGTTTGACCTCGTCAAGGTGGAACCCAAGGACAAGTCTAAACCCGCTCGTTCGTTCGCAGACTATGAGGTAACTATTGACAGCGTGCATCTGCCCGCTGGTGTTACCATTGAGGAACTCATCTAACAAGCGAGGGTATGGCCTACTATGAGGATGACGACCTGCTGATGTTGTCTGGAATACAGCATTTTGCCTTTTGCCCACGGCAATGGGGCTTAATTCACATTGAGCAACAATGGGAAGAGAACCACTTGACCGTAGAGGGACGATGGCTTCACCGGAAAGTAGATAATCCTCATGCCATGGAGCGCAACAAGAACGTGGTGCATCTGCGTTCTGTTGCGCTCGTTTCTCATGAATTGGGTTTTAGCGGTATTGCAGATTTGTTGGAGCTCACAGCAGCCCAAAGCCAAGACAACAACACTATCGAGGTCCCAAAATTTCCAGGAAGATGGACAGTTTATCCTATTGAATACAAACATGGCAGACCCAAAATTAACGAAGTTGACGAGGTGCAGTTGTGTGCCCAGGCCATGTGTCTTGAGGAGATGTATCAGATTGATATTCAAGAGGGAGCTTTTTTCTATGAGTCTATTAGGAGACGTTTCCCTGTCGTCTTCACTATAGAATTGCGAGAACAAGTAAAGCACTACTCGGCAATGATGCATGAAATATTTGATGCCGGTATTACTCCACAAGCAGAGTATCATAGCTATTGTCGTTCATGCTCATTGAATGATAAATGCTTTGTTAACTCGTTGAAAAGGGCGACAAGTGTAAATCACTATTTAAAACAAATAGACGAGGAATGAGGAAACTATTGAACACCTTATATGTGACAAATCCCGATGTGTTTTTGTCTAAGGATGGAGATAATGTTGTCGCAAAGATTGAGAATAGTGAAGTCATGAGGCTTCCAGTGATCAATCTTGAGGGCATTGTGTGTTTTAATAACTTGGGGGCATCCAAGTACTTGATGGCCATGTGTGCCGAACGTAATATAGGCCTGTGCTTTCTGACTTCTCGTGGCCGATTCTTAGCTCGTGTGACAGGTGGGGTCAATGGCAACGTATTATTGCGACGCAAACAATACAGAGTGGCAGATAATGATGATGAGGCCTTGAGAATCAGCAAAGTCATGATAAGAGGGAAAATCCACAACTCCCGCAAGGTTGTAGAACGATTTAAGAGGGATCATGCTTCATCTGCTGAGGAGCTCTCGCGGGTTGAAAATGTCTCAAATGCCCTGAAAGTCAATATGCGACAGGTATCGAACAGCCAAACTGCAAATGAGTTGCGTGGAATTGAGGGTGATGCTGCTGTGAATTATTTCTCATTATTTGATGATATGATAGTCGCACAAAAGCCAGCATTCACTTTTGTTGGAAGAAATCGAAGGCCGCCGAAAGACCGTACCAATTGCTTGTTATCTTTTGTTTATACTTTATTGGCTCATGAAATGCAATCGGCTTTAGAATCTGTGGGATTGGATCCTTATGTTGGGTTCCTTCATACAGATAGACCAGGCCGTGCTGGATTGGCACTTGACATGATGGAAGAATTGCGAGCATATTTGGCCGACAGATTTGTGCTATCGCTCATTAACCGAAAACAGGTAGATAATGAAGATTTCATTGAAAATGGAACAGATAATATCATAATGAGTGATAGTTGCAAGAAAACGGTACTGGCTGCATGGCAAAAAAGAAAAAAAGACACAATGGTGCATCCATTTCTCAAGGAGAATGTTCCTGTTGGACTGCTCCCTTATGTTCAGGCTATGCTGATGGCACGTTTTCTGCGAGGAGATTTAGACAATTATCCAGTTTTCTTAATACAGTAACGTGATGCTGATATTAGTAACTTACGATGTAGATACTACGAGCCTGGAGGGGCAACGTCGGTTGAGACATGTGGCAAAAGAGTGCATGAATTATGGTCAAAGGGTTCAAAACTCAGTCTTTGAATGCGTAGTGGACTTCACTCAATTTACTCAACTGAAAATGAAGTTAAAAGGAATCATTTCAGAGGATATAGATAGTATCAGATTCTATCATTTGGGGAAGAATTATGAAACCAAGGTCGAAACGTTGGGGGTTAAAAAGGGGGTCAACATACAAGGAGAATTGATTATATAACTGCGAACATATAGTGATGGCTAAAGTATTATAAGTTTCGCAGCCATTGAATTATAGAGAAATAGATTGTTTTTTTGTGAATAATTGTTCATGTTTGGCCTTTTTTGACTAATTTCGCAAAAGATTGCTTAAAACTATTTGAAAATCAGCAATCTTTATGATTAACAGTCGCACCCCCCGTGGGTGCGTGGATTGAAACTCCTCCAGGAGGACGAGTTTGCCATGGAGCATGCGCGTCGCACCCCCCGTGGGTGCGTGGATTGAAACAGCGTGCGTTGCAGTTGGTCACGCAACTTGTTGAGGTCGCACCCCCCGTGGGTGCGTGGATTGAAACCCATGCACCGAAATTGTTACGCATGAGCAATGCGTCGCACCCCCCGTGGGTGCGTGGATTGAAACTTCAGCCTCTTTGGCTTTGGCGTTGAGCTCTGTCAGGTCGCACCCCCCGTGGGTGCGTGGATTGAAACTCTATGCCAACATCACCCGTCGCCCTGACCGATGTCGCACCCCCCGTGGGTGCGTGGATTGAAACTCGGAATTACAGGGACATCAAACATCGCGCTCGTGTCGCACCCCCCGTGGGTGCGTGGATTGAAACTGCAGCTGGATGTGCTCGATGCACACGCGCATCGTCGCACCCCCCGTGGGTGCGTGGATTGAAACTGGTTGCTCACCACGCCCAGCCCAGTCTCAGTGTGTCGCACCCCCCGTGGGTGCGTGGATTGAAACTGGCCTCCTTTCTTGTAATTGCAGCCCAGCTGGGTCGCACCCCCCGTGGGTGCGTGGATTGAAACCCCGCCCCCGTGGGGCAATACAAAGGTACTTAGATTGTCGCACCCCCCGTGGGTGCGTGGATTGAAACCTCAAAATTGTCGAACATTATGCCTACACTATCAGTCGCACCCCCCGTGGGTGCGTGGATTGAAACGATGTGATGGGCACCTCGACGGCAACGGTGTCGTGGGTCGCACCCCCCGTGGGTGCGTGGATTGAAACAAAAAAATGATAAATATGACATAACTAACTGACTGAGTCGCACCCCCCGTGGGTGCGTGGATTGAAACTCTCCTGTGATGTCGACATCGCCCGTGAGTTTGGGTCGCACCCCCCGTGGGTGCGTGGATTGAAACATGATCAGCTCGCGCCCGCTGTCGTTGTTGAGTGTCGCACCCCCCGTGGGTGCGTGGATTGAAACGGAAGTATGGCCTGCGATTGGTGATGCCCCTGCTGCGTCGCACCCCCCGTGGGTGCGTGGATTGAAACTATCATCGGCTTATCATAGATAGCCTTGCCTGAGAGTCGCACCCCCCGTGGGTGCGTGGATTGAAACCAATCCACAACACCTCCAAGTAATTTTGGTAATAATGTCGCACCCCCCGTGGGTGCGTGGATTGAAACGTGCCCTGGGCCGTTGCGCTGTAGATGTCAAAAGTCGCACCCCCCGTGGGTGCGTGGATTGAAACAGTGGTGTGTGCATGCACGCCGGGATTGACCAGGTCGCACCCCCCGTGGGTGCGTGGATTGAAACGTCAGTATGTTTGAAAACTGCGGAAAGAATGGCGCGGGTCGCACCCCCCGTGGGTGCGTGGATTGAAACAAATCACCCTCGCAGCGGATGGTGCAGTCATAGGTCGCACCCCCCGTGGGTGCGTGGATTGAAACTTTCGCTGATGTAGAGCTGATCCATGACTGACGCGGGTCGCACCCCCCGTGGGTGCGTGGATTGAAACGGTTAGATTGACAGCGCTAGGCTGGGGTGAATTATTGTCGCACCCCCCGTGGGTGCGTGGATTGAAACCATTGATTGTAAAATAGATTTGAAAGTTTGTAAGTCGCACCCCCCGTGGGTGCGTGGATTGAAACAAAGCGATTATCGATAGAAAAAGAGCCGACGATGTCGCACCCCCCGTGGGTGCGTGGATTGAAACTCGATGGGTGTCACGAGCAGCTGGTGACACTTACGTCGCACCCCCCGTGGGTGCGTGGATTGAAACATGAGGCTCCCGTCATCTCGACTGATGCGGAGCTGTCGCACCCCCCGTGGGTGCGTGGATTGAAACTCTATCCATGCCTGAACGAGTTTCTTGAACGGGTCGCACCCCCCGTGGGTGCGTGGATTGAAACTTGGTGTCACCCACGTTGGAAGAGAAGATACTTACCGTCGCACCCCCCGTGGGTGCGTGGATTGAAACACTCATGCTAACGAAGGATTATCAACAAGCAATAGGTCGCACCCCCCGTGGGTGCGTGGATTGAAACACAAAGAACGACTTCAACACCAGCAATTGGGACCTGGTCGCACCCCCCGTGGGTGCGTGGATTGAAACTACATAATCACCGAAATCAAATTCGGGGTCTCTCGTCGCACCCCCCGTGGGTGCGTGGATTGAAACTTCTCTAAGGCCCTTAAGATCAATTCTTACCTTTGTCGCACCCCCCGTGGGTGCGTGGATTGAAACTCCCGAGGTGAACGTGTGCCACTAGGCTTCGAAGTCGCACCCCCCGTGGGTGCGTGGATTGAAACTCCCATAGCGGGTAGTTGGCGCGGATGGTGTGCAGGTCGCACCCCCCGTGGGTGCGTGGATTGAAACAATGCAGAAATGGCAAGTAATCTACCGCCACAAGCGAGGTCGCACCCCCCCGTGGGTGCGTGGATTGAAACTCGATATACTTAGCCAGTAATTTAAGGCGGCGCCTGATGTCGCACCCCCCGTGGGTGCGTGGATTGAAACATATATGAAATGCTTCCAGTTAATCAATGCTTCTTGTCGCACCCCCCGTGGGTGCGTGGATTGAAACTGACCGAGCAAAACATTATCGTAACTCATGCCCCGTCGCACCCCCCGTGGGTGCGTGGATTGAAACATCTTAAAATCGTCCCAGGCTTTGGATATGTGAGTCGCACCCCCCGTGGGTGCGTGGATTGAAACTCCCTCATCACGATGCGGTTTCTTGCCGTCATCGTCGCACCCCCCGTGGGTGCGTGGATTGAAACAGGACTTCGAGCTGTTCCTGTGTGAGCTCTGAAAGTCGCACCCCCCGTGGGTGCGTGGATTGAAACTTCGCCCGTCGCTCTTGGTGATTCTCGTCCACGTCGCACCCCCCGTGGGTGCGTGGATTGAAACAAGATGACCAAGCGGAAAAAGAACACAGATGAGGTCGCACCCCCCGTGGGTGCGTGGATTGAAACATCAAGTGCAATTTCGGCAACATCGACAAGACGGGTCGCACCCCCCGTGGGTGCGTGGATTGAAACGCCAATACCCATGAGTGGACTATTGACGGATATATGTCGCACCCCCCGTGGGTGCGTGGATTGAAACCCAGCATGGTTGTAATACCAGAGCCTCCACTAATGTCGCACCCCCCGTGGGTGCGTGGATTGAAACAACGCCACGCGTTAACGCTTGCGGGCGTTTGTGTGTCGCACCCCCCGTGGGTGCGTGGATTGAAACTTTGTGTGTCGCACCCCCCGTGGGTGCGTGGATTGAAACTCGGTGATCATCGCGTCGAAGGCTTCCTCGTCGAGTCGCACCCCTTGTGGGTGCGTGGATTGAAACGACAAATTCGATTATTATTGACCGCAGTTCGACTGGGGATGGGCCATGACTGAATTATGACACACCCCCGTTGTGGGACCCTGTTGCGTTGTGGGGAGGGTATATTATGTTGTGAGTAAAAAGAACTTAGCGGCTTGGTGGCTTGGTGTGAGGACAGCAAGAGTGCGGATGCCAACTATAGACTCCTAACTCCTAACTTCTGACTCCTGACTGGTTAGAATCCTTTCCAGGTCTGCATCCACAGGTCGTGGGCCATGGTCTGCCAGCGGTAGGCGGCGGCACCGAGCATATCGGCGGTGTAGTCGTTGAGGTACTTGGCTGCTTTGTCCTTGTCCTCGGTGTTGAGCTCCTGCCAGGTGCGTTCCACCATGGGCAGCTCGCGCAGGCCTTTCTCGAGGAAGTGGTCGCGGGCGGGCTCGAGGGTCTTGCGGAAGGCGCCCCAGCGCAGACTGGCCAGACGGTTCGCTTTGCGGAATTGCCACAGGACGGTCTCGTCGTTCTCGGCGCTGTGACCGCACACCTTCATCGACGCGGGCAGGTCAGTATTGCCGCAGAAGACGGGGAAGCGGGGACTCTGGCCGGGGTTGTCAAAGGCAATCCATGCCACACCGCCCACCTCGTCGGGCAGCCAGGAGCGCAGCTGGATGACAGTGCTGTAGGAGCACCAGGGCACGCTCACGGTGCGGGTCCACTTCATGGCCGAGTCGCCCATGGCGTAGAACATCGCCAGCTGTTCGTTGGTGATCCAGGGATTGGCGACAGGCGAGACGATGCTGTCGGGCTCGTTCTCGTTGATGTTGCCCTGCTTGTCCTTGCGCTTGGGGTTGGGAATCTTGTGGCGTGCGCTCAGGTCGAGCTGTGTGCCCTCATAGTAGCTGCCCAGCAGACGTGACACGTCCTGGACGCTCACCTTCTTGTCGGGCTTGATGCTCAGTGGCAGGTTCTCGATAGTGTCGGTGAGATTAAGCGACGGGGCTAACTGTTGCATGATGTAGAGCTCGCGGATGCTGTAGTTCTTCACCTGCTTGAGATAATTGGTGCCGCTGTAGGCTTTCCAGAAGCAGAAAGGCTCCTTGCCGTCCCAGAGTTTCAGCCTCTTGGCCACCTCAAACACGTTGTCGGATGCCATATAGTGGTCGGGGTCGCTCAGGTCAAGGTAGCCGATGCGCGAGATGTTGGCCGACACGGTAATCTCGTCGTCGGGGATGCGCACGGCGGCCCACACACCGCCCACTTTCTTAGGTCCTTCACCGAACACCTCAAATATCCATGCCTCCTGCTTGTCGGCAATCGTCAGGCACTCGCCGCTGTCGCCGTAGCCATATTTCTTGACCAACTCGCCCATCAGGCGGATGGCCTCGCGGGCGGTCGTGCAGCGTTCCAGGGCGATGCGTGCCAGCTCCTCGATCATGAAGATGCCCGCCTTGTTCTGCAGCGTGTCACGTCCCGAGATGGTCGTCTCGCCCATGGCCAGTTGCTTCTCGTTCAGGCAGGGATAGGCCGTGTCCAGGAAGCGGTAGGTGTGGCTCACTTGGGGAATGGTGCCCGTCTGGGTCATACCAGTAACATCGCTGGGTGAATAGGTGTGGAAACGGTTACGGTACACGGCAGTGACCGTGTCATTCTTGTAGTCGCGGGCGGGCGTCATGGTCATCCATGTGCGGTAACGCGCGTCACAGGTGTGGGACGTGATGACCGAGCCGTCGGTCGAAGCGAGCTTGCCCACCATGATGCTGGTGCAGGATTCGGTCATGTGGTCCAGGTCCTGGCCGCTGATTGCGGTGGTGAATGCCATCATCAGGATGGCGGCGATAAGGGTTCTCTTCATTATGGTTAATGGTTAGGATGTTTTGTTTTGTGACAAAGGTAATGCTTTTTTCTGACTCAGTGAAAAAAGTGTTGCCATTGACATTGTTGTTCTCCGCGGCAAAGTTCAAGAAAAATGTCCTTTTTTCTTGGCATTGTCTTCGGCTTGCAGTACCTTTGCAGCGTGATTCAATGAGTTTGGGGGTGCTCCCTGAAAAATGGGGGCTGAGAACATACCCATCGGATCTGATCCGGACAATACCGGCGTAGAGAATAACTTATTAATTCAAGTTTCGTGGGCGAAACTTGAAGTTTAGAGTTTAGGGTTTAGAGTTTAGCGGTGCATCCGCTGGCAGAACCTTAGATGATGGCTTCAAGTGGAGTGGTCGCGAGGCTTAAATGATTCAAAACAATGAAGAAAACCTTTTTGATGGCCGCCACCATGCTGGCTGGCCTCGTTGCGGCAGCACAGCCTGCTGCGACCGACACCGTGCCCTCCGTCGCCCTGAGCGAGCTGGAGGTGCTGGGTACCCGTGCAAGTGCGAGCACTCCTGTAGCGTTTATTAATGTGACGGCCAAGCAGCTTGCGGCCGAGAACCATGGACTGGACATCCCGTTCCTGTTGACGATGACCCCGTCGGTCATCACCACCAGTGACGCGGGTGCTGGCGTGGGTTACACGTCGATGCGCGTGCGTGGCACCGATGCCACGCGCATCAATATCACTGTCAACGACATCCCGCAGAACGATGCCGAGAGCCACAGCATTTATTGGGTGAACACGCCCGACTTCGCATCGTCGGTGCGCGACATCCAGGTGCAGCGTGGCGCGGGCACCTCGACCAACGGCTCGGGCGCCTTCGGTGGCAGCGTGAATATGCGGACGCAGAGCTTCTCTCGTGACGCCTACGCTGAGGTGTCGGGCAGTTACGGCTCATTCAATACCAATAAGGAGACCCTGCGCGTGGGTACCGGCATGATGGGTGATCATTGGGCCATGGAAGCCCGCTTGTCACACATCGGCAGTGATGGCTACCGCGACCGTGCCAGCAGCGAGTTGCTGAGTTACTTCGGTCAGCTGGGCTATTTCAATAATAGTGGAACATCGTTGCGCTTTATCACCTATGGCGGCAAGGAAGACACCTACCACGCCTGGGATGGCATCAGCCGTGACGACCTCAAGAACAACCGCACCTATAACCCCAACGGCGAAATCAAGCACGACGGCAAGGTGACGGGCTTCTACAAGGACCAGAAGGACATCTACCGTCAGACCCACTACCAGCTCATCTTGAATCAGACATTCAATCCCCAGTGGAAACTCAACGTTGCCCTGCATTACACCAATGGTTACGGCTACTACCAGGAATACAAGAATGCCCGCACTCTCAAGGAATATGCCTTGCTGCCCGTTGTGACGTCCGAGGGCACCAGCAAGAAGGCGAGCCTCGTGAGGAAAAAATGTGTGGATAGCGACTTCGGCGGTGGCGTGTTCTCGTTGCAGTATAGCAATGACCGCCTGGCGGCCACCCTGGGCGGCGGTATCAACCGTTACAGTAACGATCACTACGGCCAGGTCATCTGGGTGGAGAACTACACCAACCCGCTGGCTCCCGACCACGAGTATTACCGCAATAACGGCCGCAAGACCGACTTCAACATCTATGTCAAGGGTAATTACGTGATTACGGGCGGCTTGAGCGCCTATGCCGACTTGCAGTACCGCCACATCGGTTACCGCATCACTGGCAACAACGACAAGTGGGACTGGACAGCCGACCCCGAGCGCCTGCAGGCCCTCAACATAGACGAGCCCTTCGACTTCTTCAACCCTAAGGCTGGCTTGAACTGGCAGATTAATGCCAAGCACCGTGCCTATGCCTCGTTTGCCGTGGCCCAGAAGGAGCCTACCCGCAACAATTACACCGATGGCCTGTTCCTGAAGCATCCCACGAGCGAGAAACTCTATGACTGGGAGGCTGGCTACGAGTTCCATTCGGGCCGTTACCTGTTCAATGTCAACCTGTACTACATGAACTACAAGGACCAGCTCGTGCTCAACGGCAAGATCAACGAGATCGGCGAGCTGATGGCCGAGAATGTCCCCAACAGTTACCGCATGGGTATCGAGCTGCTGGCAGGTATGCACTTCACCGACTGGTTGCGTTGGGAGGTGAATGCCACCTTCAGCCGCAACCGCATCAAGGACTATGTGGGCTACGTGAGCGACTATGACGCCGACACCTGGGAGGACATGTGGACCCAGACCGAGATCCATGCTGGAAACAAAACCATCGCTTTCTCACCCAGCGTGACCCTGGGCAGCATGCTGGCCTTTGACTATAAAGGTTTCTCAGCCTATCTGCAGTCCCAGTACGTCTCCCGCCAGTATCTTGACAACTTCGAGCGCAAGGAGGATTCACTCGATCCGTATTTTGTCAACAACCTGGACCTGGCCTACACCTTCAAGCTGCCGCACATCCGCAGCATCACCCTGGGCGTGGCCATCTACAACCTCTTCAACCAGAAGTACGAGACCAACGGTTACTCAATGACCAGTGCCCTCTATCCCGGCGGTAGCAAGGAGAACAAATACACCCTGTACAGTGATCCCCGCTTCTATCCCATGGCAGGCATCAACGCCCTGGGCCACATCACTTTCCGCTTCTGACACCAAATCTCACGCTAAGCCGCAAAAACCGATAAGATCTTCTTTAAAGGTTCAAAAACTTAGCGGCTTAGCGTGAGGATGATGATTTGTGTTTAGAAACTAAATGAATGGAAACGATAGCTCAATATTTCAATAATTTCGGCTGGGTCGAGGCCATCGATTTGGCGGGCCTGGTGTTGGGCCTCATCTACCTGTGGCTCGAGTTCAAGGCCAGCATCTGGTTGTGGCTCGTGAGCGTCATCATGCCCATTGTCCATGGCTACCTCTATTGGGAGCGCGGTTTGTATGCCGACTTTGGCATGGAGGTTTATTACGTGCTCGCCGCCGTTTATGGCTATGCCATGTGGCGCTGGTCCCGTTCCCGGGGTGGGGAAGGAGAGAAAGCCGCCGAGTTGCCCATTACCCATTTCCCGTTGCGGCGCGTGCTGCCCGTAGCCATTGTGGGCTTGGCGCTGTGGGCTGGCATATACTGGATACTCACTACCTACACCGACAGCAGCGTTCCCGTCTGTGACAGCTTCACCACAGCCCTGAGCATGGTTGCCCTGTGGGCACTGGCCCAGAAGTATGCCGAGCAGTGGCTCTTGTGGCTAGTCGTTGACCTGGTTTGCACCGTGCTTTATATCTACAAGCAGATTCCGTTCACCGCGGCCCTGTATGGCTTCTACACCGTCATGGCTGTGCTGGGTTATCGCCAGTGGCTCGGCATGATGCGCCGGCAAGAGACGGCTATTTAGAGCAGCGGACAGGGAATTTAACAGAAAGAACCGCGCCACGCGCTGAATCCAGGTCAGCACGCGGCGCGGTTTAGTCTGTACGGTATCAATTACCAATGCTGTTCCCTATTAACTACCGAGCAGCAAGTCGATCAATGCCGTCATATCAGAAATGCAGACGTCACCGTTCCCGTTAACGTCTGCAGCACGCTCGTCATAACGGGCGGGGGGATTCCCCAATAGGAAGTCGATGAGCGCTGTCACATCGGCGATGGTAACAGCATGGTCAGCGTTCACGTCGCCGAGTAGGTATGCGGGGGCGTCATTCACTTCGAGGTAAACGATGTCGGAAGAGTTGCGTACCCCATCGACCGTGTAGTAAACCTGAACGCCAATGCGCCAAATGAACTGTGGGTCATTCAAGAAGTGGATTGCTCCTGGTGCCAAATAGCCATGGATGAGCGAGAAAGGCAATTCGTCCATGTCGCCGGTCATGCCGCCCAGATAGTCATAGGGGCCATACTCGCTATAGAGGAAGGTGTAGCGCTCGTTGTAGTCAAAGAAGATGCTGTAGGACACATTGGCCTGCAACAAGGTGTTGCCATCCACGTCAACGGGCGGAATGATGTCAAATTGGAATAAGGGCGACCAATTGGTGCCATCGCCGGCTGTCCAAGTCAGGTCGGTGGCATTAGCGGGCTTGGCGGGCATGACCTGATCCAGGTAAGTGTAAACGATGTCAGACGCGGTCTTGGTGCCGTTGTAGTTATAATAGACCTGAATGCCGATGCGCTCTGTGAAGAAAGGAGGATTCTCTTGGTTTGTGCGGTAGAAAAACACGATAGAATCATTCATGCTGTACTTATTAAAACCGTAGGGGATTTCGGTCATATCCTCAGTGATTCCAGCTATACCACCATATTCGGCTACAGTGAAGGTGAAGATCTGGTCATCATCGGTAAAAATGCTGTAACTGAAATTCTCGGCATCAAGAGGTATGCCAAACGTCGCATCCTTGAGAGAAATCTTGAATTTCAAGTTAGACTGGCCAAGAATACTGCTTCCAAAATCCTGCCATTTCACATCAGTAGGATTGGCAGGCTTCATTTCAAATTGTGCCGAAGCACCAAAAGCCACTGCGACAGCAGCAATGAAAAGTAACAATTTCTTCATAATGAAAAAGAATATGGTTAATAAAAGTATTAATATGCATGATTTCTGTTTGCAAAGTTAAGAAATATTTTTGAGCAAAACACATATTAGATGGAAAATCGTTCAGCCGACCTATCATTTTCCAGCATTTTCAGGCAATTCACGCATGAGTTAAAGGCCATAGCGGGCCGGAGGCATGGTTGCCCTGTGGGCACTGGCCCAGAAGTATGCCGAGCAGTGGTTGCTGTGGCTCGTCGTCGATGCCGTGAGTGTTTACCTGTATGTAATAAAGGACGTCCCGTTCAAGGCTGGCCTGTATTCCCTTTATATTATTATCGCCGTCCTCGGCTACCGCCAGTGGCTCCGCAAGATTGACAAACCCACTCAGCCTGCTTTGGAATAAGAAAACCAATTAGTTTAATTCGTGGTTTATTAAATAAGTGGATATCAATTCGCGAAATTAGATATAATAGGATTGCGGATGCCCTTAGTTTAATTCGCGTAATTCGTAGTTTGTTTGATTTAGAGGCCGCGGACGTCCTGGATGTAGTCAAACAGGCGCTTGTAGAACGGGTGTCGGGTCATGGTCGTGGCGTCGCCCAGGATGAACAGTTTCATGCGGGCGCGGGTGATGGCGACGTTCATGCGGCGCAGGTCGCGCAGGAATCCGATTTGTCCGGCGTCGTTGGCGCGCACGAGCGAGATGATGATCACGTCGCGTTCCTGCCCCTGGAACCCATCCACCGTGTTGATAGTGATCAAGTGGCGATAGGGCTTGAAGAAGGCGCGTTTCTTGAGCAGCCGCTTCAGGTATTGCACCTGGGCACGGTAGGGCGAGATGATGCCCACGTCGATTCGTTCGTCCAGGATGCGCTGCTTGCCCACGCGTTGGAAATATATCTGCAGCAGGCTGATGGTCAGGTTAGCCTCGCCCTTGTTGACACGGCCAAACGACTCCCCGATAAACTGTTCCTTGAAATTGCCCTTCTCGTCATCTCCCAGGTTGATGCTCGACGTGTCAAACCACAGGATGGGGGCATCGCCCTCGTGGATAACGCGGTGAGCGACCTCGGGGGCCGATACCATCTGCCCGTGGTAGAAATAGTCGCTGCTGAACTGCATGATCTCGTCGTTCATGCGGTATTGCACCTCGAGCAGCGAGACACACTCGGGCTTGTTCTTGACGATGCGCTCCATGAGCGTCACGCCCAGGCCGCCCTTCAGGGCCTCCAGACTCTTCACCGTGGGCGGCAGTTGGCAATGGTCACCCGCCAGGATGACGCGGCTGGCGCGGCGGATGGGAATCCAGCAGGCCGCTTCGAGTGCCTGGGCCGCCTCGTCGATAAACACTGTGCCAAACCGCTTGCCGTCCAGCAGCTTGTTGCCGGCTCCCACCAGAGTCGAGGCAATGACGCGCACTTGCCCGAAGATGTCGGCGTTGATGCGCACCTCGAGCTCCACGGCCACTTCCTTCAGGCGGTCCAGTTTCTGATGGAAGCGCTCGCCCGACTCACGCCGCCGGCGCCTCATCTCGCGGATGTTGCGCCTCACCTGCCACAGCTTGGGGTAGTCGGGGTGGTCGGCAAAGCGGCGCTCATAGGTGAAACTCAGCATCTTGTCGTTGACGCGTGTGGGGTTGCCAAGGCGCAGCACCGGGATGCCGCAGTCCACCAGTTTCTCGCTGATCCAGTCCACGGCGGTGTTGCTCTGGGCACACACGAGCACCTGGGTCTCGCGCATCAGCGTCTCGTTGATGGCCTCGACCAGTGTTGTCGTCTTGCCCGTGCCGGGAGGGCCGTGCAGCACGCGCACGTCCTTGGCGCGCAGCACATCGTTGACGGCCCGCTCCTGGCTCGCGTTCAGCCACGGGAACCGCATCGCCTCAAATGTGAACGTCTCGGCCCGCTGGTGTCCGTAAAACAGGTCGCGCAGGTAGGCCAGGCGCGTCCCCTTGGCATTGATGACCCGTTCCAGCGCGTCCTGCATCATGCGGTAGCTCGTCTCGTCAAAGAACAGTTGCAGGCCCAGCGGCAGCTGTGAGTTCTGCAGTTCCAGCGCGTGCCCCTCGGGGATAGCGACAACCATGCGGTCACCGTCAACCCACGAGATGGTCCCCGTGAAGCCGAAGTAGTGGATGCTGCCCGCCTGCTTGAGGTCGCCCTGGGGCACCTCGGCACTGAAAAACACGACGGGTTTGCCGTACTCGAAGTTATGGTCTATCTCCTCGTCGGCCTTGCGGGTCACCTCGATGCAGTACTGGTTCAGCGAGTTGTAGTAGGCGCGTCCCACCTTGAGCGGGAACCAGGCGTCGCCGCGTGTCACCTTGCGTGCCAGCCCCATGCTCTCGGTCTGCAGGCGATAAGCCTCCTTCTCCTCCCGGTATTCCACCCGGAGCAGTTCCCGCTGCACCTGCAGCTGCCCTATAGCCGACGTATTACTCATTGTTATTGATGCAAAGTTACAACAAATATTAAAAACGCCACGGTTTGTCTGTCAACCTGGCACAACAAAATCTATTAAGAAAACAACAAATACAACAAATACAACAAATACAAATAACTTGCCCCCGTTGTTTGAAAAAAAACTGTGCGTCAGCCCCTTTAAACATTAAACCTTAAACATTAAACTGCGAGCCTCGCGAGCATAATTGAATACAACAAATACAAATAATGTTGTCCCCGTTACTTGAAAAAACTGTGCGTCAGCCCCTTTAAACTTTAAACACTAAACTCTAAACTGCGAGCCTCGCGAGCATAATTGTACTTCTTGTTTTCTTTTTTTTGTCCGTCCGTTCGTTTATTGGGTGGGGTGGTGGTTGAGGAACCAGCGCATGAGGTCGAGGCTCATGGTCACGTCGCTCTGGTGGATGTACTTGTCGCGGTCGGCATCGAGTTTGTTGAGCAGTTGTTCGGCTTTGGGGCGGTCTTCCTCAAGGGCGAGGGCTACTGCCATGGTCGTCATCTGCTTGTCGCTCTGCGTCGGGGCGTGGTGTGCGACGTATTTGGCGACCTCATCGGTGTAGTGGTGGCGCGCTTCATCGTCGAGGCCCGTGGCGATGCATGCCAGTGTCATCATGTTTTCCAGTTCCAGACGGTACAGGGGCATGATGTCGCTCTTGTGGCTGATGGCCTCGGTGAGTTGCTGGTAGGACTCTTCCCACTGGTACTGGGCCTGCTTGCGCGTCGCCGAGGCCAGCACGGTGGCAGCGTGCATGGGGTTCTTCCAGTCGATGGGGTCGGGTATGGTGAACAGGCGTTCTGGCATCTCGTCATAGGTCTTGCCTTCCTGGTTGAGTGCGTTGAGTTCGAGAATGTTGCAGAAACTCTGCTTGGCTGCTGGGTCCTTCTCCAGCTGCAATAGGTTGTAGCCGTCGTTGGCAACTCCGCCCAGTTTCATGGGTATGCCGTTGGTCAACACCCCAAAAATGCCAAATAGCGCCATCATCCCGAGCAGTATATCCAGCCATTCAGGCAGGTCCAGGGCCCATATCAGCACGATGGAGAGCAGAGTGATGATGAGTTGGACGAGCACACCGCCGGCATTGTACCACCGCGTGTCGATTTCCTCTAGCGGCTTGTCGGGTGGAGCCATCAGGCACTGTCCGCCTGTTCCCTCCAACTCAAAGTTGCGCCACCTCAGGCGTCCGTCCTTGCGGATAAGCGTCCAGTTAAAGAAACGGAACGACACGAACTTATAGCCCGTCAGCAGTCCCGCCACCAGGTGTCCTCCCTCATGGATGATAATATTCAGGATAGCGGCAAGCAGGGCAGCGAGCAGCATCCAGGCAATGCCGACAACTTTCTGCAGGGTGAGCTTACCGAAGATAGTGCTCGCAACTGTCATGACCGACTCGCCGTCGATCAGCGCAATGATGGGGATGATACTAATCAGGCCGATAACCGCGCCCAGTAGCAGGCCTCCAATGAGTCTAAATAACAATTTCATCTCTATAAACCGTTTTTGCTGTTACCGACCACAAAGGTAATCATTTTTTACTTTCCTTATAACTCTTGAGGGCGTGTTGTCCGTTCATCCGTTCGTCCAACCGCATGCATGCGTGCGAGAGTGTGTGCGTCATCTCCATTAAACTCTAAACACTACACTGCGAGCGGAGCGAGCTTAATTGAAAACAAGAAATACAAGAAATACAAATAACTTGTCCCCGTTGTTTGAAAAAAACGGTGCGTCAGCCCCTTTAAACACTAAACGCTAAACTGCGAGCGGAGCGAGCATCACGGTCAATGTTCGCGGCACCACCACCCGTCACCGATGACCGACAGGAAATTCTCCCTCGTGAACCAGGCAAACTCGTCCCATTCCGTCGAGTCGCCATACAAGTCCTGCTCCGCATCATATTTCAGCCAATGCGTCGACCTTAACATCGGCCCCAGATAACGGGCATATTGCTGCTCCTCTCCAGGCTCATTACGCAAATTTTCCAACATCTCCTCTGTCTTAATCCATTTCTGTTCCATAATCACAAATTAGTTTTAAAATTAATTATACTATTTATTTATTGGTATCATTAAAGGATACCTTAATGATTATTATTCAATTAATCGTGAAAAAATACTATCTTTGCAAAACGAAAAAACTTCATTTTTGCGACAACAATAGTTTAGATTCCATTATTGTTTGTTGATGCAAAAGTAGAAGATCGATATGAGACAAAAAAAGTATTTAGATCAGTTTAGATCAATTTAAAAATCATTAGATCAAAAGATAAGAATATGCCAACACAAGGAGTATATCAGTTAGATGGAAAATCGCATGAAGAAATAAAAGAATCTTTTATTCACTACATGAGCGACAAAAATGCTACATCAAAACAGATAAAGGATGCCGCAAACAGTAGATATGCTAAGATTGACGCAATTAGTATAGTCTCTAGTATTTGCAAGAAACTGTATGGTGTTGATAATGTGTTCTCAATCACTGAAGTTGCATCTATTATTAAGGTAAGTGAAGAACTGACTTTTTTGATTAATGACCCGAACAATGAAGCTAATGTTAGAGAGTTAAAGAATAATCGAAGTTATATAAATAAGTATCGTGATTTTTTAATTTACTGCGCCAATTTAAATGATGGAACATTTGATTCTCAAACCCCTTATGTCTTTGCTGAAGACATAGGCAAGCCATTTATTGCCGAAGAAAAATTTTATGAAATTGAAGAATTGATAAGACGGAAAAAGAATATCGTTCTTCAAGGAGCGCCTGGTGTGGGCAAAACCTTTTTAGCAAAAAGAATAGCTTATCAGTTGGTTGGAGCGAAGAAGGATGAAAATATCGAAACTATTCAGTTTCATCAGTCATATAGTTATGAGGATTTTATCCAAGGTATTCGCCCAACAACATCAGGTGATTTTACGATTCGTAATGGCATTTTCTACAACTTTTGCGAAAAAGCTAAGAATAATCCCGATGAGGCTTTTGTTTTCATAATTGATGAAATTAATCGAGGTAATTTGAGTAAAATATTTGGAGAGTTGTTGATGCTGATAGAGTATGATAAACGCTCTCCTCGTTATGAACTTAAACTGACTTATAGTGAGGATAGCAGTCCAAAATTCTATGTGCCTGAGAATGTCTATATTATTGGTACGATGAATACTGCTGACCGTTCGATTGCTATTGTTGATTATGCCTTGCGCCGTAGATTCGCTTTTTGTGATATTGAACCGGAATTTGGTGATACATTCAAGAAATTTTTAGAAAGTTCATTAAGTAAAGATTTTGTAAAAAAGATATGTGAGAGGGTAACTCATGTTAATGATGTTATTCACAATTCCACATCTCTAGGAAAGGGATTTGAAATTGGACATAGTTACTTTTGCCAACTTAATTCAGTTGATGAAGAAAATGAGGCAGAGTGGTGGCAATCAATTTGTAAATACGAGTTGTTCCCTTATCTTCGTGAGATATGTTTTGATAATGATGACCTTTATAATGAGTTATGCCATATTTTAGGTGATTGACGCATGATGCGAAAGATACCCATACAGAATATATACTACATTCTTTGTTACGCATGGGATATAGGTGAGATGCGTGACCAGGTTAATGTTGGCATAGAGCAATGTGATTCTATTGCGAATTTGCTTGTACATGTTTTGCTGAACACAACAGAAAGATTATTGAAGAGAGGTTTAGCACAAGATTATATTATGTATGGCATTGAGGTAGATGGCATCAAAGGCAAAATTAACATTGGAGAAACATTAAAGTCGGGTAGGTATCGGCTGGGGAAAATGTTTTGCAATTTGGATGAAATCACAACAGATATTTGTATTAATCAGATAATCTATAGCTCACTCCGGAATTCTTTAAGAATTCAAAACTTATCTGAGCAGAATGAAACGAGATTACTGACGACCTTACGCAGAATGCCCAAAATGAAGTCTATCAAACTGACGGAAGGGTTGTTCAAATCAGTAAGACTTAATCGTAATAATCGATATTACCAGTTCGCACTAAATATTTGTCGCCTACTGCATCAGCTGCTTTTACCTAACGGAAATTCAAGTGATAAATGGGACTTTGCCGATTTTATTGAGGATGAGCGGGCAATGAATAGAATCTTTGAAAAGTTCCTAATGAATTTCTATAAACAAGAGTGTCGCCAAGATTATCCTGAAGTAAGCCATGCACACATTCGTTTCCAATTGACGCCCTATGGTATGACTTTCGCCAAGAGTACAGATGAGGCTTATCGTTTGCTGCCATTAATGGAAACAGATGTGACTCTATTTAATCCTCATACAAAGAAGAAAATTATTCTTGACGCAAAGTACTATAAAGAAACACTCGTTTCAAGGTATGGTGACAGTGGTAAGATAAGACGAGAACATATATCACAGATTCTCTCATATGTAATGAATCAGGAAAATGAGGATTCATTCACCCAAGAAACTAAAGGTATTTTGGTTTATCCAACAGTTGATTTGGAATTAGATGTCTCATATCAATATAAGAACACACAACATATTATTCAAATTTGCACAGTCAATTTGAATCAAGATTGGCAGATGATTGAAAAAAGATTGAAAGAGATTATAAATTTTTGAGTTGGAGTATTTGGAGAGTCTGCCTGACTATGTGCCGGTCAATCTGAATGTGCAATACACCTATCGAGACACCCTTTTGGGAAGCATTCTTAAGTGATTTCTGGGGTGGAGATGGCACCCGCGTTATGCTCGAGGGGTTCGCAGTTTAGGGGTTTAAGAGGGTTGTGCGTGTTGTCTGGTTTGTTGTTCCAGTTGTTTGAAAAAACGGTGCGTCAGACCCTTTAAACTCTAAACGCTAAACTCTAAACTGCGAGCGGAGCGAGCATAGTTGAAAACAACAAATACAACAAATACAAATAATGTTGTCCCCGTTGCTTGAAAAAACTGTGCGTCAGCCCCTTTAAACTTTAAACTTTAAACTCTAAACTGCGAGCGGAGCGAGCATAGTGCTGGCTGGTGCCGAAGTTAGGCTGCGTCTCGGAAATGCTCAAATAAATTTTGATAATTTTGGCTGCGCCTCAGCCATTGAAAACAAGTCTTCATGGCATTTGGCTTGCACAAAATTTGGCATTTCCCTCGACTTGCACTAACTTTGCAAGTTAAAATATGTTGTACTGTTGTAGGGTACAACGCAAATCATTAATTATCAAATACTTATTATGATTAACATTAAGTTTCCTGACGGCAATGTACGTCAATATGAGAGCGGTGTGACCCCTCTCGACATTGCCAAGAGCATTAGCGAAGGCTTTGCACGCAACGTGCTGGCCGCATCATTAAACGACGAGGAATGGGATATCTCACGCCCCATTTGTATGGATCGGCTCACCTGCTGGCCGAGGCACTGCAGGAGCTGTACCCCGGCGTACAGTTCGGTATCGGCCCCGCAGTAGAGAACGGTTTCTACTATGACATCGACACCGGTGACACCCCCTTGACCGACGCAGACTTCGCCAAGATTGAGAAGAAGATGACAGAACTCGCCCAGAAGAACGAGGAAGTGGTACGTGCCGACATCAGCAAGGCCGACGCGCTCAAGTTCTTCGGTGACAAGGGCCAGACCCTCAAGTGCGAGCTCATCAATGACCTGGAAGACGGTCACATCACCACCTATACCCAGGGCAACTTCACCGACCTGTGCCGTGGCCCGCATATCCCCTCGACAGGCGCTATCAAGGCCATCAAGGTGATGTCGCTCGCCGGCGCTTACTGGCGCGGTGACGAGACCCGCCCCCAGCTTACACGTGTATATGGCATCACCTTCCCCAAGAAGAAGATGCTCGAGGAGTACCTGGTGCTGCTCGAGGAGGCCAAGAAACGCGACCACCGCAAGATCGGCAAGGAGATGGAGCTTTTTGCCTTCTCCCCGAACGTGGGACAGGGCCTGCCCCTGTGGCTCCCCAAGGGTGCCGCCCTGCGCAACCGCCTGCAGGACATGCTCGCCAAGATCCAGAAGCGTTATGGCTACCAGCAGGTCATCACCCCGCACATCGGCAACAAGCTGCTCTATGTGACCAGCGGACACTATGCCAAGTACGGTAAGGACTCCTTCCGTCCCATCACCACTCCCGAGGAGGGCGAGGAATACATGCTCAAGCCCATGAACTGCCCCCACCACTGCGAGATCTACAAGACGGCTCCCCGCAGCTACCGTGACCTGCCCATCCGCTATGCCGAGTTCGGTACCGTTTACCGCTACGAGCAGAGTGGTGAGCTCCACGGCCTGACCCGCGTGCGCAGCTTCACCCAGGACGATGCCCACCTGTTCTGCACCCCCGATCAGTTGAAGCAGGAGTTCCTCGGTGTGATGGACATCATCTCGTTCATCTTCAGGGTATTCGGCTTTAACTACGAGGCTCAGATCTCGTTGCGTGACCCCAACAACAAGGATAAGTATGTGGGTACCGACGAGGTATGGGAAAAGGCCGAGCGCGCCATCATCGAGGCCTGTGAGGAAAAAGGCCTGGTTGCCAAGCAGGTGACCGGCGAGGCCGCCTTCTACGGTCCCAAGCTCGACTTCATGGTCAAGGACGCACTGGGCCGCCGCTGGCAGCTCGGTACCATCCAGGTGGACTACAACCTGCCCGAGCGCTTCCAGCTCGAGTACACCGGCGCCGACAACCAGAAGCACCGTCCCGTCATGATCCACCGTGCCCCCTTCGGCTCGCTTGAGCGCTTTGTCGCCGTGCTCCTCGAGCACACCGCCGGCAAGCTGCCGCTGTGGCTCGTGCCCGACCAGTGCGTCGTGCTGCCCATCAGCGAGAAGTTCAACGACTACGCCCATCATGTTGCCGACGAGTTGAACAAACTCGACGTGCGTGCCATCGTCGATGACCGCAACGAGAAAATCGGCCGCAAGATCCGTGACAACGAGCTCAAACGCATCCCCTATCTGCTCATCGTGGGTGAAAAAGAAGCAGGATGTGAAGAAGTTTCGATAAGAAAACAGGGCGAAGGTGATCAAGGTTCGAAAAAAATTACTACCTTTGCAGCCGATATTAATCGCGAAGTGGCAGAAAAAACCGTATCGTCCCGGGCCCAAGCGCCCGAGCAATGCCACCAGGCCCAAAGGCCGCAATCGCAAGATGGCAGGCAAAAATGACCAAGACACCAACGCGATAAATGATGAAATTCGCGCAAGTGAGGTGCGCCTGGTGGGTGACAACGTGGAGCAGGGCATTTATCCTATCGATCAGGCCCTGAAAATCGCCGAGGAGCAAGAATTGGACCTCATCCTTATCGCCCCTCAAGCCGAGCCTCCCGTGTGCCGAGTGATGGACTACCAGAAGTTCAAGTTCCAACAGCGCAAGCACGCCAAGGAACAGAAGGCCAAGTCCACCAAACTCGTGGTCAAGGAAATTCGTTTCGGACCACAGACCGACGAGCATGACTACAACTTTAAGCTCAAGCATGCCATCGGTTTCCTCAAGGAAGGTGCCAAGGTGAAGAGCTATGTCTTCTTCAAGGGACGTTCCATCCTGTTCAAGGAACAGGGAGAGGTGCTCTTGCTCAGGTTCGCCAATGACCTGGAGGAATATGGTAAGCTGGACCAGATGCCAGTGCTCGAGGGAAAGCGCATGACCATCATGCTCTCGCCCAAGAAGCCCGGCAAGAAGAAAGAAGGCAGGGACGACGCCCCCGTGGCCGACACCCCAGTTCAGCAGGACAACACTCCCGACGAGGAGTAACCACAATAACTGAGAGAAGGAAGAGCATCAGGCTTGGTAAGTGCCTGGTCTCGATTAATTAATAACATTTTTTAAACTAAAACAAAATGCCAAAAGTTAAGACGAATTCCGC